>CANSKZ010000004.1 GCA_947647595.1 uncultured Clostridium sp. | reverse complement strand
CTTAACTTTATATTTTTCTTCCCTAAAATTATAAAAATCTTCCCTTAACTTTATAAAATTGTCAAAAATCTAAAATAACTTGACTTTAGAACAAAAATCATTATAATAAAAATAAAATATATATACTTTATGAAAGTAGATAATGAGGTATCATAATGAGATTGAATGGTGAGTTGGTGTCAACCAAAAGTAATGTTCTTATTCAAAACTATTCTTGGCATTTAAAATTATATGATTTGAAAGTGTTTGAATTGTTATGTAGTTGCTATAATACTCAATATTATGATCCACAAAAAAACATTATAAAAATATCATTGAATGACCTTGCAAAAGAGCTTAATGATAAAAGTATATTAGAAGGTGGCTACTATTACAAAAGATTTAAAGATGCAATAAAAAGATTGAGTGATACCTCTATATGGGTTACAATAAATGGTAATGTTGAACATTTATTACGTATGGTTAATACTTATGATATAATTTATAATGATAGTACAATAACTTGTTATATGTCAGAAGATTATAAAATTCATATGGAGCAGCATCCTAAAGGAAACGCATTTGTTGAATTTAAAATAGTAAATGGAATGACATCAAAGTATTCTGGCTATTTATATAATTTACTTCGGTCTTGGGATGGATTGGATCAAGTAACATTTGATATTGATTATTTAAAAAATGAGCTTTGGTGTACAACACCAACTTATAATAATATTACTATATTCAAGAAAACCCTGGATAATGCTATAGATGAAGTAAATTCACTTACAAACTTGAATGTATCATATACTACTGAAAAGAAAGGTAAGAAAATATCTACCATTATCTTTTATATTGACAAAGACAATAAGAATATTGAAAAACAAAAAGATGATGATATTATTAATCAAATAAATGAACAAATAGAATATGAAAGATTAAGAAATGATTGGTTAGATAATCTTTACCTTGAACCTATTAGAAATATTATTGTTGAAATATTGAAAACAACAGAGAAGCAAATCACAATTTCAAGTATAGATTATGATGCACAAAATGTTATAAAAATATTTAAACAAATTAATTATGATATTATTGTTTCAATTCTAACAAAAATAAATGAACGTGAATGTTATAACAACGGACATTACATAAAATACTTGAAGGAATATTTGAGATCTTCATTATATCTTGAAGCATTGCAATATTGTGAATATGAAAAATATAAACAACTCTTAAATGGATAACAAGGCTATAAAGACAAGCTGAAAAAGGCTTGTCTTTATTTTTGCCTAAAACCATTGTAAAATATGAAACGGGTTATATAAGGCAAGAAACAAAAGAATTTTATATTTTTGATGATACCACTAAAGCACACAAGATAAACCTTCAATAAATCTTGCCCCAGAAATGGGGTGAGGGGGTGTGAAAAGTGGTTTAGAAAAAGAGTTTGATGCTTACATCAAGAAAACAATAATACATACAACAATTAACTTTGCTAAAGCTGAAATCAGAAAAAGACAAAAGGAAGTGTCCTATGAGCTTTTAGAAAATATTACTGATAATAGTTATATAAATCTTGCTTATTCAAATAATATTGAGGATTTAATTGAAGATGAAAAATTATCATCAATTCTTGCAACTTTATCTGATGAAAAAAAGACAATATTAAAATTGAGTATTATTGATAATTACAATTCAAAAGAGCTTGCAGCCATCATTGGCAAAAGTGACAGTAGAATAAGACATATTATTACAGACACTTTAAAAGAAATTAAAAGAAAATATGAGGAGTAGGGAAGTATGGATATTATTAAATTATTGACAGATGCTAAAGATGGAAATACAACAAGCATAGATGCTATTATAAAGCATTATGATAGGTTTATACACTATGAATTAAACAAATACAATATACAAGATAAAGTTACTTGTTATGAAGATGTAAAAGCTAATATTTTGAAAGCTATTTACTTATTCAAGATTTAGGAAAAAATTTCCTAAAAGATGAAAAAAGTGCTGACAAACAAGTGAATACACGGTATAATATAAGAGTAGAGATGAGTTAGAAAAGTTAATATTTCAAGCTCATCTCTTTAATTTTGTATTGAGAGGTATAAATATAATGGATAAAGAAATGAAACAGTATTTTGAATTAATTAATATGATAGATGATATTGCCCTTTACAAAGAGCAACCAACAGATGAAGACTTATTGTTAATAGAAACAAAAGCAAAAGAATATAATATAATTGTTGTTGATTTTGCTGATGCAAATTGTTCTATATATGTAAATACTTGGTATGATGTAATTATGGATTTTAAAAAACAATTTGAAACAGGCGAAAGAGTTTCAATTTAATCTATCTTTTATATAAAATTTGAAAGGATAAGCTCAATATGGAATACAGAAGTGCAATAGTCGATGAATGTGGAGAGGTTATGTATTGGTGTTCAGATTTAGAAGATTACGAGATTGAAGAAATCTTGGAACATCACACAGAATGGAGAAAAACTTGTGTTGAATGGTAATTTTAAAAGGAGTGAATATTATGAGTTCAAAAGATAAACTTGTAAAAATACAAACAAAGGAGATAAAAAGAATGACTTGTAAAGATTGTTTTCATTATGAAGCTTGTAGTAGATGGTATGTTTACACATCAACATTTGATGATGAAATTCAAGCAAAAGATTGTAAACAATTCAAACACAAATCTGAATGTATGGTATTGCCTTGTTCTATAAGTACAACAATATATATGTTAGTAACTAAAAGACCAAAAATGTCATTACCTGAATTTACTTTTATAAAGGAAACAAAATTAACCTTTATGAATATGGAACGCGTTATTAATGATTTTGGTGAAAAAGTATTTCTTACCAAAACTGAAGCTGAGCAGAAGTTAAAGGAGCTTAACTATGACAAATAAAGAAGCATTAGAAATCTTATATAGGACACGAATGGCTGCATACCACAATGATGATGGATTATATTGTGATGCTATTGATGAAGATGCACACGAACTTCTTTTAGCGTTAGATAAAACAATTCCTTTATTGGAAAAAGCAATTAATAAACAAAAAGTGGAATTAACAAAAAAGTCTGATGAAAGAAAATTATTGATTAAGGACTTTGAAAGAAATTCATTTGATGAATTGTATTCTGAAAATAAATATACTCTTTTAAATGCTAAAATCAGTTGGATAATATCAGTTTTATATGATGATGAACAGATAAGTAAAAAAACAGCATTATCACTTATTAATGAAGTATTGGAAGGAAAATTATAAATGAATATTATACATTATGAAAGTGCATCATTTTCGACAGAAGCACAAGAACAAAAATGGAAACGAATATTAACACCTTTATTGAAAGGAATATTAGATGAAGGTGCTGAAATAACAATCTATATTGATAAATATGGTAATTTGTGTATAAATAAGGTGGCTATTGGAAAGTCAGATTTAATAAGTAATTTTAGAGTGTTTGAAGATATTTTATATTATGATTATTCAAATAAAACAAGACTTGTTGATTTTTCAGAAATATATGATTTTTTCAAGCCACCAAGAAAGCAAAAAATTGAAAGAATATACGAAATACAACCTAATAATACATTAAGAAAATTGCAGGTAGTAACACATAATGAGTAATCAAATACCTAATAGACAACAAATGGGATTATCTGTACCAATGTTATCAAATGTTACTGATATTGATACAAGCATCTTATATCGGTATGAGCATAATAAAGTAACTCCCAAAAGAAACAATCTCAATAAAATAGCAAAAGCTCTTAATATAAGTGTAACACAGCTTACTGAATTAGAAACAGGAAAGCAAACTTGCCTTACTGATACTGAAATTGCAGATTTGGTAATTGAGTTTTGTAAGCAAAATAATTTATCAATTATAAAAAATAAGGAGTTATAACAATGGATAGTATTCAAATATATCTAACAAGTAAAGAAAGAGATGTATTATTAGATGTACTCAATGATTATTTAGATTTGAGCAGTGGGTGGTCGATTGAAGCAAATGAACAGTTGACAGATAAAATGAACAATGGATTAGGTAAAGTTATGTTTAAATTATATAAAGGATTAAACGGTGAAGATTGTTACAAAGAATACAATAACAAGATATGACAAAGTTCTTGAAATAGACAAGCTATAATTGTTATCAAAGGAAGGTGATAACAATGGCAAAAGAACTCAAAGACTTAATGTTTCCAAAAGGCAAGCCAGAACCTGATGAATTTATTTCTGCTTTAGTTGAACTTGCAAAACAAGTTAATGAATTAAGGTCAAATAGGAGTGAGTAAATGCTAATATTACCCATTAAGAAAAAGTATTTTGATATGATAATTAGTGGCATTAAAAAAGAAGAATACAGAGAAATTAAACCCTATTACATATCACGGTTTAATGCTACTGATTACATTTGTGAAGATGATGCCCCTAATAAGCCACATAGAATTGTTTGGCAATCAACTCAAATGGATATTATATTAAGAAATGGATATTCTTCAAAAGCTCCTTTTGTAAAATGCAATGTGCATATTTATAAGGGATATGGAAAAGAAGAATGGGGAGCAGAACCAAACAAAAAATATTTTGTATTAAGTATTAAGGAAATTCTTGAAATAGGGAATGTTACAACAAATGAGGAAAAAATTTCCTAAAAAATGAAAAAAGTACCAGAAAGGAAAAATTAATAATGGAAAAAATTATTTATACAACTTATGCTCCTGATACTGATATGACTTTTATACTACAGGATATAAGGAAAAAAGTTGATGGAGATATCCAATCAACAGAGTGTATTGGATTTTATTTTGGAATACCTAATGATGAAGACACAAAGGAATTTATTGGAAAACTCAAAGCTAAATATGAATGGTGAAAAATGACAGATATAGAAGTTTTGGAAAGTTTTAATAATGCTTGGAGAAGTCTTTGCAAACAATATAAGAAGCATCCAGATGCAACAACACAACAAGCATTAAATATGCTTTCAAAGATTATAGGTATAGTAAAATCAGAAATAGAAGAAAAAAATAAAGAGGAAGCATTATCAGTAGATGATTGGAACTCATTATGGCATATGATTTTTGATTAAAGAAGTAAGTGATTAATTTCACTTACTTCTTTTTTTTGAAAAAAATTATTAAATTTCGCACACTTCAAGAGATATTTTGTTGCTCATAGGTGTAGATAGTAAAACTACTTAAAATATAGTACATTGAAAAATACACTTATGTGTCATATAAAGCTGTGATACTTTATCTATCTTTTGGAGCTGCAAGAAGTTGAAAGCCAATTCCGAACTGGATAGCAAATATAATGAGCGAAAAAGTAGACAATGGTAAGTCTATGTAGGCGAAGATAAAAGATAGTGATAATGATACTTCAACATAAAAAGTAATGTTGCCGGCTAAAAGAGGGCGGAAGGGGATCAGAACCCTTATGGAGAAATGCCAATCTCAATCACAGTGTAAAAAAGGAAATAATTTCCCAACAGAAAGGATGATTATATGATTGAGCAAAAACAAAACATCACTAAAGAATATGCTGTTGCATATTGCATATTAGCCTATAATTCATTAACCACAAGAGTAGCAAAAAAGGACAGAAATGCAAAGAAAATGGCTCACGAAATGATAGAGTATATGAGAAAATATAAACCAAAGCAAGCCCTGAAATTAGCAAATAAAATTTTAAATACAAAAAGTTAAAAAAGGCGCTGACAAATAAAAATAAGCGCGATACAATTATTGTTGATGGGGGGATAAGTAATGTCGTTTTTGAAATATCAAAAACAAAATCCAGAAATCTTAAACAACTACTTAAAATACAAAGCATATATTGAATTTCAAGCAAAAAACACAATGGATGAAACATATTTTGATTTAAGGACACTATTTAGATATATAAAATTATTTTTATACAATAAAGAAAAGACATTTTCTATAACTCCACAAGAATTTAAAACTATTACAATAGCTGACATTACAATAAAAGATTTAAGCCAAGTTACTGAAAATGATCTTGACAATTATATTATGTTTTTAAGTGATATTTTAAGTAATGATGTAAAAACCAGAAATAGGAAATTATCATCTGCAAAGAAATTCTTTGAGTATTTAGAAATAAATAATATGATTAGTATAAATCCGGCTAAAGATTTGAAATCTGGTAAAATCGAAAAAAGACTGCCTAAATATCTCAATTTGAATGAAAGTAAACAATTACTTGCTCATACAATAAATTCTAATTGCAGATTTAAAATTAGAAACTATGCTATAATATGTCTTTTTCTTAATTGTAGCATCAGATTATCAGAATTAACATCTATTGATTTATCTGATATAAAAATTGATGATACTGAACAAACATTAAAAATTCACGGTAAGGGCAATAAAGAAAGAATTGTCTACCTAAATGAAGCAGTTTGTGAAGCAATAATTAGTTATCTGAAAATCAGACCTAATTTGCCCAAAAGCAATAAAGATTATAATGCTTTATTTATTAGCCGGACAATATAAAAGAATATCAAACAGAACTGTACAAACTATAGTAAAAACTGAATTTCTTAATATGTCTGATGATAAGGATAAAAAAAGTAAGTATCATACCCATTCATTAAGACATACAGGAGCTTCACTACTTTACAATGAAAAAGATATAAATATTTTTATACTAAAGAGGATATTAGGACACGAATGTTTAGAAGCAACACAAATTTATACTCATATATCAGATAAAAAATTAAAATATATAATGGAAAATTGCACTATATCAAGCATTATAGAGCAATCCGAAAGGAGAACATAAATGAATAAAGATAAACGGAATACCTGGATTTATTACTAATTTGAATAATTATTTAATTGCAATTAAAAATTTAAGTGAAGTATATGTAAAAAATATGACTATCACCATAAGTCAATTTTTAGAATTTATAAATGCTCACAAATTTAAAAATAAATATACAAGCACAAGTGATATAACATTAAATGATATAAGATCATTAACCAATAGTGATATTTATAGTTATATTTACTTTTTGGCTGAAAGCCAATATAAAACAAATTCAAGAATTATAAAAATAGAACATTTGAGAACCTTTTTTAATTATCTTTTTCAAATACAACATAGTATATTTACTGAACCATTTAAAAAAATAAATTCTGGTAGAAAGGTTCAAAAGAAATTGCCTAACTATTTATCATTAGATGAAGCTAAAAAAATAGTAAATGTATATGCTAATAGCACTAAAATAACTGAAATTCGTGACAATGCAATCCTGCATTTATTCTTAAACAGTGGGCTTCGTTTAGCAGAATTAAAGAACTTAACTATTAATGATTTGAATTTACAGAACAACACTTTTTCAATAATAGGCAAAGGTAATAAAGAAAGAACCGGGTATATTAATAACATTACAAGAGTAGCTTTAGATAAATATTTAGAAATAAGAGATAAATTAAATCCAAAAACAAAGACATTGTTTGTAAGCCAATATCGGCTTTAAAATGAGTTCTACTGCTATTGAAAAGATTGTTAAAAGAGCTTATAAAAAAGCTCAAATTGATGATACAGATTATTGTGTTCATACATTAAGGCATACTTGTGCTACATTACTATATAAGCGTGGTGTTGATATTAAAATAATACAAGACATATTAGGACACGTTCAAATTGATACAACTGAAATATATACACATCTTTATGATAAAGAAGTTATGGATGCAATGTTAGATCATCCTTTATCTCAATTTAAAATGGCAAATGCAATGGCATTTTGTGGATAAATCAGTTAAAGGAGTTAATATATGAAGGAAAATAATGATAAAAAATTTGATATAAACAATATTCATTCTGTAACACTAAACTTACTGGATGGACAGGTTGAGCTTATATTACGAGCTTTAGAATTATATGGCTATAACCTTGAATATATGCTTAATGGCAGCAATACATCTGATGAAGAAAAGCAAGAAAAAATAGCAATGTTAAAATATACTTATGAACAAATATTGGCATCACAAGCTGAACAGGTACAGTCAAAAAATAATAATCTTGACAATCTTAATAGTTTTGGTAAACTATTAAGTGAAGGCTTTATTGATGCAAAATCAAACACCAACTTGAAAGCTATATAAAAATTTATAATTAATAAAAAATGTGGGGAATAGGGAAGAATACTGTTAAAAAGTAATTATTAAAAATATAAGAAAAAATTAATTTTGGTTTTGTGCAAAGTTTGATTTTATAAATATATGTAATTTCAAAAAACGAACATTTGTTATAATTGTTTGTAACTAAAAAATTATATTACAAATTTGTAAAACCTTAAATAATTGTTATATAATTTTAGATTAATAACTCATAATGTAATTTTATATTATAAATACATCAAAATCGTTTTTAAGGCATTTTTTATGTGTTTCTTAACAAATTATATGTGTTAAATTAAAGATGTATTTATAAGCCCATAATCTTTATAATATAATTTCTGTAAAAATGCTTATTTTTAGACATTTATTAAAATTGCTAAAAATTGGCTAAAAACCGACGCACGAGAATGGATTTTAAGCCGTTTTTAAAAATTAGCCATATAGTTTGTTGTCTATAAAATTAAGCAAAATACTGAAATATAAGGATTTTGGAAATTTTGATAAAATAATCTAAAGTTATATAAATTTTTTTGAAATTGTCAGGTTACAATAATGAAAAAAAATCCAACCAAAAATAATGAAGCTCTAAAATCAATTTTAAAGCATTTTTATAAATAAGTAATATAAGTTGTTGTTGGAATAATAAGCTGAAATAGGCTTTATTAAAGGAATAGCAAAATTTCAGAGATAGGACTATAATTGTATGGTTCTATTTTTGATCCTATTCCTATTTGCACAAAACTTTGATTTTGCGCAATGTTATATATTTATCTTTTCCTTTCTTCTAACCTTTCTTTCTAATACATCAAAAATATTAAAAGAACAAAGAATAACTTTTTCTCTGTCCTTTTATTGCTTTTAAATATTATTTTTCCAAAACATCTTCCATCACTTTTAAAAATTCTTCGTTATTTTCTGTTTTTGACATTTGGTCTAGTAAGCGCTCTGTCACATCAGCTGTTGACAAATGATTCATTGCTTTGCGAATTGAATATACACTACTCATTTCATTTTCTGTAAGCAATAAGTCTTCCCTTCTTGTTCCAGATTTGTTAATATCAATTGCTGGAAAGATTCTTTTTTCTGATAAACTTCTGTCTAGTGTTACTTCCATATTTCCAGTACCTTTGAATTCTTCGAAAATAACTTCATCCATTCTACTTCCTGTTTCCACTAAAGCAGAAGCTAAAACTGTCAAACTTCCTGCATCTTCGGTATTTCTGGCAGCACCAAAAAAACGTTTAGGTTTATGTAAAGCACTTGGATCAAAACCACCAGATAATGTTTTTCCTGAGGATGGAATAACTAGGTTGTAAGCACGAGCAAGTCTAGTTATGCTATCTAATAATACAACAACATCTTTATTTTGCTCTGTTAATCTTTTTGCACGCTCAATAACCATTTCTGCTACTTTAACATGATGATCTGGTTGTTCATCAAAAGTTGAATAAATTACTTCTCCTCTAATTGAACGTTTCATGTCAGTAACTTCTTCTGGTCTTTCGTCAATTAGTAATACAATAAGTTCTACTTCTGGATTGTTGGTTGTGATACTGTTGGCTATTTTCTTTAAGATTGTTGTTTTTCCTGCTTTTGGTGGAGCAACAATCATTCCTCTTTGCCCTTTTCCAATAGGAGAAAGCAAGTCCATTAATCGCATGGTATATTCTTTTGGATCAGATTCTAGTTTTAATTTTTTATTTGGATAAATAGGAATTAAATCATCAAATCTTTTTCGTTTCATTGCTTTTTCTGGTGATTCACCATTGACTTCTCCAACATAAATTAAAGCAGGAAATTTTTCTCCCTCTTTTGGAATTCGTTTAATTCCTTTTATTTTATCTCCTGTATCTAATTTGAATCTTCGAATTTGAACAGGTGAAATATAGACATCTTTTTGGCTTGGCAAATAATTGTCACCACGCAAAAAACCATATCCATCTGGTAATAGTTCTAAAACACCTTCTGTTATTTCATCTCCTTCAGTTGATACTGAATAAGTATTGTCTTCTTCTGAAATCTCGTTATTATTTTCCTGTTTATTGATTGTTGTTTCTTCAATTTGTGTGTTTGAAGAAACTTCTAAAATTTTTTCAATCAATTCATTTTTCTTTAGTTTGGAAATATTTGTTATCCCTTTCATTTTAGCAAGTTCCTTTAAATCTGCTAACGATAAACCTTCTAATTCCATAGAAAATTTCCCCCTTTTTTTCTATCAACCTATTAAATTTTAAAAACATGAATTATTTTGTTTGGAAACAAACAGAAAAAACATAGATTAATAACCTTTATATGGTGTTTCATTTGGATAATACATTTTTAAGTCTTTTCGTGCCATATTTTCATTGTCTTTTCTTGAATTAGCTGAATATGACGTTGTTTTATCTTGATTTTCTAAAGCAATAATTTTTTCATTAAAGCTAGCAATTTCCTGATTGTATGCTTTTAACATGATGAGTTGATTTTTTATTTTCATGATTGAAACGATTAAAAAAATTAAAATAATTAATTTATATAAATTACGTGTTTTAAATAAGTTTGTCATCGATTAATCTCCAAATAATTAGTTTACTTAAATATTCTACAAAAATATCAAAAATCCTTCTTTTTTCGTAGATTTTTTTTGATAAATATCGGAAAAAATAATATTTTTTTGCAAAATTTCATCCATATTTGGAAAATAATGAAACAAATTTTGCTAATGGTTAAACTATAAAACATAATTCCAAATAATAATGCTATAATAATGAAAAAACGTATTTGCCCATGATTTAATAGAATCAAACTATTAACTAATAAAATTCCAACTACTAACATGAAAATAATATCTTCTATATAAGTTATAAAATCTGAAGTTTTGAAGGTTTTTCTTAACGCTCGAAAAAAGTCGAAAAATACGCCAATACATAGACCTAAAATTAAAAATAAAATAAAAACTTGCCCTTGTGAAAAAGTGTACATTTATATCACCTTTATTTGAAAATTTTTCCAATGAATCCGAGAAGCATTTTTCTTCATCGTATCAGAATTAGAATAAGAAAGACTTGAAATCATACCATCCAAAGTAACTTCTGAAGTATCAATATTTAGTTTATTGATTTTCAAATTTTCCCCTTTTATGGTAAGTAAACCTAATTCTGTTTCTACAATAATAATTTGATCATCAAAACTTAATACGTCTAATACACCAGAAACATTTAATTTTTCACGATTTTCCAAAATAATATTTTGAATTACATTCGTGATACCTTTGGTTTCTTCTATCATTGCCATTTTCTCTAGCCTCCTAAAATTAACTTTCTAAAAGATATATATGCACTTTTTCTTTATTTTAGAACTAAAATGGGCAAGCTTTTTTAAATTTATTATATTACCTACAAAAAATCAAAACGAGCACTTTTGCTCGTTCTGACTCATTATTTTCCAAAAAATTTATCATGAATTGCTCTAACTGCCATATCTGCTTCATTAATGTTAACCAAAACAGAAATTTTAATTTCTGAGGTAGAAACCATGTGCATATTAATATTATTTTCATAAAGTGCCTCAAACATACTACTTGCAACTCCTGGCTTATTGGCAACACCCAAGCCGACAATCGATACTTTGCTTAAATTTTCACAATGTAACACTTGGTCAAGTTTTAGTACTTCCTTATTTTCCTCTAGAATCTCTAATGTTTTAGGCAAGTCATTCATTTTAACCGTAAAAGCAATATCTTTTGTAATGTGTTCTCCAAAAGATTGCACAATAACATCTACATTAATCGAGTTTTCAGCCAATAATTTAAAGAGTTGATACGTTCGACCAATTTTATTTTCCAATCCAACGACTGTAATTCTAGAAATGTAATCATCTTTTGTTACACCACTGATAACCAAATCTTCAAATGGCTCTTTTTCTGTTATTAATGTACCAATACTTTCTTTTTCAAAAGTCGATTTCACGTAAATTGGAACATGATATTTTTTTCCAATTTCAACGCATCGATTATGAAGCACCTTTGCCCCTAAACTAGATAACTCTAACATTTCATCATAAGAAACAGCCTCTAATTTTATGACATTCTCTACAATTCTTGGGTCAGAAGTATAAACACCATCTACATCTGTGAAAATATCGCATCGTTCTGCTTTTAAGTTAGCAGCTAGTGCTACTGCTGTCGTGTCTGAGCCACCTCTTCCAAGTGTTGTAATATCACCATTTTCGTCAATTCCTTGAAACCCTGCTACAACAACAATATTATCTGCTGCCAAATATTCTTGTATTTTTTGGTTATCAATATAGCGAATTCGACCATTGGAATGTTCGCTATTGGTTACAATCGGAACTTGCCAACCAGTTAATGATACTGCTTTATATCCCATTTTATTAAGTAACATAGCCAATTTTGAAATGGTAACTTGTTCACCAGTTGAAAGCAAAACATCATGCTCCCTTTTTACAGGATTTTTGGTTATTTCTAATTCTTCAGAAATTAATCGGTCTGTTGTTTTTCCTTGTGCTGATACAACCACAACCACTTGATTGTTCGCTTTTACCGCTTCGATAATATGGTTTGCTACCATTTCCAATTTTTCTTTATTTGCCACTGAGCTTCCGCCAAATTTTTGTACAATTAATCCCATAATTTGTACCTTCTTTTTTGTATTTTATAAGGAAATTCTAAATTTAAAAATTCCTTACCATTTTAGAGCAATTTTATTGCTCTCCTATAGTATATGAATGTCACGTCCAAGAAGTTAGAAATATCTTGTTTATATTTTGTCTGATGCAATCCATTTTAAATATTCACGCATAAAATCATTTAAATTGCCGTCCATAACAGAAGCCACATTTCCGACTTCATAATTGGTTCGGTGGTCTTTGACTAAAGTATAAGGACAAAAAACATAGGAACGAATTTGACTTCCGCCATCCAATCTCCATTTCTGTCCCTTTAATATCAGCCATTTTTTCGCGTTCTTCTTTTTCTTTTAGGGTTAATAATTTTGATTTTAGCATGCGCATTGCTGTATCGCGATTTTGAAATTGTGAACGTTCGGATTGGCAAGTTACCACGATGTTTGTCGGAATATGAACAATACGAATTGCAGAACTTGTTTTATTAATATGCTGTCCTCCTGCCCCTGATGAACGAAATACGTCGACACGTAAATCATCTGGATTAATTTCAATCTCATTATCTTCTGTTATTTCTGGTAACACTTCTACAGAAGCAAACGAAGTATGACGTCTTCCGCCACTATCAAATGGTGAAATACGAACCAAACGATGCACGCCATTTTCACTTTTTAAATAGCCATACGCATTTTCTCCAGAAACCAGAAAAGTAACACTTTTTAAGCCTGCCTCTTCCCCATCTAAATAATCCAATTCTTGAAGTTTATATCCATTATCTGTTGCCCATCTTGTGTACATTCGGTATAACATTTCTGCCCAATCTTGCGATTCTGTTCCGCCAGCGCCTGGATGAATGGTAAGAATAGCATTGCTAGTGTCGTATTTGCCAGATAACAAAGTTTGGACTTCTAAATCGCTAAATTTTTTTTGTAGCTTTTCTGTATTGATAACTAAATCTTTTTCTAACGATTCGTCCTTTTCAAGAAATAATAATTCATTTAATTCGACTAAATTCTCCAATTCTTTTTTTAAATCATCATAATTTCGAATCTTTTTTTGTAGGATATTCATTTTGGAATAGATTATAGAAGATTTTTGCGTATCTTCCCAAAAATCTTGTTTTAATGTTTCTTGTTCTAATTCTGTTAATTCTTTTTTAGACTCTGCCACTTTTAATGTTTCAAATAGATTGTTTAATTCTTGTTGTAATTCTAGCAGGGTTCGTTTGTTTTCTTCTAAATCAAGCATTTTCGTCTCCTTTTGGGGTATTATATCATTGTATAGGAATGATTGCAATGTTTTTTAGGAAAAACTGTTAGTTAAAAAATAAAAGAGAAATAATTTTTTTGTTGTTCTATAAAGATTATTTTTGGATAATGCTTAAATAAGCTAGCAAAATCTTGCTAGCCTATTTTTGGTTCTATTGTTTGTAACTTTACAATAGAAAAAACAATATTCAATTTTTAATTTTCTGCCTCTTCTTTCATTATACCTTCTTTTAATTTAACAAGAGTTGGCTCTGCTTCTTTCCAGTTGTCATATTTTGTGCTTAAAGAAATATCGCAGTACAGACCTATATCACAAACACCTTCATCGAATAAATATTTTTGAAACTTGTCGTTTTTAAACTGACCTTGGTACATATAAGTATCTTTCCCAAAAATCATTATATTTTCGTAAAAAATACACACTTCTATTTCTTTATTGTCATACCAAGATAATACTTCAATTTCAACATCACTTACCTGAGAGTAATTTATTGGAAGTTTTTTGATTTTCGCTTCTCCAGTTGTCCATATCCCATAGCAAAAACCTTCAGAGCCATCAAAATCTGCTCTGCGTTTTACATTGTCAATAATATAAACAGTATCATTAAATACTTTAAAATTTATGTTATCGACTATTGCTGAGGAAAAATAAATCAGTTGTTCCTTTTGAAATTCTAACGCTTCTTTTAGAAGTTCAAATCTTATCCCCGTTTCATCTTCTATTATAGTAGGATAAACTAACTCGTTATTATGATTGATATATCCTATACTTAAAAAAGGATAAGATTCAATTGCTTCCTCTCTATTAAGAAATTCTTCAATATCGTCAGAAGAAATTTTCACTCGTTTTCCTATTTCCTCATCAAATCTTACACAAACGACTTCACTGGTCACTTGATCATAGCAGATAGAAAAGCCTTCAAAAAATTTCGAAACATGCCCTTCATGTACAGAGACTGGTGTTAAAAGAATGCAGTTTTCCGGAATTATATCTAAGCCAATTTCCTCACTATGTCCGTCAGAGTATGTCATTGTAATACGTCTATCAGCTTGATTCCCTATTACTAAACAATCATTCTGCTTGAAAATTGCATGAGAATAAAGTTCTTCCTCATAATATGGAGGTATATAACTAATCTCTTCTGCTTGATAATATATATGTAAATATCCTGCAAAAAGTTCATCCGCCTCCTTTTTTTGCTCATAAATCTTTAATATTTCATCAGAAGGTTTATAACCTTCTAAAAATGAAATATACGCATCCGCAGAATTCCAATCAGGAATATCTGGTAACTCCTGAATCATTTCTTCAGTAAATTCTATTTGCCAATCATATAAAGCTTCTGCAGTTTCCTCTGTTTCTTCCCTTTCTATTATGCTACATACGTTCTCTTTAACATCAAGCAAGTCTTTTGATATTCCTGCCAGCCCTCCTATTTCATTACATTCGGAAGATAACGGAATCTCCTCAGTAGTTTCTTCCGCTTCTGTTGCACTCCGAGACCTTCCACATCCTGTGAGAATTAGCATAACCGTAAGCAAATATAAAACTTTTTTCATCATTGTTCTTTGTCCTCCTTTTTCTTATTATTTGTTTAAATGATGAATTTTTTTAATATTGTTTTTTATAGCCTCCTTTTTCATAAATTCTATTTAAAAAAATTTTTTCGGGTTATCCGAATTTTGAAATATTATATTACATTTTTAACAAAAAGTCAAATTATGTAAATGAATAGAGAAGTTTTTAGCTTATTCCTCTAAAAACTCCTCTATCTTTAATTATATCATATTTTCATAATTTTGTCAACTTGACAATTTTTCAAAAATATGCTTATTAGGTAATGCTTTTTTAACTTTACTGGTTTTTACCACAGCAGTTTTTATATTTCTTCCCACTTCCACATGGGCAAGGGTCATTTCTTCCCACTTTTGGTCCTTGGTTCACAACTGGTTGTGGTTTGGAATCCGATGGTCCTGTCTGTGGAAGTCCTGTATTTTTGTCTAAATGAACGGTTTCTAGCGCTGAATTATCAAATCCTTCTGATGTGATTTCTACATTAGATTCTCTTTTAATTGTACGTTGATTACGCACAATGTGAAGCATAATTTTAGCCACTTCTAATTTGATTTGAAGGTTCATCTCTTCAAACATTTCTCCACCTTCAAAACGATATTGTACCACAGGATCTTTTTGACCATACGCACGAAGTCCAATTCCATTTTTCAATTCGTCCATAGCATCTATGTGATCCATCCATTTTGCATCAACGATTTTTAAAACAACAACTCTTTCTAACTCACGAATTGGCTCACCAATTTCTTTTTCTTTTTGCTCATAAATATTAAGCGCTTTTTCTTTTAATTCGTCTAAAATTTCTTGTGTATTTAGCTTTTCTTTGTCTAAACTATCTACTTTTTCAATGTTTAAGGAAGTTTGTACTTCAGCAGTAAAGGCATCTTTTTGCAGTGTTCCGTCATTGATTTCAGTACTATAGGCTGCAACAATTTCTTCACAGGCTTCTTCAATCATACCAATAATATTTTCACGAATATTGGCTCCATCAAGTACTTTTCTTCTTTCTGAATAAATTAATTCTCTTTGTACATTCATAACATCATCGTAATTCAAAATATGTTTTCTGATGGAGAAGTTTTTGCCTTCTACTTTGCTTTGTGCGTTTTCAATTGATTTGGAAACAATTTTTACTTCGATTGGTAAATCTTCTGGAATATTTCCTCTGTCAAATAATTTTGTAATAAGATCACCACCAAATATTTTTAGCAAATTGTCATCCAATGCCAAATAAAAACGAGATTCTCCTGGGTCACCTTGACGTCCACTACGTCCACGAAGCTGATTATCAATACGACGTGATTCATGACGCTCTGTACCAATAATTTTTAAACCACCTGCGTTAATTACTTTTTCTTTTTCTTCTTTGATTTGTTCATCATATTTTTGGACTAATTCTTTATATTTGTTTCTTGCTTCTAAAATTTCTTGGTCTTCTGTTTCGTTAAAAGCAGTCGATTGTTCGATTAATTCATCGGAATATTTTAATTTACGCATTTCTTGTTTTGCTAAATATTCGCTATTTCCACCAAGCATAATATCGGTACCACGTCCTGCCATGTTAGTAGCAATAGTGATGGCTCCAAATTTACCAGCTTGAGCAATAATTTCAGCTTCTTTTTCATGATTTTTGGCATTTAACACTTCATGAGGAAGTCCTACTTTACTCAAAAGTTTACTTATTTTTTCAGAATTTTCAATCGAAGCTGTACCCACCAAAACAGGTTGTCCTTTTTCATGACTTTGTTTGATATCTTCTACTACCGCATTAAATTTTGCTTTTTCATTTTTGTAGATAATATCAACTTGGTCGTTTCGGATGAGTGGCATATTGGTTGGAATTGCGACAACATCTAAGTTATAAATTTCTTGGAATTCTTTTTCTTCGGTCATAGCTGTACCTGTCATTCCAGATAATTTTTCGTACATTCTAAAGTAATTTTGGAATGTAATGGTTGCTAATGTTTTTGATTCGTCTGCAATTTTTACGCCTTCTTTTGCTTCAATGGCTTGGTGTAAACCATTATTGTATCTTCTACCATACATGATACGTCCTGTGAATTCATCTACAATCAAAACTTCTTTATCTTTTACGATATAATCAATATCTTTTTTCATGATTCCATGAGCACGTAAGGCTTGGTTTACGTTGTGAACAATTTCGGAATTGTCAATATCGTTGAAATTTTCAAGTCCAAAATATTCTTCTGCTTTTTTGATACCTTTCTGGGTTAAGGAAGCAGATTTTGCTTTTAAGTCAACAATGTAATCATAATTTTCATTATCTTCAATTTGTTCAAAATCTTTGATATCTTCTTCAATGATAATTTTTGCTTCTAAACGACGCACAAAACTATCTGCCTTTTTGTAAAGGTCAGAAGATTTATCAGCTCGTCCTGAAATGATAAGTGGTGTACGTGCTTCGTCAATTAAAATACTATCGATTTCATCGACAATTGCATAATTTAAGTCTCGTTGTACCATTTGTTCTTTGTTAATTACCATGTTATCTCTTAGATAATCAAAACCAAATTCGTTATTTGTACCATAAGTAATGTCTGAATTATAGGCTTTGTGTTTTTCGTCTTGTGGCATTCTGCTATAAATTAATCCAACGGATAACCCTAAGAAACGATAAATTTTGCCCATCCATTCGCTATCTCTTTTTGCCAAATATTCGTTGACAGTAACGATGTGAACACCTTTTCCAGTTAATGCATTCAAATAGGCTGGAAGAGTTGCTACTAACGTTTTTCCTTCACCTGTTTTCATTTCTGAAATTCTACCTTGATGCAAAATAATTCCACCGATTAATTGCACATCAAAATGTCTTAATCCTAACACTCTGACAGATGCTTCTCTTACGACTGCAAAAGCTTCTGGTAAAATATCATCTAAGCTTAAACCATTTGCTAATTTTTGTTTCAATTCTATGGTTTTACCAGCCAATTCCTTGTCTGTTAATTTTTTCATTTCTGGTTCTAAACCATTGATTTTTTCTACAATTGGTTTAATTCTTTTTATTTCCTTTTCACTATATGTTTTAAAAAGTCCCATTTCTCTTTGCCTCCTAACTATATTATAACAGTTTAAAATATATCATTAAATTGCGTAAAATGCAAGCTATATTTGATAAAAAAATTTTTTTCAGAAAATATAGTTACTTTTTGCAAAAAATATAATATAATAATAGTATAAAATTATAGAAGGAGGTATGGCTATGGAATACAATATTCAAAGTCACAATGATTGTCTACGGCAACAAAACTTGCTAAGAAAATTGATAGAAAGTTTTTTGCGAACTCCCATTGAAAAAACTTCTATACATCTGACTTCCGATGAAGCTAAATGGCTGGAGAAAACCTTTCCTAAAATTACTCTAGGAACAGTTGAGGAAGAAAAACCAGATAAGATGCTACTTTACATTGTGACGAAAAATGAGTTGGTTATTCCGAAAAAAGAAAATAAGAAGTAAGACAAAATATTTTACGTATTACAAAAACAGACTTTGGCAAAGCGGTCAAAGCCTGTTTTTTATGATTATTTATCTAAACAATTTTCTAGTGCTTTTATTTTATCTCTTAATTCTGCTGCTTTTTCGAATTCCATATTTTTCGCATATTTTAGCATCTCATCTGTCAATTTTGAAATAATTTCTTCAATAGTTTCTTCTTTTCCAATTTCATATTCACTTTGAATATCTTCTACAATGGTTGCCTTAATGGTATCGCGGACTGATTTACGAATGGTTTGTGGTGTAATTCCATGTTCTTTATTATAAGCTTCTTGAATTTGACGACGACGATTGGTTTCTGTGATGGCTTTTTCCATAGAATCTGTTAATTCATCGGCATACATGACTACTCGCCCTTCGGTATTTCTAGCAGCACGCCCAATGGTTTGAATTAAGGAACGTTCGGAACGTAAGAATCCTTCTTTATCAGCATCTAAAATCGCAACAAGTGAAACTTCTGGAATATCCAATCCTTCTCTTAATAAGTTAATTCCTACTAAAACATCAAATTCTCCAATTCGTAAATCACGGATAATTTCCATTCTTTCGAGTGCTTTTGTATCAGAATGCATGTATTTGACACGTAGTCCAGCATTTATCAAATAGGCGGTTAAATCTTCTGCCATTTTTTTGGTTAAAGTTGTAACAAGTGTTCGGTCACCTTTTTCGAGTTGTAAATGAATTTGTTCTATTAAATCATCGATTTGGTTTTCGGTTGGTTTGACTTCAATTTTTGGGTCTAATAATCCAGTGGGACGAATGATTTGTTCTACTACATTTTTTTGGGCATGTTCTTTTTCATAATCGGCTGGTGTAGCGCTAACAAAGACAACTTTGTTGATTTTTTGCTCAAATTCTTCAAATTTCAAAGGTCGATTATCAAAGGCAGAAGGAAGTCTAAAACCATAATTGACAAGTGATTCTTTACGAGCACGGTCACCATTATACATAGCTCTGACTTGCGGAATCGTAGCATGTGATTCGTCGATAAATAGTAAAAAATCATCTGGAAAATAGTCAAATAAAGTATAGGGACTACTTCCCGCTTCCCTTCCGCTGATGTGTCTAGAATAATTTTCAATGCCTTGACAAAAACCTGTTTCTTTTAGCATTTCCATATCAAAATTTGTTCGTTCTTCGATTCTTTGGGCTTCAATTAATTTTTTGTTTTCTGTGAAATATTTTACACGTTCTTCCATTTCTTCTTCAATGGAAATAAGCGCTTTTTCTAGCTTGGCTCGATTGGTTACATATTGCGAAGCGGGTGGTAATAAAATATGATTTCTTGCGCCATTCGATTTTCCAGTTAATGGATTGATTTCATGAATTTTCTCAATTTCGTCTCCCCAAAATTCAATACGAACAGCTGCTTCACTTTGAGAAGAAGGATAAATTTCAAGCACATCACCTTTGGCACGAAAGGTTCCTCGTTTAAAATCCATTTCATTTCGGCTATATTGCATGTTTACTAATTTTTTCATGACTTCATCTCTAGATTTATTCATTCCAGGTCGTAAAGATAATACCATTTCTTGATAATCTTCTGGATCACCCAATCCATAGATACAAGATACGGAAGCAACAATAATAACATCGTTTCCTTCAAATAACGATAAAGTTGCAGAATGACGAAGCTTATCGATTTCATCATTGATGGAAGAGTCTTTTTCGATATACGTATCAGAAGATGGAATATAGCTTTCTGGTTGATAATAGTCGTAATAGGACACAAAATATTCTACTCGATTTTCTGGGAAGAATTCTTTGAATTCGGAATATAGTTGTCCAGCTAATGTTTTATTATGAGCTAAAACTAAAGTTGGTTTTTGGGTTCTTTCAATGATATTTGCCATTGTGAAAGTTTTACCAGAACCTGTAACACCTAGAAGTGTTTGGAATTTTTTACCATCTTGAATTCCTTTGCTTAAATATTCAATTGCTTTTGGCTGGTCGCCAGTTGGTTTGTATTCAGAATGTAATTTGAACATGTTTCCTCCTATTAATTATTTGTCCATTATTATATCATATTGGCTATAGAAAAAACAAGGTATTTCTACCTTGTTTTTCTTTTTATTTTTGTTTTTTTATAATAATCTTATCCCACATTGCAATGACAGATGGCAATAATAGTAAAATTAAAATGGTTGAACAAAATGTTCCTTGTGATATGGTTATACAAATTTTAGCAGCAATGGCTGATGCAAAATGTCCCACAATTAATGTTACAATTACTAAAATAGAAGCAGATGTTAAAATTGTATGAATTGACTGATTATAAGAATGAATAATTGCTTCTTGAATCGGCATTGTTTTTCGATGTTCTATATAATAGGATGCATACAAAATCGCGTAATCAATGGTTGCTCCCATTAAAATACTTTGTACAATTAGCAGTGCGATAAAATAAACGGTTCCACCAGATAATGACAAAATTCCCATGGTTAAATAAACAGCGCACTGGATGGTAAGCACCAAAATAACTGGCAAAATAATGGATTTAAACGTAATAGCTACTACAACAAATATTGCTATCATGGTTAAAATTGTAATGAAATTTAATTCGTTATTAAATGTTTGACTCATTTCATAAGCCATTGGTGAATCTCCAATGATATAACATTCCTCTACATTTTCCTGAAACAAATTTTTCACTTTTTGGATAAACGAGAATGTTTCTTCTGATTCTGGTACAAATTTTGTATTAAGCACAATGCGAGAATATCCATTTCCAACTAATAAATTTTTAGCTTTTTGTACAGTATCTTTTGCTTTTAAAATGTTTTGTCGCATTTCCTCTTCTAGAAAATCATCAAATCGAATATCTTGTAAAATCGTTTCATTTAAGAACTGAACAAATTCTTCCACAGTCATGGTCCAACTGGTATCATAGGATTGGTCGCTTCCATAGAAAACGTATAATAAATCCACTGTGTTTTTATCAAGCGAATCTGTTAAAACAGCTAAAATTGTGAAGATTTCATCTTTGGTGTAATGTATATCATTTATAGTTGCGTTCATAATTCCACGAAGCGTGGTTAATTTTGCTGTCTTTTCGGTGTCAAAGTTGCTTGCGTATTCTGGATTGGTTACTACATCGTTTAGTAAAAATTGAACAAATTCTTGGACTGAAATTGTCTGTGCTTTTGTTTGTTTTGAAATATGCAAACCATACATCAATTCTAAATCTTCTTTTGGAATTCCTAATAAATTTGCTAATTGCAAACTAGTATATTTTTTTCCTATTTTTACGCCTTCTATAACCGATTGTACAGTTTGCAAATCCTTAATTTTTTCAACATTCAAATGATTTTGCAATGCTTTATCCTTTTGATGAAGTAATACAAAATTCACAAATTCGTTTGGTGCTAAGGTAAAGGTCGTATGATTGATTTGATATAAAGTAAAAATACTTTTTACTTTGTTTTCTTCTATTCCAATTAATGTTGCAAGTTCATTGTAATTATAATTTTTATTTTGGATGGTGCTAGTCATAATGTTGTTTAATAATTTCAATTTTTCTAACGTATTTTTTGAAAAATTAGATGTGATATTAGGATTATTCGAATTGGCTAATACAAGATTAACCAATTCATTTGGTGCTATCTTCCAATTTTGGATACGGTTTTGAGAAAAATCAATCAAGGCATAAATGGAATACATTTGAGATTCTGGAAGTCCTAAAATTTGTGAAATTTGACTTGCAGAATACTTTGTTTTATTGCTGGCAACTGAATCGTCAATTACTACTTTTAAAAGGTTTAATTGATGCAAGGTATTTGAATCAAGTGAAAACATACTTCCATCTATGCTATTTTGTGTCGTGTTTCCCAAGCTGGTTAATACTAAATTGATAAATTCTTGTGGTGTCATGCAATATTCTGCTGGTAAACCTGCTAATAAATAAATATTTTCAACAAGTCCATTTCGAATAGGATTAAATAAACTGGCTAAATTTTTTTGATTCATTTTTCTTACATTTAGGTCATTTTCATTTTGAGCAAAAACTGCCAAAGTTTCTAAACTGCTTATCTCCACATCATCTAAATAATGCGTATTCTGTTTTAATAACACAACTTCCTTAACAAATTCTGAAATCGACTTTGTACTTCCTGTATCTATTGTACTATATTTTAGCAATAATAATTGCTTCATTAAACTTTCATCCATTCTAAATACATTGGCCAATTCTGTAGCATTCATTTCTCTTGTAATTGTATCTAAATTGCTAAAAGTATTTAAAATTTTAATATTTTGTATAGTTTCTTTATCAAAATTTCCTGCATATTGTGGATTATTCAACATTTCATTTAATACAAAATCTGAAAATTCTCTAATGGTTAAATGTGTAGTTATTGTATTAAAACTACCATAGTATTGGTACAGTTGTTCCATGCTTGCATTATCTAGGTCAAATAATTTTGCCATGTCTTGACTTGTTATTTTAGTCTGATTGATGTTGTTATTTGTAAATTGGTCTAATACTTTTAGCTTTTCTTGATTACTTTTTGTGATTTTACCTGCGTATTCTGGATTGGTTAAAATATCATGTTGAATAAAATTAATAAATTCAGCGACACTCAATTTTAAATTGTTGTGTTTCGCATTATAATAAATTAAAACATCTTCTACTTGTTTTGTGTCAATTTGTAAAAGATTTGCTATTTCATCTGGTGTATGTAATTGATTCATAGCACTTTCGCTTGTAAATTGGGCTAATCGGTCAATATTTTGTTTTGCGTTTTCACTTAGCTGGTCCTTCATTTTTTCATTAGTATAAACTTTGGTTTGAATAAAATGAAGGAATTCTTGAAATGTCATGCAATTATCTTCTTGCGGATTATAATAGTTGTAATAAAGAATTTTGAAGAGGTCATCCTCTAGTTCAATATCAGAACCTAAATCCTTGCATTTCTGGTTTAATTCATTATAGGTTAATGGTTGCTGGATGGTATTTCCGCAAAGCCAATACGTCATCTACTTTGTCCTGTTTTTCCAATTCTGCTAATAAGGTTACTATTTTTTCTTCGTCCTCGTTTCGATAAATAATTGCCATTTGATTGTTTTCGGTAAATATTTTAGAAATTTCATTTTCTTCAGAATCAGTATATAAAATTCCTAAATTTCCTTTGAGTAAAAAACTGCCAACTAAAAATACAATAAACAAAATAGCAGAAATTGGTCTCATACGATAACTAAATTTTCCCAAGACTTCCAAATGAAAGCATGGGCTTTTCTTTTTGGTTTTGTTAATTGCAGAATCAAAAATCAAAATAAGTGCTGGTAATACAAAGAAAATACTGATTAAACTAAATAACACACCTTTTGCTAAAACAAAACCTAAATCTCGCCCAATTGTAAAACTCATAAAAACTAAAGCTAAAAGTCCTACAATTGTCGTAACCGAACTACTGGCAATCGAACCAAAAGCATGATAGAGTGCTTCTTTCATTGCTTCAATTTTACTATCATATTTTTCTTTTTCTTGATGATAGCGATTCATCAACATAATGGAATAATCCATTGATAAAGCTAATTGTAAAATCGCAACAATGGAATCGGTTATGTTAGAGACATTCTTAAATAGAATATTGGTTCCTTTATTTAATACAACGCCCATTAAAATGGCTGTTAAAAACAAAAAAGGTTCTACATAAGAATCACTCATAATGATTAAGATAAGTAAAGCACAAAATACGGCTAAAACGACAATCCAGACAGGTAGTACAACTTTGTTTCGGTCTGAAATAGCACCACTAGTATCTATTTCATAATCTTTGAAATGTTCTGTAATTTCCTGATAAACATTAGTAGCAATTTCTGATTCTTCATCTGCATCTACCTTGATAATATAGAGTGTGGCGTTTTCTTTATTATAATTTTCTGTTTCATCGTATTGAACATTCGAAACCCCAGCCACATTTTCTAAATAGTTTTTAATTTCTGGCTTTTCCTTCTCGCTTAAATTTTGAAACATTAAGTTAAAAGAGCTACTTTCAAGAGCCTCCATGTTATTTTCCATAATATCTAAGCCGATTCTTGTTTCAGAAGTATCTGGCAAATATTCTGCTAAGTCATAATTGATTTGAACTTGGCTTGAAAAATAAATGGATAAAATGGATAGTATTACAAATGTTGTTAATACAAAATATCTTTTGTTAATGATAAAATCTGTCACTTTTTTCAAATTCGAATCATCCCTTTCTTTTTCTGACTATTTTTTATTATACGCACATTATGTTAGAAAGGAAAGAATAAATTTTAAAAAAGTGTCTAAATTCGGACACTTGCCTAAAAACTGTCTATTTATTTTTCCCAGAAACTGTGTTATAATAGAACAAATCTTAGGAAAGGATGGTGCCATATGAAAGTACAAGGAGTAAATGCTTCTTCCCGAAAAACACGCACTTTAATTAAGACTGTTTTTGCAGAATTAATGCAGGAAAAAAAGGAATTAAATAAAATAACAGTAACTGAACTTGTTAAAAGAGCCGATATCACCAGAAGCACATTTTATACGCATTATGACGATATTTATGAAGTTGCCAAAGATTATGAATTAGAAACGATTGACTTACTTACTTGTGAAGATAAAATTTTGTACACAAAGCAAGATATTCTGGATTATTTTGATGAAATTATTATGTGTCTAAAAAAGAATGAGGAAATCTATAAAATGTTATTATCTTCTAATGAAACTCTTTTCTTTTTGGAAAAGCTTCGAAAAATAGCAATTAAGAAAATTTATTTTGCGTTGAAAGATATTTGTTTTTATCATGATTTGGAATTAGATGTTTGCTTTTTTGTTAATGGAGTCATTTCTACTTTGTTGAGTTATTTTCGTAATCAGTGTGATTATTGTTTGGAAGAATTATTAGTAAATGCCAAAAAATGGTTTGAGAAGATTTTTGGATAAAATCTTCTCAAAATTATTTATTCTTCTTTTATTCCTTTATTTTCTAAACCAAAATTCATTAAAATCATATTTATTTACACGATAAGCAAATCGATTAAGTTGAAAACTTTTTAATAAATTTCCTGTTTTGTCATATTCAGCAAAATACTTTTCTGTACGCGATGAAATTACTTTGTTTCCATTTCCTATTTCTTGAGCACTCGACATGAATGGCGAATATGGTACATAAATTTTATTCTCTAATATAAATTCTTTTTTCTTATCATCAATTTTATACAAACAATAAGAAGACATCTCTTCCCTTTTTTCATTCTTAGCAGTATTCCAATTGTACCAATTTGTAACACTAGAAACACCATAATTATTATTAAAAAAGGAAATATATTTTTGGTTATCCTTAAAAAGAAAATAGGCAGTATGCTGACCAAGTGGTAGTGAAGTTTTATCATTTGTTTTATAAACATATTCTTTATAAGTATCTTCGAACATGCTCTCTTCACCAATAATATAATTTAATTCTGGTTCATTATAGATATTTTTTATAGCAATAATAGAGCTCAATTCTCTAGAACTCAATAGAATTTCGTCATTATGTATATCAATAGAATTAACATGAATCCAATCAAGTTTATTATCATAATATTCACTTAGATAATTATGATCTGATTTTTGATATAAGTCAGCTAACAAATTTTTTAAATCGATTATTTTTTCGACTGCTTCTTTTTTCAAATCATAAATTAATACAATGTCTTCTATTGTATTTGACTCAGTATCATCTACTAAAATAAGCATCTTCTCTTTGGCTTGGTCAATTGCAAAATCATGATGCTTTTCATATCTTTCTGGCCAAGTATATAATTTTTCTAGTTTACCGAGTGAATTTATTTTTGCTATTTCATTTTTTTTGACATTGTATAACATGCTATTATCATAAAATAAAATATTATCTGCTGTATTATTTTCTTCCATATATACATTATGCAGTAATGGTATAACACTTCTTATTGTACCAGTATCATCTGATAAATATAAATTATCGATTGTTCCGCTATCTGTTAAAACACCTAATAAAGCATATAGTCCATCTTCTAAATTATCTTTTGAATAATCTTCTACTATACTAATTTGAGGAAGATTAATTGCTGGCACGTGAATGGAAAATTTATATTCTTCAGAAGTAACAGTATCTTTTATTGTAATATTATTCGTTGTTCCTGCAATCAAACCGATTATTTGAAAAGCATGAATGTTTTTAACTTTTTTCTCATATGCTTTTTTCGAATACTCTGTATTTTCTGTAGTAATTGTATAGGAAATATTGGTGTTTTTTCTGTTGTAAAAATAGATATTTAGAGATAGTTGATTTGTTCCATAAGCATTATATACAATAAGTGGATGATTAAATTTGTGTTTTTTATCAAGGGTATTACTTATTTCTTTTTCAATTTTTTGGTGTAATTCCATATCATATATTTCTTCAGTTTTATAATCAAGACAATAAATATCATTACCTAGTCTAGAATCTAATTTAATTAATGTATTTTTTTCATTTTGTTCATCATCTTTCTGAATCGAAAATACAATTGCAATGATTCCTATTATAATTAACGTAATTAATCCACTTGCTATAATTAAAAATTTTTTACTCATATTTACTCCTTTTCATTAGCTATTATTGTAAACAATATATCATTTAATTTTAAGAAAGTAAAGTAATAATTTTTTCTTTAGACATAAAAATTGCCACAACATCTAAATTTCTATGTCATGGCAATTCTATTTTGCTTTTTCTCTTCCTTCAACTTATAATTTCCAAAGATTTGGCTCTTTTGAATTAGCATACTCTAAAAGAGTACTCCGCTGTAAAAGCGATAAGTCTTCATAATGACCATGCCAGCGAAAAAGCTCTTTAATTCGTTCAATCTTTCGCTTTGTTTCTTCATCTTCCAGATTCCAAACCTGTTCATCTCTGTAATGAATGACTCCTTCGTCCCGTTTTGCCGTTAAACTTATACCCAAAATGCATTGAAACCATAATTGTTTTGGTATATCATCCACAGTCAAATTCAATGGACCTTTTTCAAAAACATGGTCTAGATTAACTTCCAAGTCAGTATTTCTTGTCTGATAGTTCCGTCGATTTGGCAGTCGTTGTATTTGCCCTAAAAAAATTTTTTTGCCTGTTTTCTGTTCCATGATGCTTCCATCTCCTTTTTTATTTAAACCGATGAAACTTTAGGAAGAGATTTTTTCTAAATCGGTTCATGCGATATATTATATAACAAAATATAAATTATGTCAATTCATAAATCTATTTGCATAATTTTCATGAAAATACAAATACTATCCAAAAATACATTTTATGGAGAAATTATGAAAATTAAGAATTTTATGAATCAATTATTTGCTTATAAAGAACAGGAAGATTATGAATTTATCTTACCTAATTCTGCTAATAATTTACCAGAATCAGAAGTCGAAACTGAAAAGCAAAAAATCTATCCTACTCTTTCTGTGAATATTGAATATTTAAAAACGAAATATAATTTATTAATCAATAGTGATGTCAAAATTCGAAAATTTGCAATTCCGATTCAAGATAAAAAAGTAGCAGCTGCACTTTTATATATTGATGGAATGGTCGATGAGACAACCATTACTAATTCGGTTTTACAACCCTTGCTTTTAAAAAATTCCATCACCATGCAAGAACAACAAAATAACAATAAACCTGGTAGAATTTCTATCAAAAATATGAGACAACCAAAAATTAATTTAGAAAACTTTATTTATAATGGTTTAATTCCGCATAATAGCATTTCAAAGGAAAGTGAATTTGAAGAGGTTATCCCAAAAGTAAATGCTGGATTTTGCGCTCTTTTTGTTGATACCATTGGAACAGCCTTTTGTGTTGAAACAAAAGGTTTCAAAGGAAGAACTGTTTCTGAACCAATTACTGAAAGTATTATTCGTGGTTCACAAGAAGCTTTTGTTGAAAATATCAGAATTAATACTTCTTTGCTGAGAAAAATTGTCAATAATGAAAATTTTGTTATTGAAGAGGTGGATGTTGGAAAAGTTAGTAAAACCAAAGTTGCTATTTGCTATATCCAAAATATTGCTAATGACGATTTGGTTGCAGAAACAAAATTTCGAATCAACAATTTGAATATTGATTATTTATTGTCTTCTGGACAACTTGAACAATTTATCAAAGATAATCCTAACAATACTTTTCCGCAAACCATTGCAACAGAAAGACCAGACCGTGTCAGTTCTTATCTTTTACATGGTCGTGTTGCCATTGTGGTAAATGGAACGCCTTTTGTATTAGTTGTTCCAGCTGTTTTTATTGACTTTTTATCTTCTGCAGAAGATAAAAATTTGAATTATCATTTTGCCAACTTTTTAAAATTTATCCGAGCCATTGCCTTATTCTTTGCTATATTTTTGCCAGGATTATATGTTGCGATTACGAATTATCATCAAGAGCTTATTCCGTCCGAATTATTGTTCGCCATTGCAAATGCACGTGAAGCAATTCCATTTCCCGTTATTTTTGAAATTTTAATTATGGAAATTTCATTTGAGTTAATTCGTGAAGCAGGACTTCGTGTTTCGTCTTCGTTTAGTACTACGATTGGTATCATTGGTGCTTTGATTTTGGGAGATGCTGCTGTTTCTGCTAGTATTGTTAGTCCCATTTTAATTATTGTTGTTGCCTTTACTGGAATTTGTAGTTTTGCCATTCCTGATTTTGCACTTACAACTTCGATTCGTATTTATCGATTTTTCTATATCGCTTTAGGTTTTTTGGCAGGATTTTTAGGAATTGCCTTCGGATTTTTTATCCACTTTATTTTGTTGACGAATCTAAGTTCCTTTGGCGTACCTTATTTTGCACCATATATTCCTTTTGAAAACTTAAATCAAAATAATGGCTACATCATGAAACCAGTTTGGAAACGTGAAAAACGTAGCCAATATTTAAATACAAAACGCCCAGAAGTGGCTGATAAAATTAGTATGGAGTGGAGAAAAAATGTCAAATAATTATAAAATGAAAAAATACGAAGCCATTTGTCTTATCTTGATTGTTATGGTTAATAAATTAATTTTAAACGTTCCCTATTATCTGATTGATTTAGTTGGGACAGGTGGTGTTGTTAATCTTATTTACATTGGAGTGGTTGGCTTAATTTTTGTATTATACTTGAATCATCTTTTTCAGCGATTTACAAACTCAGATATTATTGATATTTCTGAATTTTTAGGTGGTAAAGTTTTAAAAGTAATCATGGGAATTATCTTTATTATATTTTTCTTTTTGGTTGCTTACATCACCTTAATTGATTTTGCTAATATGATAAAAACAATTTATTTTAAAAGCAGTCCTTTAATTTATGTTTTATTGTTTTTTATTTTTGGAATTGTAATTGCAAATTTTATTGGCTTTAAAGCAATTGTCCGCACAATTTGTTTGGTGGTACCTTTTACTTTAGTTAGTATTATAGTAGCTTTATTTGGTGTACATGATGAATTTACCTTAGAGAGCTTTTCTCCTTTTTTTGGCTATAATATGCAAACCACTTTTTTAGATGGTTTACTCAACATCTTCGCGCTTTATATCATTACGTATTATTATTTTTTAATGCCACTTTTAAAAGATAGTTTTAATTTTAAAAAAATAACCCTTATATCCTACATTATATCTTGGTTATTGCTATTTTTGACCGTTATTTCCATTTTGACAATTTTTCCAATTACCAATGATACCGAACCACTAAATGCTTTGTATTTACTCTCTAGAAAAATTGAACTAGGAAATTTCTTAAAAAGTTTAGATGCCTTATTTATTTTATTATGGCTAATTTCAATTTTTTGTTATTTAAGCGTAAGTGCTTTTATGATTAATCGTGTTTTCAAAAAATTAACTCATATTAGTGATGAAAGAATGATTACTTTATTTACAACGAGCATCTTTTTAGGACTTTCTCTTCTTCCTTTTAATGTGGCGATTAATCGTTTTATGGAAAATACAGTTTACCGTTATTTAATTATCGGCTTGACTTTTGTTGTATGCTTTGTCATTCTTATTTTAGCAAATCTAAAATTCAAATTTAAGAAAGGAAACAATCAAAATCAATGAGGAAAAAATATATTTCATTTTCTTGTATGTTAATTATTCTGCTTTTTACTTTAACTGGTTGTTATGATTCTAATGGAATTGAAAATTTCTATTACATTGTTGCCATTGGAATTGATAAAGCAGATAATAATTTAATTAGTTTAAGTATCCAAATTGCCAAAACTGGCAATTCGTCGGATGCTGCTACTTCTCAATCCAGTGAATATAAAATTTACACAGTAGACTGTGAATCCATAGAAGCTGGCATTAATATTTTAAATAATTATTTGAATAAAAAAATCAATTTGTCTCATTGTTCTGCTATCGTATTTTCGGAAGAAATTGCACGAGAAGGGGTAAAAAGTTACATTAACATTCTTGGTAACGATACAGAAATTAGGCCAAGTTGTAATATATTAATCAGTTCTGGAACAGCGTACGATGTTCTTGACAAAGTTTCTAATTCTGGGGAAAGTTTTTCTTCTAGATTGTATGAATATATCTTGCATTCTGTTGATTATACAGGCTATACGATTGATTCTACTTTCTCCAACTTTTTTACTAGCATCAATGACAATCAAACACAATCTCTTGCTATTTACACCGTTGTTAACGATGATACCATTCAAAATTCTGGTGCAGCTGTTTTTAATGATGATGTCATGTTGGGGACTCTTTCCCCTTTGCAAACCATTGCACACTTAATGATAACCAATGAATTAGATACCTGTATGATTAGTATCAAGAATCCATTTCGTGAAGACGATTTAGTGGACTTAAATTTAAAGAAATGTACAACACCGATTATTCACGTAGATTTAATAAATCATACACCTTATATTACCGTCGACATCTCGGTTAAAGGAAGCATTAATAGTTCTGGTGAAGGATTTGATTATACAATTCCAGAAAATATCAAAAAAGTAGAACAAAATGCAAATGCCTATCTCGAAAAATTAATGAAAGAATATTTATATACCATTTCCAAAGATTATCATTCCGATGTCGTTGGTTTTGGCGGAATACTTGGCTCTAGATTTTTAACAACGGATGAATTTGCAAAAGTAAAATGGAATGAAATATTTAAGGATTCTTTTTTCAAGGTAACAGTAGACACCACTATTATTTCAAGTCATTTATTTAACAAAGAATAATTTTAGGAGGAATTATGGCTTATTTAGCTTTATTTTTAATCGTTGTAGCTTTTTTTAAAACCTTTTATTATGGGGTATATGAAATTAAACAAAAGAAAAATAAGCCTGGAGGAATTACAGTTTGCATACTTTCCTTTCTCCGGACTTATCTTTCCTAGTAGTGTTATTCTCATTTTTTATATTTTTTAAAATAGAGGATTATTGGATAATTTTTATTTCAGCATATTTTTCAGAATCAAATTCTTCGTTATATTTCACTTCATCAAAAAGCGCTGGCATTTGTTTTTTGAAATATAATAATAATGGAATCATAAATTGTTGAATGGATGAATGGGCATGTTTGTCTGCTCGTAAAGAAAAAATATGTCTCCATTCTCTGATATTGGCTGTCATGGTAAGTTCGGCTGCTGCACTGTGTGGTAATAATAAACGCAATTGATCTGGTGTAGCACCTTGACTAGCCATTTTGTTATAGGTATCTTCAATGTTTTGCATACAATCTTTCCAAGCCGTATATAGTGATTCGTCATCTATATTGCAAGGCTCGATAAAGGAAATCTGATTTCCAAATTTATCTTTGCTATAATTACAATATCTTGTACTTTCAATCGAAAAAGAAGCAATTCTGTGACGTGTTATATCTTTATATGCTCCAACATCGCAACAAATTCGAATACTTACTTTTTCATGTTCTAATACTGACTCATGCCCACGATTAATACAATTTCTCAAGAAATGGTCGTAACTATTTTCTTTAATATTTCCTTCTGTACGATAGCAATGTTTTGCTGCTCTCTCCAAATTTTTCATAATTTTTATTCCATCAATTTCTAATAATTCAACCCATGGTTTTACAATTTTCATTTCGCTTCCTCCATTTATTTTTTTATTATTTATTTTATATCATATTAAACATTCTTTTTCAACAATATTTTTATTTTTTCACGCAAAAATTCCACCACCTTTTTATTAGATGATGGAATTTCATTGAAAAATTAATTCTAATTTTTAATACTGAAAATAGAGCAATAATCATCAAATTTCTATTCGATAAAAGAATTTCTCATTGCATATCCCCTCTAATGGAAGCTCCGCATTAAACATAGGACAGTATGCGGTTGTTAGAAAATCAAATGTCTTTCCATATTCAATCCATTTAACTTCTTCCACAGGACGTTCCCAACCTGGTTTTTGTAACCATTCTCCTGTTGAAGTTCTCATAATAAAATGCCAATCAAAAAAATCCGTTATTTTATTTAAATTTTCTAAAACTTCTTTCAAGATTGGTTGTTTAACTTTTGATGCGCAAAATCGAAATAATGAGATTCCAAAATAAAATTTTTGATCTTGTTCATGAATATCAGAAAAAGAAATCCTTGGTGTTTTTTGTAACAATGCTTGACTATCTCTTTGAATACAATCATCGATAAAGTTAAGATCAATCGAGTTTTGCAGAATTTTGCCATCACCATATTTGAATCGATAAATATTTCCTGGTGCATAGATTTCTTGATTTGGATCAGGATACCCTAAAAGTCTTGCAAAAGCATAGCAATTGATATTACGTATCTGTTTTAAAGTTTCAACATCTGTATTAATATAGTTAGCAACTTGATAAGCTAAATACTCCTCACGAAGCCGTATTCTTTCCCCCATATTATATCCTCCTAATTTTATAATGAAATATTATATCATGTTTATGTAAAACTGTCAATCAATAAACATTTCTAAAATAAAAAGAACCAAAAAATTTGGTTCTTTTTATTTTACTCTCCTCTACCCTCTGGCAAAGCTGGATAATCTAATACAACTTTAATTTGCATAATATATTTTATTGTTCTTACAAATTTACTATTTTTAAATTTTTGCCATAAACTTGGTTTTGTTTCAAATCTAGTTTCTTCAAAGAAAGATGTTGCAATATCTGGCGTACTCTCTGTTGTTGGAACAGAATCCGCTATCACATCCTGTAGCAATTCTGAAGTAGGTTTTTCTGGTTCAATATTTTCAGAAATTGGTGCTTCAAAACGATTAACAGAAGATTCACTTTCTACTGAAATTGGAGCAGGAATATATTTTAATGATTCTGCAATTTCAATTCCTATGTAACTTAAAGCTTTTGAACGGTCTTCTATTCTTTCCATATCAATTTCAATAAACATATTTGATTCTAAATTTCCAATTTTAGCTTTAATTAATTGTTCAGAAACTTTATATTCTTCCGAAGCTTCTTCAGTTGTACTAATTACTTTTAACGCTTCTACAATATCTTCTGAATATTTCTTTTTTACTTTTTTGATGATTTCTTTTGAATTTTTATGATTATTTTTTACTGCTTTTAAAACATCTGTTAAAACATTTGCAAGCTTAATATTTCTTTCACGTTGACGAATTAAATCTTCTACTTTTTTTGTATTTTCCTCAAATTGATTTGTTGCATATTCAACTAAATCATAGGCAGCTTTATATACTTCTGCTGGAAAATTCTTTTTCTTTGGATATTCCATCAAATAAGTTTTAACCGATTCTACCAAATCCCTAAAATCTGCATCTTCTTCTAATTGCACAATTTGCTTTTTGGCATTTGGATTAATTAATTTTTGTATTTTATCGATGTTGCATAATATTTTTTCTTCCGTGATAACCATTTTCACGTTTACTATGCCTGATTTTTGAAAAAATAATGACATTGTAAACTTACCTCCTTAGTTTAATTTGTATTTTTTATCATACACTTTTTAACTATATCTATTATATCTTGTTTCTAAAAAAAATACAAGTGATTTTATTCTTTTTTATATTACATTTGTGTAACATTTTGTAGAAATTTGTAACAAATCTGTAACATTTGCCAAATTCCTGTTTCTAGGGATTGATACCAAGCTTTTTTAATTCTTCAAAACGTTTCACTTTTTGTGTGGTTGTTTTGATTAATTCTTCTTGTGTTAAAATCAATTCTTTCACATATTTATACGTTGGCATTTTTTTATTGATTTCTTTAATCGCTTTCCAAATTTTATCACGAATTTCTTTTTCCTCGTGGCATCCAAATTCATTTTGGAAAAATTCTGCATCATAAACCACTTTGGTTGCTAATTTCAAATCCACTTTATCTTCTGCGTCTGGCTTCCCAAAAACCATGCATTCTTTTACTCCTGGAATATCATTAATCATTGCTTCAATTTCTTCTGGATAAATATTTTTACCATTTTTCAAAACGATAACACTTTTCTTTCTTCCTGTGATAAATAAAAATTCATTTTTATCAAAATAGCCCAAATCTCCTGTATGAAACCAACCATCTTGAATCACTTCAGCTGTTGCTTCTGGATTATCAACATAACCCTGCATAACGGTATCGCCTTTTACAGCAATTTCGCCAATTCCTTCTTCGTTTGGCGCCATAATTTTTACTTCTAAACTTGGAAATACTTTTCCAATTGAACCATATTTTACAACTGTTTTATGTTCTGCTGCAATCACAGGCGATGTTTCTGTTAAACCATAGCCTTGATACGTATCAATTCCCAAATCATTTAGTCCTTTTTCCATTTTAGGGTCAAATGCAGCAGCACCTGCTACGAATAATCTTAATCTTCCGCCTAACGAATCATGAATTTCTTTGAAAATTTTTCTACGTCTATCAATGCCTATTTTTCTTAAAAAATTGCTGATTTTTAAACCCATTTGAACTTTTTTCATCATGCCCTTTTTCTCAATATTTTGCATCACTCTTTTATATAAACTTTCAAAAAGAACTGGAACTGAAATCATCACACTTGCTTGATATTCCTTAATATTATCTGCAATATGACGAATTCCCTCACAATATGTTATACAAGCACCTACATAGATTGGATACAAAAAACCTACTGTACATTCATACGTATGATGAAGTGGCAAAAACGACAGAATTGTATCGTTTTCATTCACATCAAAAACGGAGGCAATATCGTACAAATTAGTACAAATATTTTTATGCGATAAGCTAACTGCTTTACTTTTCGAAGTTGTACCAGACGTAAATAACATAATCGACATTGCTTCGTTGTCAATTTGACTATCCACAAAAGTCCTCGAACCGTTTTTGATTAAATCTTTTCCGATGCGGATTAATTCTTTTTGGGAATACACTTCCTCTGTACTCTCTTTAGCATCCATTGATATAAAAAATTGAATATTTCCAATTTTTTCTTTGCGGACTTTTTCCATGACTTCTGTATATTTATTGGAATAAAAAATCGCTTCTGCTTCTGAGGCTTCTATCAAATTAATTGTTTCAATTTCTGATAACGAACGGTCTAATGGGACAATCACCCCTGTTCCATTTACAGTTGCAAAATAGGTAAGTGTCCATTCATAACGATTTTCAGAAATCACTGCAATGCGTTTTCCCTTTAATCCCAAACTAATCATTGCAGTTCCTAATGCATTAATTTCTTCGATGTATTCTGTATAAGTTGTATGTTTTAAAACATCGGGTGTATCGGTCTTAAATTTGAAAGCTATGTTGTTTGCATATAACTTTTCTGTTCTTTCTAATAATTCTTTCAAATTATTGACTTTTTCTATTGAATATAATCTTTCACACCCCTTGTATATTTTGGTATCCATTTTTATTTTTTCCTTTCTTTATTTAAAGGTTTCCCAATTTATTTAATAATATTTTTTCGTACTCTTGATATAACTTTTCGATTTCAAATTCTTCGGCTTTTCTTCGGTAAATCAAACTCGAACAAGTAAGTGAAAAAAGTTCACAAGCTAAAACTTCTGCATCACAAGATTTAATATCTCCTTTTGTAAAACCTTGTTCAATAATATTCTGAATCACCTGAATATATTCAATCACTTTTTCCTTGCAAAGTACATTTCTCGGCTCATTTCCCCAAACTTGACTCATCACAATGGTTAAAATATTTTCATATTTTTTGATTCCTTTTAATTGAATCAGTACAATTGCTTTTAATTTATCAATCGTGGCATCACATTTCGAAGTTTTAATTTCGATGCTCATTTTTAACAGTTTCATGCCTTCTTCCACTAAAAAATTGAAAATTTCTTCTTTACTTGAAAAATGATAATATAACGTTCCTTTAGCTACACCAACTGTTGCTGTTATTTCTTCAATACTGGTTGCATCATATCCTTTTTCTGAAAACAACTTCATCGAAGTTTCAAAAATTTTTCGCTTCGTTTTTTTCATTCCTGCTTCCCCTTTACAAAACAAGTCCCATTGCTTCTAATAAAATCCCAAATAAAACACCACTTCCATACAAAATAGAAACGATTTTTATGTTTTCTTTTGTATGATGATTTTCTCTAAACAATACTAATAATCCAATTCCTGCACCAACTAATAACCCAGCTATCATCGTTCCCGCAGAAATCATATTCCCTAGATACAATTCAGCAAGAATAACCGAGGCAGCACAATTTGGAATTAAGCCAACAATTCCTGCTATCATAGGACCTAAAATTGGTTTTTTTAAAATGAAATGCGCAATTGTCTCTTCCCCTACAATATGAATTAATGTATTTAAAATAAGGTTAATCAAAAAAATAAATAACGTGATTTGAACGGTATGTCTAATAGAAGATTTCATAATTCCATCTTCACAATGACATTTATCGTGTTCACACATTAAATGAATCTCACATTCCGAATGTTTCTTTCTAAAAAACCAATCCACCAAAATTCCTACCAAAATACTAATCAAAATTTTGATTCCTAATATTTTTAAAATAACCAAAAATGGGACTGCTTCTGATAAAAAAACAGGTATCATTTCATCGGAAGTAGATAAATAAACTGCAATTAAGGTCCCTAGCGTAATCACACGACCAACATATAAATTTGTAGCTGATACAGAAAAACCACATTGCGGAAACGCGCCTAACAATCCGCCAATGACCGGTCCCATTTTGCCGGATTGCTCCATTTGTTCTTTATGCTTATGAGAAGTTTTGTGTTCTAAATATTCCATAATCAGGTATGTAATAAATAAAAATGGAACTAATTTTAAACTATCTATTATAGAATCTAACAAAATATCTAACATCAAAATTCCTACTTTCAAATTTTAAATTTTTCGATATAGGAATAATGCAATTCCTATGCCAATAATACTTGCAATATTTATTTTTACCATAAATCCAAAGGTTATTTTTAGAATATTTAAGTTCAATACCAACGGACTTTCTAAACCAAATTCTTGCCCAAATCCGAGCCACCAAAGCCAATCAACACGTGCTGCTAAATCGCCTAAAAGTCCTCCTATTACTAAGCCAGATAAAATAAATATTAATAAAACCCATATATTTTTATCTCTTGTAGCCATCTTTTTCCTCCAATTTTTTACTTTTGTTTTTTCTTTTTTTCATTATATCTTTTATTAGAGAATTTTTCAAGTATTTTTTAGAAATTTATCTACCTCTTAAATTACGCTTTAAATTGACATCTTATGTAAAATATGTTATAATTAATTTGTTGTTATATAGTTAACTTTATAGAAGGAGAAGAAGCCTATGAAAAATTTATTAAATCGGTACATGATCTTTCATCTGTATGCCACCTGCCAGAATAAAAATTGCAAAGCGCCACTTATGGTGACAGCCAAAAAGCTTTACCCTTTCCCTATGGGATTTGCTTTAGGCTTTCAGTGTCCATCTTGTAATACGGAGAATTTCTTTTACAGGAAAGACATTCGCGACGATGAACTTTTCCAGTTCATCGTAGAAAGGCCTAAAGCTAAAGCTTAATGCATCGTACAAACAGGCAAGAAATAAGCGAGAAATCAGCTATTATTTTAGTGATTTCTCGCCTATTTTATTCTTCTAAAATCGATTTCACAATTCCTTTATCAATCGTATTTTCAAAAATATTCTTCAAAATAATTAGCACAATTGGTCCAATTAACATTCCCATCACTCCCATTAATTTGAAGCCTGTATACATCGCAATTAGTGTAAACAACGGATGTACTCCAATTTTACTACTAATAATTTTGGGTTCTAAAAATTGCCTTACCACAGATACGAAAATATATAATCCTAAAATCGAGCATCCTACTGAATATTCTTTATTCAAAAACAAAATCACACTCCATGGCACCATAACCGTTCCTGAACCTAAAATAGGTAAGGCATCCACAAATCCAATAAATAGCGCCATTAATAAAGGATATCCCACGTTCATTCCCATCAAATAAAAAATATTTAGTCCCATCAATACAAGTACAAATGAAATTCCAATCAATTTCATTTCGGCTTTCAAGTAACTGCCTAGTGATGTTGTTATCTTCTCCATTTTTAGTTTGATTTTTCCCAATATTTTCTTCGGAATATGATGCTCCATTCTGTCCCAAATATAAATTTTGTCAGAGGTAATAAAATACGTTGCTAGAATCGTAATCACTGCATAAATTAAAATAGTAGGAACGGATTTTAAGCCTTCTAATAAGCCAGTTAATGTACTTTTTAAAAAAGCAATAACTTGATTGAAAACATCTGAAGAAGTGGATTGAATCATTTGTTTGACATTATCGGATAAGGATAATTTGTCCATATCAATTTTTTTAAGCAAAGAATTACTCCACTCCATTGCCTTTTCCAAATATGTATTTAAGGCACCAAGTAAATTTGTACTTTCGGAAATTAATCGAATAGCTCCCCATACAATTAATCCTATTAAAATCACAAAAACACTGACAAGCACTAAAATACTGCTTGTCTTTCGACTCAAATTTGTTTTTTTGTGAATCCATTTGATGAAAGGTTCTACCAGTAATGAAATCACATAAGCAATTAAAAAAGGAATATAAAACTTAAAAAGTTTTGCTGCTAATATAAAAATTCCAAAAATAATGACGATCCAAAAAACTTTTTTTATAATTGTTTTATATTCCAATTTTAACACTCTCCTTTTATTCATGATGATGTTTACATTCACAAATGCATTCCATCGTATCTCCCACTTCTTGTGGCTCTATCTTTTGACTTTGTGCCAAATCGCCAATGGTAAGCATTCCAACAATTTGGTTATTTTCAATTACAGGTAATCTTCTAATTTGGTTGTGCGACATTGTCTGCGTTGCCTCATCAATTTCTGTATCTGGCGTTGTTTTAATTACCTTTGTTGTCATAATATCTGATGCCTTTGTTTGACTACAATTTTGATTCGTCGCTACACATCTCGTGATAATGTCTCGGTCTGTGACAAATCCAATCACGTTTTTTTCTTCATTACAGATAGGAACACAACCAACATCATTTTCTTGCATTAATTTAGCAATTTTGTCTAATGTTGTATCTGAAGTTGCTTGCACTACTTTTTTGCACATACAATCTTTTACTCTCATTTTCATTTCTCCTTATTTTAAGTTTTACACTTAAAGTATGCGCAAAATTTTAGAAATTATACGATTGAAACATCGCTCCTGTCATATTTGGATTTTGCATAGACATTGGATTGAAATTGGATTGTCTTCGACAATTTAATTCATTTAAAATCATAATTTTAATTAAATCTCTTAACAATGCATTTTGCGAATCTGGTCTGCTAGTTGTAGTAGAATTAACGTTTTGGCGGGGTGTGGACGAATTTCTTTCGCAATTACTGGCATTTGAATTTTCATTGGTTGAATTGTTGGTATGATTTCGATCTGCTCCCAAATTAATATCTCCCTCCACAATATTGTAAACGGTATCGACCATACTATTTAAAGCATCCTCTGTTAAATATCCTGCATTATGATTGCTTAGCACTTGTGTTATAACTGGTGAAATAATTCGATAAGTTGCTGGATACATCGTATTCAAATTCGCTTGCATCATTGGCATTGGATTATTGTTCATTGGCATTGTTTGATTTGAAAAATTTGTATTGGCATATGGTTGATATCCCATCCCTGGTGTTTGATTATAACAATTCAAATCTTGCATGTAATTTCCATTTTGATAATACATTCTTTTTACCTCCTTCTTATTCTTGCAATAAATATATTCAATAAAATTGATTTTTAGTACAAAAAAGAACGCTTCAATTGCGTTCTCTCATTTTTATTATTTTACTCTTTCGCCTTTATCATACTCTTCTCTTTCTGGTATTTTTTCAGTTTCTTCGGATTCTATTTCTTTTTCCGATTGTTTGATTTTTTGCATCAGTGCCGTTGCAGTTCTACTTCCTTCTTCTACAACACCTAATAAATTTTGAAGTCCCTCTCTTCCTCCTACAATTTCTTGCGCAGATTGTAAAAATTCTTCGGAAGGTTCTTGCCACTCAATTGTTGTATTCTTTTCAGGTTCTGTTACTTCTTCCGTCACTTCCAATTCGCTTTCTGTAGATTCTTCTGGTAAATCAACTTCTTCTGCTTCTAAAGCAAACACTTCCTCTGGCTCTTCTGGTAAAATTACTGAAATTTGTTCTAACAAACCATCTAATTCACTCATCGTTGTTTCTAGCATACTAATTTTTCCAGAGTTTCCGATTTGGTCAGTTTCATATAATCTTTCTAATTCTTCTACTAATAACTTTCTTTTTTCTTCAAATTTTTCTTGTGTTAGTTTTGCATCTTCAGGACTTAAATCCTGTATATTTCCATTGTATATTTCTATCATATCATTGATTTCATCGATATTGATTTCTTTATCCATTTTTTACTCCTTTATCTTACGCTAATTCTTCTAATATTTCACTAATTTCTTCTTTGACAACTAATTCCTCTGTATCTATCTTATCTAAAATGTTTTTTAATTTTTCCATTGTAAGTGTATTTAAGTTAATCATTTCTCCATCTAATACAATATTTCCCATGTTTTTCTCCTTACATCATTTGATTAAATATTTCATTTGTCTGAGCTTTTGCTTGTTTGATTTTTGCTACAAATCGGACAATGTCTTGATGCATATCATTGATAATATCTGGCAATTTACTGTCCCTCATTTCCAATTCTATATCAATTGGTTCTATCACATATGTTTTAAATTTTGTTTTACCGCTAAACATATTTTTAATCTTTTGAATTAATTTTGCGAATGCTCCTTCTTCTTTTAAAGCGATTTGGTTTAATTTATCTGCAAATAAAGCATTCATTTGGCTTTCTAAATTGGTCGTACATTTTTCTAGTTCTTTTTCACATTCCTCAATAATTTCATCATAATTGTCTTTCTTTTGCAAACAAGCTTTTATTTTTCGTTCAAATTCTTCTATTTTATTGAAATTTGCTGATTTTAAAATTTCTTGTTTTATTTCATAACTCTTTTTTAAATTTGTCATTGCAATTTTTTGATTACATTCAGCTTCCTGCAATTCTAAATACATGTTCACAAATGATTCATGATATTTTTCTAATACTTTCGACAATTGTTCCTCATATCTTTTGGCTATTTCTTGATAAATAGCATCATAATCTTCCCATTTTTGACCATAAAATTCGGCTTGCTCTCTAAAATTAGATTTTAATGATTGCATTTTTTTACTCATAATTTCTCTTGTTGTTTTCTGGAAAATAACAGCTAACACTTTTGACTTTTTTATTTCTAACTCACTTAATTCTTCTAGTTTGTCCATTAATATAGCATTTGGTTCTTTTTCTTCCATCCTCAATTTTCTCCTCTTTTATTTCATTTGTAATTTTATTCAATATTATTATATACAAAATAAAAAAAAAAGCAATAGTTTTTTCTATTACTTTTAAAAAATTTTTACACTTTTTATTATACACCATATTTCTTTTTGAATCTGTCTGCTCTTCCGCCCTGTTGTATTTTGTTTTAAATTTCCTGTCCAAAATGGATGACATTTTGAGCAAACATCTACTTTCATTTCTGCTTTTGTAGAATTGGTTTCGATAACATTTCCACAAGCACATATAATTTTTGAAATCACATAATTGGGTTGAATTTCTGTTTTCATTTCTCTTCACCTCTCTTTTTTTATTTTCACAATATTTTTTATCATACCATATTTTCAAATAGAATGCAAGTATTTTTTAATAGATTACAACAATTGTATTATTGGATATATTTTGGGTAGTTGAATTCGTGTTTTCTTTAAGGTTTACAGAGTTTGTTTTTTCTTCTGAAACAGAAGGTTTTTGCGTTTCTTGTGTGGTATTTGTTGTATTGGTATTTAACATATCTATAATACTGCTTTGATTTTTGACACTTTCTAATTGAAATTCTAAAGATGTTCTGCTTAGCAATTTATGCATAACATTATAAATACATGCCAAAATACAAATTGCCAACAATACTTTTTTCCAAACCTTAGCTAACATAAGCTTCTCCCTTCTGTGTAAGAGTTTTATTTTCCTTATAATATTATATATTTTTTTCATAAAAAAGTCAATATGTTCCTATCGGAAAAGTCGAAAATTGTATTATTCATTTATAAATTTATGTTGTTCTGGATACCAAGCTGGTGTACAAGGCATGACAATTCTACAATTTGCATCCCAGTAATATTTTTCACCTTTTTCAATTAAAATCACATCACCTTTCTCAAATTGAATAATTTCTTCTTTTTTATTTAATGTTCCTTTCCCTTCTATCACATAAATTAATTCTTTACACTCTTCATTTACGCAATATCCTTTATCTGGATATCTTCCTGTTAAAACTGCTGTTGCGCAATTAATATCCTTATCTTCTAATGGATATTCCACAACTTTACATTTATCACCATTGGCAAAAGCCTCCGCTTGATTTAATTTGACTAATTTCATATTTTCACTCCTTTAAATTTGTGAAAATATACTATCACATTTTACATAACTTTTCAAGGGCAAAATAAAAAGAAGTCCTAAAACTTCTTTTCATTTTTGATTTTCTATTTCATAACTTCATAAACAGCAACCGAAACAGCAACCGTTGCACCTACCATTGGGTTATTTCCCATTCCAATTAATCCCATCATTTCAACGTGAGCTGGAACAGATGAACTTCCTGCAAATTGTGCATCTGAATGCATTCTTCCCATCGTGTCTGTCATACCATAAGAAGAAGGTCCTGCACCCATATTATCTGGATGAAGTGTTCTTCCTGTTCCACCACCAGAAGCAACTGAGAAATATTTTTTACCTTGCTCGATACATTCTTTTTTATAAGTACCAGCTACTGGATGTTGGAATCTAGTTGGATTAGTTGAGTTTCCTGTAATTGAAACATCTACTTTTTCATGATGCATAATCGCAACGCCTTCTCTTACTTCATCCGCACCATAGCATTTTACTTTTGCTCTTGGTCCATCAGAATATGGTGTTTCTTTGACAATTTTTAATTTTCCTGTAAAGAAATCAAATTCTGTTTCCACATGTGTGAAACCATTGATTCTTGAAATAATTTGTGCTGCATCTTTTCCTAATCCATTTAAGATAACTCGTAATGGTTTTTGTCTTGCTTTGTTAGCATTGTTGGCAATACCAATAGCACCTTCTGCTGCAGCAAAACTTTCATGTCCTGCTAAGAATGCAAAACAATCTGTTTCTTCGGATAAAAGCATTGCTCCTAAATTTCCATGTCCTAAACCAACTTTTCTGTCATCTGCCACAGAACCTGGAATACAAAAACTTTGCAATCCCTCTCCAATACATTTTGCCACTTCTGATGCTGTTTTTACTCCTCTTTTAATCGCAATTGCAGCCCCAACCGTATAGGCCCAACATGCATTTTCAAAACAAATTGGTTGAATATTTCTTACCATTTCAGCAACATTTAACCCTTTGTCTTCGCAAATTTTCTTTGCTTCTTCTAAAGAAGAAATACCATTATCCTTTAAACATTTATTGATTTGGTCAATTCTTCTTTCATAACTTTCAAATAAAGCCATTTTCTCTCTCCTTTCAATCACCTAACAATGATTCTAATTTTTTTATTATTTCTTCGATATTTTTATAGGCTATCATCTTTATATTTTTATTTCCCATCATCATTGGTGTAATTTTTTCTCTGATTGTCTGATTATAAACGCCTAGTATCTTTTTATAATGTGCTTCTGCATAACCTAATTCATAGCCAACACCTAAAGAAGGATTCGTTAATTCTGCAAAAATTACATCTGCTTGTTTGATTTTTTCAATATCACTCAAATAAATTTCTTCTGGAGAATTTTTCTCTTCTTTTTGTAATAGATTGGTATCAACAATTTCTTCTGATAAAACTTCCCCATAACTTTTTAATGCCATAACCAAGCTTTTATAATCTTCTAATAATTCCCTTCCACCATAAATAGATGCAGCAAAATAAATTTTCATCGATTACTCCTTACGTGGGTCAATTTTCTTTACTGCTTCATCAAATCTTCCATATTGACCTGAAGCTTTTTCGATGGCTTCCATTGGTTCGATTCCTTTTTTGATATTTTCCATCATTTTACCTAAATTTACATATTTATATCCGATGATTTCATCGTTTTTATCCAAACCAATTTCTGTTATGTAACCTTCTGCTAATTCCAAATATCTTGGACCTTTCACATTCGTTGAATAAATCGTTCCTACTTGACTTCTATGTCCTTTTCCTAAATCTTCTAATCCTGCTCCTACTGGAAGACCTCCTTCTGAGAATGCAGATTGACTTCTACCATAAACAATTTGCAAAAATAATTCTCGCATCGCTGTATTAATTGCATCGCAAACTAAGTCTGTATTCAAGGCTTCTAAAATGGTTTTTCCTACTAATATTTCTCCTGCCATTGCTGCTGAATGTGTCATTCCTGAACATCCAATTGTTTCGACTAATGCTTCTTGTATAATTCCCTCTTTAATATTTAAAGTAAGTTTGCAAGCTCCTTGTTGTGGTGCACACCACCCAATTCCATGTGTTAAGCCAGAAATATCTTTTACATCTTTGGCTTTTACCCATTTTCCTTCTTCAGGAATTGGTGCTGGTTCGTGCTTTGCACCTTTTGCAACCTTACACATATGTTCTACTTCTTCTGAATAAATCATATTTACCTCCTTGTAATTTTTGATTTCGCCTAAAACTTAGACTTTTTTATTGTATCACAAAAAATTTCAGGTTTCAAGTAAAAATTGGTAGATTATTGAAATTTCTATGAATTCTTTAAGCAAGAAAAAGCGCTTCTTTAAATAGAAGCACTTTTCTTAACCGTAAAATGGACCTTCTTGAATCAATTCTTTGTTATTCTCATTTACATGATAGGTATAATATGGCCAGTCCTTTGGCCAGTCGAATTCTTCTTCGCAATCAGTTGGTTTTCCTGTTCCGAACCCCTTATGACGTATAGCCCCTAATTCATACCGGTCTTTAGTAGTACCTTGGTAATTACTCATGCTACCACTCTCCTTTTCTTTTAATATACTTGTATGATATCATTTAGCAGTTATTTTGTCAATAAATTCCAATTATTAAAATTCATTGAAAAAGTATTGCATTTTGAAAATTAGCATTGTATAATTACTTCATTATTAATTCTTAAAAAGTTTTTAAATTCTTAAAAGCTTTTTCCAAAAAAACAAAAAAATATGACTTCTCTTTTCCTGCACAAGGAGGTGATGAATTGTGTGCAAATACGTGAAAAGGAGGTTTTGCTATATGTTTCATATTGCCAAAAATTCAAAAGATGAAAAAGTAAAAAAACGTAAAAAACAATTTGTAAACATACTTAATTTGATAAAAACGATTACTGAAATCATGAAAAACATAAAAACGTTTTTTAACTTTTAAATCATATAATAAAACACAGGTAGTGGCGACTACCTGTGTTTTTGTTTCATATTACCTTTATAAATAAAAGTGTTTCCACTTAAATTTACTATTTATATTTATATCATAAAACTTTTTCTTCATTTTGTCAATAGTTTTTTACTTTTCAACATTATTCCTCATATCCTTTTGCCTTCAAACTTTTTTCCATTTCATTTGTTCTTCGCAAAATGGAAATCAATAATGGTTTTATCATAATCGTTATATTGCTTAATTTAGGCTCCATTCCTTTTGCCTTCAAAGCATAGCGTTTTTGCTCAATTTCTGTTTTTAAAATAGGCAAAACACAAAATGCAATACGCATCATCATACCAATATTTTCTGGATTTATTTTAAAAATTTTCAAAGGATACAACATATTTTGAATCACACTAACAAATTCCAAAGTCGTCATCGATTGCGAAAAAAGATAGGTAATTTGATACGCAATCAAAAGCCTAACTGCAATTAAGCCACCGTGTTATCCAATCTGCCAATAATGTATTTAACAATCCAGTAAAAAACACAAATGGCAATAGAATTTTTAAACCTTTGAGCAATCTTTTTAAATTTCGATAAAAAATCTGAATCCACAAAAAATGAAACACCAATAAAAATCCCAAAATTGCGAAATGACTTATCCAAAAAATCCCAATTAAATAACTCATAAAAAAGATAAATTTTACTGTATTTTTCATCCGCCACACACCCTCACAATCTCATTTGTCATTTCTTCTATAGTCCATTCTTTTAAATGAATTTCTATATTTTGCTTTTTTAATTGCAAGATAATTTTTAAAATTTCTGGAATTTTAATCTTACTTTCTTCTAACAATTCTATCTTTTCAAAAATCTCTATTTTAGGAAAAATCGTTTTCACTTTTTTATCTTCTAAAATCAAAATACGGTCTGACAAAATAATTTCTTCCATTAAATTTGTCACATAAATAATCGTATAACCCTCTTTTTTCAAATTTTTTACAATCTCATAAATTTTCTCTTTTCCTTTTGAATCAATCATCGTGGTTGGTTCATCCAAAATAATATATTTGGGCTCTACTGCCAATACACTCGCAAAATTGATTCTTTGTTTTTGCCCAAGAGATAATTCATAAGTATCGTGTTCTCTATAGTTTTCCATCTCCACTTTTTGCAAAGCATTCTGAATTCTTATTTCGCGATTCGGTAATTCCAAATTTTTCAAAGCAAATTCCATATCTTCATAAACTCTTGGAAACAAAATTTGATTTTCGGGATTTTGAAAAACGATTCCTAATTTTCTTCTGAGCTCTTTTGCCTTTTTCTTATCTTGAACAGAAATATCATCCACTAAAATTTCTCCTTTGGTAGGTTTTGCAAGTCCTGCTATCAAACGCACCAAACTTGATTTTCCAGCACCATTCCTTCCGATAATGCTAACAACTTCTCCCTCTTTTATTTCCAAATTAATCTTTTCCAAAACGCTTTGACCAGAAGCATAGCAAAAATCCAAATCTTTAATTTGTATCATTTTTTCCCTCTAATTCTTTCTTAACCATTTCATATACATAAAAACTACCTACTACAAACGTTACATAGTCGTTATATTTTTCCTTAACAACCTGAAGCGCCTCTTTCATGCTAAGCTTTTTCAACGTTTTCTGATTTGCTATTTTCTTCGCAATATCATACAATGTTTCTTTTGGCACAAATCTTCCTTCTTCATTTCCGTCCGTAAAAATAAAAATGGCATCTTCTTCAAGAAGTTGTACTAAAATTTTGTGATAATCTTTGGTATCAAAAATGGAAAGAATCAATACTTTTTTGGCATTTTTATGATACAACTGAATCGTATCTTTCAAATGGCTAATGGCAGGTTCGTTGTGTGCGCCATCAAAAATAATTTTAGGATTTTCACAAATCGTCTCAAATCTTCCTTTATGTATGACCGTTTTTAGTGCTTTACGCATAATATCATCTGCTATTACGATATTTTGACTTTTCAAAATAGCAACACACTCTAAACAAATGACCGCATTTTGAATTTGTTTCTCTCCTTTTAAATTAATTTCTACATTTCGATTTTTTCCATAACTAAATTTCGTAACATTTTCTTGAATAGAAATTTCCTCAACTTTTTTCAAATCAACACAATGCAATTGATTCTTTTTTTCTTTACATGTTTTTTCTATGATTTTATTAATAAATTCTTCCTGTTTTACAAAAATCGTATCGCCCTTTTCTTTGATAATTCCTGCTTTTTGCATCGCAATTTCTTCCAAAGTATTTCCCAAAAGATTCATGTGATCATAGCCAATGGAAGCAATAATCGAAATCATTCCATTTACAATATTGGTACAATCAAACAATCCACCTAATCCAGTTTCCATAACAACAAAATCGCATTGCTTTCGGGCAAAATATAAAATTGCCATTGTTGTTTGTAATTCGAATAAAGTGACCTTAGAATCATGCGTTCGATTGTATGTTTCGACTTTTGGATTTAATTCTATAATCAAATTTTCAAATTCCTCATCTGTTATATTTTGATTATTTATCGCAATTCTTTCGTTATAGCAAATCAAATGTGGCGACATAAATTTTCCTGTTCGATAGCCAGATTGTGTCAAAATATTTGACATCATTTCCGTAATGCTTCCTTTTCCATTGGTACCAGCTATATGAATTACTTTCAAATCTTTTTCTGGATGCCCTAATTCTTCCATAAAATAATGCATTACCTCTAGCGAAGGATTTTTAGTTCCTGCATAAAAACATGAAAAGTACTCTTCTAAGTTCACTTTCTAATCCTCCCATAAGTATTTTTTGATAAATGGTTTAGTGAATTTATTCAATCCATAAATCACAATTACTTGTATCGGAAGCATAATCACTTGTGCTAAAACTCGTGTCGTAATAATGGCAAAATAAGCCTTTTCATATAATATATGTAACCAAATCGAAGTAATAAAAATATTGACAACTCCCAAAACCAATACACTGCTTACGATTAATTTTAAAGTAAACTTCCATTCTTTCTGAGGTTCTTTTTGAGGATTCTCATACAAAAAAATCCCATAAATCAAACCAGAAATCGCTGCACTTATTGTAAAACCAGGAAAGTAACTTCCAAACGGAAACAAAAGTGCTCCGATTAAATCTCCTAAACCAGCAATTACTGTGCTATATTTGAACCCAAGCCAAATCGCTGACATCATAATTGGTATAAAGCTTGTACTAATCACAAGCAATTGCGTTTGTATTGATGCAAATCTAGAAAGTACAATTAGCAAAGCCAATAAGAACGCCGATAAAATTATTTTTTTTGATTTTGACATAAAAAAACTCCTTTCTCTATAGATTCACTCCACAAAGAAAGAAGATACTATCTTCTTAAATTCTTATCCATAGCGGAATGCGGAACAAAATACGCGATTTTCAAAAATCTTGCCTCACTAGCAACTTCCCGTCTAGCTGAGTCTTAACGATTAAATTCCTACTCTATATTTAAAAATATTATATCTAACTTTTTTCTTAAAGTCAAGTTATTTTACTTAATTTAAAATTTCTACAATTTCATCATGAATTTTTCCATTGGTAACAAGCATAGTATCTATTTTATCTCTTTTATTTCCATGTAAATTGCTAATTTTTCCACCAGCTTCTTCTACAAATAATTTTCCAGCTGCTGAACTTAATCCTACACTTGGTTTTACATTTAACACACCTTCTATTTTTCCAGAAGCACACCAACATAATTCAATTGCTCCAGAAACAATTAATCGAAGTCCTCTCACTTTTGATGCCAATTTTTCTTCTAATTTCAAAACATCTTTTATATGTTCTTCTTGATAATGTGAAGTCAAACAAAAAGATAGAATACTATTTTTTAATTTATCACAATTTGAAACCTGTAATTTTTTTCCATTGCAAAATGCGCCTTGACCTTTTATAGCATAATACACATCTTTTTGGCTATAATCCAAAACAAGTCCTAAAATGGTATCATCCATCTTTTTTAAAGCAATCGAAGTCGAAAAAAACGGTAAGCCAGAAGCAAAATTAATGGTTCCATCAATCGGGTCAATAAACCATTCATATTCACTTTTATTTTTTTCTTCCCCACTTTCTTCTGAATAAATTGAATGTTCTGGAAACCATTCTTTAATCATTTCAATGATATTTTTCTCCATAAACATATCAACTTCTGTCACAATATCATTTCCTTCTTTATTTTTTATTGCTAGTTCTTTTATATTTTTAGCTTCTTCGTAAATTTGAAATATTTTCTCAGTTAGTTTTTCAAGTAAATCAAAATCAATTTTCATCTAATTTCCCTTTCTTTTAAAACCGAAAAACTGCTCATATTTTTATGAACAGTTTTTATTTCCTTATGCCACATCATTTATTTTAACATCTCTAACATGTTCAATTTTTTCCCATTTTGTATTTGGTTTAATCAAACATTTTATATTAATCAAAATCCAAGAACCCAAGAATAATGGATAACATAGCAAACCTACTATCATCGATTTAATGTCTCTTTTATCCAAAAGCATCACAATTGTTGCTGTTCCGATTGGTAAAACAAAAGTTGCTGCCAAATATCTTACATAATTCCAAATCAAATCAGCAAATTCCATTTCACTTCCAACATACATTAAAGTATTTACACCTAATAATAAAAATGTCAAAATCATCATCGGAATACCAAACATGTATAATAAGCCATCAAAATTCATTAAAGTTTTATGTTTCTTAACGCCATTTGCTAAATCTTTTGTGTAATGTTTCATGCATTGTAAATGCCCTACTGTCCAACGAGAACGTTGTGACCAACTCTGTGCAAAATGAACAGGCTGTTCATCATAAACAATGCTATCCGTTGCCCAACCTAATTTTCTTCCCTTAGCAATATTCATGAGTGAAAATTCAATATCTTCTGTTAAAGTAATGGTATCCCAACCATTTGGTTTTATCACATCAAATTTCACCATAAATCCTGTTCCATTGATTAAAGGCGATAAGCCTAAGTTATATCTTGCCAAATGATAAAATTTGTTCATCATCCAATAAAAAATCGCATATCCAGAAGCAATCCAAGAATCGGTTGGATTTTTAATATCACGATATCCTTGCACGATTTCTTCGCCTTGGCATAATTTTTTATTCATATTTTTTAAGAAGTTTTTATCAACAATATTATCGGCATCAAATACGCAAAAAGCATCATAATCCGCATTTTCTTTAATTTTCTGTCTCAAAAACCAGTTTAAAGCAAAACCTTTCGTTTTTTGGCTATCATTAAATCTTTTTAGAACGATAGCACCAGCTTGCTTTGCTACGTTTGCTGTATCGTCTGTACAATTATCTGCAATGACAAAAATATCATATAATTCTTTTGGATAATCTTGCGCTTTCAAACTTTCTACTAAATTGGCAACCACTGCTTCTTCATTATGGGCAGGAATAATCGCCATAAATTTATGATTTTTATTGATTATCATTTTTTTGTCTTTTAATTTAATTAAGGAACAAAAGCTTATCACGATTTGATATAACCAATAAATCGTTATCACCCAAATCAAAGCTTGTTGTAATATATACAAATACTTCATTTTTTCTCCTTTTTATAACAAAAATATATCCTCAAGATTAATTATAACAATATCCAAATAAAATTTCAAGTAATTTTTCATACTTTTTAACATTTTTTTACAAATTTTATTTTTACTTCTTAAAATTATTATATGAGTTTATTAAAAAATTAGTAGGAAAATTTCAAAAAATATTTTTTTATTTTTGTTTACATTTTAAAAATTCTATGCTATAATACAGAAAATTTAACTTCAGAATTACTTTTATTCAAAAGTAATTTTCCCAAATTAAAAAATGCATTTTTATAGAAAACCCAATTGAAAGGGGGTGATATGGATATGCAAAAATCTAAATTTTCGGCAAAACAAAAGAAAAAACTTAGAAAACTACTACATAGTTTTATCAACATAATCAAAAAACTACTTGAAATCATAAAACTTGTAAAAGACATTTTAAACTTCTAAGGAAAAAACTGGTAGTGTGGCCACACTACCAGTTTTTTAATTTTTTTATGCAATCTAAATTTTCGTTTTTCATATGCATTTATATTTTTATTATATATCATTTTCAGATTTTGTCAACCCTTTTTTCAATTTATTCATACAAATCCTTCTTACTCAAATTAATTCTTCCCTGTTCATCAATTTCAATTACCTTAACGGTTACTTCCTCACCAACTTTTAATACATCTTCAACTTTATTGACACGCTCTTTTGAAATCTTTGAAATATGAAGTAATCCTTCTTTTCCGCCACCTAAATCAATAAACGCACCAAAGGTCGCAATTCTGACTACTTTTCCCGTATAAATTCCATCTTTCTCAATTTCTCTTGTGATTTCTTCAATCATAATTTGCGCAGCCTCAGCTTCTTCATTTGAATTTGAATAAATGAAAATTCTTCCATCTTCTTCAATATCAATTTTAACGCCAGTTTCCTCAATAATTTTATTAATCACTTTTCCACCAGTTCCAATCACATCACGAATTTTTTCTGGATTAATCATCATATTAATAATTCTTGGTGCATATTCCGAAATTTGGTCACGTGGTTTCTCAATTTGTTTTAACATAATTTCATCTAAAATATAAGCTCTTGCTTTTTTCGTTCTGCTAAACGCTTCTTCAATCACTTCATAGGATAAGCCATCAACCTTAATATCCACTTGGATCGCCGTAATTCCATCTTTTGTTCCGCCAACTTTGAAATCCATATCTCCAAAGAAATCTTCAATTCCTTGAATATCCGTGATTACAACATAATTCTCTGGATTTTCTTCATCAGTTATCAAACCTGTTGAAATTCCTGCTACTGGCTTTTTAATTGGAACACCAGCATCCATCAAAGCCAAAGTCGAACCACAAATACTTCCTTGTGATGTTGAACCATTCGAACTCAAAATTTCAGACACCACACGAATCGTATAAGGAAATTCCTCTTTGCTTGGAATTACTGGAACAAGCGCTCTTTCTGCCAAAGCACCATGTCCAACTTCACGACGTCCTGGTCCACGAGAAGCTTTTGCCTCTCCTACACTATAACCTGGGAAATTATAATGATGAATATAACGTTTAGAATCTTCATTATCCAATCCATCTAAAGTTTGTTCTTCGCTTGCTGTTCCCAATGTAACAATTGACATCACTTGTGTTCTACCACGAGAAAATACCGCACTACCATGCGTTCTTGGAAGCACACCAACTTCGCAAGAAAGCGGACGAATATCATAAATTCCTCTGCCATCCACTCTTTTTTGTTCTTCCAAAATCAATTTACGAACTGTCTTTTTCTCTAATTTATAAATAGCATCTGCTATTGCTTTTTTATCTTCTTCTAACTTTTCTTCCCCAAATTTTTCAGCATACCAATTTTCTACATCAACTGTAAATTGGTCAATTTTTGCATCTCTTTCTGGCTTGTCCGCTGTTTGAACATCTGCTTTCATACGACTGCCAAATTCATCTGAAATAATTTTATAAATTTCCTCATCTACTATAAAATGCGTATATTCAAACTTTGGTTTTCCAATTTCTGCTTTCATTTTTGAAATAAATTCACAGATTTTCTTAATTTCAACATGCGCTTTTTTAATGGCTTCTAGCATTGTATCATCTGGAATTTCGTCTGCTCCTGCTTCAATCATTGCAATCTTGTCCATCGTTCCAGCAACCGTTAAAGTTAGCCTACTTTCTTCTCTTTGTTTTTCCGTTGGATTAATGATAATTTCGTTATTCACATAACCAACCGCTACAGAACCTGTTGGTCCACCAAATGGAATATCCGAAATAGAAAGTGCAGCAGATGAACCAATCATACTACATATTTCTGGTGAACAATCTTGGTCAACTGACAATACCAAACAACTTACCACAACATCATTTCTAAAATCTTTTGGAAATAACGGACGAATTGGTCTATCAATCACACGTGACGTTAAAATCGCTTTTTCCGTTGGTCTTCCTTCTCTTTTTTGAAAACTACCTGGAATTTTCCCAACTGCATACAATCTTTCTTCATAATCAACCGATAATGGGAAAAAGTCAATTCCTTCCTTTGGTTCTTTTGAAGCTGTTACGTTGACTAAAACCACCGTATCGCCATAGCGAACTGTTACACTTCCGATTTGCTAAACCACAATATTTTCCAGTTTCAATGGTCAACTCTCTTCCTGCTAAATCCATGGAATATTTTTTTACTTCCATATTTTACCTCCTAAAATAATATTTCACTATTCATTTGAAAGGTAACCTCTACAAAGTTTAAAATGCTAAACTTTATCTTAAACATTTTCTTTACAAGCAAGTGAAATTTTGCTATCCAAAATTTCTCACATATTTTTAAACTTTGCACAAGCTACTATTTCAAATAAATAATTGACTTTATTTTACTACATAATTTACAAAAAAGCAAGTAAAATTTACAGAAATGGAAAATAAAAATTCCACACCAATCAAACCCTTTCTAATTCATTCAAAAAAATCTATCGCCTTACTGTGGGCGATAGATTTCTTTTTCATCTACTTTACAATTATCCAGAAAAAAACTTTCTAAAGGAGATATTTCATCTCTTTCTCTCAACGTCTCAAGAACCGTTTTAAAGCCAATTTTCAATTTCTGTTTTGCGAACAAATTTTGAGAAGTTTCCAAAAAAGTGCGCTCAAGAAATTCAATTTTTACCATTTTTGAACATCGTTTGTAAAATTCTAAAAGATCTTCTTGCTCAAAATTAAACAAAGCATCATCCAAAATTTCATTACAAAGTTTTTCTCCCCCTCGCATTTTAAATTCCAATTTGTCCTCAAACATACTAAGAATTTGGTCTTTTCTATTCCATTTTACCAATAAATTACATATAGAAAAAACCTGCTCTTGATTTCGCATCATACACAGAACATTCCGCAGTACTTTTCCTTTCAATTTAGGAAGAAGTAGCGACGTAATTCTCTCATTTTGTAATAACTTTGCTATTTTCCGAAATATCTCCTCTTCCTCCAGTCCAAACGTTTTTGAATCACTTAAATCATTCAAAAATCTCACGAAATTTCTTAAAAATTTGACATTCCTTAACAAAATCATTTTTTCCAATTTTCCTTCTGAAATTGCTATTATCAGACATTTTTTTCCTTCCAAATCTATGGTTTCAAATAAACTCGTTATTTCCCCCAAATAAATTTCTTCCTCTAAAAATTCTGTTATAATATCCATCAAAATTCTTCTTGGATTAATTGGAATTATTTTAGCCAATTCGCTGTGTGGCATTTTCTCAATGAATTCCATTTGTTCTTCTAATTCCATTGTTTCTAAAAAGAATACAATTTCTTTTCCGCTACATTCTCCTGCCAACCACTTCTTTTGAAAATTGGTTTTGCCAAAAGCTTTCATTTGCGATTTATAAGTCCGCATCAAAATCTCTCGCTTTTCTTTCTCGTTTGACAACAAGTTGTTTCCCTCCTTCTATGTACCTCTTTGGGTATAAAATTTATGTTATTATAATATACTTTTTCACATATGTCAAACCAATGCCATCAAAAAGCCTATTGCTTGTTGAAGCAATAGGCTTTTTATTCTTATATTGTTTTTCTAATTGACAATTTTTCAGATATTTCTCTGTAACGATTAACATCTTTTTTTGCTAAATATTTTAACAAACTTCTTCTTTTACCAACCATTTTCAATAATCCTCTTCTAGAGTGATTATCTTTTTGGTGAATTTTTAAATGTTCTGTTAATTCTGTAATTCTTTCTGTTAAAAGAGCGATTTGAACTTCTGGTGAACCAGTATCGTTTTCCTCTCTTTTATAAGTATTGATGATTTCTTGTTTTCTTTCCTTTGTCATCTTCATTCCTCCTATTTTTTTCTATTTGCCACAAACTGGGTTTAAGGTAGGTTTTTTCCCTTAAACTAAGTAAGTGGTATTATTGTTATTTTACTATACTATTTGTAAAAAATCAAGTGTTTTCTAAAAATTTCTAAAAAAAGAAAGAGAACTGCACAATTGCTTGATTTTTCTTCTTACACACGTTATAATATTTTTATGAAAGAAATTATTGTAACCAAAAAATATCATCAAAAAAAATTAAATACATTTTTGTTAAATACCTTTCCAAATTTAAAGCCAAACACGTTATACAAAGCACTTCGTCAAAAAGATATTCGTTTAAATGGAAAACGAATATCTGAAAATGTGCTTCTTCAGGAAAACGACAAACTCACAATTTTTATCGTAGACGAGTTGCTTTTCGGTTTTTCCCATCTGCTAGAAGTGGTTTACGAAGATGAGAATATTCTTGTTTTAAACAAACCATCTGGTATCGCCATAACCGAAAATGCGCATTCGGAAACAACGTTTACAACCCTTGTCAAAAATCAATTCGGTAATAATTTAGAACCTTGTCATCGCCTAGACCGTAATACAACTGGGTTGATTTTATATGCCAAAAATGAAATCGCACTTCAAATTTTACTCCAAAAGTTTAAAAATCACGAAATTGAAAAACATTATAAAGCAACTGTTATTGGTTCTTTTCCAAAAAAACACGACATCTTAACTGCCTATCTTTTTAAAGATAGCAAAAAAAGTTTGGTTTATCTTTCCGATGTTCCGAAAAAAAATTACGTAAAAATTATCACTGAATATACCGTTCTTTCAGAAAATAAAGTCAATAATACAAGCGAACTGGACATTCTTCTTCACACAGGAAAAACGCATCAAATTCGCGCCCATTTGGCACATATTGGACATCCCATTATTGGAGACGGAAAATATGGAAAAAATGAAATCAATAAAAAATTTAAAAAATCCACACAAATGCTTTGTAGTTTTCAATTAAAATTTAATTTTACAACCGATAGCGGATTTTTATCTTATTTAAAAGGCAAAGAAATTTCACTCTAATTCAAATCGTAAACACTTGGTCCTTCAACCAATTTTCCATCTGGCTCATAACGACTTCCATGGCAAGGACAATCCCATGTTTTTGTCACATCATTCCACGTTACTTCACATCCCAAATGGGCACAATATTTCTTGCCTTTTTCACCCTTTAATCTTGGCATAATCACCGATTCGCCAACTTCTTTTAGCATATTTTTCATTTCTTCATGATTTTTAATTGCCTCTAATCTCGTGCTATTGAAAATTTCCTCATATTGGCTTTTACGCCCCATGATTTTATCAGTAATCAAATTTGCTGCAACATTGGAACTTGTCATCCCCCATTTTTTGAAACCTGTTGCTACATACATATTTTCTCGCACTTCGGAATATTCTCCAATATAAGGAATTTTATCCAAACCAATTGTATCTTCTGCATTCCAGCGATACACAATTTCTTTATCAGGGAAATACGTCTTCGCAAAATTTTCCAAGACTTCAAATCCATTCTCTTCCGTTTTTTCTCCTGTTTTATGACCATTTCCTACAATTAAAATATAGTTTTCTCCGTTTTCTTCATAATCACGAAACGAAATCGTCGGAACTTCAACAGACACATACATTCCCTTTAATTTCGTATCTGTTTTTATCGCAATTCCATATTCCAATTCTTGATACATCTTTAAAAAATAAAATCCTGGCACATTAAAAATCGGATACCTTGTACAAACCACCACATATTTCGCCTTTACTTGCTTGGTATTTCCTCCTGCTTCTGCCAAAATGGTAAATTCCTTATCTCTTTTTTGATACTCTACCACTTTTGTATTTTCAAAAATTTCTCCACCATTTTCTAAAATCGATTTTGCCAAACCATTGACATATTTCACAGGATGAAATTGTGCTTGATTTTCAAATTCAATGGCACCTTCAATTTTGCCCAAAATTTCAATTTCATTGGTAAATTTAGGGTTTTTGCCAAGTGATTTGACACTATCTACTTCGGCTTTTATCATTTGCAATTTATCCAAATTCTTTGTCCAAACAAAAGCACTTTTTCGTTCAAAATCGCAATCGATTTTTTCAGTTTGGATAATTTCTTCGATATTTTGAATGGCTTCTTCGTTTGCTTTTAAGTATTTTTTTGCAAAATCCTTGTTCTGCGATTGAATTAAATAATTATAAAATAAGTGATGTTGACTGGTAATTTTCCCTGTTGTACCACCACTTGTTTTAGAACAAATTCTGTCCTTTTCCAAAACCGCTACTTTTTTTCCCTCTTTCGCCAAATAATAAGCAACCGACATTCCAGCAATTCCACCACCAATCACACATACATCGGTTTCTATATTTTGTTCTAAGGTTCGAAATTTTCGATTATTCTGTCCCTCTTTTTTCCAAATTGAATTATTATTTTCCATTTTTTTATCTCCTTTTTGAAGTAGTATTTCCCAAAAAAGGATTTTTTATACTATCAACCGAACATATTTTTGTGTTCAGTTTGACTTTTTATGTAAAATATGGTATAATGAGAGTAAGTATGTACATTGAAAATAAAAAATATCGCCCAATGCGGGCTAGAAAAGAAAGGGAAAATATTATGGCAACAAATGTAACAAAAATTGTAGACAAAGTAGTGGAAAAATTTTTCAATGATTTTTGTCAGGAGATTTGTTCTCCGACTTATTACAAAAATCGCTTTTTGGAACATGTAATGAATAACAATGAATCTCTGCAATGCATCTGCCGGGAAAACGCCAGACTCTTGTATGCGTCCTCTACTCTTGAGGGTCATCAATCAGACAAATACCATGCCAATAGCATCTTAACATTCTTGCAAAATTACACAAACACCAAAACAAAAAATTTTCTCAACTCGCTGATGCACGAGTTCTTAGACGAAGTCGAGTATTATAATGATTTTTTAGTTCTATTTTGTAAAGGCAGAGAAAAAGGATTTCGGAGTGTTACTGCAAAAATCCTTTACAAACTTGTCATGACAAAAACATTAAAAAATATCATCAACAGCTTCCAAAAAATTGATGATTTTAAAGCGTTTTCTGAGCAAGAAACTATCAAAGCCATGCGGTATCTGACAGACATGTTGAACGCCATTGAGAAAAAAAATCCTTTGAAAGATTTTCATGGTTTCCGTTTAGTTGTCGATAAAACAGCAAAGGTTTGCTCTGAAAAGGAACGTATTAAATACTGTTACACACTCCAAGCACATCTCATTGCATTTTTGGAAGAGAAAGGCTTTGAAGTAATCGAACAAAAGGATTATATTCAAAAACCAAAACCTGCAAAAAAGTACCAGTCTATTCATATAACAGTACTTATCTTAGGTGTTCCAGTAGAATTTCAGATTCGTACTAGAGAAATGGATTACGAAGCTGAATATGGAAAAGCGAGTCATGACTTATATAAAGACTCACTAATTCAAAACTTTTTAAAGGATTTTCTTTTACAGTTATCAAAAGGTAGTAAACGTATCTCAAACGAAAACAACGGCTTTTTGGATTGTTTAACGCTCATTAATCGAACAATCAGCAAGGTTTCAGATACCGAAATTCCTCGAACACCAGAAGATTTACAGCCAGTAGATTCCGAGCTCTTAAAAAAACTGATGTAATTTTTTTACCCACCCCACAAGACGAACTTGTCTTTGGGTGGGTCTTTTCTTTTTAGAAGCACAAAAAATCACTAAAAACTTAGTGATTTTTTGTCATTTTAGTCATCATTATTATTTTGTACTGCATAATACCATACCATTGCTACAATGATAATTGCTGCTACTGCTAAAATAATCCAAATCCATGTTGTTGTAGACATATTTCCTGTTGCAATTTCGTCTACTGATGTTCGTACTGCATTATATCCATTGGCATAAATGTTATCATCTCGATTATTGTTTCGATTAATTCTTGTGTTATTATTATTGTTATTATTTCGATTTCCGTCTATTCCATTCATCACATCATCTGCTACATTTCTTACACTATCTCCTGCTTTGTTAATTGAATCTGTAATTTCTTCTCCTAAATTTACATTTGAATTGTTATCTTCATTTGCAAAACAAACTGAACAACATAGAGAAAAGATTAAAATAGCAAAAATTCCAAATATTTTCTTTGCCATTTTTAAACCTCCATTTGTTTCGTAAAAATTCACGTTTTTCGTTATAAAGTTTGACTTTTTGTCTTGACTTTATAATTCTATTTTGGATGATTTAAAGCTCAAATATGCTAGTAAAATTTTTGCATCTTTCCTATTTTTGACTAATATTGATTTTTTCGGATTCCATTCCTAATTCGCGACACACAATATTTTGAATTTGTGCAATTTGCTCTGCATTCAAATTACTGGATTTGACAATAACACTTGCTGTATTGTTGCTGACTAAAATTACCACATCTTCAAAATTTTTGTTTTTAATTAAATTTTCAGCAATCATAATGGCATTTTTTAAATTGGTAATATGGTTGATTTCTTGAATAGCAATTGCTTTTTGGTCATTGGTAATTTCATTGCTATCTACCATTTTCTGATAGGTTTCTAGCATTTGGGAATACATGGTTTCACGTTCTAAACGAGTGCTCGTGAAATATTCATCGGAATTGGTATTGCTATTCGTCTGTGTCGTTTCTTCTTCCTCATTCGGAACAATCCCTTCTTTTACAGCATTGCTATTTACTAATTGAACATCTCCGAAGTGTCGTCTCATCCACTTGATTTTCAAGAGATGCCACTTCTACGGTTGGTTCATAATCATAATTTAAATAACCAATCCCAATTAAGCAAATGGCTGTTACGATTAAAACAATGTGTTTTAAATTTTCTTTTTTCATCCTTTTCATCCTTTCCTTTTTATTTTTATTTTTTTGATTCGAATACTTGGATTTTATGGGTTGCTAATCCTGTTACGGCTTCTACAGCTGAAATAATATTGCCTTTCACTTTGGAATTACTAGCACCCTTTGCTGTTACAATAGCACCTTCGATGGTGGGCTGAATGGTTTTTCCAGTTACAGGATTGGATTCTGCATTGGTTACCACATTTTTTTGAATATCTTCTGATTCAATGGTTCTTGTACCACCAGACGTGTCGGTTTCTTCGGTAACGCTTTTGCTGGTGTTTTCATTATAAATTGGAACAATTTTGCTACTTTCGGAGTATGTAAGTAGCACAGATACTTCGCCAACGCCTTCTATTTTGGATAAAATATTTTCTAACCTAGTTTCTAAATTATCGGATTCGATTGGATTTGAATTGGTGGTTGCGAGTTCTGCGTTAGAATAATTTTTGGTTTCTTTCTTGTTGTCCCCTTTTATAATCTTATTAATAATGATTAAAGTTATGACTAAAATTACTAAAAATACCACTAAATTTTCAATTTTTCTATTTTTATCTTGAAACATTTTTTTGAATTTTTCCATCTAAAATCCTTCCTTTCTTTTATTGAATTGTTATTTTGGATTTGTCCACTTCATAGTTTTCAGAAATATATTGTTTGATTGGTTCATAATTTTGCTTTGTTGGTTCTGGTTGTGTTTCATTTCCAATTACTACTTTTTCGACTTCCGATACGCCACTTGGCTGAATGGTTAAGCTTATGTTTTCAATATTTTCGTAAGTTTCATCATAAGAAATTGCTAACTTTTCTACTTTGACTTGGAATTCTTCTTCTATTTTATTTTTCAAGGTTTCTTTTATGCCATTGGTATAAAGTTCTTGGATATTTTGCGTATTAGGCTTGGCGGAAGTTTCAATGCTTGGTAAATCAAAATTGCTTTTGAATTCAATTTCTGGATTTAGTTTTCCCAAAAGAGGATTTAATATTGTAAAAATCAAATAAATGCCAATTACGACTTTGACATATTTTTTGTTGTTTCCTTCTGGCAAAATAGTTTCTATCATGAGGGAAAGAATCACAGCTACAATAATTCCTTCACACCAACTTTTCAAAAACGCAATCATTTTTCCTCCTTTTAGCGATACATCAAACTACTATTGGTAATTTTTAAAACTAATGTAATGCCAATCATAAACATGACTGATACGGAAAATAAAATGGCTAATAAAATTTTATAACTATCCGAAATTTGCGCAATTAGTTTGACGATTTTTTCATCGGCAACCACTTCACACACACCAGACAAAATATAAAACGAAATCCATAAAATGCTCAATTTCAAAATTGGTAAAATGACAATTCCGAATGAGAATTATCACACCAATCACGCCAACCGCATTTTTTAAAATATTGCCACAACCAATGATACTATCAACTGAATCTCCTAAAATTTTTCCTACAACGGGAATAAAATTTGAAATCGCTGCTTTCGCAGTTTTGGCTGTCATTCCGTCAACCGAACTGCTTAATGTTCCTTCAATGGATAACGAACAAACGAAAATGGTGAGAATAATTCCTAAAATCCAAACAATGGAAGATTTTAAAAATTTGGATAATCGGTCAATTTGTATTTTGTCCGAAACGTTGGATATGATTCCGAAGTGTCATGGAAATAAGAAGCAATGGTATGATGAAATTGGCAATAAAATTTCCGATAAAACTAATCATAAATAAAATGATTGGCTGAACAATTCCTGTGGTTGTAATACAGCCTGTTGTGAGCATTAAGGTTGATAAAAGTGGAATGAGTAAATTCATAAAATTGACAATTTCTTGAATGGAATTTCGGGTTAAATCAATCATGGAAATAAGACTGTCGGTTATGAGTGTAACAATGATTAAATATTGAATAAAATAAACAATTTTGCTAATGGAATGATTTCCCAAATTTTCGATAATGGCTTTGAACAAACTATGAATGATGATAATGATTAAAACCGTAATCATAAGTTGTAAAGCAAGTTTTACTTCTTGCCCGTGCAAAATTTAGAATACTGGTTGTCCAAAAATTAGTGGAAATACTGCCATTAATGGCACTGGAAAAAAGGCTGTCCATGTCTAAATCTGGAAAAGTATCTTTTGTGTAGGTAGAAGCACTTTGTAGAAAATCCGATATGCCAAGAATATTTTTTTGGGAATTCATGAATTCATTCATTTTCGTTCCTTTCTTTACGGTAATAATTTGGTTAAAGATTCTAGTGCTGTTGAAATGACAGGAATTGACATGGAAATTACGATAATTTTGCTTCCTAAATCAATTTTGTTTGCAATGCTGGTTTCGCCACTATCTTTACAAATGCTGACAGCATATTCGGCAAGAATGGAAATTCCAGTGATTTTTAGTAAAACAGAAATAAATTCGGTGTTGCATTGTTTGCTTAATTGTTTGATAAAATCGATAATGCCAGTTAAGGTATCCAGTGAAATATACAAAATAATGGCTCCACCCATTAAAACCGAAAATATGGCAAAATCTTTTCGATATTCTTTTAACATAATTGTAATGATTAATGTAATAAAACCGAACGCCTATGATTTTGATAACTTCCATTATAAATCAAACACCGTCCTTACTGTATTGAAAAGTTCGCTAATTTCTTTAATGACAATGGTAAGAACAATTACCATACCAGCTAAAGTTGTCATCATTGCTTGGTCTTCTCTGCCCGCTTTGCTTAATATTTGATGTAAGACAGCTACAATAATTCCGATTCCTGCAATTTTAAATAATAAATTGACATCCATGTTTTTTTCCTTTCTTTTGTGTGATTTTATATCAAAATAATACATAAACCGATACCAACAACGGTTCCTAAGGTTTTGAACAATTTGTAATTTTTGTCTTTGTCTTGTTCTGCTTTTTCAATTTGGGTATCCAATAATTTGCTAGTTACGTTAATTTCGTTAATTTGACCAGATTTATCGGTTTTTCCTAATAATTTGCCAAACATTTTAATGGTGGATTTATCTTCTTCATTCAAATCCGCATTTTTTTCAACGGCTCTAGTCCAACTTTCTGTAACGCCGAATTTTCCAATATTTTTCACAGTTTCCTGAAAAATATTGGCTTGGTTGGCATACACTATATTAGAAATTTCTTGAAAAATATCTTGAATCGGTTCATACGTAAATTCAATTTTGCTTTTTAAAACTTCTAACGAATTTTTTACTTTTTTTAATTCCATCACGCGATTGTTATACACTTTGGCTTTTAGCATACCAATGCTTGTACAAATGATTAAGATAAAAAATAAAATTATGATTTTCAAAAAAACGAACATTATTTATCTCCTACTTTTTGATAGGTCGTATTTTTTTTATTAATTTCATATACTTCTTTTATATTTCCTTTTGCTTCTGTATCTAAGAAAATTAATTTATCAAAAATATGATTGTTCGACAATGTTTTTAATACTGGATTTAACATGACATCTTCAATGGCACTTCCATGAGCAGTAAAAATCCCTTTACAACCAGAACAAACTGCATAATCAATGGCTTCGATATCATCTTTGTTTCCAATTTCGTCTGCAACAATTATTTTGGGTGCCATCGAGCGAATTAGCATTCGCATACCAATGCTTTTGTGAACGTTTTCAATAATATCAGTTTTGATGCCAATATCATTTTGCGGCATCCCTTTGTATAATGCAGCAATTTCACCACGCTCGTCCACAACGCCAACATTTAATGCTTTAAATTTGACTTCTTTAATCCCACTTGAAATTTGCCTGATTAAATCTCGCAAAATAGTCGTTTTTCCAGCTCCCGGTGGAGCAACAATCAAAGTATTGTAAACACTATTTTGCTCCAAATTTAAAACATGCTTTAATAATTTATTACTACTTCCTACAACTTGTCTTGCCACTCTGAAATTTAAGCTATATACATAATTAATATTAATTACTTTTCCCTCTTCCACAACACAAGAACCACTAATTCCAACACGATGTCCACCTTTTATGGTAATAAATCCTTCTGAAATTTGGTTTTGATAGGTGTAAATCGAATTTTCGCATATCATTTGCAAACAAGATAAAATTTCTTCGGTTGTTACTGTGTGCTTGATAATTTTATCACCATCGTTAAACTTCAAAATAATTGGTCTTTGGGTACGAAGTCTGATTTCTTCTAAGTTATCCATCTTGTCCAAAATTTCTTCTGCAATTTTTTTCTCAATTTTATCTGGGAAATATTTTAGAATATGATTCAATTTTTTAAATCCTTTCTGGGTTATTTATTAATATATATGCAAGGAAATTTTTTTTAGAACAAAAAATTTATTTTTCTCTTGCAATTTTTTGGTTTTCGTTCTATAATAATAAAAAATTATTTCAAACGTTCTTATTTTCTTAAGAACATTTCCATTAAATTTTTAAATATCGTTTCACATTCTTGAAAGGAGGTGATATGGATGTTTAGGATTGTTTTTAAAACAAAAGAAAAAATAACTAAGACTAAAAAACAAACAGAAATTACAATAGAATTTGAGAAAAAGCATTCTAAAATTTTTACATATATTCTTAAATTGATTCAGTCTTTTTTATAAAATAAAAACAGGTAGCAGCAACTACCTGTTTTCATTTTTTCTTTTTTGTTTAAGATTGTTTTCAATTATTAATAATAGTATACTACTTATTTCCATTTCTGTCAATATTTTTTGCAAAAAAATTAAGGCCTATGACCTTAACTCTTTTAATCTTCATTACTAGCTTTTTTGGTTATTACTTCTTTTCCATTATAATATCCACAATTAGAACATACTTTATGTGGTAATACTGGTTCGTGGCAATGCGAACATGTTCCTTTTGTAGTTTCTTCTAATTTCCAGTTTGCTCTACGTAATCCTGTTCTTCTTTTTGACCATCTTCTTTTTGGTTGTGCCATTTTTATCCCTCCTTACTTGGTTTCTTTAAGTACTGTTCATACTTAAAATTTATATTTTATTTGGAATGAATCCTTTTTTACAAAATTCACCTAATTAGTATACATCTTATTTTTGGTTTTGTCAAGTGAAACATTTACACATTTTTTAGAAAACCTAAATTAATATGGCGGAGAGTGTGGGATTTGAACCCACGGTAGGACAAAATCCTACGCCAGTTTTCGAGACTGGTACCTTAAACCGAACTCAGACAACTCTCCTTATGTAAATATTTCTAGTTTTTATCTTCTTCTTGTATTTTATCTGGCAAAGCCAAAACTTCCTGTTTTTTATTAAAATTCAATAATTTTTTTATTTTTTCAATTGCTACTTCGATATAAGAAGCAATTAATTTTTCTTTGAATAGACCCGTTTTAAAAAATACATGAATCAATTTAGGGTTAAAATCTTCAGGACAATAATTATTCTTACCAGCTTTTGGAGTATGCGTTTCAAAAAAGTCTTTGTCGCCAATTAAACAATATTCTGTCCTATTTTTTTTGAGATTTTCGATATCTAGTACTAAATCAACATTGTACCATTTTTTTTCTAATTCTACTTGATTCCAAAAATGCTTTTTATCATTTTCTAATTCTTTACCTGCTATAATATTCGAATCAATCCCCAATTCCTTCAAACAATTTTGAAGAAGTTGACACATTTCAAATGCAGTACAAATCTTATTTTCCAAATTAGATTCTTGCATAGAAACCTTAAATTCTTTTCCTAAATATTGATAAATTTCTAAAAACTTTTCTACATTACTTACATGATTAGAAATACTATCAATCACCTTTTCTATTACTTTGCGCATCTGAATATAGGCTTCAATGGTAATTTGATTGTTTCCTTTTTCATCAACAAATTCTAAGTTTTCTAAATGAAAAATATCTCTTATTTTTTCAGCTTGATTTACATCCAAAGCCGAATAATCGTTTAAAATAATGTGTTTTTCATTTTCCAAATTTGCTAAACTTTGTAAGGTTTCAAAGTTTTTCAATGGTTCCTTTAAGATAACATTAATGCGACGAATTCTACATAAATTTACGTCATTTGCTATTTTTTCTAAATCGCTACTCAAAATTGTAATTTCCGAAACCTCTTGTTCTATTTTCAAATTAGCATTTTTGATTTGTTTACCTTTAGCATCTGTTAACCAAACTGCAATATTTTTTGAAAAACTTCCCTGAAGCAAATGATTTAATTCCGATACAGCAACCAAAGTATTCATCATATCAATTTTTAGAAGATTTGGATTTCTTCTCAAAAATTCTAAATTACTTAACCTTCCGTTTTTTAAGCCTTCCAATTTTAAATATTTCAATTTCGTAAAATCACTCAAAACCTCTAGTGAATGGTTGCCCATATCCGTATTAGAAACATTGATAATTTCTAATTTTTCGGGATGTACAATTCCACGAAAAAATTTGTCTATTTGACAAAATCGAATATCATTCAAAGAAATCATTTTTAAGTTAGTCAATTTTTTCAAACTATTCGTTGACGGAATTTTAACATCATTTAACACAAGATTTTCTAGCTTTTCTGGATGAAATAAATTCGTCAATATTTTATCTGAATTAATTCTTTGGTCACCTTCAATAATTAACGTTTTTATATTCGCACACAAACTAATAATATTCAATAATTTTGAAGTTTTATCTAGACCTGTAATTTTTAATTCTTCAATTTCATCTAACTTAGTTGCCATAACTTGGTCAAAATTTTCTAATATTTTCGTATTTAATTCAAATTTTTTGGTTTGTTTTTCCTCCATAATTTCTCCTAAAAATTCTTTTGTATTTTGATATTATATCACAAAATATAAAAATAGCAAAGCAAATTTTACAATTCTTCTTTAATTTTTTTTGCCAAATTCAAATTAATTCCCTTTACCTTTGCAATTTCAGTCACATCCGCTTCTTTCAGTTTTTTTATACTTCCGAATTTTTTCAGTAATAAACTTCTTTTTTTCTCTCCAATGCCGGTAATTTCATCTAATTTGGATTTTGTCATTTCTTTGTCACGCACTTTTCGGTGATATTCAATGGCTGTTTTGTGCACTTCATCTTGCAAATTTGTAATGAAATGAAACAAATTCTCTGAAATTTCAAATTCTTTTCTTTCCTCATTTATCAAGGCTTTTGTGGAATGTTTATCATCTTTTATCATGCCAAAAACTGGAATTTTGTCTTCTAGCTGATTTTCCTTCAAAGCATTTTTTATTGCACGAATTTGGGTAATTCCCCCATCTGCTAAAATCAAATCAGGAAGCTTTCCGAAATCCACCATTGGGATTTTCTAGTGAATGTTTCAAACGTCTTGAAACTACTTCTTGCATGCATTTTGGGTCATCTTGTCCGCACTACTGTTTTAATTTTGAAACGCCTTGATAAATTTCTTTTTATCACTCCTTTTTGTGCTACACACATGCCTGCCACCACAAAATTTCCAGCCATATTCGAAATATCAAAACTTTCGATTTTCAGCGGTAAATTTTCCAATTGCAACACTTCTTTCAATTCCAATAATAACTCACTTTTATCCTTCAATTTATTTTCCAATGTAATTTTACTGTTCAATTCCGCCATTTCCACAAACTTTAATTTTTCGCCTTTTTGCGGACTTTTTAATGTTACTTTTCTACCCGCCTTTTTTGATAAATAACTTTCAATCGTCTCTTTTTCTTCTAATGCAAAACGCATCATAATTTTATTGGGCAAATCTTCTTTTTCGAAATAATATTGTTTGATAAAACCAGCCATAATTTCGCTTTCTTCCATATCTCTCAAATCATCAAAAAAGTAATGTTCTCTCCCAATCATTTTGCTACCACGAATAAAGAAAATTTCGATGCAAACCGTCATTTCATTTTTGTATAAACCAATTACGTCAATATTATGTTCTGAAACATTTGATACTTTTTGCTTTTCTGAAACACGCTCAATCGCTTGAATTCGGTCACGAATCTCGGCAGCTTTTTCATAATCTTGTTTTTCTGCATATTGCATCATTTCTTGATTTAATTCTTTGATAATAACATCAATTTTTCCTTCTAACAACAACATAATTTGGTCAATTTGCTTATGATATTCTTCCTTGTTCACATAGCCCATACAAGGTGCTAAACATTTTTTTATATGATAATTCAAGCAAGCGCGGTCCTTATTTTTAAAATTTTTACATTGCCTTACCTGAAATCGTTCTTTAATAAAACTAAGCATTTCTTTGGCACTTCCTGAATTCGCATAGGGTCCAAAATATTTTGCTCCATCGTTTTGCAATTTTCTCGTCATAAAAATACTGGGATAATCTGCTTTTACATCTACACGAATATACGGATACGTTTTATCATCTTTCAACAAAACATTAAAACGTGGACGATATTTTTTGATTAAATTACATTCTAAAATCAAAGCTTCATCTTCACTATTTACCACAATATATTCGAAATGGTCAATTAAAGAAACCATTTTTTCAATACGTGCTGTTTTGTTGTTTTTACGAAAATATTGTCTCACACGATTTCGTAAAACAACTGCTTTTCCAACATAAATAACAGTATCGTTTTTATCTTTCATGATATAAACACCGTGGTTTTTGTGGTAATTTTTTTAATTCTTCTTCAATCTGAAACAATTTTACACCTCAATATATCCAATATATGGCAAATTTCTGCCGATTTCATTATAGTCAAATCCATAACCAATTACAAATTTATTTGGAATCACAAATCCTGTATAATCGATTTCAACATCTACTTCACGTCTTTCTTTTTTGTCTGCTAAAACCGCTAATTTTAAAGATTTCGGGTTTTTGCTCATTAAATATTCTTTTAAATGTTTTAAGGTATGACCTGTATCGATAATATCTTCCACAATTAAAACATCTTTTCCTGAAATATCGTTATCCAAATCTTTTTTTATGTTTATTTTTTGTGTGCTTTCTGTTCCTTCATAACTAGAAACTTGCATCACTTCTAACTCAATTGGTGTTTTCATTTTGGTCACCAAATCTACCGTAAAAAATACAGCTCCTTTTAAAACTGAAATCACTGTAATGGTTTTTCCCTTATAATCTTCATCGATTTGTTTTGCCATTTCTGCAATTCTTTTTTGCAACGTTTCTGATTCATACAATACTTTAACTTTTTCTAAAATATTTTCTTCCATCATTCCTCCTATTTTTTTCTCTTCTAATGGTTAATTTTTATTATACCATAAGTTTTTATTCTTTTTCAATCCATTTTCAAAATCTCTGCAAAAATATCTAAAAATTATTTTAAGACGTTCTGACTGTTTATAATGATTTATGTCTATTTTATTGCAATAATGGCTTAGAGAGATTCTTGACATTTTATGGTAACTATGATATAATATAACTATAGAAATATATATAACTTTAATTTTAGGAGGAATTCATTATGGATTTACGGAAAACAAAAACACAACACCTTTTAGCCCTTTTCTTGTCACTGACTTTAGCTTTCATTACATATGCTATTAATCGTGATGGAATCTCTCCAATCATTTTGGTGTGGGTATACTATTCTAGCACTTTTCGTTTTATGGTAAAAATTGTGGTGGAAATTCTATTAGAACATAAAACGATAACACGTAATGATGCTTTAGAAATATTTTCTCATTTAAGTATCATGCTTCTATTTTTCATGATATCGACATTGTTTCCAAATCTTGAATATCTTAACAGTACTGAACAAAGTGCAATTTTACTCCTATCTTTTATCTTATTTCTTCTTAGTATTCTTCCGCTTCTATGTATACAATTTACTGAAAGAAATAAAACGGAAACAGAAAGAAGAAAATGATGACAAAACCGAAACATATTAAAGTAACCAAAGCCTAATTGCAGACTGCAGTTGGGCTCATTTCTTTTAAAAATCCCGAACATTTTTTCTGAAAATACTTGACATTTTTTTCACTTTTCGATAAAATAATACAAACAAAAGTTTTGCAATGAAAGGAGATAAAATGAGCTTATTAAAAAACAAAAATGATGTTATTACCTATACTGTCGATAAAACCGCAAATTCTAGTCTCTACATCTCCATTCAAAATGGTGAAGTCATTGTCAAAGCTCCTTGGTATTATACAACTAAACAAATTCAAGAAATCGTCGAAGAAAAGAAAAATTGGATTTTAAAGCATTTACAAGAATACATTGAGGCAGAGAATATCCGAAAACAAAAAATAAATGCCAAACCAGTTTATGTTTTAGGAAAACAATATGATGTAATTGTAAAATATGCGAATCATAAAAATCCAACTTTGAATTTATTAAAAAAATACATTGAAATCGTTTTACCTGCTAAATATATTGACTTAGACAAAACCAAAATCATTCAAGCAACACTTTCCAAAATGTATTCTTCAATTGCCAAAGAAGAATTAGAAAGTATTATGGAAGATATCAGGCATTTACTTGGTTTTGCACCCGAAGATTTCAAAATCAAACCACTCGAAGATTGTTTGGCAAAATGCTCCAATCAAAATATTTTCATTGCTCCTTCCATTATGCAATATTCCAATGAAATTATCCGTTTTATCATTCTTCATCAATTTTGCCATTTAAAATATAAGAATCACACCAAAGGATTCAATGAATTAATGGAAAAATACGTTTTTGATTATGAAACCATTGCTAAACAAGTAAAAAAATTAAAGTTTTAAAAAATAGGGTATTTTTTAAAACTTTTTTCTAACTTACTCTTCTTCTTGTTTGCTGACAACATTTTCTTTTCTAATTACTTTTTTTCTTGGCTTTGATTTTGGTTCTACAATTAAATTTTTGATTAAAATTTTCTTTAATACATCTTCTCTAACATCTGCAATCAAAGTTCCATCTTTTGCAATTGACACTTTTCCCGTTTCTTCAGAAACAACTACAACAATGGCATCGGATTCTTTTGAAATTCCAATCGCTGCTCTGTGACGTGTTCCAAGTTCTCTTGCAATATCTTTATCGTCTGCTAAAGGTAACATACACGATGCTGCTGCAATTTTGTTGTTGCTGATGATGACTGCTCCATCATGAAGTGGTGTTTTGGGTTCGAAAATATTAACTAACAATTGCGGTGAAATTTCAGAATTCATTAAAATCCCTGTATTCGTAATATCTTCAATTTTAATTTCTCTTTCAATAACCATTAAAGCGCCTGTTCCCGTTTTGGATAGTTCCATAGCAGCAATAGCAATTCGATAAATATTTTCTTTTGTTTTGGCATTTACGTCATTGTCAATTCCAAAAAATTTGCTAAATTTGTTCGTTCCAAGCTGTTCTAAAGCTCTTCTTAATTCTGGTTGGAAAATAACAATTAGCATAAATACACCATACGTCATAACAGATGATAAAATATAGTTTAAGATTCTTAATTTTAATAAATCACTCAAAAAAGTACCCAATATTAAAAATAAGATTCCTTTTAATAATTGCCAAGCACGGGTTCCTTTTAAAATTTGAAATAATTTATAAAAGATAAAAATCACAACTACAATATCAAAAATTGACATAATCAGCAAAAGTGGCTGATTACACAATTGTTCTATGTACGCCAAAATTATATTTTGGTAAATTTCTTTGATACTTTCTAACATTTTTTCACTTCCTTATTTTTGGATTAAATAATAAATTAATGTACCACACATAGAGAATAACATAAAAATGATAACTGTAATCGCAATAATTCTTTCTGCTATTTTCATTTTGTCAATTGGTTTTTTGTTTTTCTTTTTTTCTTCCATTCTTTCTATCCTTTCTTTATAAATTATACCATATCATTCATTGAATATAGTCCATTTTCTTTATGTAAAATAAATTCTGCTGCTTTTATTGCACCTCTAGCAAATACACTTCTAGAAGTACAGTGATGCGTTATTTCAAAACTTTCATTGTCTCCTAAAAAAATCACAGAATGTTTTCCAACTTCAGTTCCGCCACGAATTGAATGAATTCCGATTTCCTTTTTAGTACGTTTTTCTCGTTTTGAATGCCTATCGTATTCATATGCCATTTCGTGATTTAATGCTTCATTGATGCTGTCTGCTAAAATTAAGGCTGTTCCGCTTGGACTATCAATTTTTCGATTGTGATGTGTTTCAACAATTTCAATATCCGAATTTTCTAATTTTAACGCAAGTTCACTAACGATTTTTGCCATTACATTAATTTCATAAGACATATTCGCTGATTTAAAAATTGGTAAATCTTTCGCCATATTTTCAATTTTTTTCATTTCTGATTCTGAAAATCCTGTCGTTGCAATAACGGTCGGAATATGATTTTTCTTGGCAAATGCTAAAATTTCAAAACTCGCTTGTGGCACAGAAAAATCGATTATCACATCTGGAATGATATTAACCTCCGATACTTTCGTAAAAACGGGAAACAAATTATCTCCTGTATCCATTCTATCCACTCCGCAGACAACATCCATTCCTTGTGCAAATCTGACTTCTTTGGCAACTTCTTGTCCCATTTTACCATTGCAACCATTGATTAAAACTTTCATATATTACAAGTTCCTTTCTTCTTTCTTCTTTTTCTCTAACCTTTTTAATTTTTTCAAATGTTTTCTATATTTCAAAAAATTGAAAAATTCTTTTGTCGCACAATATTTATCGACTAATGTTACAATATAGCTTTCTGAAAAACGTGGCAACGGAAAGGTAAGTGGCCACATATGTTTCACGATAATGTCTTTTTCAACTTCATTTAATTCGAAATTTTCAATCGCATTATTTAAAGCAATTCTAGGGTGTCTGTAAGCATGAAAACGTTTTTGCCCTTCGACACCTTTGTTTCTCCAGTCATAAAAATAGAAATCATGTAACATCGCACCACGTGTGGCTGAAATATAGTCCAATCCTAATTTTTTCGAAAGAATATACGTATAATATGCCACTTCATAACAATGCTGGTAACGAGAACCTTTCATATGTTGCACATGTTCTTTCAAGGACAACACACTTGAATTCGCTATGATGTCTTTGATGATACTCTGAAACTCTTGAATATCAACATCCACTTTGACTAAATTTGAATTACTGTCTTCTTGTTTTTTTTCTTCTTCTGAATTCATGAAACACAAACTCCTTATTGCATTTTTAATTTTTCTATTTCTTTTTTCAAAATTTCTTGTTTTTCTGAGCTCATTTTAAGTAAGGGAAGTCTTGGTAATCCTGCTTCATATCCAATTATATTACAGGCAGCTTTTACAGGAATTGGATTCACTTCTGAAAATAAAGCTTGGATTAACGGAATCGCTTTTAACTGAGCTGAAATCGCTTTTTCTAAATTTTTATGAAAAAAGTCTTCCACCATAGTATGTGTAAATTCTGGCATAATATTGGAAAGAACAGAAATTACACCAATTCCTCCAATGGATAAGACGGGCAAAATTTGGTCATCATTTCCCGAATATATTTTTAGCGCATCACCGCAAAGGTTTGCGATTTCTGCGACTTGTGATAAATTTCCACTGGCTTCTTTCACGGCAACAATATTTTCAATTTTGGATAATTCTAAACATGTTTTTGGTAAAATATTAACCCCTGTTCGACTTGGTACATTATATAAAATAATCGGCAAACTGGTTTCTTGTGCAATCGCTTTATAATGCGCTACTAAGCCTTCTTGGGTTGTTTTGTTGTAATAAGGCGTTACAATTAAGGCGCCGTCAACACCAACACTTTCTGCATATTTTGTCATTTCAATTACAGATTTTGTGCAATTTCCACCTGTTCCAGCGATAACAGGAACACGGTTATGTATGACGTCAACTGCAAATTTTATGGTTTCTTTTCTTTCTTCTAATGTCATTGTTGAAGATTCGCCAGTTGTTCCACAAACAATAATTGCATCAATTTTATTGGCTATTTGGTCTTCTAGCATTTTTTCAAATTCTTTAAAATTTACACCATCGTTCGTAAATGGCGTAATAATGGCTGTTCCACAACCTTTAAAAATTATTTTTTTCATTTTAATCACCTTTTATTTTAAGGTTTTGGAAAATGTTAATTAACAACTTTCTGTTTTATTATATGCCAATTCCAAAAAAAAATCAATTAAAAATTGCAATAATTTTAAATTGATTTTTAAACTTTTGGTTAGTATTGACTTTTTATTTAATTCTCCTCTTTCTTTTCCACTTTTGTTACAACGCCATCTATTTTTTTATAAACCCTCTTTTTATTGATTTCTACTTTATTCAAAAGTTCCTTTTCCAAATCAATCCCTAATATTTCAGAAAGTCCCAATAAATAAATTACAACATCTGCGATTTCTTCACCAACATTTCCTTTTTTCTTCCAATAAGCATCATAAGCTTCCCCGAAGTTCGCCATAAGTAAGGGCAAATTCCATGCTAACATCGGTTACGTTAAATTTTTTGTCTAATTTATTTTGATAAATTTGTTTTTGTAAGTTTTTTAAATCAATCATTGCTTTCTCCTATTTACAATATTTTTTAATGACTCCAACAATTTCGTCATGCACTTTTCCATTACTAATAATGGCACCATTGATATCTTGGTCATATCTTTGTTCTTTTCCAAAAAGGTTTGTTACTTTTCCACCAGCCTCTTCGACAATGATTTTTGCGGCTGCAATGTCACAATTTTTATGCTTTGTTCCTGGAAAGATAGCCGATACAAATTCTCCACTTGCCACACAAACGCTTGCCCTTACGATACTTCCAATACTCACAAAATAGGTCTTTTCACCCAATTCTTTTATCACATCATAGATATTATATTCTGCTTTTGGCCACATATCATATTGGTTCACTGCTCTTTTATCTTCCAATTCAATAGCATTAACGGATATTTTTTCCTCGTCTTTGTATGCCCCTTTTCCTTTTTGAGCAGAATATAAATGTTTTAAAAATGGATCATAAATTACACCAACTTCTGGGATTCCGTCAATTACTAAAGCCAACGAAAAAGTGGCTACTGGAATGTGTCTTGCATACATAGCCGTTCCGTCAATTGGGTCACACACCCAAACGTATTTGCTTTTTCCAAAAGAATTCTCTTCACCATCAACAGAATGTTCGGGGAATCTTTCTTTTACTTTTTCAATCAAATATTTGTTTATTTCTTTATCTGCCAATGTAACAATCGTTTTGTCACATTTATAAGTTGCTCCATTGTCTGTTTCAAAATATTTTAGCATAATTTCGCCTGCCTTGTATGCTATTTGTTTGGCAAATTTTAGGTATTCGTTGTTCATTTTTTATTCCTCTTCTAATTTAAAATCTTTTTTATCTTTTCCAAGAAAATATCTTTTTGCTCATTTGTATAATATCCCTCAATTTTCCCAACTAATTTTCCTGATTTAAATAGTAACATAGCTGGCAATTCTTCGATTTGATATTTTTCCAATGTCTCTTGTTTTTTTACTTCTACTTTTCTGTATCTTGTTTCTTGATCAAATGCGTCTGCAATTTCTTTCATCGGTATACTACTCAACAAGCACATAAGAGAATCTTCGTTGTATAATTCAACAAGCATTGGTCTTTTTGCTTCTAACTTTTTCTCTATTTCTTCTTCTCTTCCAATCATGGCTATATCAATTGGTTTAGCTCCATAGCGATCCACTAATAAATCATTAATGTTTCTTGGATCTTCTTCTATTTCTTTTTGTATTTTTTGATATTCTTCTTCATTTTTGGCAACCCTAATGGCAGATACCATACATACTTTTTCACATTTACCACAAGAAGTACACTTTTCATTATGAATAACTAATCCATTGTTTTCCCATGAAAAAACACCGATTGGGACATGCTTCCATTCCACTACACGCTTTGTCATTATCGCATATTTTAAAATTAACTAAAACTGCCATTATCTTTCCTTTTCCTCCTTTTTATCAATCATTATCTTTCCTTTTTTAGTTTTCTTAGGTTACTATGATTTATATTAAGCGTTACTCTTCCCTGAAAATCATTTTGCCTTTCTTGATAATTTACTTTTTCCTTTAAATAAATTAACTCATATTGTTTATCTTTCTTTTGCACCTTTATTTTTAAAGATGGCAAATCTTCTTCTGGTAACGCTCTCCAATAAAATGTCAATATTCTTTTTTCTTTCTCTACAACATCCGCCATCTTTTTAAAAAAGTCAATACTGGATTTCGAAAACAACACATTTTTCCTTAATTCATCTATATGGTTTCGATATAATTTCATTAACGCATCACCAGGACAATCCTCTTTTTGATTGATTCCAAAAATTTTATTTTTTCTCATAATTAATTTTCCTTAACATTTTTACTACTCTTGACAAACTTTCTACAAATCTATCTATTTCCTCTTCTGTATTATATTTACTCAAACTAATTCGAATGGGAGAACTGTTTTTTAGATCAATTCCCATTGCAGTTAAAACATGGGAAGGCTCTGCATTTTGAGAATTACAAGCTGAACCTGTTCCAACATAGATTCCCTCATTTTCTAAAACAAACAAAATTTCTTCTCCTTTCACTCCTTGAAAAGCAATGTTTGTAGTATTGGGAAGACGATTTTCTAAGTCGCCATAAATCCAAACATCTTCGATTTCCTCTTGAATCCTTTTTTCCATTTTATTTCTTAGCATTTCTATTTTTCGATTGTCTTTTCCATTATCTTCCAACAGTAGCTCAATTGCTTTTCCCATTCCAATTATGTATGGTACATTTTCTGTTCCTCCTCGTCGATTGTTTTCTTGGTGCCCAAAAATCAACGATGTAAAAGGAATCTCATTTTTAACATATAAAACACCTATTCCTTTTGGAGCATGAATTTTGTGTCCTGATATTGACAATGTATCAATATTCATTTCTTGAACATCTATTTTTATTTTTCCAACTGCTTGAACTGCGTCACAATGAAATAAAATACCATGTTTTTTAGCTATCTTCCCAATTTCTCGAATCGGATAAATATTTCCAATTTCATTATTTGCCATCATAATAGAAATCAGTAAAGTATCTTTTGTTATTGCATTTTCTAATTCCTCTAAATTGATTCTTCCTTTTTCATCAACCGCTAAATAAATAATCTGATACCCTTTTGTTGTCAAATATTTCATTGTTTCCATAATAGAAGCATGCTCTACCATTGTTGTAATAATCTGTTTTTTGTCTGGATGGTTTCTAACAGCATTTAGAATTGCTGTTACATTGCTTTCACTTGCACAACTTGTAAATACAATTTCATTTTCCTTTGCATGAAGCAATTTAGCAACATTTTTTCTCGCTTCTGAAATTTTATTTTTTATCTCTTTTCCAAAAGCATAGAGACTACTCGGATTTCCATAACTTTCTTTTAAATAGGGAATGACACTATTCATAACTTCTTCATCACATTTTGTTGTTGCATTATTATCTAAATAAATTTTTGAAAGCATTTTGTTCCTCCTTTTTATTATTATATAACATTCAATTTCATTATACAAGTAAAGAATCATTTTTTTACTTACTTCATTAACATAAAAATATCATTCCAATATTTTCTCACGAAACTTCCCAAATGCTCCCGGAATTGCATATTCTTCCAAAAGTTCCTCTTTCTTTACCCAAATAAATTCTTCATTCATCATTTCTACCGCAATCTTATAACCAATCATCTCCCATTCTACATGTGAAAAAATATGATGATGTATTCCTATTTCTTCTATGTTACTTGCCTCTAAATTCCACTTTTTCAATACATCAACTACTGCTTTCTTTGTTAGTTTTTCATCCACATTGGGAAACTCATACAAATTCGCAAGCAATCCTTTACTTTCTCTTTTTCGAATGGCTATTTTCCCTTTATATTCTAATAAAAAAACGGTTTTCTGCTCTTTTCTTCGTTTCGTTTTTATCTTTCGTACTGGAATGGAATCTGTTAAATTTTCTTTTTTCGCCAAGCAAAATTCTTGCAATGGACATTCTTCGCAATTTGGTTTACCATTTGGCAAACAAATTCGTTCTCCAAGTTCCATCAATCCTTCATTAAAATCTCCCGCTTGTTTTGGCATAATTTTTTGCAATTTTTCTGTAAATTCTTTTTTTGTTTTACCTTCTAAAACATCTTTTTTACTTGCCACCACACGACTAATCACACGCAATACATTTCCATCGACTGCTGGGACTTTTTCATCATATGCGATAGAAGCTATGGCACCTGCTGTATATTCACCAATTCCTGGCAATTCTAATAATTCTTGATAACTTTTAGGCATGCTTCCCTGATATTTTTCCTGCACAATTTGCGCTGCTTTTTTCAAATTTCTCGCACGATTATAATACCCTAAACCTTCCCATAATTTTAACAATTTTTCTTCGTCTACTTTTGCTAAATCTTGCATGGTCGGTAAACTTTTTAGGAAACGTTGATAATAGCCCATTACTGCTTCAATTCTCGTTTGTTGTAACATGATTTCGGAAATCCAGATATGATATGGATTTTTTCCTTTTCGCCAAGGCAATTCTCGTTTGTTTTCTTGGTACCATTTTATGATTGGTTCTGTTATTTTTTTTATCAATTCTATTTCTTGCATTTTTAAAACTCCATCTTTTATTCTTTTTTATTTTATCACAAAAAAGTAAAAAATGCATTACGATAAGCAAAAAAAGTACCAATAAAATCATTGGCACTTTTATTTTTATTGAAACATCTCGGATAATGTATCACACATTTTAACAAAAATTGGTCTTTTTTCTTTGGGTACTTTCTCTAATATTTCTGTTAATGCTGTATTGGCATTGTATTCATCGACTCCTCTGACTAAAGTATCTAAACTGGTTTCTAATTCGATTGCAATATTGGTCATAACACGCAAACTACATTTATTATCTCCTCTTTCAATTTGCCCAAAATGGGAAGGACCAATTCCAACTTTTTCTGCCATTTTTTCCTGCGTTAATTTCCTCTTTCTTCTTTTTTCAAAAATTCTTCTTCCCATTTCTTCACAATTTATTTCATACATCTTCGGCTCGCCCTCCTTTGCTTATATTGTATCTTTGCAGAATTATTTAATCGAGGACCCACAAACGTTATTTGTTGTCTGTAACTGTTATTTGTTTTAAAAATTAGATTTTAAACAATTTGATGCCTCTTGCATAAAATAATCTAGGTGATTTTTATGGTTAAAATAAAGAAAAAAATAATTCAAAATGAATTGACTTACAAAGGAGAAGTGATTGTCAAATATGAAATTGAATATCCACAAATTGTTTCCAATTGTTATTCTACCAGACGCTTTAATGATTGGAATCTGAAAAAAGCTTTGGAACTTGAAAAATATGCAAAAGAAACTTTATTTTCTGACAGCAAAATTCAATATGATTACAATATCGAAAACGGTTATCCAATTATGGTATATGAATTGGTTTTCCATACGACAATTACGAATGAAAACAGTCCTATTTTAAGTTTATTTCAAGATCAATATACTTTTACTGGAGGGGCACATGGTTCAACAATTCGAACCTCTCAGACTTGGAACTTGGCTTGCTATCAGCAACTTAGCTTAGCAGATATTTATACGAAACATCCCAATTACTTACTTTCAATTTTGAGACAAATCAATCAGCAAATCCAAGAAAAAGGTAGCGATTTCTTTTTTGATAATTATTGTTGTCTTGTGATAGAAACATTCAATCCGAACCAGTTTTATTTAACACCTGATGCGGTGGTTATTTATTTTCAACAATACGATATCGCACCATATTCAACAGGTATTCCAACTTTTGAAATAAAACATATTTAAAGGCACGGTTTCCCGCGCCTTTTTCTATTGATTTCCATTAATATTTCGTTCAAATTGCACATCGGTTGCAATAAAATAAATTCCATAGACAAAAATAAACAATCCAATCACCCATAACATATTTTTCAAAATTTCTTCTACAGTTATGGCTATTGTAAAAATTTGCCCAACAATCAGTACTGTTGGAATACTTAACAAAATTGGAATCAGCATTGGTAAACAAAAATAAAATAACAATTGTTTTAAAATAATTTGCTTCATTTCACGCTCTTCCATACCCAATTTCTTGAGTAATTCGTAACGATATTTGTATTTTTCAGAATCGCTCAATTGTTGAATGGCTAAAATGGTAGCCGTTGCCATAACGAAAATTAGTGCCAGATAAAATGCTAAAAATGAAATAATGGTATAAAAAGATTTTGTAAAATTTACTCTGTGGCCTCTTGTACTAACATTTCCTAGTGAAATGTTTAAAGTATAATTCTGCTCTATTCCATCAATGATTGCTGTTTGTTCTATTTCATCATGCAAAATATAGTTTGATAATTCTTCATAAAATGTTTCTGTGGTTGGTTCTTCTGTCTGAGCAACTAATTTGTAGCTACCATCATAATGAGACATTTCGATTTTTAAATCCATTTGTTTAATTTCCTCTAACAAACGATCTGGAACAATGATACAATACGTATATCCATTAAACGAAACTTGCGCAAAATGCTCACTTTTGATTTCTTTTATGGTTACGGTTTTTCCAATCAACTCAAGTTTACTATTTTCTTCCCTATAATTTTCAAAATATTTCTCAGCTGTTTTCATACACTGCACAATAATTTCGTCTTCTTTTAGTGAAACCGTTTTATGTCCTAGCATTTCTCTTAAATGATTATAATCGGTCAATCCTAAAACATTGTCAAAACCTTCATAGCTTCTTCCTTCAAATATGCTTCCTTCTAAAGCTTTGTAAAGATTTGTTTTGGGAATATTGTGCATTTGGTATTCGTACATAGATGTTACTTTAGCATTTTTTTGGATGAATTCTTTGTATTTTGAGAAGTCAGCATCTGGACTTGCAACCATAATTTCAAAGGGATATCCCATTTCAATTTCATTGTTTAACATGCCATTCATGAGTAGTGCTACATTTCCGCCAATCATAATAAAAGCAAATAACATGGCAATTGTGCCTAATGTTACACTCATAGTGTTGATTTTAGAGGTCAAATTTCGGTATAAAAATAAATGGTTTTTCTGGTATTTTCTGGTTTTATTTTCCAAATAATATTTTACAATAAAGCTTGAGATACTAATATAAAATAAATAAATACCAAGAATAAATTGCACAATAGCTAAGGTTGTGTTTTTGCCTTGCATATAATTGGGATTGCCATAATCTTGCTCAAGCGACCATAAACCAGTTACAAATAACAGGATAGATATTACAAATAAAAACAAGTTTCCTTTCGCATTTTTAATGTGGTGATTCTCATTTTGTTTATCTGCATAAAGCAAATCGTAAACTTTGGTTTTTTTGATTTTTCTTCTACTATTGAATAGTACCAACAAAAATATTCCAAAAAAGCATCCAGCGGTCATTTCGACTGCTTTCCAATTAAATTCAATGGAAATTTCATATGGCTGTGCAAAAATATTCATAATAATGCTAGAAAATACTTGATACATAAAAATCCCTAAGCACGTTCCCACCACAAAAGCAACTAAACCAATCATCAAATTTTCAATGGTAAACATATTGGAAATATCTTTTTTCTCAATTCCCAAAATTTGATAGGTTCCAAATTCTTTACTTCTTTTTTCGAGCATAAATTTCATCGTATAATTAATCAGCCAAACCATGACAAACACAATAACAAGATTAATGCCAATAATCGCTTTTGAAAAATTTTTCATAGTTGACGAAAGCTCTGCAATGTCTTGCGATACAGCAATGGAGTTAAAACTAAAGAGCAACGCAACCGCCATCACAATGGTGATAAAATAAATCACATAATCTTTGGCTTGTCTTTTGGCATTTCGAAAAGATAATTTACCTAACATTTCTGGTATCACCTCCCAAAAGTGCTAATACATCCAAAATTTCATGGTAAAAATCTTTTCTTGTTTTTTCTCCTTTTTGGATTTTATTAAAGATTCTTCCGTCTTTCAAAAATAAAATTTTGCTACAATAACTTGCGGATAATGGGTCGTGTGTGACCATTAAAATGGTGGCTTTCATATTTTGGTTCATCTCTTCCATCATTTCTAGTAATTGTCTAGCAGATTTGGAATCCAAGCTTCCCGTTGGTTCATCTGCCAAAATAATTTTAGGTGTATTGACAATGGCTCTACAGGAAGCACAGCGTTGTTTTTGCCCTCCAGAAACTTGGTAAGGATATTTTTTCAAAATTCCTTCAATTCCCAACTTTCTTGCAATTTCTAAAATGCGTTGTTCAATTTTTGCTTCAGAAACTTTGTTAATGGTTAAAATTAAAGCAATATTTTCTTCAATGGTTAAGGTGTCAAGTAAATTAAAATCCTGAAAAATAAACCCTAAATTTTCTCTTCGAAATTTGGCAATTTCCTCTTCTTTGATTTCAGTAATATCTTGATTTTCCAAATAAATATGACCTGAACTTACCGTATCAATGGTAGAAATACAATTCAAAAGCGTCGTTTTTCCGCTTCCGCTGGCTCCCATGATGCCAATAAATTCGCCTTCTTCTACATCAAAACTAATGTCGTCAATGGCTTTTGTTAGATTGTCCTTATTTCCGTAATATTTCTGGATTTGCTCCACTTTCAATATTTTTTTCAAACGAATCACTCCTTCTTAAATTTTCCTTATACTTCAAGGTTAATTTAAGTATAACTTGTTTTGCATCGATTTTCTATAGAAGTAGTTTGCTTGAATCTTACAGTTTTGTAAGATTCAAACTTGACATTTTATGTAAATTTTGATATAATTTAATTATCTATAAATATTACATAGAAAAGGAGAAAAATATTATGACAAATGCAAGACGGAAAAGAGCAATCAGGGTCTTAACAAAAGAAATCAGTAAGTTTACGATTCAGCTGAATCGGCTTTACGACATGCAAAAAGATATTAAATCCAAAGAAGGCAATCTTTTGCCGAAAATGTGGATTCCTTATATCGATGCTTCAAAAATCGAAGCAGATTGCCAGAAACTTTCAAAAATTATCGCAGATTTAAAAACTGTGCGGGAAGCTATGAAACTGAAAAAAACATCTGCGTGCCTTATCAGTACTGATTCTGCTGGTATGTCACCAATCGAACTTTGTAATTCACTCGATGTTGCTTTCGGTTCCTCCAATTATGAGAATGATGGTTTCTCAAACAAATTTTATTTTTATTAAAAATCTCCTACCGCGTGCCTCATGCAATTTCGAGGCACGCGGTTATCTTTTTATGGTTTATTTATTTTCTCATTTTTGGGAATGATAACTGTCATTTTTGTAAACTCATTTTCTTTGCTTTCTGCTTCCAAATCCATACCTAATTCTTCGCATAATCTTTTACATAAATATAACCCAATCCCTGTTGATTTTTTCTGTCTTCTACCATTGGTTCCTGTAAACCCTTTTTCAAAGATTCGTTCAATCTCACTTGCTTTGACACCAATTCCATTGTCCTTTATAGATAATTTCACATTTTCCTTGCATCCTTTTATTTCAATATTTATTTCTGGATTTTTTTGAGATTTATATTGAATACTATTTATCATAATTTGATTTAAAATAAATTCCAGCCATTTTTCATCTGTATAAGCCGTCATGTCACAATCTTCGATTTCTACTTTCATCTGATTTTGAATCATGATTTTTTTATTTCTCGCAAGCACATTTCTCACAACTTCTGCTAGATTCACTTCTCGTATCATGAAATCATTGGAAACTTGCCCGAAGTCTTGCATAAAATAAGGCTTGTTCAACATAATTATTGATTACTTCGATTTCTTCTTCCATTTTCTTGGTTACTTCTGATGGATGATTTTCACATAGCAATTTGCTAGATGTAATCGGAATTTTGATTTCATGCACCCAACTTTCAATATATTCTTGGTATGATTTTTGAGCCGTTCTTGCTTTTGTAACATTTTCAAGCATGGATTTATTGGCTCTTTTCAAAATACGAAAATACGCCAAATTTTCTTCTCTTCTTGGTTTTTCCATAATTTCTGAAATTAAATATTTTTCGTCTAAATCATCCATCATTTTACTGATATTTTTTAGATAAGTACTTTTTCGCCAAAAACTCACTAAAAAACTGACTAGAAAAAAAACGCATGAAATAGAAATCACAATTCCAATTACATTCTCTTGAATCTCCATTGCTTTTAAATAAGCTACTATGATAAAAGTATAACCTATAAATCCTAAAATAGCATTGATTTTATCTTTCATATACTTCGTGAATCTCATATTTTATATCCTTGTCCTCTCTTGGTTTCAATCAATTCTTCGATTCCTAATTCTTTCAATTTTTCTCTTAAACGTGTTACAATCACACTCAAACTATTATCGTCAGCATACACTCCATTATCCCACAAAAAATCAATAATATCTGCTCTTGGTATGATTTTATCTTGATGGGTAAAAAAATAATGTAAGGTTTTCAATTCTGTTTTTGTTAATTCTAATTCTTTTTCCTGATACATAATTGTTGACTTTAAAATATCTAAAACAATTCCCTGATAAGTCAATTTGCGTTCTTCTTCTTTGGCATAAGTTCGGTTTAATAAATTTTGAATGCGTGCTAATAAAATTGGTACATTATATGGTTTTTCAATATAATCATCCCCACCAAGCATGATTCCATTTAATTCATCCATAGAAGTATTTCTACTGGTTACAAAAATAATCGGCACTTTTGATTTGATTCGGATTTTACTACAAATTTCATAGCCACTTTGATTTGGTAAATTGACATCTAATAATACCAAATGTGGTTCTTCTTCTAATACTTTTTGAGCAACTTCCTCAAATTCTGAAATTGCTTTTACTCTATAACCTCTATTTTCTAATAGTATTTTTAGATTTTCTCGTACTTGATTGTTATCTTCTACAATTACTATTTTTTGCATGTTTTTTCCTTTCACCCTAATTTTCGTATTAAAAGATTAAAAAGTTCACTTCCTTTTTTGTAATTAGCAACGCAACAAAAATCTACGATTCCATCTTTATTTAAAGTTTGATAAATGGCATTCGTAGCCTGATACAAAGCATCTTCTTCATTTGGTTGATGAACAAAAATTGCTTTTCCGCCATGTTGATGAACAAATCGCATGGCAAGTGCATCACTATAACCATCCCCAATATAATAAATATTCTGGCAATCATTTTCTTTCCTATCATTCTTTTGCAAAATATCTTGAATCGCTAATATTTTTTTATCATCTGTCATAACTTCCCTAATTCCCGTTATCAATCCATCTTTATTATGTTGCACAGGGGTTCCATAAATTCCTTCAAAATACTTTGCTATTTTTAGATTTTGCAAAAATTCTCTTAAACCACCAGATACAATATAATTTTTGGTATTCATATTTTTAATAAATTCAGTTACACCTGGATTATATTGGATAAATTTTTCTCCTTCCATAAGTTCTTTATCAGTAAGTGTTTCATTCTTACTAACAAGTAAATGATTAAAAAAGGCAAAAAAAGTTTCGAGTTCACTTCCCTCATTTAGCATTCTATATTCCCTAAGTGCATTTTCTAATTCATCATTTCTTTGTGTTCCATTATATCCAAACTTCTCAACCCAAACCCAAAACTTTGGCCAAGTTTCAGTTGTTAAAGTTCCGTCAAAATCAAAAATATTGATTGGCTCATTCTCTAATTTCATAGTTACTTCTCCATTTTAATTTTACTTATTTTTTCCAATCATATAAAACAAAGAATAAGGAATTATTTTTTCTTCATATTTTTTCTCACCATGAAAAAATGTTTCAGATTTTATATTAGAAAAGCCAATATTTTTAAAAACCGCTTCCATGAAATGGTGTTCAAATCCGTTATGCCCATTAAAATCTTTTTCATTAGCATGAAAACTCCCATCTTCTTTGTCTAATTCAATTACACACAAAATTCCATTTTCGTTTAGTAAATCATAAAATTTTTGAATTATATTTTCTATATCTGATATATGATGAAGTGCCATAGAAGTATAAATTACATCAAATTTTTCTTCGTTATAATCTTCTTTCGTTAAATCTCTTAACACTGGAACAACATTCTTCGTTTGATAAATTTCAATTTTTTCATTCACGACATCTAACATTTCTTTTTCCGAGTCCATCAAAGTAATTTTTTCAAATTGATCACTCAATTCAAACCCAATTAGTCCTGTCCCACAACCATAATCTAGTATAGAGCTTTGTTTTTCATTGCCTACTATTTCACTTATTTTATCTGCAATTATTTTACTTCGCTTTATCATAGCATCACTATCCCAATTTTTAGCTCTTCCTTTAAAATCCATATGAGCTACCTCCTTAGTATAATTATTTTATCACATCTATTGCTATCTTTTCAATATTTTGCTATAATTTTATTAAAATAGTAATGGAGGTTTTTATAATGAATTGTGCGATGTGTGGTATTCATGCATAATCCACTTGACGCTGTTTACATGGCAGATAAATTTTATAAAGACAAGTTATTTCCTCCAAAGAAATAGTTTATGAAAGGATTTTTATCATGTTAGAATTACCCGATAATTTTAAAATAAAAATAATCAATCGATATGGCGAAACTGGAAAAAAATGGTTAGAAAACATCCCTACTCTAATAGAAAAATATCAGAAAAAATTTAATCTAGAACATATCGAATTAATCGAAAATTTAAGTATAAATCTTGTTCTATTTGCAAAATGCGATTTATATGGTGATGTAGTTTTGAAAATAGGAACACCTGGTCTTTCTCATGAAATTGATATTATGCAACAATATTCCCACAGTTATGTTGCAAAAACTTATTATTCTTCTTCCACTGATAAAGTTCAAGTATTGGAAAAAATTTCGCCAGGTTATTCCTTAAAAAATTTAGACAACTTAGAAGAAAGAGTAAAAATTTTTTCTAAATTAGCGAATGGTCTTTTGATTCAAGCAACTGGTAAAGAATCATTTGAAACTTTTGAAAATATTTTAAACAAAAGATTTCATTATGCTTTTGAAAATAAAATTCTTTTTACCGATATTTTATGGATGATTGATACTGCAAATCAAATTTATCATAAAATACAAACCATGCATTTACCAAAATATATTTTACATAACGATTTACATCACAAAAACATTTTAAAAACACAAACAGGTTGGAAAGCAATTGACCCGCATGGAATTATCGGAGAAAGAGTTTTTGAATGCACACAATTTATAAGGTCTGAATTAGAAAACGACGCATCAGAAGAAAACAAAACTTCTAAAATTATCCATTTGGTTTCACAATATTTTAGTGAAGACAAAAAATTAATTTTAGAAGCTTTGTATGTTTATATCATAGAAAAAATAATATGTTATACTAAAAATAAACACGATAAAAATCAAATTTTATACAATATACATCTTGCAAAAGAAATATTAAACTTAATTGATTAGCCAATTTTGTCAATTTCATTTAAAAAGGCACCAAAAAGTAAACTCTCTCTTCACACTTTCTTGCAAACCTCTTTCTTTTATGATATCCTATTTTTATTATGAAACTAGAATATAAAATCAAATCAACTAAATACAGAACTGTCAAAGAAGTACTAAAATGCCATTTTCACATTTCTGATCGACTTCTTTTAAAATTAAAACGAGAACAAAAAATTTTTTTAAACAAAAAAAATGCCTTTCTCCATACAGAAGTGCAACACAATGATACCGTTTATGTTGATATTTCTTTTAAAGAAAAAAGTCAAAATATTGTACCAATTCCAATGAATTTAGAAATTGTTTTTGAAGATGAAACTATGCTGATTATTAACAAACCAGCTAATATTCCTGTTCATCCCTCTATGGCACATTTTACAGACAGTCTTTCAAACGGTGTTCAAAATTATTTTGAACAAAATCATATTTTTACCAAAATCCGTCCAGTGAATCGTCTGGATAAAAATACAACTCGGAATTGTTATTTTTGCTAAAAATGAATATATCCAAGAAAATTTAATCAGGCAAATGGCAAACCATACTTTCCAGAAATATTATTGGGCAATTTTATCGGGCAATTTAGATAAAAAGCATTCTTTGGGCACAATCAATGCTCCAATTTCTCGTAAAGAAGGCAGTATCATTGAACGTGAAATTAATCCAAATGGTCAAACCGCCATTACTCATTATAAACTGATTCAAAATTATGAAAATTATTGTCTTGTCGAATTTAGATTAGAAACTGGACGCACGCATCAAATTCGTGTCCATTCTAAATATATTGGGCATCCTATTTTAGGAGATACTTTATATGGAACTGAATCAAAATTAATTACTCGTCAGGCTTTGCATGCTTATCAAATTTCATTTGTTCATCCACTTACCAATCAACAAATGAATTTCAATGTAAACTTGCCAACAGATATGAAAACTTTAATTATATAACAACAGAGAGTCATTGCAAACGCAACGACTCTCTGCTAATCACGACTAATATTTAAGGGGGTAAATTTTAATTTAAAATTACTATTTAACCGAAAGAATTCCACCAAACTAATTCATTCATTGTTTTTCTCTTTTCATGCATATCACTTGGTAGTCCCTCTTCTGCTGGATAACCAAATGGCAATAAATTCACAATTTCCAAATTATCTGGAATATTCAAAATCTCTCTTGCTTTACTTGGATCAAAGGAAGCAACCCATGTTGAACCTAAGCCCAATTCCGTAATTTGTAACATCATATGTGTAGAAACAATACTGCTATCCACTATTCCCTCATCCTGCCCATCGTATTTTCTTTTCCACGATTCTTCCTTTTCGTAACATACAACCAAAATAACTGGTGCATCAAACGTAAATCTAGTACATTCTTTCAATTCATTGATTGTATCTTTATCGGTTATCACCAAAATTCGTTGTGGTTGAAAATTGCAAGCCGTTGGTGCTAATCTTCCTGCCTCTAACACAATTTCAATTTTTTCCTTTTCTACTTCTTTATCTAAAAATTTTCGACAAGAATATCTACTTTTAGCTAATTCTAAAAATTCCATCATTCCTCCTTAGGCAGTTTCTTCTTTTTTGGCAGTTTTCAACTTCTTCTTATGCTTGATTGGTTCACGTTTTTTATTTTCGTCAATCTCCAATTTAGGTTGCTCTTTTGATTGCACGGTCTCTTTCGTAATCATACATTTTACGATTTTTTCATTGGACGGAATATCATACATAACATCTCGCATGATTTCTTCAATAATTGAACGCAAACCTCTTGCACCTGTATTTCTTTCAATTGCTTTATCTACAATGACTTCTAGAGCATCTGGCTCGAATTCCAATTCGACACCATCTAATTCGACTAATTTTTTATATTGTTTTACAAGTGCATTTTTTGGTTTTGTCACAATATCAATCAACGCTTCTCTTGTTAAACCATCTAATGTGGCTGTAATTGGAAGTCTTCCTACGAATTCTGGAATAAGTCCAAATTTTAATAAATCCTGTGGCAATAAAGATTTAAAAATTTCAGTTTTATTTATATCTTTTTTACTTTCGATTTTAGCTCCAAATCCCATTGATTTTTGACCCACTCGTTCTTTGATAATATGCTCCAAGCCTTCAAATGCTCCTCCACAGATAAATAAAATATTCGAAGTGTCAATCTGTAAAAATTCTTGATGTGGATGTTTTCTTCCTCCTTGTGGTGGAACCGAAGCCACAGTTCCTTCAATGATTTTTAACAAAGCCTGCTGAACGCCTTCTCCGCTCACATCTCTTGTAATGGATGGGTTTTCAGATTTTCTTGTAATTTTGTCAATTTCATCAATATAAATAATTCCTTTTTGTGCCTTTTCCGTATCGAAATTGGCAGCTTGCAATAATTTTAAAAGAATATTTTCAACATCTTCTCCAACATAACCTGCTTCTGTTAACGTAGTTGCATCTGCTATGGCAAATGGCACATTTAGAATTTTCGCCAACGTTTGAGCAAGAAGCGTTTTTCCGCAACCAGTTGGTCCAAGCAACAAAATATTACTTTTCTGAATTTCTACATCATCCATAAATTCTAAATTATTGATTCTTTTATAATGGTTATAAACGGCAACAGACAAAGTTTTCTTTGCTTCTTCTTGCCCAATTACATATTCATCTAGAATTTTCTTAATTTCAGCTGGTGTTGGCATTTCGATTTGTTCAACGATTTCTTCTTCATCATACACTTCTTCCTCGATGATATCTTGGCATAGCCCAACACATTCATCACAAATAAATACACCACTTGGTCCAGCAATTATTTTTTTTACAACTTCTTGTGGTTTCCCACAAAAAGAACATTTTATATTTCGATCTTGTGTTTTTGGCATTCCTAAGCCCTCCTAATTTCTCTTATCTAAGATTCCATCAATCAAACCATATTCTAACGCTTGCTGTGCTGTCATATAGTTATCTCTTTCTGTGTCATTTTGAATGGTTTCTAGACTTTGACCTGTTCTGTCACTTAATAATTTATTCAATTTTTCTCTGGTTCGAACCATGTGGTCAGCATGAATTTTAATTTCTGTTGTTTGACCAGAAAGTCCGCCACCACCAATTAATGGTTGATGAATTAAAATTTCAGCATTTGGTGTTGCAAAACGTTTTCCTTTTGCACCAGATGCCAATAAAACAGCTCCCATACTAGCTGCCATTCCAATACAAATCGTCGATACAGGGCATTTAATATAATTAATCGTATCCACAATCGCCATTCCATCGGTAATCGAACCACCTGGACTATTGATATATAAAGAAATTTCCTTATCTGGATCCTCTGACTCCAAAAATAACAATTGTGCTACTACTAAACTTGCTGATGCAGAATTTACATCTTCTGCTAAAAATATAATTCTATCTTTTAATAATCTTGAAAAAATATCGTATGACCTTTCTCCTCTGCTTGTTTGCTCGATTACGTAAGGTACTAAACTATTTTCTATCATTTGATTCCTCCTTGTATTTTATAATAATATTATTACTATATACCATATTCATTTTTTTTTCAAGCATTTAAAGAAAGAAATTTGAAGTTTTGGAGGATAAAATCATCGCAAATTTTGACATTATTCTAAACTACAATAAAACAATCTCTGAACCATTTTTTATTCTTGCTTCTCTTATCGTCATATTGATATCGTATGCTAACGCTGTTTGTCTGTTGTATAATAATGGCATCATTTTGGGGCAATATTCACCTTCTGTTAATTCTTTCAGTCCTTTTACAATTAATCGAATGACATTATGAATTCTTCTGTTAATTGGTATCCAAATATTATATTCTCTGCCAATTGTCGGAATATATAATTTTACTAATATTTTATTCATCTTCCTCTTCATCCTTTTCTTCCATCCCTAATACTTTTATTAAGGTAGGTTTTCCTTTTTTAATAACGTAACCATAAGTTGGACCACAATCATCTGTAAAATCATGTGATTCATCTGTTACTTCAATCAATCTTTGTGACTCAGCTCCATTTCCAATCCAAATACCATAATTTTGGGTAATATATTTCTCAAACCAATCGGAATCTTCGTATTCTTCTAGGTTTGAATCATTATCAATCACAATCACTTTACATTTTTGTGAATTTTCCGCATTTTCGAGATATTCCAAGAATACATCTCTATCTTCATCCTCATCCTCATCATTGATATCTTCATCTTCTAATATTTCTATAAAATTTCGCAATCCAATAATTAGGCAGACTGTATCATTGATTTCTCCTTCGGATTGATTTAAAAATTCGTAAAGAGCATTCTGTTTTTCTTTCAAATTTTCTTCAACATCGAATATATGATCCGCATCAAAAACTTCCAGATTCGTTTCTGGCATAGTAAAAAAAACTTCTATAAAACTAGCAATAAAATCTATTATATCTTCTGTTTGATCTCTAGTTGCAATCATGGTTATCAGATTTGTATTTAAGTTATATGTACTAATTCTTAAATTTTTCTGTGTGATGCCAATTGGTACTTTAGCCATTGTAGTAATGGCATTTTTTACATGTTCCATTGAAACAACTTCTGGGATAGTAGGAATCGCTCTTGCTCTATTTTTATAGGTTTTGTTAAGTTCTTCTATTTGTTTCATAATTACTTCGTTCCAAACGTTTGGCTCACAAATCTTTGCTGTTTGAAATTCAAAGTAATCTTCTTCTATATTAATAATTCCTCTACCAAATAATTTAGAAGCTCTTTTTTTGCCAATACGATCAAAAATATTAGATAATTCATCATCTGTATTCATTTGTAGGGCTATTTTTTGTCGGAAATTTTGTCCCATTCGATAACGAATAGAAGAAGCACTTGAAACCGTCAGCAAAAAGTAAATTCCACACTTTTCACCTTCTCTGATTAATATTTCAAATAACTCATCAAATTTCATTTCATAGTTTTCTAAATATGTTTCATAATTATTTAAAATAATCACAAAAGTTGGCATCGTACCTTCGGTTTTATTTAAATATAATTTATAATCACCATTATAGTCAGATAATATTTCTTTTCTTTCTATGATTTCATCTTGTAACATGCCAAAAAATCTAATTAATTTTTCTTCTTCACTTGCAAATATAATATCACCGACCTGTGGCGCTTTTTTAAATACTTTCATGGCTTCACTACCAAAATCAAGAATATAAAGATTCAGTTCATCTGGTGTATAATTTGTTATAAAATCATAAATTAGTGTTCCAATTAATGTTTCTTTACCACTTTTTGCGTTTCCATAAACAATGACATTTCCATTGTTTGAAAAGTCTAGAATTTCAACATTTTGTATTTGTTTAGATGGATTATCATACTCTCCTATAACAGCCTTAATCACATTTCTTTCGTTTTCTACATGATATTTCTCTCGTGTATCTGTTAGATATATTGTCTCAGGAATATTCTCTAACCATAATTGTTGTTCCTTAATATTTTCTTTTTCTGCCAATTCACATAAATAATTAACAATATTAGTTATTTGTTCCCCCTTACATTCTTCTGATCGTTTTACTTCATCATCCACTTTTTTCAAAATCATTCCTGTACTTGAAATAAATTCTACGGAATTATCGTATTCTTTTTTTACTTCATTTGATGGATAATATTTAGCACCAGCCCACGCTGCCTGTCCTAATGCTAAATAGTCATCATTACCAACTTTTAAATAAAACTGTCCTGCTCCCTTTAATTTAGCACCATCTCCAATGCCAATAATATCTTGACTATCTGATGGAGATTGTACTTTTAAACAAATTCCAAATTTAGAGTTACTACGAATTTGATCGTTTACAACACCTGATGGCTTTTGCGTAGCCAATATTAAATGAATCCCCAAACTACGACCAATTCTAGCAATACTGACCAATTGATCAATAAATTCTGGTTCTTGTTCTTTTAATTCGGCAAACTCATCACTGATAATAAATAAATGTGAAATTGGCTTTTCAAGTGCTCCTTGATGATAATATTTTTGATATTTATAAATATCCATTGTACTTTCATTTGTTGTAATTTTGGCTTCATTAAATTCAATTTGCCTTCTTTTTAATTCACTTTCAATGGACTCTAAAGAACGTTGTAAACCACTTTTATCAATATTGGTAATCGTTCCCACTAAATGCGGTAATTGGATATCTGGTTTTTGAAAAGCACCTGTTAATCCACCACCTTTATAGTCAATTAAGACAAATGTCACATCATCTGGATGATAATTAATTGCTAAGGATAGGATATACGTAATAATAAACTCACTCTTTCCAGAACCAGTTGAACCAGCAATTAAACCATGTGGTCCATGAAATTTTTCATGAATATCTAATTCGATAAGGCTCCCATATCCATCAACACCAAGTGGTGCTGCAAGCGAAATCGTAGAATCGTTTTTCTTCCATCTATCTAGTATATTCAATTGTTCAATACAACCAACCTTAAACATTTCCAAAAAATTATAACTGCTTGGAAGTAACATTTCTTTCTCCTCTGTATACTTAATTGGAATATTAAACAAAACTCGACTAATATCATCAAAAGGCAAATTTCCATTTTCTTCTAACCTAAACGCTATTTCATTTTCTGTAGAATTTTGAGAATCCAATAAAATCCCCTTTCCAGAATCCAATGTAATAAAGGTTTCACATTCATTTGGTAAATAATTCATATGATTAGTTATAATAAATAAACTGAATCCCATGTTGTTTTCTGATTTTAAAATTTCATTAATAATTGTCAAATTTTCTACCATTTTATAATCTTCTATAATAATTAAATAATGTGGAATACCGCTTTTATTTTCTGACTCTTGACCTTCCTCTTGTGCCTTTCTCTTGTTTAATTCTGTATTTAAAAATTGTGATATTTCTTTCATTTTTGTATAATTATAGGCAAAAAATCTAAAATCTTTAATCCCATTCCAAGTATGCGGTAACATTTTAGCGAAATCCCAGTCTCTACTTCCATTATTTTTTAGCAAAAACACTAATTTTAGTTCATCATAACTGTGAAAAGTAACTAATTGTAATAAGATATTTTGAATCAATTTGAATTTATCTTTGTCATGATTGGTAATCATTGCAACAACTTTTTTGTGAGCAAAAGATAGTAATACTGGCGCATCTTTTATCAATTTTGCTTGTTCAACACATTGTTCGACTAATTCTTCGAATTCTCCACTTTGTTCTTCAAAGCTTTCTTCTTTGGGAGGAATGTCTATTTCTAAATTAGATGGAATATCTCCGATTCCTAATCGAACCATTAAAAAGTCTCTATCACTTTCTTTTCTCTCCCATAATCTGACATCTTTCTTTCCGATAATACCAAAGCATTCTTGATTAGAAGGATAAACTTCCGAAAGAATATTCCTACTTTCGACTAATTCTTCCTCAATGATTTTTAATTTATCTTCAAGATAATTTTTATATCTTCTTTTTTGTTCTGCTTTACTCTTTTTTTCTTGATTGGTTGTATATTGTTGTGTAAGCAATGGAAAAAGTAAAGAACTCAATAACATAACACCAGACATAATTAACGTAAAAAGTGTATTTTTTTTGTTCACTTGCCCTTGTATAAAACTATCTAATGTCTGTATAATGGAAACAAGTGTCATAACCGCAAAAGAAAGCATCGTTCCCATGAGCAAAATAATTGGTAACCCTTTTTCTTTCGTTTCTTTTTGCAGTCTTTCAATTTTAATGTTTTTTTCTTTTAACGCTTTCAACATCCTAGGAGGTCTTGAAAAATAATTAGATTCATCTCCTTCTAACACCATTTCTTCATCTTGTTTTTTTAAAATAGCAGGACTCGTCTTGATTAAGGTAAAATAATTGCTATTGTATTTCACTTTTTGCGAAGGATTACTAATAAAAATTTCACTTCCCATAACCATTATTTTAATGCCTAAAATAAAGACAACGTCACCATTTTGAAGCGTCATTGTTTGTTCCGATACAAGTTTATCGTTTACGTAAGTATGATACATTTTATTGAAATTTTGTACCATCCACTTACCATTTTGTCGATACAATTTTGCATGAATTGGACTTAATAAAGCATTATTGATTAAGATATGATTTTTTTTCTTATCCCTACCGATTAAAATTTCGAACTCTTTTTTCATTCTCAAGTGTAAATAATGAGGTTCATAAATTGGAGCATAATATAATAAATAAGGCAAATCTTCCTCTTTTACTTTAATCCAATAAAATCCATACTCTTTTAAAATCATTCGGCTGATATTCTTTTCACGATTTAAAATTTTTATTTTATTTCCACAAATTTCTATATTTTTTTGATTGATAATAACAGAATGACTATTACTGACAAGTTGCCATTTTCCATCAATAGCTTCAATATTAACTAATTTTCTTTCATCTTCTGTTGTCTTATCATATAACCAATAATTTCCCATTGGTTTATGGGGCAAAACTAATTTATTTAAGGAATTTTTTCCAATCATTGTAACAATCATCTATATCCACACCTCATTTAATTTATTCTTTTTCCTATTTAGTTTATTTCTTCCTTCATTGTATTTTCAACGATTCGGTATAAAATCATTCTAAATCCTAAATTTATTTCTGCTTCAGAAGAATCATAAACAGTTCGACCATTAGCAGTTCTACTTAATTTATAACTTCCACCTCTAACCACTCTCATCTCTTTCGAATGTTCTTCTTCTGCATACCTTTCACTTGTCCACTCTTTTATATTTCCTGCTATATCACAAACTTTATTAATCCTGTCCGTTACTGTAGCTCCTGTATAAAATAATTCTCCTGAATAATTTCCATAACTTAAATTAGTAGAATAATTCTCTACACTTAAATCCAGCCATTGCAATGTAGTATCCCACGCATAACTATTCATAATAGCTGTCTTACAATCTTCGTATCCAAATCCACTTGCAGATTCTAAGGAAGCTTCTTGTGCTGTTATATAGTTAACATTGGTCCATGGCAATTTATTTTTCATGGTAGCAGCCATTGATTGATTCGAACCATTCTCTTTAAAACAAGAGGCTTCGTATCGAGCAATATAAAAACCGCAATATTTGTTGACACTTTCCAAAAATTGATTGATTTCATTTTCCTCATCACTACAGCGTTTATCTTCTTTCATACTTCTCATCAACGAATCCCTTTCTACGGGAATCCATATGTATTGATTTTCCTTTTCATCTTGAATGACATATCCGATTGGCTACCTCTCCTTCCAAATAAGAAAATCCCTTTGGTAAATATGGATTCGTTGGAGAATTTTCTCGGATATTCATCACTTCTAGTTGTGCAACATCTTTTTGACCGTTCTTGGCTTCTACTTCAAATTGATAGCTTCCGTTTTCTGTAATTTTATACTCAATCACATCTTGATACTGAATAGAATTATCTGGTAATGTTATCGATAAAATTCCTTGTGAATCTGTCGTTCTTGCTACAACTGTAGCGGTTACTTCTTCTTGGTTTGGTTCTTCTGTATTTAAGGTAAAACTTAAAGTTGGAATTGGTACACTGCTTTCGTTGTTCCCACCTTCATCCCAAAACAATACTAGCAAAATTGGCCCCATTGAAACCACTAAAATGATTACAATGCTAGCAGCAAAAGCTTTATTACTCATACTCTTCTTTTTGTTAGAAATATCTAACAATCTCCTTTCTTTCAATCTAACTTAAGAATTGGTAGCTTTATATTTTATTCCAAAAATATAGAATTCGAGCAATTTATCCTGCCCGAATTTCTTGATTTCAACTATTTTATTGCTATCGTAAAAGCCTTTTTGATATATTTTTCCTTCTATTTCTTAATAGAAGTTTTTTCAGCAACTCCTTCTATTTTAGTCCTTTTCAACTGTTACTTTTCCATTATCTGCAACAACTGTTACATTCCCATTGTCTGCAACTACTTCAGGTTTTTTTCCACCATCATCTGCAACAACTGTTACCTTTCCATTATCTGCAGTTACTGTTACTCCAGCACTAGAATTTTTCTTTGAAGAACTTTTGCCTGAAGAATTTTTTGAATAATTAGTTGACAATGCCTTTTTCAAGTCACTATCTGTCAAATTATTTGAATCTTGATCTGCTTTCAATCTGTTATACAATTCTTGGCTAATAGCATCTAAATGACCTTTTACATTTTGTATTTTTTTATTTAATGTAGTAGAATCAAGTCCCTTCAATTTTAATGCCTTTCCCTCTATTACATAATTTTTAACCAATTTTTTTATCTCTGTAATAGCACTATCTATATTATCAAATGCTTTTGAAATGCTCTTAATCATAGTTGATAAAGCTTGTTTATCTGCAAGCAATTCTGCATTCTCATCACATTCTGTTTGTGCTATGTTTCCTAGAGTTTTTTTCGTAATATTTTCAATCTCATGAATATGTTCACTACCTTTTGAAAAATCAACTATATATTTATGTTTTAAATAACTTTGTGCAAATTTTTTAGATTTGCTCATTTGTACAGAAACATCTACTCCTGTTATTCTAACTAATTCTTCTGCAACTGTACTAACATTATTTAATTTATCAACACCATCTGCCAATCCAGAAGCTTTCGTAGTATTGTTATTCCACCAAAATGCAAACTTTGCTGCTGAATCATCATACCATTTACCTTTAACCATTACCGTATTTTGTATTTGTTTTGATGCTTTCTTGACATTGCTTTGTAATTCTACAACTTGTTTTACTAACTTTTGTAAATATTCATTATATAGTTTTAAATTATATTTTGAAGTCTCGCTAAATCCTCCTTCAATTTGTTTTAAACTTGCCATGTTTTTTCCTCCTTATAAAAAACAAAAATTTATACTATAAAATCTACTCTATATTTTCTCATAGTACATTAATTATTTTGTATTATAAAATAAAAAACATGTCAACCTTTTTTGGTCTAATTATGTAAATAATTAATATATAGGTTGTTTTCAATTATTTTATTGCTATCGCAAAAGCCTTTTTGATATGTTTTTCCTTCTATAATTACCCTGATGTTATTTTAATTCTTTTTGTAGCAGGACTAGAGTCTGTCGATATATAACGTTCGTTTGAAGAACTTTTGCCTGAAGAATTTTTTGAATAATTAGTTGACAATGCTTTTTTCAAGTCACTATCTGTCAAATTATTTGAATCTTGATCTGCTTTCAATCTGTTATACAATTCTTGGCTAATAGCATCTAAATGACCTTTTACATTTTGTATTTTTTTATTTAATGTAGTAGAATCAAGTCCCTTCAATTTTAATGCCTTTCCCTCTATTACATAATTTTTAACCAATTTTTTTATCTCTGTAATAGCACTATCTATATTATCAAATGCTTTTGAAATGCTCTTAATCATAGTTGATAAAGCTTGTTTATCTGCAAGCAATTCTGCATTCTCATCACATTCTGTTTGTGCTATGTTTCCTAGAGTTTTTTTCGTAATATTTTCAATCTCATGAATATGTTCACTACCTTTTGAAAAATCAACTATATATTTATGTTTTAAATAACTTTGTGCAAATTTTTTAGATTTGCTCATTTGTACAGAAACATCTACTCCTGTTATTCTAACTAATTCTTCTGCAACTGTACTAACATTATTTAATTTATCAACACCATCTGCCAATCCAGAAGCTTTCGTAGTATTGTTATTCCACCAAAATGCAAACTTTGCTGCTGAATCATCATACCATTTACCTTTAACCATTACCGTATTTTGTATTTGTTTTGATGCTTTCTTGACATTGCTTTGTAATTCTACAACTTGTTTTACTAACTTTTGTAAATATTCATTATATAGTTTTAAATTATATTTTGAAGTCTCGCTAAATCCTCCTTCAATTTGTTTTAAACTTGCCATGTTTTTTCCTCCTTATAAAAAACAAAAATTTATACTATAAAATCTACTCTATATTTTCTCATAGTACATTAATTATTTTGTATTATAAAATAAAAAACATGTCAATCTTTTTTCGTCTAATTATGTAAATAATTAATATGTAGTTTATCCAAAAAAAAATCGCCCTAAAATTTAAGGCGATTTTAAAATTATTTTTTTTCACTTTCTTCATCTTTTTTCGCTTTTTTTTTGCTTGCTGACTTCTTCGTTGTTTTCTTTTCTCCATGATCATGTCCACAATCGCATTCATCTGCTTTTGCTACAACTTCTTTTACTTTAGCATTTTCAATAATAAACTCAATTGATTTTTCTGATTTTATGCTATTTTCAATATTGGTTTTTAATTCCTCATTTTTCATCAATTCGTCTTCTTTTCTACCATAAGCAGTTGCTAGTTCTTTGATTTTCTCTTTGATTTCTTTTTCGGTTACTTCAATTTTAGCATCTTTTCCAACTGCTTCTAACACCAATCTCATTTTGACAGATTCTGTTGCAGGCGTTTCGCATTCTTTTTTATAATCTTCCATCGTTTTACCAATCATGCCTAAATATTGCTCCAATTTCATACCTTGGTAAGCTAGACGATTGTCCATATCTTGTATCATACCTTCTACTTCTGCTTCAATCATGCCAGATGGAATATCAATTTCTGTAACATCAGCGACAGCTTTTACCGCTGCTTCTTGCAACTCATTTTTGCTTCTTGTTTGGTTTTGTTCTTCTTTTTTCGCTTTGATATCTGCTTTTAATTCTTTTAATGTATCAAATTCGCTGACATCTTTTGCAAACTCATCATCAATTTTTGGTAATTCTTTTTCTTTAATCTCATGAACTTTTACTTTAAATACAGCATCTTTTCCAGCTAACTCTTTTGAAAAATATTCGTCTGGGAATTTTACATTAATATCTTTTTCTTCCTCTGTTTTCATGCCAACTACTTGGTCTTCAAATCCTGGAATAAAGGTATTGCTTCCCAATTTTAATTCATGATTTTCTGCTTTTCCACCTTCAAATTCTTTTCCGTCAACCGAACCACAAAAATCAATCACAACGGTATCTTCTAATTTAGCAGCTCGATTGGTTACAGTTACCATTCTAGAATTTCTATCCGCCATATGGCTTAATTCGTGTTCTATCGTCTGTTCCGTTACTTCATATTTATTTTTTTCTAATGCAATTCCTTTATATTTTCCAAGTTTTACTTCTGGTTTTGTTTGTACAATTGCTGTAAAAATCAAATCTTTGCCTTTTTCCATTTGAACAACATCAATTTCAGGACGACTAACAACGTCTAATTTTTCTTCTTTGATTGCGTTATCATAAATTTCTGGCACAATTTCATTGAATGTATCTTCATAAAATATTTCTGCACCATAGAATTTCTCTACCATGTTCATTGGAACTTTCCCTTTTCGAAATCCTGGTATGCTAAAATATTTTGCATTTTTCTTATAAACTGTATTCATCCCTTCTTCAAATACTTTACTATCCACTGTAAATTCTAATTTTAATTCATTTTTGTTCTCTGTCTTTTCAACTTTAACACTCATTTTTATTCCTCCAAAATTTTTTATTTCATACAGTTTTATTATTATATCATAAATATTTTAAAAATCAAGTGTTTTTTTGAATATCTAAAAAAACTTGACTTTTCTCAAATATTGTGATATAATTATAATAGAAGATTTTTTGTATTTTTTAATACTAATTAGAATTAGGAAAGTTTTTTTCTCCTAGACTTCTTAGTTAGTCACTCGTAAACCTTAGCATTATTTTACAATTTCATTTTATTAAAGGAGGAATTTTTATGACACTAATTATTGGAGCAATAACTTATGGAATAACAAATAGTTTGCTTCTCTGCTTGACTTATCGTAATAGGAATATCAAAAAAATACCACTAGAATATTTTATATTTCTTGTTGGTTGTATTTATATGATATTTCTTTTAGTCCTTTTGGGTATGATTGCCATTCCAGCAGGAGGTATCTCCCTCATTTCAAATATCATAATACCTAGCATTATGCTTATTCTGGTTCCTCAATTGATACTTGAATCAATTGCCAGAACAAACATACAACGGATTGAAGTCCTATCATTATCATTAATGCTTTGTTTTATGGCATTTGTAGCAGATCAGCAAGCATTTTTCAGTGAGAAAATGCCAGAGGGAGTTCCAATAACGTATATCGATTTTCCTGAAACAAATGATATACTGATTATTGATGCCTCTCAACCAGAGTTTGTGTCTACAGATGTATCTATTTTAGAAAAAGTTGAATGGGAATCGCTCTCCCATTCAAATGGAAAAAAGATTATCCGTTCTTCCAGTTGTGATGTCATTGTTATTATTGAGCCTGAACGTATTGTGGCTTATCGCAATATCGAGACTGCTTTTGTAGTAAGAAATACAATGCCCCATGAGCTCATGTTAAAAAATCCGAGAAATCTCGGATTTGTAGTAGATGACAATGACATTCCATATTACAAATATGCTCTATTGAGGCGTGATTCGTTTGGAAATTATGTCGTTGGAAAATATGCACTTTGTAATGCCTTAACATTTGAAGTGTCTTATTTTGACAAACTACCCAATTGGGCGAATTAATTTGAGTAAAATGTACAAAGCCGGCTCTTTCAACAGAGTCGGCTTTGTATTATTTTTAATCTCCCAAACACATGCCAAGTTGTCTAGCAACTCGAATCAATTCATGGTCTAATGGAATCGTACGATTTTTGCTAGAAGCATCACCAATTTTAGCTTCTCTTCCAACTACTTCATCCAAATCAACATATCCCATTTCTCCACCTTTGTAAGTTACTAATACTTTAAAAATTCCTTGCATTGCAAGTTCCATTGCTTTTACACCATATCTGGTTGACAAAACGCGGTCAAACGAAGTTGGTGTTCCACCTCTTTGGACATAGCCTAGAACGGTATTTCTGGTTGTCATCCCAGTTAGTTTTTCAATTTGTTCAGCAACAACTTCACCAGCTCCACCAAGTCGAACATTATCTAATCCAGCTCCATCGTCTAATACTTTTTTAATCGTAATTTCTCCATCTTTTGGTTTAGCGCCTTCAGAAACAACAACAATACTGAATTCTTTGCCGTTTGCTTTTCTTCTCTCAATTTTTTCGATGACTTTATTCATATCATAAGGAATCTCTGGAATTAAAGCAACATCTGCACCACCAGCTATGGCTGATTCTAGCGCAATCCAACCTGCATATCTTCCCATTACTTCCAAAGTTAATACACGATGATGCGATGTAGCAGTTGTGTGAAGTCTATCCAAAGCATCCATAGCAACAGATACTGCTGTATTATAACCAAAAGTAGTTTCTGTGTGCGCTACATCATTGTCAATTGTTTTTGGCACACCAATACAATTAACACCTTTTAGACAAAAATCTCGACTAGACTTTTGTGTTCCATCTCCACCTAATGTGAAAATACATTCAAAACCAGCATTTCTAATGTTTTCAACACATTTATCTGATAAATCTTGATACTCAACACTTCCATCTTCTTTAACTACTTTATAATGGAAGACATTTGTATTATTAGAAGTACCAATAATAGTTCCACCCTTGTCCAAAATTCCAGAAGCATTTCCGTTTGGCTCTAATCTTACATAATCATTATTTAATAAACCTTTATATCCTTCAATGTATCCATAACATTCAATTCCATGTGTTTCCGCTGTTTTAACTATTGCTCTGATAACTGCATTTAGTCCTGGAGCATCTCCACCATTTGTTAGTATTGCAACTTTTTTCATTTTTTGTCCCCCTTACATAATTTTCTTCTTTTATTATATACATATTTAATTTTTTTTTGCAAGTAATTTGGAAAATTATTTTGGTAGAATGGCATGTACTGTTTCTGGCAAATAACCTTTTTTATATAAAAATTCTTTGATAGCCTTTTCCTCAGTGTTTTGGCTTTTTTTATTCCAAATAGCTTGAGCACAATTGATTTCATACAATAGAAGTTCCTCTTTATGTTGTGCAATATAATCTTCAACAAGGTTTTTATCAATTCCTTTTTGATATAATTTATACGTTATTTCTTTAATGGAAAGCTTTTTTAAATGGATAAATTCTTGCACACTTCTATCGATGTAATTCGCATCATTAATATAGTTTAGTTCCTTAAAGTAAGCAATGGCGTCTTCTACCATATTTGGGTCCTCTTCCGTAAATTTTTGCCTAACTTCTTGTTCTGTTCTCTTTTTGTAAAGTATATATTTTAGCATTTTGGATCGTAGTTGATCTGTTTTTTCTGCTTGTTCGAAATTTTCCATAAACTTCATAAAAATTTACTTCCATTCTTTTTATTCTTCGTTTTCTTCTTCCTCTTTTTCATCAGTTGGTATTTCTTCTCCTAAGGCATTTTCAAAAGCTTTGGCAAAATTATCTCTGACTTTCTTTTCAACTTCTTCCATCATATTTGGATTTTCGATTAGATATTTTTTCACATTTTCTCTACCTTGTCCAATTTTTTCATTATGATAGCTAAACCAAGAACCTGCTTTTTCAATGATATTTAAGTTGACAGCCATATCTAAAATATTGCTTGCTTTCGAAATTCCTTCGCCATACATGATATCAAATTCTGCTTCACGGAATGGTGGAGCTACTTTGTTTTTGACGATTTTGACTCTTGCTCTGTTTCCTTTTACTTCGCCGTCTTGTTTGATATTTTCAATTTTACGGATGTCCATTCGAACAGAAGCATAAAACTTCAATGCTCTACCACCAGTTGTCGTTTCAGGATTTCCAAACATCACACCAATTTTTTCTCTTAATTGGTTGATAAAAATAATGACTGTTTTCGTTTTATTAACTGCTCCTGCTAATTTTCTCAAAGCTTGTGACATAAGTCTTGCTTGTAATCCCATATGAGAATCCCCCATATCACCATCAATTTCAGCTTTTGGAACAAGTGCTGCAACAGAGTCAACAACGATAACATCTAACGCACCACTTCTAACTAAAGCTTCTGTAATTTCTAAGGCTTGTTCCCCTGTATCTGGTTGGGATACAATTAAGTTATCTATATCCACACCAATTTTTTTAGCATACACTGGGTCTAATGCATGTTCTGCGTCAATAAAAGCCGCTTCTCCTCCCATTTTTTGGGCTTCTGAAACAATATGTAACGCTAGCGTTGTTTTTCCAGATGATTCTGGACCGTAAACTTCAATAATTCTTCCTCTTGGTACACCACCAATTCCTAAAGCTATATCTAATCCTAAAGCGCCTGTTGGAATCGCTTCAATTTCCATCGCTTTATATTCTCCTAATTTCATAACGGAACCTTTTCCGAATTGTTTTTCAATTTGGCTCATAGCTGCATCTAGAGCCTTTCTTCTCTCTGAATTTTCTGACATTTTGTTTTCCTCCTTCAAATATTTGTTTGATAAAACTTCTGTTTGTTTTATTATATCTTTAATTCTTTTTTTGTCAATAGTTTTTTGAAAATTTTTTTCAAAAATTTGTTTGCTATTGGCGATACCATTTTTCGATATTGCAATATAGATTGAATGCATTTGCTTTAATGTTTCCGCACAAGACTTTGGTTATAGATAACAGTATCAGTGTCTCGATATAGGCCAATGTAAGGTGCTTCTTCTAAATAAATATCGTACAATTTTCCATAATTTTCATATAAACTATTTTCATCTGATGTATTTGCAATTTGATTCATGATATTTGTAATTTGTTCATTGGAATAATTGGCTAAATTTCCATTTCCAAAAAAGGTTTTAAGGCTTGGTGAAAAGCTACATTCGATGCCTGTTAAAATGATGTCAAAATTCTTGGTTTGCAGGGTAGAACGATAGGTTTCATTGTTTAATTGTTTGATATATACTGCTATTCCAACATTGGCTAACTGCTCTTTGATGTTTTCAGCAACAGCTAATCTTTTGGCATGATTTCCATTGACTGCTAACGAAAATGATAGTTCCATATTTTTGCCATCTATGTTTTTGCGCCATTTGTTATTTTTATATTCCCAACCTGCTCCGTATTAAAATTTGCGCTGCTTCTTCGGTGTTCGTTTGGACGGATAAATCCTTTGTATATAGCCAATTTCCCATGTCTAAGCTAAAATTAGAAGGTACATATCCAGCTCCTAAACAGCTTGCTACAATATTATTTTTATCAATCATTTTACTAATGGCTTTTCTGACTTTGGCATCTGAAAATAAAATATTCTGTGTGTTAAATGTTAGAAAATCATAGTTTCTAGATTTATATTCAATTTTTTTATAACCAATTGAACCAATATAATCCTCTACATTTTCAATTTTTACATCAATTACATCAATTTCACCATTTTTGAAAGCATTGTAGAGTTCTCCTGCTGAACCGTATAAATTGATGTTGACTTCTTTTGCCATCGCACTTTTCGAGGAATCCCAATATAAATCGTTTTTGACTAATTTGATAATGTTCGAATCGACAGTTGCAATTTTAAACATTCCTGTTCCAATGGGTGTTGCATTTTTTTCCGTTGTTTTAAAGTCTTGTCCTTCATAATATTTTGCACTTAAAATTGGAAAAGTTAGATAATATTCAAAAAAGTCAACTGGCTCTGATAAAATCATTTTTACTGTGGTTTCATCAATAACCTCTAAGGCTACAACGTTTTTCAAATTGTTTGCATATACGGTGTTGAATCCTCCATTTTTAATCATATCAACTGTGAATTTTACGTCATTGGATGTAAAGTTGGTTCCGTCTTGCCATAATACGCCTTTGCGCAATTTGATGACATAATTAACTTCATCTGTTTTGGCAATTTCGTCTGCTAGACAGTATTGCATTTTGTAGTCTCCACTTAAAGTTACCAATGGTTCATAAATGATTTTACTGATTTCTTGCACATTTCGATTATTGGTTAGAAGCGGATTGATGGTATCAAAATTGCAAACAGCTAATCTTAAATCTGTTTGAATGGTTGTTACAGTGGAAGTTTGGTCAATGGTTTCATTGGCTTCCTTTTTGTCATTTTGACTCATTTTGTAAATTCCGAAACTGATGCATCCAATTACAATTATCATAAATATATACTTTAAAATATTATTACCCAATTTAATCACCTGTTTAACACTATATATCATTTCGTGTGAAGTTTCAAGAATTTTTTGAGAATTTTTCATAATTTTTTGGTTGGTGAATACAATTTAAAAAACAAAGCTAGGATTTATTTGGATAGATTGCTTTTTAAAACAAAAATAAAGGATGGGATGAATATGTTTATTTGTAATATTAAATTAAGTAGAACAAAATTTTTTAAAAGCGTTTTAGCAATTATGGCAATCATTTGTATTGCGCTTGCTGGAGTTGGAATTTTTAAGATGTACAGTTCTAATAAAGAATACGAAACATTTGGTGGCGATTGTATGCCTTCTGGCGAAATAGCTTATTTGACAGATGAAAATTACACAAATATTTTGAAACAAGTTCACGAAAATTTGGATACTTATATTGGGCAAAAAATTTGCTATACCGGATATGTTTATCGTGTTTCGGATTTGCCAGAAAATCAATTTGTTTTAGCACGAGATATGTGCCTAGACAATACGAATCAAACAGTGGTAGTAGGATTTTTGTGCAGTTTAGAAAACGCTATGGATTTTGATAATTATACTTGGGTAAAAGTTACAGGAAGTATTCAAAAGGGAAATTATTTTGGGGATATTCCTTGTGTTGCAATTGAAGCTATTGAAAAAGTAGAAGAACCAGAAAATCGCATTGTTCCAGCACCAAACGAAAATTTCATACAAACATCCGTGATTTATTAAAAAAGACGGCTTATGCCGTCTTTTAATTTTTAAATTTCTTGTCCTTGTAATTTTTTAATACTTTGCTTATAACTTTGTAAAATATTGTCCAATTTTAAAATTTCATTTTTCGCTTCTTCCATTTGGGAATCATACAAATTATTTAAATTATCTAATTCTTCATCTGATAATTTATATAAATATTCTAAACTATTTTCATCTGGTTCAATTGGCTCCATGACCTGTGTTGGCATTTGGACAGCTTTTGGTATGGTAATGCTTGGGCATTCTGTAGCAACAGTTTGTTCTGTCCATGTTTTAGTTTCTTCTTTGTGAAAAATATTAGAAATCCATTTTAAGAATCTTGCTACGAAATTTTCTTTTTCTGGGACAATTAAACTATTTTCTAATTTATTATTTTCTTCTTTCATAATTTTTCCTACCTATCAAAATTTTCTTCTTTTTCTTGACTACCTTCTGATAGTCTTTTGTAACCTTTTAGGATTTTTGATAAACTTGCAATTTTTTCTTTGGTTCGTAAAATTATTTTTTGCAAAATTTGAATGATGGCAAACTTGTCTTGTACTTTTTCCATTTTCTCGAGTCTCATGACTTTGTGCTCATTAATCGTACCACCTAACAATTCTCTAATTTTTAAAATCATTTCTATCATGCTAGCAATATCGTGTCTTTGATTCTTATTAGCATGATTAGCAAGATAAGTAACGATTCCAATGTCTCTTGTTACTTCAATTTCTTCTAATGAAACAATAAATTTCATAAATTTATTTTTATAGCGATTATCAATATTAGCCAAAATCTTCATATCAATTAAATCTAACGCTTCTGAAACAGGATAAGCTAATCTATCTGGTCTGTGCATAATTAATCCTACAAATTTATCAATTAACTCTAGGATGTCTCCTTCTTTTTCGCGTTCATAATTTGGGGATTCATTGTATCGATTGTATTCGCTACAAATTTTACAAAAATAATTGTCAAATCCAAGTAATTTTAAGAATTCTTTATCTTCTTCTTTTTCTCTTTTTATTCTTTCAATTTCTTTAGGAGAATTAGTTCTTTTGAATGCATATACTAAACAAGCTGTGATTAATTGGTCTTTTTTTACTTCTTCAATATTCATTCGTTCAATAAACAATCTGGTAAGCTCTGCTTTTAGAATGGAGGTCGTATCGAAAAAAACATCAATGGTAGATTTTTGGTAGCGACAAACTACTTCTACTTTTTTGATTAATTCTCTTTCTCGAAATATAGTTTTAGCAAACAAATTGGTATCAAATTTATCGACTTTGGGTATGACTTTGGTTTCTTCGTTTAGTGCTTCTTCAAATAATTCCTCGTTGCTTTCTAATTCATCATATAAGCTATCTTCAAATCGGTCAAGTTTAAATTTAATATATCTTTCTTTTAAAACTTTAAATTTTACTTTATCAACAAATTCTTTTAATTCTTCTTCCCCGAGCATTTTTTTCAGTTCATTATAATAGTATAAACCATCTGCAAGGTTATCATTTAGACGTTTATAATCTTTTTTCCAATTGTCTTCAGTAGCTAAGCTTGGGACTAATTTTTTTAGTTTTAACAGTTTTCGCATTTCACGTTCATCTTCGTAATGTTCTAGTTTATACTGAATATATTTTTCTTTTACGACTTCTCTATCTAACTCGTTCATAATTCCCCCATTTACTTTTGTAATATTTTCGTTTATATTATATCGAATAAATTTTAGAAAAGCAATAATTGTAACACAAATGCAATCATTGTTACAAAAATGTAATATAATTATTTTAGGAAAAAAGAAAGAGCATATAAATTATTTCTTTTCAAAAATAATTTATATGCTCTTTCTTTCTTGGAAATTATTAGAATAAAATCTTATGATTTTAATTCAAGACTTGAAATTCTTTTTTCGAATCCAAATAATTTTACTTCACTTTTATCCATTCGTTGTCCTAATTTTCGTATTTTTTCAGATTTTTCTAAATTTTTGTCTAACTCCATTGTAACCGCATCAAAAATCGCATCAATTTTTGTTCCATATTCATGTTCAAATAAAAATTGCTGATTTTTAACTTCTGTTATTTCTTCATGAAGCTCATCATGGACTTTGTCTATTTTCTCATCTATTTTATTTATTCTTTCCAATAAAAGTTCCATTTTTTCTTCCATTTTTTCACCACCTTTCTTTTTGACTGTAATAAAAGTTTAACATGAAAAGAGGCAAAAAGCAAGAAAAAAATATTTTTTCATTCGACGTTTTTCGACAAACAATCCTGTAAATTTCTTCTAAATAAAAAACGGCGTTGCACATTCTGTACAACGCCTTAACGATTCACTTCACTTTATTCCAGTTTGAGCTCGACTACCTTATATTTATCTACATCATCATAATGAAGATGAATTAAATATATCCTCTCGTCTTGCAAAGATCCGTTCAAAGAAAAATATTCCATTTCTCGATAATCTTTCGGCAATATTATCTTACAGATTTGTTCTTCTTGCCTGCCGTTTCCTTGTTCCAATTCTTTAAAATGAGATATTTCTCCAGTCAATTCACTTGATTCAGCATTTTGGATGTATGCCACTAAATCTAGATGTCTCTCATCTCTAATGATTTCATATGGATTTTCCATCGCCTGTTCCATCGTATCAAAAAAATCCTCAAGCTTTAACGTCTCACCCCCTCTGAATACAATTCTAGTTACTGCTTCTTCTGCTGTTCATGCCGTTGAATTAACTGTTGCCTTAACTTGGCTTCTTGGCATTCTGAAATCACATCCATAGAATTAGATACACTACATGCAAGTGCACTTAGTCCAACCGAAGCAACTGCTAATCCAATCCCCCGTATTACATTTTTGTCCATCTGTCGTTCTCCTTTTTTTGAAATAAATTTTTACTTGCTTATTGCAAATTTACAATTGTATTATATTACACTTTACATAAGCTGTCAATGGTTTATTATGTATTTTGATAATACTCAATATTTTTTACTGATAGATTCAAAACTTCTTTCAACCTTTCGTCTTGTTTTGTCAAATACAAATATCCTATTAATCCTTCAAATGCTGTACTCATACTATAGTCAGCAACATTGGCATTTTTGGCAACATGATGATTTTGTACATTTCTCCCTCGTCTTACAATTTCTTGTTCTTTTTCAGTTAATTTGTCGTGAATTTTTTTTAGCATGTCAGCCTGTGCTTTTGCTTTAACAAATTTTATTGATTCACAATGCAATTTATGGGGTTTAGCATTGGACTTATTTACTAATTGCACACGAATAAACGTCTCAAAAATAGCATCTCCAATATACGCCCATACCAAGGGAGATAGCATATTAACTTCTTCTACTTCTTTTTTTCTTTCTATCCATTCCAATATTTAAGGTTCCTCCAAACTAATTCTTCCAAATTTACAATTTCTAAAATCCTCTAAAATGATTCTTGCTGTTTTTTCATCGTCAATATTTCCGCCTGAAATGAGAGCACCTCTTTTTCGACCAATCGCTTGCATTAATGCATAAATTGAATTCTCTTCTTCTTCAAACTTTACCCATTCTTCTGTTGTAATTTTATATCGTTCTAAAAGATTTTCTTTTTTTATTTTCATTAATTTTTTCAGTAATTCATAAGCTACATCAACACGTTCTAAAATATCATCTTTAATGGTTCCTGTAAAAGCTAGATTTAAGGCAACTTCTTGACTGTCAAATTTAGGCCATAAAACCCCTGGTGTATCTAGCAATTCTTGATTTTTGGCAATTCGCACCCATTGTTTTTGTTTGGTAACACCTGGTTTATTCCCAACTTCCATAGACGTCCTTTTGGAAATTCGATTAATAAAAGAAGACTTTCCAACATTGGGAATTCCTAAAATCATAATTCGAATTGTTTTGTTCATTCTTCCGCGTTGTTTTTGGTGTTCGATTTCTTCTAGCATCATTTCATCTATTTTTTTGAAAACTTTCTCAATTCCTTTGCCTGAATTAGAATCCGTCAAAAGCGTTGGTGCTTCTTTTTCTAGATATTTTACCCAAGCTTGGTTTATTTTTTCGTCTGCTAAATCGCATTTATTGAGTAAAATAATTTTCTTTTTGCCTTTGGTTAATTCTTGAATGTCTGGATTTCTACTAGAAACTGGGTTTCTGGCATCCAATAATTCAATGACAATATCAATTAGTTTTAAATCTTCTAAAATTTGTTTTTTGGTTTTTGCCATGTGGCCTGGGTACCAGTTGATGTTAGTTTTACCTGAACTTTGCTCCATTTTTTTCACTTCCTTTTTTTACCAAAATTTATACTCTTTTATCAATAATATCAACAACTTCCCCCATATACATTCTGTGCATCAGTTCTGTCTTGTAAAATCTATCTATTTCTTCTTGTGGAATACTTCTATTATCTATATGATTAATGTCTAAATCCTGAAAATAGATTTTTTACATGCAATCGTTATTTTGGAGTCTTTAAAAGAATAGATTTCTCTAAAAATTCCTTATTTATCCCAACCATAAAATGTAAATTTTTCATTTGGATGATTAAGATAATTTCTAATTGCTTCATTAATATAGTTTTCTAAATTATTGATAGGATACTTAAAATCCACCCATTCCAATTTTTCACAAAATTGTGGTTCATTATTTTTAATTGTTCCAGAATATTGATTTGCTAGAAAAAAATAATTTATATATTCCAACCCATTATCATTTTGATGCATGACTTGTATTATCTTTAAATCTTCTTTTTTAATTACTATATTCACTTCTGTTCTTGCAGTTCTTACGATTGCATCTATTGCATTTTCCCCACCTAAAATATGGGAAGCAATAACATCATACTGTCCATTGCAATAGTCTCTGTTTTTTCTTTTTTCAAGCAAAATCCTTCCATCTATAACTAAAAATAAATGTACTGCGCATCTAAGTGTAAATCTTTTCGGTTCCATAATACTTTATTTCCATTCCGTTTTTTTCATAATATTTTTATGTTCTGTAATCAAATATAACTTTCGATAATTCATTCTTTTGCAACTTCTATGCATTTCTTCTATAAAACTTTTCCCCTCCCATACTTCTAAAGTTTTCTTTTACATATAAAGTTGCCAACCAGAGAAATAAGTCTTGTCTAGCACATAAATCATTATTTTATCTTATACTGATTTCGATCCGCTCTTTCATCAAATTTTCGGTTATATTTATCGTTTTCATAGTACCAATCTGTATTTCGATCAGATGGACGAAATCTACTCTTTTGGATAGCAACATCTGCCCATACTAAAAATGGTATAATCACGCCTAATGCTGAAAATACAATAGAAGTGGTATCCGTAAAAACTAAACTTTCTGTTTCTGTGGATACAGTTGTCAAACTATTGAATAAAATTGTTCCAAAATAAGCTGCATACATTCCAAAATATAAGGTTGCTGCTACAATATTTCTTCTTATAATAAAAATAATACTTGGAACCGTCAAAAATAATATCACAATTTCAATGGTTGGATTTAATGGCTGACAAATAAATTCAACACTCATCGAATACATTAGTGAAACTACTACTCTAAAAATCCAATATAAAACTGCTATAATCACAATTAAATAACTAAATATACTTTTCATCAATAACTCCTTTTCAAAAAATAGCGATCTGATTCGTTTTTAAGTAAAACAATACTCAAACCTCAGATCGCTATTTAAATTTATCCAATTAAAATTTTTATTTAAACATTATAATCGCTTACTTTTTTATAAGCATAAATTGCTGATATTCCAAAAGCCACCACTAATAATATTACTTTTGAATTCGTTCCTGTATATGGTAACCCTGAACTACTTGTTGTTGTATTATTATATGTGCTTGTATTGTTAGCCGTTTGATTAGCAGAATTTCCAGATGCTGAAACAATTGATGAAATATTAGAAGTTCCACTTACGTTTGCTGTGTTGCTAGTATTATCTGTGGTAGAAGTATTTTGGGTTGTAGCTGTGATAGTTACTGGATTTGAAGCTCCTCCTTCTGTTGCTAAGGAATGTATATTACCTAACAAAACAAATACTAAAGCAATCACTACGATACTTAACAAAATTTGACTTTTTCTTACATTTTTTAACATAATTTATCTCTCCTCACTTTCAATTTAAATTTATTATAACATATAAAAAATTTAATGCAAGTTTTTTTTACATTTTTTTCAAAAAAATTTTCAAATGAAAATTTACTTAAACATTAAACTTAAATAACACAATATCGCCATCCTTCATCACATACTCTTTTCCTTCTGAACGTACCAATCCTGCTTCTCTTGCCTGATTCATAGAAGCCTCTGATTTCATAAAATCTGCAAAAGAAATCACTTCTGCTTTGATAAATCCTCTTTCAATATCCGAATGGATTTTTCCAGCAGCTTGTGGCGCTTTTGTGCCATTTTTTATGGTCCACGCTCTTACTTCAGGTTCTCCTGCTGTAAGAAACGAAATTAATCCTAATAACTCATAACTCGCTTTAATCAATTTATCCAATCCCGATTCTTCTAACCCTAATGCTTCTAACATTTCAAGCTTTTCTTCTGCTTCTAAAGTACTCAATTCTTCTTCTATTTTAACACACAATGAAATCACTTGTGCTTTTTCTTTTTCTGCATATTCTTTCACTTTTTTCACATTTTCATTAGCCTCTGGATTTTCAATTTCACTTTCATCTACATTGGCAACATATAAAACTGGCTTCATCGTAAGCAAAAAAGAATCTTTTACAATTTCTTGTTCTTCTTCAGAAAGTTCTAATGTTCTAGCACATTTTCCTGCTTGCAATGTTTGTTTTACTTTTTCTAATGTGTCAATTTCAGATTGATATTTTTTGTCACTTTTAAGCATTTTTCGAGTTTTTTCGAGCCTCTTTTCTATTGTCTCCAAATCTGCAAAAATTAATTCAAAATTAATGGTTTCAATATCTCTTACAGGCTCTACACTTCCGTCTACATGCACAATATTCGAATTTTCAAAACATCTAACAACTTGCACAATACTGTCTGTTTCACGAATATGAGACAAAAATTTATTTCCTAAACCTTCTCCTTTACTCGCCCCTTTTACCAATCCTGCAATATCTACAAATTCTACAACCGCATGGGTTACTTTTTGCGGTTTGTAAATTTTTGCTAATGTATCAATTCTTTCATCTGGCACCGCTACCACGCCAACATTTGGCTCAATCGTACAAAACGGATAATTCGCACATTCTGCACCTGCTTTTGTAATGCTATTAAATAATGTACTTTTTCCAACATTTGGAAGTCCTACAATTCCTATTTTCATCTATTTTCTCCTATTTATTTTTTTCAAAATTTCTATTTTTATGTTTGAAATTTTTTGGTAACATTTTCTTTTATTTTATATCACAATTAATTCTAATTTTCAAGAGTAATTTGAGAAAATCAAAAAAAGCAAATAAGAACCAAATCCTATTTGCTTTATGGTATATTAAATTATTCTTCATGTTCAATAATTTTATTAATCGGTACGCCAACTGCCGTACAATTCGATTGTATCGATTTTAAAACAATACTTCCTGCGCCAATTTTTACATGGTCTCCAATTTGAATAGGACCGCAGAATTTTTGTTCCTGCTCCCACCAAAACATTATTTCCCAACTTCGGATGCCTTTTGATGCTATCCTTTCCAGTTCCACCTAATGTTACTTGATGATAAATCGTACAATCATCACCAATTTTAGCTGTCTCACCAATCACAATTCCCATACCATGGTCCATAAATAATCTTCTGCCAATTTTAGCACCTGGATGAATTTCAATCCCTGTCAAAAATCTTCCAACTTGTGAGATAAACCTTGCTAAAAATAGCAATCTTTTTCGATATAAAAAATGACTGATTTTATAAAATATCAAAGCATGAAATCCTGGATATAAAAACAACACCTCCAAGATTGTCCTAGCTGCTGGGTCTTTTTTTTGTATATTTTTTGCATCTTCGTATAATTCTTTAAAACATTTTAACATATCTTATCACCCTTATATTATATGCAAATTGGGGAAGAATGTTGAACCAAAAAAAAGGCACGAATCTTGAAGTGAACCCCATTTTGTTCACAAAATAAAAAGACACGTGATAAAATAACACTTATCGAAAGGTAGGTGTTATTTTTTATGGGAAAACATTATACAGAGGAATTTAAAATAAAGGTTTTAAATGAATATAAATCTGGTAAATATGGTGGTTCTGATAGTGTATCAAAAAGAAATAAAATAAGCAAAAGTACTTTATGGAAGTGGATTATAAAAGATAGAAAATATGGTTCTGTCATTAATGATATTGAAAATAACCGAGGACGTTCTAAAGAAGAAAGTATTGATTATAAAGAGAGATATAAAATATTAAAAAAATACCAAGCCTTTATAAAGGCACAACGAGAGAAAAAGTAACATTTATTAATTTATATATTAATAAGTATAAGCTTTCAAATATGTGTGCTGCATTAGATATTAGTCAAAGAACTTATTATAAATATCGTAATAGCGAAGATAAAGATTATTATGATTATTTATTGATAAAAGAAATATTTGACGAATCAAAAGGTACATATGGGTATCGTAGGATTTGTGAAGGTTTATTAATTAAATATGGTGTAATATTTAATCACAAAAAAGTCAAAAGAATTATGACAAAATACAATATTCAACCACAGTATATAAAAAGAATGAAACGTGTAAGATATAAAAGAATAGAATCAAATGTGAAACCGAATTTAGTAAAAAGAAATTTTAATGTCGATAAAGAGAATCAAATTTGGACAACAGATATTACATATCTAATTTTTAATGAAAAACGTGCTTATTTATCAACAATATTAGATTTATGCGATAGAAAAATAGTAGCCTATCGAATATCAAAATTTAATGATTTAACAATTGTGATAGATACATTAAATGAAGCAATAGCAAAAAGAAAAGATGTATCTGGATTGATCATTCACAGTGACCAAGGTTACCAGTATACATCTTATGAATACAAAGCCATATGCGAATCAAACGGTATACAAATTTCTATGTCTCGAAAAGGAACACCGATAGATGATTCTCCAATGGAATCTTTCCATGCACTACTTAAGAAAGAAACTTTGTATAATAATGATATCACAAATTTAAATGAATATATAGCTTTAGTTGAAGATTGGTTAGAATTTTATAATACTAAAAGATTAAAAAATAAGCGAAAGTAAAACTTTCGCTTATTCGTTCCTTTTTTTCTTGTGAACAAAATGGGGTTCACTTCAATCTTCGTGCCTCATTTTTCTTAAAATTTTAATTTTTCTTCCACATAATTTGCTACTTCTTCTATTTTTATACGAATTTGTTCCATCGAATCACGATCACGAACCGTTACACATCCATCATTTTCGGTTTCGAAATCAACAGTCACGCAAAATGGAGTTCCGATTTCATCTTCTCTTCTATAACGTTTTCCAATCGAACCTGCTTCGTCGTAGTCACACATAAAATGTTTGGTAAGCTCTGCATATATTTCTCCTGCTTTTTCACTTAATTTTTTAGACAATGGTAAAACAGCAACTTTATAAGGTGCCAACGCTGGATGCAAATGTAAAACCGTTCTCGTATCGCCTTCCGCAATTTCTTGTTCTTCATAACTATTGCACAAAAATGATAATGCCACACGGTCACATCCCAAAGATGGCTCAATACAATATGGAACATATTTTTCATTTTTCTCCACATCCAAATAATTCATATCCTCTTTTGAAAATTCCATGTGTTTACTTAAATCAAAATTGGTTCTATCTGCAATGCCCCAAAGTTCACCCCAGCCAAAAGGAAACTGAAATTCAATATCCGTTGTCGCATTACTATAATGTGAAAGCTCAGCTTGTTCATGGTCACGAAGACGAATATTTTCTTCATTCATACCAAGACTCAACAACCAATTTTTACAAAATTCTTTCCAATATTTATGCCATTCCAAATCCGTTCCTGGTTCACAGAAAAATTCTAATTCCATTTGTTCAAATTCACGGGTACGGAAAGTAAAATTTCCTGGTGTAATTTCATTACGGAACGATTTTCCAATTTGCGCAATTCCCATAGGAAGCTTACGACGCGTTGTTCTAAGCACATTTTTAAAATTCACAAAAATTCCTTGTGCCGTTTCTGGACGCAAATAAATTTCTGATTTCGCATCTTCTGTTACCCCTTGAAAAGTTTTGAACATTAAATTAAATTTTCGAATATCCGTAAAATTCGTTTTTCCGCAATCTGGACATGGGATTTTGTTTTCGCCAATAAATGCAATCAATTCTGAATCGCTCATTCCATCTGCTATCATATCTTTTCCGTTTTCGTGAGCCCATTCTTCGATTAATTTGTCAGCTCGGTGTCTGGTTTTGCATTCTTTACAATCGATGAGTGGGTCACTAAATCCACCCACATGCCCCGATGCTACCCACACTTGAGGATTCATCAAAATAGCACTATCCAAACCAACATTGTACTTGGATTCTTGCACAAATTTTTTTCTCCAAGCTTTTTTGATATTGTTTTTTAATTCCACGCCCAAAGGTCCATAATCCCAAGTATTAGACAAACCTCCATAAATTTCAGAGCCAGGATATACATATCCTCTTGCCTTGCATAAATTCACAATTTTCTCCATTGATTCTACCATAAAAAACCTCCTTTAAATCGAATGATAGAAAACAAAAATCGCCCTCTATCATCATTTCAAAATAATGATAGGGACGAAAAATCTTTTCCGCGGTTCCACCCTAATTGACATTTTCCATCAATGCCCTCTCTTAAACTTTTACTCCAAAGTTCCAAAATATATCCCTTATTGCTTAGTTCTCACTCCCCTAAACTCACTTGAAATAATATTTGACATATTCCCTCTTTTTCAACGTAAATTTCTATTAGGAATATTATACCTTTTTTTATTTCAAAAGTCAATCGTTTTATTCTATTTTTACTCTTTGCAAATAACCTGTACATTTCCACTTTGCAGAACTCCCGTGTTCGTGCCACTGATACAATCCCACTCTAATCTTGTTCCTTCATAATATACTGTTCTCCTTCTTATTCCAAAATTGCTTTAATTCTTCTAACACCACTTGAAGACGCTTCTTCTTTTTTGATTTTAAAATGTCCCAATTTTGCTGTATTTGTAACATGTGGTCCACCACATAATTCTTTTGAAATTTCTCCAATGGAATAAACCGTTACCATATCTGGATATTTTTCAATAAACATACATTCTGCACCTGATTTTACAGCTTCTTCTTTTGGCATTTCTTCTGATGTTACGTCTAATCCTGTTTGAATCCATTCATTGACTAAATCTTCCACTTTTTGTTTTTCTTCTGGTGTCATTTTGGCAGGATGCGAAAAATCAAAACGCATTCTTTCCGCTGTGATATTACTTCCTTTTTGATGAACATGTTCTCCTAAAACTACTTTCAAAGCAGCATTTAAAAGATGCGTTGCTGTATGATATTTTACTTCTTCTTCACCTGTTGAAGCAAGTCCACCTTTAAATTTTGCTTCACTTCCCATTCTGGATTTTGCTTGATGTGCCTTGAATAATTGATCAAATTCTTCCATTTCGACTTCCATTCCATTTTCTTTGGCTAATTCTACTGTCATTTCTGGTGGAAAACCGTAAGTTTCATATAAATTAAATACGGTCTGAGCATCGATTTTTGTTTTGTTTTCTTGTTTCAATTTAGAAACTGCTTTTTCAAATTCTTTTTCCCCTTTGGCAAGTGTTTTCATGAATTTGTCCTTTTCTTCAATTATAACAGAACAAATCATATCTTTTTTTTGCACTAATTCTGGATACATTTCTTTTAAAGCTGTAATAGAAACTTCTATCATTTCTGGTAATCGATTCAAATCGATGGCTAATTTATTCAAATGACGCGTCATTCTACGAAGTAAACGGCGCAAAATATAACCTCTGTCAACATTACTTGGGCGTCCACCATCGCTAATAATCATTATACTAGAACGCAAATGTTCTGCTACAATTCTTCGACTTTGTATGCTATCATTTTGTTGTAATTCCTGCAATCGATTCATAACTGGTGCAAAAAGTTCAATTTCAAATGGTGTTTCTTTTCCTTGTAATAGCATTGCCATTCTTTCTAAACCAAGTCCTGTATCTACATTTTTTTGTTGCAATTTAGTGTATTTTCCATCTTTGTCTTTGAAATATTCCATGAATACATTATTCCAAATCTCGACATATTTACCACATCCACAAGATGGATTACAATCTTCCGAACAAGCTGGTTTTCCTGTGTCGTAAAACATTTCTGTATCTGGTCCACAAGGACCTTCCTCGCCTGCAATCCACCAATTATCGTCTTTTCCAAAGAAATAAATTCTGCTTTCTGGAATGCCTGCTTTTTTCCAGCATTCGAAAGACACCGTATCACGTGGCGCATCTTCATCTCCTGCAAAACAGGTAACCGATAATTTTTCGGCAGGAATTTCTAATTCTTTGGTCAAAAATTCATAACTCATCGCGATGGATTCTTCTTTAAAATAATCGCCTAATGACCAATTTCCAAGCATTTCAAAATACGTCAAATGACGATTGTCACCAACTTCGTCAATATCAACCGTACGAAGACATTTTTGATAATCGGTTAATCTGGTTCCTGCTGGATGTTTTTCCCCTAATAAATAGGGTACCAATGGATGCATGCCAGCCGTTGTAAATAAAACGGATGGATCATTTTCAGGAATGACAGGGGCAGATGGAATTACTGCATGTCCATGGTTTTCAAAAAATTTTAAATATTTATTTCGAATATCGATTGCTTTCATAAAAAAATCTCCTATTGATAAAATAATTTTTGTTAATTATATTATATATCAATAGGAATTACAAGATTTTTTTATAATAAAACAAAAAATTTATAAACTATGGTAAAATAAAAATTGTTTTTTTATCTTTATCCCGCAACTTTTCCGTTTTAACTTCACCAAAACATTTAAGGCTTCAATCGGTGTCAATTCATTTAAATTGATTTTATCTAATTCATGGGCAATATCTGCAAATTGAAGATTGTACAAATCAAGTTGTCCTTCCACTTGTTTTTTATCTTCTTTTGGTTCTTTTACCTTGACATCTCCTTTTTCTAAGGAATTTAAAATTTTATTGGCTCTTTTGACAACATCGTTTGGAACACCAGCTAATTTAGCAACATGAATTCCATAACTCTCATCGGTTCCACCTTCGATAATTTTTCTAAGAAAAATGATATCTTCTCCTTTTTCCTTGACCGCAATCGAATAATTTTTAATTCCTTCTATTTTTTCTTCCAATTGCACCAATTCATGATAATGCGTCGCAAACAAAGTCTTACACCCAATCTTTTCTGCAATATATTCTGCCACAGACCACGCAATCGAAAGTCCGTCATACGTAGACGTTCCACGTCCAATTTCATCTAAAACAACTAAACTTTTTGGTGTCGCATCTTTTAAAATATTGGCTACTTCTGCCATTTCAACCATAAAGGTACTTTGTCCCATGCTTAAATCATCCGATGCACCAACACGGGTAAAAATTTTGTCAACAATTCCTAAATGAGCTGTTTTGGCTGGGACAAAACTTCCCATTTGTGCCATCAAACAAATCAAGGCTACTTGACGCATATACGTTGATTTTCCAGCCATGTTAGGTCCTGTAATAATTGCGACTCGGTTATGCGTGATATCTAATTGGGTATCATTTTGTACAAAACTTCCGCTGTCTAACATGTTTTCAACAACTGGATGACGTCCTTCCTCAATTTCAATTACACCGCTATCATCGATTTCTGGGCAAACATAGTTATTATTTTCTGCTACGGTTGCTAAACTTGTCAAAACATCAATATTGGCAATGATATTGGCTGTTTTTTGCAATCTTTCAATATTTTTTGCAATCTCTTCTCGAATTTTGATAAATTCATTGTATTCCAATTGAATTGCTTTTTCTTGCGCACCTAAAATTTTATTTTCCATGTCTTTTAATTCTTGTGTGATAAATCTTTCTGCATTGGTCAAAGTTTGTTTTCGAATATATTCTTCTGGTACTTGGTTTAAAAAAGATTTCGTAATTTCAATATAATAACCAAACACTTTGGTATAACCAATTTTCAAATTTTTGATTCCGCTTTTTTCTCTTTCTTTTGCCTCCAATTTCAAAATCCATTGTTTTCCATCAATCGAAGCACTTTTGTATTCATCGATTTCTGGATTATAACCCATTTTAATAATGCCACCTTCTTTAACGCTAATTGGCGGTTCTTCTACAATGGCTTCATCAATCAATTTTGCAATATCAGTTAATTCATCTAAATCCTGATAGAATTTTTGCAATAAATTTGAATTGACATTAGCTAGAATTTTCTTTAATTCTGGAACCTTCCACAACGAATTTTTCAAAGAAATCAAATCTCTTCCATTGGCATTTCCATAAGAAATTTTTCCTGCTAATCGTTCAATATCATATACTTTATTTAAAATTTCAACCACATCGCCTCTTAGCATTAAATTTTCCTTTAACTCTTTAACGGCTGTATTTCTCGCTTTGATTTCCGCAATTTCTAATAATGGGTCATGAATCCAACGTCTCAAAAGTCTTCCTCCCATGGAAGTTGAAGTTTTGTCTAAAACCCACATTAAGGTTCCCATTTTCGATTTATCACGCATTCTTTCGGTTAATTCTAGATTTCGTCTGGCACTAATATCCAGCGACATATATTTTTGAACCTCATATAGTTTCAATGTATTAATATGCTCTAATTTCATTTTTTGCGTTTCTTCAAAATAATTCAAAAGTCCGTTGATACTCGCTACAGCTAAATTTTCGGTTGTTATTTTTTTCTCTTTTTCAAAACTGTCAACCACCTTATATTGTGACTCTATTTTCTCAATCTCTTCTGCAAATATTTCCTCGTTTCTTACTGTCACAAATGTATTGGCTCTATCTTTCATAATGGAAATTTCTTTTTCGCAAGCTGACATGGCTGGATTAATCACAATTTCGGATGGTGTAAAACGGGCATATTCATCTAACAATTTCTCAAAATTGTTTTCTGAAAGTTTGATTTCTGTTGCATAAAATTCGCCTGTACTAATATCACAAATGGCAATTCCATAATGAATTCCTTTTTTAACAATTGCCATGATATAATTATTTCGTTTTTCTTCTAGCATATTATTTTCAATTACTGTTCCTGGCGTAACAACACGAATAACATCTCTTTTGACAATTCCCTTCGCTTGTTTGGCATCTTCTAATTGCTCGCAAATCGCTACTTTATAACCTTTAGCAATTAATCTGGAAAGATACGTATCAACCGCATGATAAGGTACGCCACACATCGGCGCTTTTTCCGCTGTTCCACAAGCTCTACCAGTTAATGTAATTTCCAATTCACGAGATGCTAAAATGGCATCTTCATAAAACATTTCATAAAAATCGCCTAATCGATAAAATAAAATACTATCTGGATATTCCGCTTTTTTTTCTAAATAACTTTGCATCATTGGGGAAAGTTCTGCCATCTTTTATTCTCCTTTATGTTTCATTTTTTGAAATAATTTCTGCTTTAAAATACCATTTGTGGTTTTCTGTCAACTTAATTTTTACCATGTCACCAATTTTATAACCTTCTTTTGGTTCAAAAATTACAACTTTGTTGGTATCGGTTCGACCAGTAAACATGGATGAATCGTTTTTGCTTTTTCCTTCGATTAATAGGTTATGAATTGTACCAATATATTTTTCGTTGTTTTCCTCAACTTTAGATTCATACAATTCTTTCAATTTATCAAACCTTTGATGTTTGATTTTTTCCGAAATTTGATCGTCTCTTTGGGCGGCTATTGTTCCTTCTCTTGGTGAATAGATAAACATAAAAATTTGTTCAAAATTGACTTTTCTTACGACATCTAATGTGTCTTCAAATTCTTCGTCTGTCTCTCCTGGAAATCCAACAATGATATCTGTTGACAAACTTAAATTGGGTATTTTCTGAATCATTTTATCAACTAATTCCAAATATTGCTCTTTTGTGTATTTTCGGTTCATTTCCTTTAATACTTTAGAATTGCCAGATTGCAATGGTAAATGAATGATTCTAGAAATTTTTTCAAGCTTGGCAATGGCTTCTATGACATCGTCTGTAAAATCTTTCGGATGTGGGGAAATAAAATTGATTTTTTCAATTCCCTCTATTTTTGCCACTTCATATAACAATTTGGCAAAAGAATCAATTTCACTTGTAGCTGTGCCATTTTCACGTTCCGTTCGCATATAGGAATTGACATTTTGACCTAATAATGTAATTTCTTTGTAGCCTTGATTTGCCAAATCGTTGATTTCTGTTAAGATTTTTTCTGGTTTTCGACTTCTTTCACGTCCACGAACATAGGGTACAATGCAATATGTACAAAAATTGTTGCAACCATACATTATTGTAACATTAGCAACTACATCACTATTTCTTTTCATTGGCAAATCTTCATAAATTTCACCGTCTATGTCAAGAATATCACGCACTTTTTCGTTTTTTAACATCGCTTTGTAAATATTCTCTGGCAAATTTTGTGTGGTATGCGTGCCAAAAATAATATCTACATATGGATAACTTTTTTTGATTTTCTCAACCATTTGCTGTTCTTGCATCATGCAACCACCAATGGCAAGGATACTGTTTTTTTCTTGCTTCAAATTTTTGACTTCACCAATTTTACCAAATAATCTTTCTTCTGCATTTTCACGTACACAACATGTGTTGAAAACAATGATATCTGCTACTTGCCCGTCATTTGCTTTCTGATAGCCCAACATTTCCAACATACCAGCAATTTTTTCAGAATCATTTTCATTTAATTGACAACCAAACGTTGTGATTTGATAAGTCAAATTTTGATTTCCAATTTTTTCTTTTATTTTTTGAATGAATTCATTTTCTTGCACTTTTTGCCTCCTAATTTTAAATTGATTGTATAACATTTTTTCATATTTTTCAAGTTTTTTACGAATATTATCAATATTTGTTGTATTTTATCGAAATCTATTTTATAATATAAGTAGGAGTAAATTATGAATTATTATAAAATATTAAAAATTCCAAAAACTGCTTCAGATAGGCAAATCAAAAGTTCTTATAAAGAATTGGTTAAAAAATATCACCCTGATTTATATGTTGGCGATAAAAATTTTGCAGAAAAAAAGATGAAAGAAATTAATGAAGCATACGATATTTTATCAAATCCAGAAAAAAAATCGGAATACGATGCATATTTAAACACTGCTTCTCATTCTTCCACTAACTATAATTCTACTTCCGCCCCTTCTTCTGAGTCCAAAACAGTATATAATGATACATCTTCTAAAACGCAATGGTCTTTTAGCAAATGGATTCTAGCAAAATTTAATAGACTTGATAAAAAACGACAATTACAAATTTTCATTGCCATTTTGATTTTAATTTTGGCTTTATTTTTGATTAATTTAATTGAAGTAAAATATTATCTAAATCATTCTATTGATTCATCTACAAATACAGAAATTCCTTCAAATTCTATCGAAGAACAAGATACCAGATCAGAAGACACTTTTGACGAGAACAATTTTGATTATACTGAACCAGATGATTTCAAAACTTTAGATGATTTTCTCTATGACTTATTTCAAAATTACGAAAATGAGATTTTTTTAGATAAATATGACAAATTTTAAAAGGAACACATTTTATTTTGTGTTCCTTTCTTTTTAATTAAATTTTGATATATCCACCAATTTGTTTACTTTCTGCTACGCCATTCATAAAATCTTTTCCACCAGCAACAATTGCTGTATCACCTGTTTCTAAAATTCCTTTTGCTTTTAATTTTTCGATTCCTTTTTCAATCACTTTGCTCTTGTCTTCATCTTGTTCAACCAAAACTGGTTCAACGTTCCAAGCAATTCCTAATTGATTAAATGTTCTTCTATTGTCTGTCACAGCTAAAATTGGACAACCTGCTCCCATTCCAGATAAACGTCTTGCAGAATCTCCAGAATTAGTATAACAAACAATGGCATTTACTTTCATATTTTTCGCAATCACACAAGTTGAATAAGCAATATTGTCTTCTAAGTTTTCTAACTTGATATTGTCATTTTCTTCAAATTTTTTCCAGTAATCAATATTTCCTTCTACTCTTGTCGCAATTTTGGTCATCGTTGCAACGCACTGTACAGGATAATCCCCCATTGCACATTCTCCAGAAAGCATAATTGCACTTGTTCTATCATAAACAGCATTGGCAACATCACTTGCTTCAGCTCTTGTTGGTAATGGTTGATGCGTCATGGATTCTAACATTTGAGTTGCTGTAATCGCTGGTTTGTTTGCTACATTGCATAATTTGATGAATTTCTTTTGCATAATTGGTGGTTCTGTAAAGTCAGTTTCTGTTGCCATATCGCCACGAGCAATCATTTGAACATCTGCTTTTTCTACAATTTCCTCCATATTGCTCAAACCTTCTACGTTTTCAACTTTTGTTACAATTTTCACATCTGTTCCACCATGTTCATCTAATACTTTTCTTACTTGGTTAATATCATCAACATTTCGTGTAAAGGATACAGCCACAAAATCATAATCATGCTCACAAGCAGTAATTAAATCATCAATATCTTTTTGTTTTAATGCTGGTAAACGAATTGCAGTTCCTGGTAAATTCATTGTTTTTCTGCTTCCTAATCCATTTCCATGAACTACTGTACATTCAATGTCGGTACCATTAATACTATCAACTATTAATTCAATTGCACCATCATCAATTAATACTTTTGCACCTGTTTTCAAATCTTTATATAATTCTTTATAGGATACAGATACTCTATTTTCATCACCAACAATATCTTCTCCACATACAAGCGTAAATTTTTGTCCATCTTTTAATTTAATTTTTTCATTTTTTCCTGTTACTAACATACCAGTTCTGATTTCTGGACCTTGCATATCAAGAATCATAGGAATTGGTAAATCTAATTCTTTTCTTAAACGGATAATATCTTCTGTTTTTTCTTGTTGTTCATCATAACTTCCGTGAGAATAATTAATTCTACAAACATTCAACCCTGCAGAAAATAATTCTTCTAATCTCTTTTCACTAGCTGGTCCGATTGTACCCACTATTTTTGTTTTCTTTAAAATTTTCATTTTGATTCTCCCTTTCTTTTTTCATTCGTTTAAAAGTATATCACAATTCCTATAAAATATTCAAGTGTTTTTTTCAAATTTATTGACAAATTTGATTTTTTAGAAAATAGAATCGACATTTCTCAAGAAAATAACGCCTTCTATAATATCCATAATCGAATAAATTAAAATGGCAACCCCAATCGCAACGCCTATTGCAGCATGATTAAAGATAACAAAAATTCCACATAGCAAAATAAAAATAGCAACCACCAATGCCCATTTCCATTCATTAACCTGTAAAGATTTTAATTTCGTAACCAAGCCTAATCGCATTAAGCCACTATATAAAATCCAAATTCCAATAATAATTCTAAAAATCGTCGCAATCGTTTCGCGATAAGCAATGGTAACTACGCCAATGATAATGGCTAGTATTCCAAAAATCATTTCGTAATTATAAAAATCATAGGTTCCTTTCGCAACAAAATAACTAATAAGTTTCACAATGCCAAAAACAATAAAAATTGTTCCTAAAACATAAGCCACAATATGCATAATCGCATTGGGATTACCAATTAGCATTAAACCAATAATGGCGGTAACAACAGACGTTATAATGGACGTCCAACCTGTTTTTTTCAAAAATTCTTCCATCTAAAATTCCTCCTTTATTTCATCAATCCTTTTTTAGCATTATATCGCATAAAAATTTTTAAATCAACATTTTTCTTGTAAAATATCTTGAATATTTGAAAACAAATAAGCCCCTTCTTTAATGAGATTATTGGTTCCTACTGAATTTTTTGAAAAAATACTTCCGTGGCACAGCAAAAACATCTTTTCCTTGCTCTAACGCCCAATTAACCGTAATCAAACTACCACTTCTTTTTTTCGCTTCTACCACAATTACTTTATCTGAAAGCCCACTAATGATTCGATTTCTTGCTGGAAAATGCTTTCTTTCTGGCTTACTTCCCAAACCATATTCTGAAACCACAGCACCTCCTTTTTCCAAAATTCTCTCAAACACTTTATAATTTTCATATGGATAAATATCTTCATCTGCCACACCACAACCTAGCACTGCAATCGTTTTCCCAATTTTGGAATCCAAAGCCCCCAAATGAGCATATTTATCAATTCCAATCGCTAATCCACTCACAATATTGATATTTCGATTTGCCAACTCTCTTCCCAAAACTCTAGCAATTGTCTGACCTGCATGACTCGCCATTCGGCAACCTACCATTCCGTACATTATCTTCATCCAAAATTTCTTCATTACCTCGTATATATAAAAAAGCTGGCTTATCATCAATAAGATGCAATTTATGTGGATACTTTTCATCTTTTACAGAAATTAACTGAATATTTTTATTTTTCATATATTCCAAATTTCTTTTTTCTTCTTCTAAACTTTTGCTTTTCACAATTTTAGTCATTTCTTTTTCATTCACTTCATTTTCTAACAATGTTTCAAAATCTAATTCCCAAATTTCTTTTGTACTATAGTTTTCTAATAAACCTAGTTTGGTTTGATTGCTTATATCTAACTTAGAAAACCAAATATCATATAATTCTTTCATCCTTTCTCCTTCCTATAAAAAAGAGATATATTTTACCTTAAAATATACCCCCATTTATCTTATAAATTATTTTGTATTTTCGTTGCTTTTACAACATTTTCTAATAGCATTGCAATTGTCATCGGTCCGACTCCACCTGGCACTGGTGTAATATAACTTGCTTTTGCCTCTACTGATTCAAACTCTACATCTCCAGCAATCGTTCCATCTTTCAATCGATTGATTCCGACATCCACAACAACGGCTCCTTCTTTTATCATATCACTTGTTACAAAATGTGGCTTTCCAATTGCAGAAATCACAATATCGGCTTGTTTGATGATGTCTTGAATTTCTTTTGTTTTCGAATGGCAAACTGTGATGGTTGCATTTTTAGTAAGTAAACATTGCACCATTGGTTTTCCTACAATATTGCTTCTTCCCAAAATCACAGCATTTTTTCCTTCGATTTCAATCTTGTATTCTTCTAATAATTTCATAACACCATATGGCGTACAGGAAATAAAACAATCTTCTCCAATTACGAGATTTCCAACATTCATCGGATGAAATCCATCCACATCTTTTTCTGGTAAAATCGTTCGAAACGCTTTGTTAATATCCATTCCTTTTGGAACAGGACTTTGCAATAATATGCCATTTATCGTTTTGTCTGCATTCAAAGTTTCAATCAATTCTAGCAACTCTTTTTCAGAAGCAGATTTATCCAAAAAAAACTCTTCAAAATCGATGCCAACCTTTTTACAAGCAAATGATTTATTTTTTACATATACTTCTGAACTGCTGTTATCACCCACCATAATTACAGCAAGTTTGGGAAAAATTCCTTTTTCTTTCAGTTTTTCCACTTCTCTTTTCAAATCTTTTCGAATTTCTTTTGCTAATTTTTTTCCATCTAATATTTCTGCCATTTTTTCTACATCCCTTCTTAAATGTGTTTCTCTTTTTTATCTTTCATTCCAATTAAAATAACGATTGCCAAAATAATACTTCCTCCGTATAATATATCCGCTACATTAAATCCTACTTCTGGTAAAACGCCAATTTCGTCAAGTAATTTTTCATATTCTGTATCTACATTCGTATTATTTTCTGGTGTTGTATTGGTTGACATATTTGCATCTGGTTGTGTTTGTTCTTCTGGCTGTTCTTCGGAATTTTCTTCTGGTTCTTCTGTTTCTGGTTTTGTACTTCTTAAAATTCCAGCTTTGATATACGCTTCTCCGCCATCATATTTAATTTTATACCATCCATTACTATATTCCGCAATTACCGTTACCTCCGTTCCCACATCTAATCCACCAACACGGTCACTATTTACAGAATAGCTTTCTCGAATATTACAACGTTCCTGCACATACATTGTTTCGTTTTTAGAAATTTCGGTTGGTGTTTCTTCTTGTGTCACTTGTTTAGTTGTTTCATTTGAAGAAGTTCGATTGGTAACTGTATTAGTTTGGGTTGCTTGTATAGGAATGGAAAAAAAGATGAAAGTCATCATGATGATTCCTATTTTTAAAACTATCTTTTTCATAACTTTTTCCTCTTTTCTATTATTTTTGTATTTCTGCTTTAACAAGTAACCTTGTCGTAGAATAATTTTCGCACGTAATTAATGTAATTTGCGTTTTTCCTTCCTCTGGTTTCAAATGTGTCAAATCTGTTGGTTCAATCGAAAGCATCTCCGTGATTCTATATTGGTTAGAATGGTTGTCCTTATCTAATATTTCAAATTCATCCCCAATTTCTAATTCATCTAATCGTTTAAAAATCGTATCATAATTATGTCCTGCAATACAAAAATTTCCGTTCTTCATTTAAGTCTTCACCATATAATTTGATAACGCCCTCTTTCAAAGCCTCTTCTTTTTTAGAATCTAAAATTGGTTGTTCTACCTTAATTTTATCAATTTTAATTTTCCCCAAAACTGGATATTTAGGCGTTTCCACTTTTTTCACTTCTTCAGTTGAGGTTGCCTGCACTTTGGCTTCTTTCATTTTATTGACTACTTTATAGGTACCAAATACAACGCCTGCAATAATTGCAAAAATCACAAGTATCAGCAAACCACTTCTTATTAATTCGAAATTAATTTCAAATTCGAATTCTTCATCTGAGGAATGTTTTCCACCACTCATAAAATCACCTCCATTATCGAATAAAAGTAAGCGCTAAAATGATAGCACCAAATATCATTCGATACACAGCAAATATTTTAAAGCTCCCTTTTTTCAAATAATTTAATAAAAATTTGATAACAATTAATCCTACAATAAAACTTGTCAAAACACCCATAACAAACGCTAAACTAAATTCAAATGAACTTAAACTGACCAAAACTGCTGCAAAAATAATCGGTGTGGACAACAAAAAAGAATATTTAGCAGCACTTTCTCGATCTACTTTTAACATTCTTGCTACTGTCATGGTAATCCCTGAGCGCGATACTCCTGGAAATGCTGCTGCAATCGCTTGTGAAATTCCAATCAAAACCGCTTGCACAAGCGAAATATTTTCATAATCTGTCTCTGACTTTGCTTTTTTATCCACAAAATATAGTACAAGCCCCATTACGATTAATGCTACAGCAATTGCTATTAAATAAATTCGAGACCCTTCTGGGAAAAGATTTTCCGATAATTTATCTAAAACCAAACTTAAAATTCCTGCTGGAATTGTTGCAATTACTAAATACCAGAATATTTTTCCTTCCGTGCTTTTCTCTTTTTTCACAACCTGATTAAATCCACCTTTGATAAGTGCTATCCAATCTTTGATAAAAAATAAAGATATGGCAAGTAACGTTCCAAAATGTAATGCGATATCAAATGATTCTGGAATTTCCTCCCAATGAAAAATCCATGGAAATACCGCCAAATGTGCTGAACTTGAAACGGGTAATAATTCGGTTAATCCTTGAACAATTCCTAAAATAAGTGCTTGAAATATTGACATTTTCTTTTCCTCTCTTTCGTTTTTTATTTTACATAATTTTTACAATTTCTTCACCTGATGTTCATTCCTTTGTGTCCCATTATTTATCAATAATATGATATAAAACATTTTTAATATATTCTGCTGCGCTAACTGGTGCTACTTTTCCTGGTAACCCCAATGCCCAAATCGTTTTGATATTTTGCTTTTTCGCATATTCAAAATCTACGCCACCTGGTTTGGAAGCTAAATCAAGAATAAGTACATCTTTTTTTAACAAATTCAAACGAGATTTATCTAAAATTAACGTTGGTATATTGTTGATAATAATATCAAATTTCCCCAAATTTTCCTCTAAATCTGATAAGTCAATTGGGGTATAACCAAATGCTTGTATGTAAGCTAAATCTTCTTTTTTTCTAGCTTCACAAAATACTTTTGCCCCAATTCCTTGAAGCATTTTTGCTACGATTTTTCCAATTCTTCCAAATCCCATAACTAAAATATTCGAACTTGACAAAGTTTTAGGATATTCCTCCATCGCAATCTGAATGGCTCCTTCGGCTGTGGCAATGGCATTTAAAATGGTGTATTCTTCATCTTCTAGAATATCGTAAACTTCAATGGATTCATCCTTTTTGAAATACGACTCTAGTTTTCCTGAAACAATTTGCTTTCCCTTACTGTTTTGATAAAATTCTTCTATTGGTATTGCTACATCACTATATGGCGTATTGATATAGACGCCATCTTTGGATAGTGGAATGGAAGTTAAAATGGTATCAGATTGTTGCATAAATTCCTGAAAAGAACTACAAAAATTTATGGTATGTGATTGCTTTAATTCTTCTGCCTTTTCTAACGCAAAAGTTATTATTTGAAATCCATCTTCTAAAAGCATTTTGGCAAGATGAACAATTCTTAAATCGCCACCTAGTATCGAAATTTTCTTTTCCAATTGTATCTTTCCTTTCTCATCAATTTATTTCATTGTATTCTAGGAAATTAAGATTATTCTAATTGGAGCCTAATTCCTTCTGTTTTTCTTCTTTTTCTTTGTTTTTTTCTTTTTCTCGTTTTTGGGTTTCAAATATTTTATCTACTGTTTTTTCTACTTTTTGTTTGATATGTTGTTCATTCATATCTCTTACTAAAACATTTGTAGATTCTAAATATTCTCTTGCCTTTCGCTCTAGTTTTAATAAATAATGATCTGCTTTTGGTTCTTCTATTTCTTCTTCTGCCATTTCATTTTCCATTTTCACCGAAACTGTGATATGTTGTTTAATGTTATCGAAAATTTTCTCTTGATTTGCCATTGCAAGCAATTCTGGTTCTAGCTCAATTGCTTTATTTAAAAAGTTGATAGCCATATCTTTTTCACCTTTTAGTACATAAATTTTAGCTAATTGAAAATATGCCTTTGCTTCTAATTCTCCATATAAACTATGTTTAAAATATTTTTCAGCAATCTCTAAATCTCCTTGAATGAAGGCAATTTGACCTAAACTATAATTAGCACCATAAGCTCTGTGATTAATTTCTGCTGCTTTTTCATACATTTCTTTTGCCATTTGAAAATCACTAAGCATCGTATAAACAATGCCTAAATTGTAATATAAATCAAAATCAGTTGGTCTAAATTTTAACGCTTCTTGATAGACTCTTTCTGCTTCTTTAAATCTGGATTGCTCACATAAAAGTTCTCCTAAAAGAATTGAACATTCATACAAATCTGGTTTGTTCCTCATTAAGTTTTCTAACATTTGAATGGCTTCATTTTTTTGTCCTAATTCATTTAGTAAATCGGCAATTTTAAAATATGAATTATAATCATTTCTTTTGATATCTACTAATTTCACATATTCATCAATGGCTTTTCGCATGCCACCTTCTTTTTCATAGATTTTAGCTAATAATTTATGGCCAATATAGCTTTCTGGATATTTTGTAACCAATTTTATTAATCTACTTTTCGCAGTTTTACTATTTCCTATCAAAATTAAAATTTGAGCGACCAAAGCAGTTATGATTTCGGAAAAATTCAAACCTTTTAATTCCATAAATATAATAAAAACTGGAAAAATAATAGAAAATAAATAGCGAAGTGTCATAAAAAAAGTATTCGCATCGATTTTTATTTTTATTTCTATAAAACTAATGGCAATTCCGAATGGCTTGCAATACTAGAACTCCAATATAATTTGTATCATTTTTTCGGATTATCTTAAAAAATATAATGATGAATATTGAGAAAGCTACTAAATTGAACAATATCTTCTCAAGCACTTCTTGTTCCCCCTTATCCCCTTTAAGCAATTTATTAGTCCGATTATATCATAGAGTTTGAAATTAGACAATCTATTTTTTGAATTTTTTAAAATTAATATTTTGAATATAAAAAGACATTATAGTAGATTAAATGGAAAATCCCAAAAAACCAGAAATCATAATAATTTCTGGTTTTTTGTTTTACTGATTTGATTCGCCCTACTTTAAGCCGTAACCTAAGTAGCATATAATAAATATTAACTGTTCAAAACTCTTGTACTCAAAAATGTCATATAACTCTTCTTCAGGAAGCTGGCAAATTTTCTCAAAAGAATTAACGCTACACCAAATTTTCTCTAAAGCTTTCTCGTAATCGCCATCTTTCATGTTATTGTCTATGCATTGCAGTTGCATTTTTATTTCTTCTGTCATTTTATTTAATTCAGATATGACAGTTTTTTTCATCTCATTTTTATCAATGCCAAAAATGCCATATCTATCTTCCGAAAATATGCGACTTAGGCATTCTACGTATTCAATAACATCCTTCCGAAAAAGGTTAAATTTTTGTTCATTGTAAATCATATAACGTTCTCCTTTTTTCTGAAACTACAGATTTCACATACATTCTTATTAACTAACTGCTCAATATGGAATAGCGTCAAACTCTTTCAATTTTCCATCATGCCAATCTCTAATAACAGCTTGACCACAGCCATTGATATCCAACACCATATTTCCATAGTACTTATTTGGAAAAATATTATGGAAATAACTCCACATCCGCTTTTCATCTTCTTTATCGGTATTGGAAAAATGTGGATAATCTAGTGGATGTGTATGATATTCTATATATACTGAATATCTTTTCTTTTCCATTCTTTGCATCATTTGCCCGATGACAGACTTTTTAGGTCTGCAAAGTGCTGTATACGCTCCATCGTAATCGTTATCATCAAAAACCTGCATCTCTTTGATAACAATCGCTTGAGCTTCATCGACTTTTTCCACATTTCCCATCAAGCAAGCAAACCGCTCATGGTTATATTGGTGTACTAAATTCAATAATAAATTGAAATGGTCCTCATTAATATAAACTCGAAATTTAGACATATTTATATTCTCCTTTCTTTTTCAATTCACAATATAGCTTATATAATATTATTATACCACTTTTACATAAAATTGTCAATCTTTCAACTTCATTACATAATTAAAAAGCCATCATACTAGACCTTTTTCTAATACAATGACTTTTCTAATGGAGCAGGTAATTCGGTTGTAGGTCATTACAACCTTGCTATTTCTGCTCTAAGAATTCGTATATTACTAGAACTATAACGCATTTTCCATGCATTTTTCTTAAATTTTAGTAAAATTTTGTCTTAAACTCCCTATTATTTCTCGTATAATACGGATTTAAAGTTATATGCATTTTTAATGCATCACAAATGCTATTTAAGGATTTTGAGTGGTGTAGAAGGAACTTTATTTGTAAAAACTTGACATTTTATGTTAATTATGATATAATATAATTAACATAAAATAGAATATCAACAATAGCCTACTTTAGTAGGCTAAGGAAAGGAGAAATACTATGACAACATTTTCAAAAATTTGGGACACCGAGGTAAAGAAACTGGCAGAGGCTTGCGTGGCAGAACCTAAACTCGTTCGGTTAATGGGACAGGGCGAAGGATATGAGCCAACTGAAACAGAAAAGGAATATCTGAAAAGTATAGAAGGAAAATATAAAGATCCTTATGGTATGCATTATATTTCAGATATGATTTTTCGCGTAGAGCATGCTTTGGCAGACTCAAGAGAACCTTTAGCAGGAATAGCAATTTTAAATGTCTATGAAGTGCTTAACCGTCCTAGTTATTTTCAGGATGTTTTCAACGGAAATGCAAATGACGAGGAATGGAAAACAAGAGCCGCACTCCGTGATGGCTTGCATAAACTTTTGAACTTGTAATTTTTTGAGAAATGTAAATGGAAGGCGTCCCTGTACAAGGGACTCTTTTCATTTATAAAAAAGCCATCATACTAGACCCTTTTCTAATACAATGACTTCTCTAATGGAGCAGGTAATTTGTCTGTAGGACATCAAAACCTTGCTATTTCTGCTTTAAAGAAGATTATACTACTAGAATTACAACGCATTTACAAGGTATTTTTCTCAAATTTTTAGGTAATTTTCAGTTAAAACCCTAATTATTTCTCGTGTCATACGGAATTTAAGCCATATGCATTTTTAATGCACTTTAAATGCATTACACCTTTTTGAGGGTAGAGAAGGAGTTTTGGGAGTGATTACTCCCCGTAGGATAGAATAATATTGTGTTACATATATCTGGCTAATTGTTACTATTTTTTACTTTACTAAATAAATAATAAGTGATTGGTTAATTATGGGGTAAAACGAGCCCAATATGAGCAATTTTCATTTTTTCCTAATTATATTAAATTAGAAATTCCCCCACAATGCAAAATACTTGCATCGTGGAGGATTTGGGTCAATTTTAAATTTTTTTTAAATTCTTATGGTGGCTTTTGATGAATCTTCCGAAATTTCAAAATACCCATTAAGAATTATTAACATCTGCTCTTTAATCTCTTCATTAATAGAGCATTCAGCTATTTTTAATGCTTTTTTCAAGTTATCTGAAAAACATTCGTGTTTACTGTAAAATCCGCCGTCAGGCACTTTCACACTGAAAAAAAACATGTCAACCGATGGATTATGCATTATGATTTCTTGGACTTTCGTACCGTTAATAAAGCCATATTTAAAAATATCCATGACTTTCTCACTGGCATCCACAGCATCTCCTCGCGATTGTATTGTGTCTTCTAATTTCCGGCTTTTAAGTACCTCTTTGAATTTGTTGTCTAATCTTTCTCTTTCTGTCATATTAATTTCTCCTTTCAATTGACCTTTTTCAAGTCTTAATGTTAATAATATTATTATACAATATCTACATAAAGTTGTCAAATTCGAGTTACAATCAAGATTTCATGACCTATATAACAATGCATAATTTGAACTAAATATTTGAATACTAGTCTTAACTAAAAAGCCATCATACTAGACCTCTTTCTAATACAATGACTTCTCTAATGGAGCAGGTAGCGGGAATCGAACCCGCATAGCCAGCTTGGAAGGCTGGAATTCTACCATTGAACTACACCTGCTTATAAAATTATTTTTGTTATTGCTAACAACAAAATCTATTATAAATGATTAATTTTTATTTGTCAATAGATTTTTTAAATTTTTTTTAATTATTTTTTATAATTATAAAAGACCAAGATTTTTAAAATGAAAATCTTGGTCTGGTGCGGATGAGAGGACTTGAACCCCCACGTCAAAGACACTGGTTCCTAAGACCAGCGCGTCTGCCAGTTTCGCCACATCCGCAAATGTAAATACTTATATATTTAGCTACACATACTGAGGCTGTAATGCTCATTCTTCGCAAACACCCTCAGCAAGTTTCGCCACATCCGCATATCAACAATAATTATCTTACCACATTTCCATAATTATTGTCAATAGTTTTAGAAATTTTTCATTAAAATTTTATTTTACTGATTCATGATTTCTAAAGCTTTATTTAATTGTTCATCAATCTCCTCTACACCTTCTGGTTCTTCTACTAATTCTACTGTATAATCTGGTTCAATTCCTTCTTTGTTAATTTTCGTCTTATTGGGCGTAAAATATTCTGCTGTTGTAAGTTTCAAAACACTTCCGTCAGATAATGAAAATACATTTTGAATAACACCTTTTCCATACGTTTTTGTTCCTACAACTGTCGCTTCTTCATTATCTTTTAAACAACCAACTAATATTTCTGATGCACTCGCTGAATATTCATTTACAAGAATAACTATTTCCATATTAATAATTGGTTCTTGCTTAGCTGTTGTTGTTTGTTCATTTTCTTTGGCATCCATTGTGATGAGCATCGTTTTGTTTTTTGGTACAATCATATCCGCAATATTTAAAGCTTCATCTACTAAACCACCTGTATTGTCTCTTAAATCTATAATTAATTTTTGCGCTCCTTTACTTTGCAATTCTTCAAATGCTGTTTGGAATTCATTACTACATCCCTCATCAAAAGTAGATAATTTTATATAGCCAATCTGATTTTCTAGCATCTCATTTTTTACATGATACACTTTAATTGCTTTTCTCTCTACTTCCATTGTAACATATTGATTGTCTCTTGCAATTTTTAAATTAACAGTAGTTCCTTCTTCTCCTTTAATTTTAGAAGAAACTTTTGCTGTATCCAATCCAACCACATTTTCTCCATTCACTTCTACAATGATATCACCTGCTTGCAAACCAGCTTCTTCTGCTGGTGACTCTTCAATTGGTTCAATAACAACAACATTGCCATTTACATCTTGTGTCATATAAATCCCAATTCCAACATAATTTCCTAAGGCATTGATTTGGTATTCTTCCCATTCTTCTGCTGTCATATATTCTGAATACTCATCCTCCAAACCATTGATATAACCTTTTATGGTTTCATCGGCAACTTTTTGTTCATCAATATCACCTATGTAATATTCGTTAATTAATTTTCGAAATTCTTTTAAACTTTTTGAAACCGTTTTTATATTTTCATTGGCATCTTCGCTAATTTCTCCTGTTATAAGAGAATATTTTTTTTCAACGCTTTCAAAAGTTGCATAAAAAGTAATCACCGCTGTTAGGCAAGCGATAAATATTGCCACAAATACGAACTTATAAATTAATTGTTTTTTTTCGTATGAATCCATTTTTCTTCCTTTCTTATTTTATTATGGTATGTACTGTGTCGGATTAGTTCTTCTTCCATTTACCCAAACTTCGAAATGTAAATGTGGTCCTGTTGAATTTCCTGTAGAACCAACATATCCAATCACATCTCCTTGATTTACTTGGCTTCCTTCTTTTACTTTTCTCGATTTCATGTGTGCATATAAAGTCATTGTACCATCACCATGACTAATTGTTATGTATTCTCCATAACTTCGATACTGCCCATTTGGATTTACTAAAGCAGTAGAAATGACAACTTTTCCAGATTTTGCAGCTAATACAGGAAGTCCGTCTACTGGTCCTTTGCTATTTCTTGCAAAATCAACTCCTGTATGTCCAGAATAGCCATAATATCCTGTTGTAATATCATTTCTTGTTCTTCCTGCTATTGGACAAATAAATCCAGCTGAACTTGGAGCAGAAGGTTTTGCATTGTTATTTCCCCCAGATGAATTATTTTTTTCCTCTGCTGCTTTTCTTGCTTCTTCCTCTTGTTTAGCAATTGCTGCTAATTTAGTTTGAATCGCTTTTTTGTCTTCTTCCATTTCCTGTAATTGTCGCTCTAATGCTTTTTCTTCTTCTGACAAACTTCCCACCAAAGAATTTTTCTCATTAACTAAAACAGATAAAGAGTTTCTTTTTGTTTCCACTGCTGTTTTTGAAGTTTGAATTTGCGTTCTTGAAGTTTCTAAAGCATTTTTTTCATTTTCAATTTGGACTCTTGTTGCTTCAATATTTTCTAATAATTCTGTATCATATTCGGCAAGTTGCTCAATAATATAATACTTCGAAATAAAGTCTGCTAGACCATCTGAGCTAAGTAGCATATCTAAATATGAAGTAGTTCCACTTTCGTACATCGCCACTAATCTTTTGTTTAATAATTCTTGTTGCTCTGTATATTTTGTTTGCTGTTCTTGAATGTTTGCTTCTTTTTCTGTAATTTGTTTTTCCAAAGTTGAAATTTGGGATTCTAAATCACCAATTTCATTTTCATAAGTTCCAATTTGTGCATTGTACTTATTAATTTGATTTAACGCATCACTCATTTGTGATTTCACACCAGCAATTTCAGAATTGGTTTCCTGAATTTGTTTGTTGATGCTATTTTGTTCATTAGTTAAATCAGATTTTTGGCTTGCATATACCATCAATACGTTAGAAGCAAAAGTTATGATTAAAACTATAATACTAATATATTCAATTTTCCTTAAATTATTAATTTTCATTTTCTCCTCCTAGTGATTTATTTTCTTCTTTGGTATTTAACTCTACCATCTCAGACTGATTTTCAGACTGGTTTTCTGATTGATTTAAATAGTCTAATGGATTAATATATTCTCCATTAACTCGGATTTCAAAATGGGCATGTGGTCCTGTGGAATATCCTGTAGAACCGACTTTTAAAACGGGGGTTCCTTGTGTTACCGTTTGTCCGAACCTCTACTAAAATTTCGGATCCATGTGCGTATAAACTCGAAATTCCACCACCGTGGTCAAGAATTACCATATTTCCATAGGCTGTATTAAACTGCGCTTTCACAACAACACCATCATTTGCTGCAACAAAAGTGGCTCCCATTGGTGCACTAATATCGGTTCCTGTATGAAGTTTATATACGCCTGTGATAGGATGTGTTCTCATACCAAATGGTGAACTAATTCGTGTATAGCCTGGAACTGGCCAAGCAAACGTTCCACCAACATATTCTGCATTATTGCTAATTAATGAGAGCAATCGGATTTCTGCTTCGACTTGTTGTACTTGCGCTTGATACGTTTCGACTTGTTGCTGTAAAACCAATTCTTCTTGGCTCAACTGTTGTAAGCGCTGATTTTTGATAATCATCATATTAGAAATTGCAATGCTTGCTTTTTCTAAATCTGATTTTGCTGTATTTAAGGATTCTTCACTTTCATTTAAAGTTGCCATTAAATTTTCTATTTTTTCTTTTTGTTCTTTTACAATATTAAGCAATTCTGAATCTGTTGAAGCAATTTCTGAAATGTAATAATAATTTGAAAGAAAATTTGAAATACCTTTTGAGTTTAGTAATAAATCTAGATAAGAGGTATCTCCCATTTCATACATAGCAACTAATCTTTTTTCTAGCAATTCCTTTTGTTGTTCATAACTTTCGGTTACCTCTTTTAATTTTTGTTCTGCCTCTTTAATTTTACTCGATAATTGCTCTGATTTTGCTGTTAGCTCTTCTATTTCAATTTGCTTATCATAAATATTTTGTGTTAATTCGGATACTTCAACTACAGTAGCTGATAATTCTTCATTTATAAATTGTAGTTGAGAATTAAATTCATTCGTTTGTTGCTCCAACTCTTGTTTTTGTTCTTCCAATTGTTGAACACGTTGTTCATTTTCTTGTGATACTTCATTTACGTTTTCTTCTGCCAAAGATTGAATGGCTATTAATGAAAAGATTGCTAAAATGATAAGATTAATTTTTATCCATTTTTTCACGAATCTTTTACACCTCCAAATATTTTTTCATGGAAATAGAACTTCCCACAACACCAACACCAATTCCTAATGCTAAATAAACAATAGCAATCAATCTTACAATTTCTGAAAATTGCAATAATGTGACACCAATTGATTGTAATACATTGGCTTGTTCAATCCATTGAATGACACCATTGTAGATTGCTCCAATTACAAAAATAGTCAGTGCTGCTGCTAGTATTCCAATAATCATTCCTTCAATAATAAACGGCCATCGAATAAAACGGTTGGTAGCTCCCACATATTTCATAATCGAAATTTCTTTTCTACGTGCAAATACCGTTAATCGAATGGTATTTGCGATAATCGTAATGGAAATAATCAATAAAAACATAAAAATAACACCAATTGCAATTCTAAATATATTCGCAATATTCATAAGCGCAAGAATTGTTTCATTGTTACTTGTGATTTTTTTGACATTTTCCAAGCTACTAATTTTAGCTTCTATATCAATCGCTAAACTTAAATCGGTTAAAGTTACAACAAAAGATGCTGGAAAAATGTTATTTTCGCCTTCATATCCTTCTAATAATTCTTGGTTATCTTTTAAGTTTTCTTTCATGGAATCTAATGCTTCTTGCTTACTTTTAAAAGTTACTGTGTTGATTCCTTCTATAGCTTTAATTTGTGCCTCCAAAGTACCCATTTGCTCATCGGTTGCTTCGTTTTGAATGAAAACTTCCATTCCCTGCTTTTTTTGGACTTGTTCTAGCACACTATTTACATTTTCACCAATCATGAAAAACGTACCAAATAAAAACATGGTGCAAATCATGGTGATTAAAGATATCATTGTCGCTTTTTTATTTTTAAAAACGTTTTTCACGCCTTCGCAAATCAAATAATTATTTCCCACTATCATACCCACCTTTTTTATCATCTCTAATAATCACGCCATTGCTAATTTCAATAACTCTTTTCTTCATTTTATCAACTATATCTTTTGCATGGGTTGCCATCACAACTGTGGTTCCTCTGGCATTAATTTCATTTAATAAATTCATAATATCCCAAGCTGTTTCTGGATCTAAATTTCCAGTAGGCTCGTCTGCAATAATCATTGATGGATTATTGACCAAAGCACGTGCCAACGCAACTCTTTGTTGTTCACCACCAGAAAGCTCATTCGGATACATTTTTGCTTTATTACTTAACCCCACTAATGACAAAACCATTGGTACTTGTCTTCGAATATGCTTTGGTGTTGCCTTTACAATGTACATCGCAAAAGCAACATTTTCATAAACGGTTTTATCTGGTAATAATCTAAAATCCTGAAATACAACTCCCATACTTCTACGCAAATAAGGAACTCTTCTTGGTTTCAAAAAGGTAATATCTTTTCCATTGATAATAATATTTCCATCAGAAACTTCTTCCTCTTTTAAAATCAATTTTATTAATGTTGATTTTCCAGAACCTGAACTTCCCACTAAAAATGCAAATTCTCCTTTATCAATCGAAAAAGTCGCATCATGCACTGCTTCTGTTCCTGTACCATATAATTTACTTACATTTCTAAATTCAATCATAATAAATTTTACCCTTCATAATGAATATGATTCTTATATATCATACCAATAAATCAAAATAATTGCAATACTATATTTTACCTTTTTTCGTTATTTTTTTACATTTTTTAATTCTTTAATTCCATTTCTGCTTCCTTATAATCTGGCATATAGGTTTCTACCATATTCCAAAAATCTTTTGAATGGTTCATATTTTCTAAATGGCAAATTTCATGCAAACAAACATAATTAATTGCACGTCTACTATGACTTACAACCTCTTTATTAATACTAATTTTTCCAGTAACCGAACAATTTCCCCAAGTACTTTTTAAATTTTTTACTTGATACTGACTTGGTGCAATCCCCACTTTCATCGACATTTTTCGCATCGCTTTTTCTACTTCTTTTTCTGCTAGATTTTGATAAAAATATTCCACCATTTTCTTCGTTTCTTCTTTGGCATTGTCTTGCCATTCTTGTGGCAATTGAACCATTAATTTATGAAATCTAAATTTTATTTTTGGCTTCGTAATTTTTTCATGAGAAATATTTAAAACGGTTTCTTTTCCCAAAACTTTAAAAACTTCTCCATTTTCATATTTTTTTGGTAATTGAACTTTTTGACTTTGTTTTTTTACATTTTTTAAAATCCACTCTGCTTTTTCAGCCACTATTTCTTCAATTTTTTCTTTTGAAGTTTTCGTTGGGACGCGTACACTTACTTTCCCATCTTTTACGGAAATATAGCAATTTTTAATCCTTTTTCTCTCAATGGTATATTCAATTATCTCATGATTGACCTCAAACTTCTCCATTTTTTCTCCTTGTCTTTATAAAATATTTTGAATTGCTTTTAAAACGCCTAACTTTCCATATTCATATGTCAAACCACCTTGTTGAAAAGCTACATACGGTGCTCTAATTGGTGCATCACAAGATAATTCAATTGATGAGCCCATCGTAAAAGCCCCTGCTGCCATAATCACTTTATCCGTATAACCTGGCATATCCCAAGGCATAGGAACAGAATTCGAATCCACAGCCGAACCACTTTGAATTCCTTGGCAATATTTAATCAGCTTTTCTTCCTCTCCAAATTGAATCGTTTGCACAATATCTGAACGCTTTTCATCAAATCTTGGTTGTACAAAATAGCCCAATTTCTCTAAAAGATAACTCGTAAAAATCGCTGTTTTTAAACTACTGCTTACCACTTGTGGTGCCATATATAAGCCTTGTAAAATACTTTTGTTAATCCCTAATGTTGGACCTACTTCTTTTCCGTTGTCCTGGTGAAGTCAATCTTTCAGCGGAAAGCTCTATCAAATCTTTTCTACCAGCAATATAGGCTCCATTTGGTGCCAATCCTCCGCCTAAATTTTTAATCAAAGACCCAACCATAATATCTGCCCCTACTTCTACTGGCTCTTTTTCATCTACCATTTCTCCATAGCAATTATCTACCATAATGATGACTTCGCGATTCACTGCTTTGATTTCTTTTATTACTCTTTCAATTTTATTCATCGTCAAACTATGACGCAAACTATAACCACGTGAACGCTGAATCTCAATTAGTCGAATATCTTTTTTGACAACTCTTTCTAAAATCGCTGGTATATCAAAATCGTTATCTAACAAATCAATTTGTTCATAATTGATTTGATAGGCTTTTAAAGAGCTCGCATTTTCTTTAATTCCAATAATTTCATCCAATGTATCATACGGTTTTCCTGAAATGCTAAGCATTGTATCACCTGGACGCAAACATGCAAATAGGGCAACGGTTATGGCATGCGTTCCAGAAATAAATTGCGTTCGAACAAGGCTATCTTCGGCGCGTAATACGTCTGCAAATACTTTTTCAATTGTATCTCTTCCTATATCATCATAACCATAACCCGTTGTTGAACCGAAATGAACTTCGGCTATTTTATATTTTTGAAAAGCTCCGTAATACTTTCAAACTATTTTTGGTACAAGCCAAATCAATTTTTTCAAATTCCTTTTTTAAAGCTTGCTCCGCTTCTTCCGCTAATTTTTCAATTTTCTCACTGATTCCAAATTCTTTGTACATCTTTATACCTCTTCACAATACGTCGTTTCTGACTGATTTAATAAATATTTACCAATAAACTGTGGAAAATAGTATGTATCCAATTCATAACTTGGTTCAACAATCACTTCACCTGCTTCGTTTATTACGCCCCACTTACCTTCTTTTTTGATTCCAGCAAAACCATATTCGTTAAATTCTGTCACAATATCATATTCACAATTTACAATTATTTTTTCATTTGAATCGGCAAATCCCCATTTGCCATTTTGTTGGGTGGCATATAATTTTTTGTTTGGAAAAACTTCTGTATTCTCCACAACTTGTCCACTTGCATTGATATATTTCATGTCATTTTCGGAATAACAAATGGAATATTCCTCGTTAATATGCTCCATTAAACCATCTTCCATTGTAACTGTTTTTCGCAAATCTTCTGAATAAATATCGAGCAAATTTTTCATTCCATCAATTGCCTGTAAAGATTTCGTTCCTTCAATTAACACAATAAATTCATATTCAGGCTCAATTTCTACTTCTTTGGTTAACGCATTCACCACACCAGTTTTTCCGTCTCGCTTCGAAAAAATAAAATAATGGTCAAATGCATATGTAATTTGATTATATTTTTCATCAATTTTGACATCTTTACTAATAATGCTACAATTTCCATCTTCATCTTCTGCAATAAAATAAGCTGGATTCTCGGTTTCAATCATTTTGGTATAAGAATTGGTTCCCACCAAATTTCCATTAATATCAAACAATTGCGTTTTATCATCCTTTGTTACAGAAATATAATTTCCTGCCATAGAATAACTTGTATATTCTGGTTTTAAAATCGCTTTTCCATTTAATTTGAAAAAACCATATTTGCCGTTTTTATTAGCTACAAAAACTTTAGAAAGATTGGAATAAGTTATTTCTTGAAAATTAGAATCTATGATTTTCTTTTTATTTTTAAAAACGCATTTTTTTCCTTTTTGCATCGCTATTAAATAAATGTTGTCATCATCATATTCTAATGCTCTTTCCAGAGATTCATATTTGGTATCCAAAATGATGTTTCCTTCATAATCAAGATAACCAAAATTAATTCCATCCTTCGCTTTTTCAGCCACAATGAAACCTGTTTTGTGATACGATTCCTCTTCTGTCCAATAGCCATCTGCCTTGATTTCATCATATTTTGTTTCAATCACAACATTTCCTTTGGCATCTAAAACACCAAATTTTCCATCTTTTTCAACCAAAATTCTTCCTGGTCGATATTCAAGGCTTGTAATTTGTTGGTAAATTGGTTCTGTTATCACATTTCCCTCTAAATCTATGATGCCATATCCATCACCTTTTTTGTATTTCAAAGCATGTTTTTCCATTTCATTGGTATTTTCAGAAGATTTAATCGCTTCTACCAACTCATAATTAGAAAATATTTTTTCAACCTTTTGATTCAGCACTTGTGCCTTTTCCTCTTCATAAACAATAAACACGTCTTTGGAAGGATTCGGCATATCGATTCCGTGTATATTTGGCTTCTATAATAGATTTTCCATTTTTGTCAATTACACCAACTCCTTTTTCTGTACTTAGCATAAAATATTCATACGAAATCTTTTCTTCCCATTCTGCCATATTTCTTTTTTGGTTTTTGTGATTCATTTTCCATATTATGGTGAGTACAATCATTATCACTAAAATCACAAAAATAACACTCAGCATTATTTTTAACGTTTTCGATTCTCCAGAAAAATTATTACTTCTTTCCCTATTTCTTACAACTCGATTATTTCTACCACTCAAATTTTCTCATCTCCTACTATTTCTAAAAGGATTTTGGTTTATGCATTCTCTGTCAAAACTGGTACAACTTGTTTTTTTCTTGATACAACAGACTTCAAAAGTGCTGTATGATTTTCTAATGTTACAGAATAAGATTTTTCAACCAAATCCGCTCTATTTCCCAATGCAATTACTTGTGAATTACTGTTTACAATATCAGTAATCAATAACATAAACAAATCTAATCCCTTTTCATCAATAACTTTTTGCATTCCATTTTCCAATTCTGCCTTCATCGTCATAACATCTTCGATAGAAGCAGTATTGACTTGTGCTATTACAGATTTAACCTGTTTTAAATCTATTTCTTTCGCATCCAAATTCAAAATTTCTTCAATGGAAAATCCATTCAAATCCGTTCCGGCTTTTAACATTTCTAAGCCATATGTATCACAATCAATTTGTGCAATTTTAGCCAACTCTTTTGCAATTTTGACATCCTCTTCTGTGCAAGTTGGTGATTTAAACAATAACGTATCAGATATAATCGCTGATAACATTAATGTTGCAATCGTCTTATCAATTTCCACATTATTTTCTTGATATAATTTATACAAAATTGTTTCCGTACAACCAACTGGCTCTGCACGATAATATAATGGATACCCCGTATTCAACGCTACTTTATGATGGTCAACAATTTTTAAAATGGTTACTTCCTCTAAATTCTCAATTGACTCTTTGGGATTCGCATGGTCAACAAGCATAACTTCTGCCCCATCTTCCACACTTTCAATCAAACGAGGTGCCTCTATCCCTAAATAGTCTAATACATACTGTGTTTCCTTGTTGACATTTCCTAATCGACATGCCTCAACGTCCTTTCCTAACGCTTTTTCTAAATTGGCTAAAACAATACTCGATGTAATCGAATCTGTATCTGGATTTTTATGTCCAAAAATTAATATCTTTCCCATTTTTTATTCCTCCTATTTTTAATCTATTTTATTTTTTGTTGGCAAGGTTATATCCTTGCCTTCATGCATTTATTGGTCGTTTGGTTGATTTTCTGGAACATCTTTAATTTCAGTTACTTCTGCTTCTTGTACATCTTTTGGTTCTTCTGCAATGTTCACATTTACATTTTCTGTTTTAGGTTGTTCTTTTCCACATTTTGAACAAAAATCATCTTTTTTGTTAATTTCTGCTCCACATTTAATACATTTTTTAACTTCTTTTAATGATAAAATATCGGATTCTATTTTAGAAATCACATCAAATTGAGCCGAAATTTCTTCGCATTTAGCAGTAATTTCTTCTTTTCCTTCCTCTGTATTTGTTTTAAATTGATGATAAACCTGTTCTCCAATTTCTTCGTACAAATTAGTAATTTTACTTTTCGCTTCGTTCATCCTACCTTTTAACTTCATTTCTTCAGAAAACTTCACTGTTTTTTCTTTGGTTACTTGATAAGTTTCACTTGCCTTTTTTCCTAATTTATTAAAAAAATCCATTTTCGTATCCTCCTTAAATTTAGTCTATTTTATATTTATTTAGGACGATGATTCATCGTCTATTGAATTACTCTGCTTTTAATTCTCTTGTCATCAATTGGTTGACTGCTTCTTTTGGGTTCAATCCATTGTATAATACATGGTAAACGGTTTCCACAATTGGCATTTCAACTTTGTATTTTTTGGCTAGACAATAAGCAGAATCAATATTATCAATACTTTCAATTGTCATTCCAATTTGCTTTTTCGCTTCTTCTATCGAATTTCCTTTAGCAATCAATTCTCCTGCTCTTCTATTTCGACTATGGGGACTTCCACAAGTTACGATTAAATCACCAAGCCCTGTTAAGCCATAAAAGGTTCTCGATTCGCCTCCCATTGCAACACCTAATCGTGTAATTTCAACTAAGCCTCTTGTGGCAAGCATGGCAAATGTATTATCTCCAAATCCTAAACCGAACTGCTGCTCCTGCACAAAACGCAATAATATTTTTCAAAGCGCCTCCGTAATTCCACTCCTTTTACATCATTGGTATGATACATTCTAAGCAAATTGCTTTTCAACAATTCACAAACTGTTTCATTCACATCCTGCCTTTTAGAAGCAATCACCAAAGCTGTTGGGACACCAATGGCAACTTCCTCCGCATGACTTGGACCAGATAAAATCCCATATTTCACATTTGGTAATTCTTGCTCAACCACTTCATCTAATGTTAAATTCGTCTCTGGTTCAAATCCTTTCGAACACATTAATAAAATTTGATTTGGTTTGACAAATTCTTTGTAAGCTTTCATCGTGTTTCTAACAAACTTTGATGGTGTTACATGTAAAATTATTTCTGTGCCTTGTAAAGCTTCTTCGTAAGAATTGGTGCAAACAATTCCCTCTGGTAAATTTACATTTGGTAAAAAAATACACTTTTTTTCCTGATTAATTTTATTTTTTTCGTCCTCACTAAATGACCATACTTTTATAGTATTTCCCTGGTTTGCTAAATATATACTAAGCGCCATTCCCCAGCTTCCACTTCCTATGACTGAAATTTTCATTTTTCTTCTCCTTCTTCTTTTTTCTTAAAACTCAACTTATTTTCTGTTCCATTTAAAATTCGACCAATATTGGTTCTATGATTAAATAGAATAAATATCGCCATTACAATTCCAAAAATGAAATAATTACCTTCGACCAAATAATGTTCTTTCAAAAATATTGTCAAAATCGGAAACAAAACCGCTGCTGCAATCGATCCGCAAAGATACCATTCTTGTAACTGCCATTAAACAAATTGCAAATAACAGACAAATTAAACCAATTTGCCAATTTAATAATAACAATATTCCTAAACTTGTTGCAATTCCTTTACCACCTCTGAATCCGAAAAAAATAGGAAATGTATGCCCAACAACGACGCCAATTGCTGCAACTTGAACCAGTATTGCTACATCACACTTAGCAAATTTTCCGAACCAGCCAAGCAAGTAAAATTGCTATAACTCCTTTTAAAATATCTGCTATTAGTGTCAAAACTGCTGCTTTTTTGCCTACACTTCTTAAAACATTCGTTGTTCCACCATTTCCACTTCCTTTTTCTCGTACATCAAATCCAGCCATTTTTTTGCTGATTAAGACAGAAAAATTTATGCTTCCTATCAAATAAGCTATGATTCCAATGATTCCATATGTCATTTGATTTCCCCCTTATTTTTCTTAATATCTATTTTGCCTATTTTATCATATTGTTTGAAAAGGTTCAAGTGTTTTATAGTAATCAGTCAAAAACTTTTTTACCATACAGAAAAGAGAAGAATTTTGTTAATTCTTCTCTTAAAATCCTTCATTTTTATTATATTTATACTTTTTTCAATCTTTTTAAACAGGATTGTTTATATATAGTTATCTTTCTATTATACCATCACTACAAATAATCTGAGCATTATTGATGAATTCATTATAATTTCCTATTTCTATTTTCTCCCAATCTTCTTTTCTTCCTCCATAATTTATAGTTGTTAAATTACCACTACTAATATTAAATCCCCAGCTTCCAATCTTAATTACACTACTCGGAATAGAAAGTGTTTTTAGATCGCGTAATCCCATAAAAGCGTTAACTCCAATTTCCGATATTCCTTCTGATATAATTAATTCTGTTATTCCTGCTCCATATAATCCTTCTTCATTTCTAGGAAAAATTGCATCTCCAAATTCATCCTTTCCCCCTTTCTCCAATTTCTTTATGGAAATGCCTCCAACTACGTTTGGAATAATTACTTTTCCATTTTCAGGAATTTTATTGCTTTTATAGCGACGTAAAATTCCTTCTTCTGTCACATCCCAATCATCTATTGAACCTTCTACAATAGTGCTTGTATTTCCTTCTCCTTTATTTATCGTTACTCCTTTTTCTGGACTATACGTTCCAATTTCTTCTGTTTTATTATTTGAATCACTAAGGCTTAATTTTCCAGTATCCTTATCAAATATTATTATTCCTGATGGTATTTTTTTTCCATTTAATTTAGTTTGGATATATTCATCTGGTGAAGTTACTCCTTCTGGAACATCTTCTCCGTCATAATACGCAATCCTTAATTCCGAAATCGCTAGTTCAATTTCTTCTTTCAAGCTTTCTGTATTGCTTTTACTAACTGCTTTTTCTGCTCTGTTTAATATTCCTTCGTTTCCTGCTACTAATCTTAGCGAAACTCCTGCCAAAATTAATAATACAATAATTGTAATTACCAACGCTATTAGCGTAATTCCTTTATTTTCTTTCATTTTTTTCATTTTTCTCTCCTTTTTCTTATTTTTCTCATACTTTATATTTTTATAACTCTTAGACGCCTTAGAATGCCTTTAGAAGCATTTTTTATGATTTTTAGTCATTTTTCTATTAAAAAGTGCAAAAAGACATCTACTCAAAAGGTGGGTCTAGTCCCATGTTTTGAAATAGATTGTCTTTTTTTACATCATTATAAAACGTAAGAATTACGTTGTTTATTTCACTTTTAAAACTACATGTGTGTGTGTGTGTGTGTGTGTGTGTGTGTGTGTACAGCGC
>CANSKZ010000003.1 GCA_947647595.1 uncultured Clostridium sp. | reverse complement strand
CTTGCTCTAATTTTATTTCATGCCTTCCCTCTGGAAATGTGCTAACATCAATCACGAATCTATATCCCGCTTTCGCCGTTGTATTCGCATATTGCGGATACACTGCATTTACATCATTTCGCATTACTTCTCTTTTAATTTCTTGCCAATACGTTCCATTTACATATAATTTTACAATCGATTTTTCATCATCTGACACTGCCCAGCCTGACAAAGTTAATAATACATTATCTGGATTCGTATACATTGTATTTTCAATTGGACTATCAATACAAATCGCTCCTGTTACATTTTCTATAACCGTTTTCATTTCTTCATTGCTTACTGTTTCTTCTATTTCTGAAACATCCTCTTCAGGAGTCGTTTCTAATTCTTGCGTTGTATTAGAAATCACATTTTCTATTTGATTTTCAGTGATTTCTTCTTTCTCCACACGGTTCTCTGGAAAAACTATATTTTCCGTCTCCTCCTGTGTAGTTTTTTCCTCTGTCTTGATTTCTTCCTCATTTTCAATTTCAATCATTTCTTCTTTTTCTGGTATTGTTTCATTTGTATTAGTTGGTATATTTTCCATTGCATAAATAGCTGGATAAAATACACTAAACATAAAAATCGCTAAAATAAACGATACTCCTAATTTTCTCATCTAATTACTCCTCTCCATTTTAATATTCATACCATAAACCATCTTCTTTTAATTGTTTTATCAGCTTAGTATGTTGTTCATAAGTTTTAGTAAAATACACTTTTTTATTTTTATCTGCTACAAAATATAAGTTGTCTGTTTTAGTATAATTCAAAGTTGCTAATATTGCATCTTTGCTTGGATTACAGATTGGACCAATTGGCAATTTTCCTTCCATATTAGGACCTCTTGTATTGTATGGGTTTTCTGTTTTTAATTCACTAGCATATAAATCCCTTTCTCCCATGTCTACTTTAAAGGCATAATAAGCTGTGACATCACTTCCCAAACTCATTCCTTTTTGTAAACGATTCACCAAAACTCCAACTATTTCTTTTCGATCTTGTTCACTAACACCTTCTAATTCTGCAATAGACGCTAAAGTCATTAATTCATGAAGATTGTAATTAATATCCTCTTTTTGTTTACTCAAAAAAGCATCTGTATAATTCAAAATAATATTAAAAATTGTTTTAACCGAAACTTCTTTGTTTTCGAAAATATATGTATCTGGAAGTAAATAGCCTTCTAATGGATAATAAATTCCCTCTTGCTTAATATCCTTTGTTAAAAACCAATACTTATCAATTAATTCATCTATGTATTCTTCATCTTTTAATAAAGAAAACACATCTTCTTCTGTGTTGACTGTATTTTCTGCAATTAATTTTGCAATCGTTCGCATATTTTTTCCTTCAACAAAAGTAATCTTCACTTCTTCCTTTAAAACCTCACCATTTTGCATATGAGCCAAAATCTGAGATAAATCTTCTGTATTATCGAATTCATATTTACCTGCTTGTAATTTTGTGATTGCATTTAATTTCATATATATTTTCATTACATTGGCATTTCTGACAACTTGTTTTTCTTCTAATAAATTAGCAATTGCAATCATGCCTGTTCCTTCTTGAATTTCTACACGAATCTTTTGCCCATTTTCTTTTTGAACTGGACTTTTCCCTATTTGATACCATGCAAAAATTCCTATGATTGTACCAATCATTAAAATTAGCAAAACAGTTACACTTATTATAATTATCTTTTTCTTATCCATCTTTTCACTCCATTTCTTTGGTTTTACAATAATACAAAATCAACAATATTTTGTACTTTTTCTTGCTCCATTTGAGAATTGCATTTTACGATTACTTTTAAACCAGATTCTCGAAATCTTGGCGTTATTTCAATTAAAAATCGATAAAAACTATCTGTATCCTCTATTTTCTCAATATCAATGCAAATTCCTCTATAATATTTTTTCATAACACTATAATAAATTTCATTAATAATACGATTTCTTTTTTCATAATCAGAAAACGAATCTGACACATCTATTTTCACATTACCAAAAATTCCAAGATTATTTTCTTGCGTCCAATGATAATATACTTTATAATTTTTTGATTCTTCATCGATTTTTTGTTCCACTTTAGAATCTTTGTTTATCGTAAAATCATCAATTAGAACATTTTCCTCTTTCTCTATACTCTTTTCAATGGTATTATAACTTTTCGTTATATCTGAGTAACCTTCTAAAATATGAATTTCCGTTTTATCTTCTGGAAAATCATCTCTTAAAATTTCTTCTTCTGATATATGTTTAATTGGAATATACCCTATATTTCCGTAAGCTAGTTCTAACTTTTTGATATTTACCATTTTGCTCAAGACTTTCTAACTTATCTCCTCTTTTTACCTTTTCAATCGTAATAGCAAATGGAAGCTTGCTCGCCTTTATTTTAGCATTCTTCAAAGCCATTACTTGCTTTTTGGCTTTATTCGTAGAATCAATCATTGCTATGTTAGTCTTTTCAGAATACGTTACTTCTATATCATAGACTGTTTCTAAATCAGACAATGGTAAATACAGTTTAGCATTTATTTCTTGTAATTTTCCTTTCATTGGAAAACTAACATCATTTAATAACATATAATTTTCATTTAAATCTAAAACAGCAATGTGTTTATTACATGTTGTAATTAATTTTTCATCCTCACTATCATAATCAATTGTTTCATCAAACATCTTTTTAATATCTTCTTGTGAAACGTATAAAATAGAATCTTTAACATATACATGATTTATCAGACTAACCATTTCATGATTCAACAATATTCGAACATCTTTTTTTTGATTGTTACACCAAAAATAATATCCAACCTTTCTGATACCAAAAATAAGTAAAACAATGAACAAAACAGCAACAATTCTTCGAAATAAAAATTTTTTTGACTTTTTTTTCATAGTTTCCCCTCTTATAAATAAGAATTGTTTTTATCATACCACAAATCTGATTTCTTGTAAATAAGCAACAAAATATTTTAGAAAATTTAAAAATTTTCTAATTTTTTATAAAAAATGACAAAAAACTCTTTCTTTTTTTCAAAAATTATAGTATAATAATGATGTATTTTTAGATACGTTTTTTAAAATAAAAAGTGAGGTGATTTTATATGTGGAAACTTTGGCTAATTTTTTCTGGAATTTTTCTTATCATAGAAATTGGAACCGCTGGTTTTCTTGTGTTTTGGTTTGCCATTGGCTCATTAATTGCGATGATTGCTAGTTTCTTTGTAGAAAACGTTGTTGTACAAACAGCCATTTTTGTTATTTCTTCTACCATTTTATTATTTGCTACTAGGCCCTTTGTCAACAAATTCGCAAAAACAGCTTATACAAACAAAACCAATGCATTTTCCATTGAAGGAAAAACAGCAAAAGTGATTCAAACCATTGACCCAATTGAAGGAAAAGGTCAAATTAAAATTGATGGAGAAATTTGGTCAGCCAAGTCCTTAGACAACACCTGCATTTCAGAAGATACAAAAGTAATCGTTGAAAAAATTGATGGTGTCAAAGCCATTGTAAAACCCGTTTAAAAAATAAAAAAGGAGGAGAAAAAATGGGATTTTTATTAGTAATATTTATCATTATCGTTATTTTAGCATTAAAAACAATTAAAGTTGTTAGACAATCTGAAGTTTACATTATAGAAAGATTAGGTCGTTTTCATAAAGTTGCAGAAGCTGGACTTACTATTATCGTACCTTTTATCGATACCGTAAGATCCGTTGTTAGTTTAAAACAACAAACCATGGATATTCCACCACAAGGAGTTATCACATCAGATAACGTTACCATTACAATTGATACGGTTGTATTTTACAAAATTACTGATCCAGCTAAAGCCGTTTATGAAATTCAAAGTTTGAAAAAAGGTATCGAATATTTAGCCATTACCACCATTCGTGATATTGTTGGTAAAATGGAACTTGACCAAACCTTTAGTTCAAGAGATATTATCAATGACAAATTAAGAGTTATCTTAGATGAAGCAACCGATGCTTGGGGCTGTAAAGTAGACAGAGTGGAAATCAAAGATATTACTCCACCAGCTGACATTCGTGACGCTATGGAAAAACAAATGAATGCAGAACGTAATAAAAGAGCATTAATTCTAGAAGCAGAAGGTGAAAGACAATCCGCTATCACACTTGCCGAAGGACGTAAAGAAGCTGCCATCTTAGATGCTGAAGCTGACCGTGAAGCAAAAATCAGAAGAGCAACTGGTGAAGCAGAAGCGATCAAACAAGTGGCTGATGCAAAAGCACGTGAAATTCAAATGGTATACGATGCTATCAAAAGCGCTAACCCAGATGAAAAATTGGTACAAATTAAATCTTTGGAAGCATTACAAGAAGTTGCTAAAGGTGAAGCAAACAAAATCTTCATTCCTTTCGAAGCAACCGCAGCATTAAGCAGTTTAGGTGCTGTAAAGGATGTTATGACAGATGGTAGAAAACATAAAAAAGTGAATAATCCTTTTGAAGAATAAATAAAATGAAATAGACAAAACGCAGGAGAATGTATCCCCTGCGTTTTTAGTTGGAACAAATGTTATTATATTCTTGCCAGAATCCGTGATGAATCTTCCAAAAGCTGATATTTCATTTCTTTTTCCCGTTTCAGCTTATACTCCGTCAAAGACTGACCGCAAGAAGGATGATACAAATAAATTCCTTCTTTGCCTTTGCGTTCATCCTGCATAAATCCAAAATTTTTCAGAATTCCGATTGCCGCCGTATTGATTTCTTTATCAACATCACTGCCATAATCCCGTACCACATTATATGGAATCAACGAGTCTACGCCGAACATTGCCATTGTATCCAATTTGCCAGCTAACGCCATTAAAGCCAGAACATCCTGCAATAATACCATTGACTTATTCGCATCGGTACTCTGACTTGGGCAAAACAGCATTTTGTTTTCTGGTACAAATGTCATTCGGATGTAATTGGGCATTTCCTCATAGGTGCTCGCATAATTATAACGAACCCTTCCCAATCTTACTCCGCTGGTTGAAAAAATTCCAAACCATACACTTGGAATTCCTAATGGATTCCGTTTCGAATCCTTAGGCTGTGGGCATACTTCTGGTATACCTAATACTGCATAACCTGTTGCATCTAACATTGTTTAGCCTCCTTTTGCTATAAAACATTTATTATGTTACGCTCCTATTATACACCCATTTTTAAATTATGTCAATCTTTTTACATATATTTATTTATAAATTGGGCTTTTTTACAAAATAGGAAGTTTTAAAACTGCTTTAAAAACCATTTTTATCGATTTTAAGGCATTTTATAATGCTTTAATGATTTATGTCTACTTCATAAATAAAAGTGTCTCTTAAAACATTCTATGGCATTTGTTTAAAATTGTTTTCTTTGATACCATATATTTTTATATTCTTAAAAAAATCAGAAAAATACTTATTTTTTATTTTTATAGTTTTTTATTCATTTATATCTATTTTTCTTAAAAAGTAGCTTAAAATGGATTCTTTGTCTTTTTGTTCTGATTTGTCTCCTTCTTTCATACAATAATTCAAGGTGATTTTCTTGAGCAAAAAAATGAAAGCATTTTTAATGAATAGTTTTATCGTAACAGCTAGTTCTATTATTTTTAGAGTACTTGCTATTTTTTTCAATAGCTATATTACACAAAAAATCGGCAAAGAAATGCTGGGTATATTTAATCTTGTAATGTCGGTGTATCTTTTTGGCATTACACTTGGTAGTTTTGGCATTAATTTTGCTGTTACAAGGCTTGTTTCAGAAGAACTTGCCATTGGAAACCAAGAAGGAATTCGCAAAATTACCAAACGTTGTATTCTCATTAGCTTTCTTTGTGGCATTATAGCAAGCAGTCTATTTTTTCTTTTTTCGGATTTAATTATCGAAAAGTGCCTTCATAACAAAGTCAGCAAAAATGTTATCTACACGATTTGTCTTGCCCTACCATTCATTTCCATGTCTTCTGCAATATCTGGGTATTTTGTTGCGATACGTCGTGTTTACAAATCTACAATTGCCCAATTTTTTGAGCAAATTATTAAAATTGTAATTACAGCATTTTTCTTAGGATTATTTTTACCAAATGGTTTGGAATATGCTTGTTTTTCGTTGGTATTGGGAGATTTAATTTCTGAATTAGTTTCGTTTATTTGCAATTACGCACTCTATCGACATGATTCTAAAATTTACAAGACCTCCTACACAACCCACCACAGACTTTCTTATTTTAATAAAAAGATATTCAAAATCTCTGTACCTGTTGCAATTACTTCTTTTATTCGCTCTGGTTTGTCAACTTTAAAACAAATTATTATTCCACTGAGTTTTGAAAAAAATAAAATAGCTTGTTCAAATGCTTTATCTATTTATGGCGAAATTAATGGTATGGCTATGCCAATTGTTATTTTTCCGAATGTAATATTTTCATCTATTAGCAGTTTATTCGTGCCTGAATTTGCTACTTATAATACCCAAAATCGCTATAAAACGATTCGAAAAGTAACTTCTATCATTTTTATTATTTCGATTTCAATTTGCATTTTAACTAGCATTTTTCTATTTTTTATGGCTGATAAACTAGGTCAATGGATTTACAGGGATTCCAATATTTCAAACTACATCAAAATTCTCTCTCCTCTTGCCATTTTTATTTTACTAGATTGTGTCATTGATAATATTTTAAAAGGGCTCGATGCTCAAAATACAGTTATGATAATTAATATTTTAGATACATTTGCTGATGTGCTTTTAATCTATACATTAGTTCCTGCTTTAGGTATTCCACGGTTATATTATTTCGATTTATTTTAGTGAAATATTCAACCTAATTCTAAGTATGGGAAAATTAATTCAAATCGTTTATTGGAGAAAAAATAAAGAGAGATTTTCTTAAAAATCTCTCTTTTAAAATGAAAACTTATTTAGCATAATCCACAACTCTTGATTCTCTTATAACATTTACTTTTATCGTACCTGGATATTCCATTTCATTTTCAACTTTTTTAGCAACTTCTCTTGCCATAATTACCATTTCACTATCCGAAACTTTTTCTGGTTTCACTACAAGTCTTACTTCACGTCCTGCCTGAATAGCAAACGATTTTTCAACACCAGCAAAAGAATTGGCAATTTCTTCTAGTTTTTCTAATCGCTTAATATAGGTTTCTAATGTTTCACGTCTTGCTCCTGGACGCGATGCTGAAATAGCATCTGCTACTTGTACCAAAATAGCTTCTATAGTCTGTGGTTCAACATCCCCATGATGGGCTTGTACTGCATTAATAACAATGTTATTTTCTTTGTATTTTTTTAATACATCCACACCAATTTCAACGTGTGTTCCTTCCATATCATGATCCAAAGCTTTTCCAATATCATGTAATAAACCAGCACGTCTTGCTATTTTAGAGTTGACACCTAATTCATCTGCCATCATCCTAGCCAAATTAGCAACTTCCATTGAATGATTTAATATATTTTGTCCATAACTTGTACGATATTTTAATTTTCCAATTAACTTAATTAATTCTGGATGCAAGTTATTTACACCCGTTTCTATGGTAGCTCTTTCGCCCGCTTCTTTGATTGATGTCATCACTTCTTCTTTGGCTTTTTCAACCATTTCTTCAATTTTAGCTGGATGAATTCTACCATCATCGATTAATTTTTCTAAAGTAATTTTCGCAACTTCTCTTCTTAGTGGGTCAAATCCAGAAATAATAACTGCTTCTGGTGTATCATCAATAATTAAGTCAACACCTGTTAAGGTTTCTAAAGCTTTAATATTTCTACCTTCTCTACCAATAATTCTCCCCTTCATTTCATCACTCGGCAAAGCAACAACTGATACGGTTGTTGCTGAGGTATGGTCAGCCGCACATTTTTGAATGGCACTTCCTATGATTTCTCTTGCATTCTTATCAGCCTCTTCTTTTGTTTTTGCCTCTAATTCTTTGATTTTATTGGCTTTTTCTTGTGTAATTTCTTGTTCTAAGTTATCTAGCAATAATTTTTTGGCTTGTTCTTCTGTCAAACCTGAAATTCGTTGTAATTCTTCCATTTTCTTGCCATGTAAATTCTCAATTTCTTGCCTACGTTGTTCACTTTCAGCAATTTTTCTTTCTAATTCTTTTTCTTGAGAATCTAAAAGCATTGCTTTCTTTTCAAAATTTTCTTCTTTTTGAATCAATCTTTTTTCTTGTGATTGAATATCGCCCCTTCTTTCTTTAATCTCTTGATCTAATTCATTTCGAATTTGTAAAGCTTCTTCTTTAGCTTTAATCAATTCTTCTTTTCTCATATTTTCAGCGTCTATTTTTACATTGTCCATAATTCGTTTAGCTTCTTTTTCTGCACTTTGAATTTTAGATTCTGCTGTTTTTTTTCTAATTTTAATTCCGATTGGAATAAAAAATACAGCTGAGATTAGAATCGTGGCAACAATTATCATAACAGTTTGCATAACTTTGTTTACCTCTTTTCTATTAAATTTTCAATGTACAAATAAATTATTTATAAATCTATCAGCAATATATATATAATTTATATTGTAATTTTCCTACTTACTATTTTATATGTATATTGCTAAACTGTCAAGTACTTTTTCATATTTCTTTACTACTTTTTTCCCTTACAATTAATCTAACTGGTGTTCCTTGTAACCCAAAATTACTACGAAAACAGTTAATTAAATAGCGTTGATAAGAAAAATGGAACAATTCCTTATTATTCACAAATATAACAAATGTTGGCGGACGTGTACTAGCTTGTGTGCCATATAAGATTTTCAATCTTTTTCCTTTATCACTTGGTGGTTGTACAACTGCAATTGCTTCATTGATAACCTCATTAACTACAGAAGTAGAAACTCTTAACGAATTTTGCCTGTTTACCTCATTAATTAATTCAAACAATTTTTGTACTCTTTGTCCTGTTTTAGCTGATATAAATATGATAGGCGCATAAGTGGCATACGCTAATTTATTATAGATATTTTTCTTAAATTCGTTCATGGTTTTATCATCTTTTTCAATTTTATCCCATTTATTCACAACCAAAATAATGCCTTTTCCTCTTTCATGTGCTTCTCCTAAAATTTTGGCATCTTGGTCTGTTACTCCTTCTGTGCTATCGATTAAACATAAGCAAACATCCGCTCTGTCAATTGCTAGAAGGGTTCTCATAATGCTAAATTTTTCGATGGATTCATTGACTTTGCTTTTTCTTCGAATTCCTGCTGTATCAATTAAGGTATATTCTCCAAATTCATTAGCGTATTCAGAGTCAATTGCATCTCGGGTAGTTCCTGCCACATCGCTTACAATAGAGCGTTCCTCTCCTAAAATTTTATTTAGCAAAGAAGATTTGCCAACATTCGGTTTTCCGATAATTGCCACTTTAATTTTTTCATTTTCTTCTTCTTGCGACTCTTCTGGCAAATGATTATAAATTTCATCTAGCAAATCGCCGATTGCAATTGCATTAGCTGTTGAAATAGCATGTGGTTCACCAATTCCTAGATTATAAAATTCATATAATTCAGCTGGTGGTTCACCAAATTTATCGGCTTTATTGCAGACTAAAATAATTGGCTTTTTGGCATGTCTTAACATCGTCGCAATTTCGCTATCTGTCGCTGTTACACCTTGTCTGATATCTGTCATAAATAAAATAACATCTGCTAAATCAATCGCTATTTTGGCTTGCTCTCTCATTTGGGATACAATCATATCATCTTTTTCTGGCTCAATTCCTCCTGTATCAATTAATGTAAAGCTTCGATTACGCCATTCAGCATCGCCATAAATACGGTCACGTGTAACACCTGGTGTATCTTCTACAATGGCGATTCTTTGTCCTACAATATAATTAAAAAAACTAGATTTGCCAACATTTGGCCTGCCGATTATGGCAACAATTGGTTTGCTCATTTTTTCTTCCTTTCTTTTAATGTTTTTTCCAAACATATATAATACATACAATCAATGTAATACTCGATATCACTTTTGTATAGTTCATAATTCGAGTTCCTGTGTATTTTACTTCGATATCTCCTGTTTCATTTTTGTCAATTTGACATCCTAAAAATCCATTTTCTGTTTCAAATGTTTCTAATATAATACCATCAAACCTAATGGTATAGCCAGGATAATAGATGTATGGTAATTCCAATTTTACCGTTTCATCTTGCGTTACTATTTTAGCTGTCATATAATTTCCTATTTTGACATTTTCTTGAATTTTGCAACTTCCTTGTAGCGCAATTATTCCATTTTCTCTTGTTGCAATATAAAAAGAATTGTTTTGATAAGCACGATTTGGTAAATATTCTAGTTGCCCCATTCCTGTTAGCCATTCTTTGTTATTACGTCCTAACACTTTGCTAATGGAAATATCTTCAATTTTAAGAATGTTATTTGTTTTTGGTATGAGACTATATTTTGAAAATAAATACAAAATACAAATCATTGCAACAATTGCTACATCTTTAAAATTAAATTCTCGAATAATCGTCATCAGATTCATACTGCAAATAATGGCAAAAAAGAAACTTGAAAATAGCAACATTCTCCATGGAAATTGAATGATATAAAAGCAATTAGGGAGCCATTTCCAAGGGAAATATTTCGTTGCCATCCACACACTTACAATCCCTGAAACAAGAAAAAATACATATTCCTTTTTGTTCTCTTCTAGATTTCTAATTGTTGTCATTGAAAACACTAAAATAGAAATAACTGGTAAGCCTATTTCAAAAACATAACTACTATTTTTCTTTACCATAAATAAATCTTTTATGGATAATAGATAACTAAAAAAACCGCCTCGTGGTTCCATCGCATTTTCTTCATACACCCTATAATCCGCTGAAAATTTAGTTTCTAGCAATGGCATCCAGAAAAAGCTAGTGATGAATAAAATGAATATTATATCAATGCATAAACCTTTTTTAACATGCGTACGAAATAGATTTTTGATGTTTATTAGGCAATACATAAACACAAATAAAGCTGTCAACATTGTTGAAAGATTATGGGAAAGAATTAAGCCACAAGCTCCAAAAATCAAATAATAATGATTTTTTTCGGTATTAAATAAATTATACAATCCCAAAAATACCATTGGCAAAAATACAAATGCCATACATTCCCCGCATTGCATGTCTTACGTGTAAATCTGTAAAGAAATACGGTGATGTCATATACATGATTCCAGCAAGCAATGCTGTATTTTGATTGTCTGTCATTTCATTTACTAATTTGTACATAGCTAATCCTGCCAAAAATAAAATGAAACACAATAGCATTTTAAATCCTATATTAACATTCCAAAAAATCACTCCAAAGAAACTAATTAAAGCACTAGAAAGTGGTCCATAAAATAAATTCCAAGAATAACCAAATCCATTTGCGAAATGAGAAATGACATTCGCACTTCCGTTCTGAATCTTTGATTGGTGGCTGTAATAAGCTCTCATTATATGATGAATTCCGTCATCAAAATAAATATTCGTATCGGATTTTATCAATATTGGGACTGATAAAATTAAGGCAAGTATTAGGAGTATTACACAATCTACTATCTTTCTATTTTCTTTTATCTTATGCAATATTTTCTGCATCTCTTATTTCCTCCTAATAGGACATTTTCCCTTCTAAATATTCATCATTTTCTATCCAATCTTGAACATCATATACACTATATTCTTCTTTATATTTTCGAACTATTACTTTTTCAATTCCACTGTTAATAATTAATTTTCTACACATTAGACAAGGAGCTGCGCCTTCTTCGTAATCATGATTTTCTGTGCGATATCCTACTAAATACAAAGTACTTCCAATCATTTCTTCTCTTGAAGCACTAATAATTGCATTTTGCTCACTATGTACAGAACGGCAAGCATCATAGCCACCATGACGCGTTTCTGGTAGCAATCTTTTCTTCATACAGTATCCCAAATCACAACAATTCGTTCTTCCACGTGGTGCTCCTGCATAGCCTGTTGCAATAATTTGATCATGATTGACAATCACACTACCATACTTTTTTCTAAGGCATGTTGAACGACTTGCTACTGTTTCTGCAATATCTAAATAATAATTATCTTTATCAATCCTATTTTCCATTTTTAGTTACTTGCTCCTTTCTTCTTTTTATTTAAACATTTATTTTATATCATAAATTCATCAATAAAGCAACAAATTTACAATTTTTCATAAAACAATTTTAAATTTATTGATAATTTGTATTGACAAGACAAAAAATAAATAGTATAATAATTTTTGTCAGTTAGCAATATGCAGATGTGGCGAAACTGGCAGACGCACAGGACTTAAAATGGGTAAGGTTTTCTAATACCTTAACACCCGAAACCCTATGCCACATAGTACATTCACAATTTTAAGAAATTTAACAAATTATGATTTCTAATTAAATTTCTAATTTTTTATATAAAATGTTTCGTCATATGCAGATGTGGCGGAACTGGTAGACGCACAGGACTTAAAATCCTGCGAAGGTTAAACTTCGTGCCGGTTCGATTCCGGCCATCTGCACCAGTTAACTTACGAAACATTTTTTATAAATACATACTTCCTTTATCTAGTGCCAATAGATAAGGGAATTTTTTTATGCACTTTTCTTTTCAAATGCTGTTGCTATTGCATTTGCAGATATTTCTTTTGTATCTTTTTCAAGATGTGAATATATATTCGCAGTTGTAGAAAAATTTGAATGCCCTAACCATTCTTGAATTTGTTTCATATTGATACCATTTGCTAATAATAAACTTGCACACGAATGCCTTAAATCTTTGAAAGTAATTTTTTTCAATCCTTTTTCATTTATCAATTTTCTAAAATTCTCTGTAATACATCCTGGTCTTATTAGACTACCATCTTCTCGCACTAAAATGTAATTGTCCTTATTTTCGTAACTATTGCCATATATCTTCTTGTTCTGTTTTTGTTTTTCTTGTTCTGCAAGTAATAGTTTTCTTATGCTTGGTATAAGTGGCAATGTTCTATAACTAGTTTTATTCTTGGTCTTATCTTTTTTTACTACTTGAAATTTACCATTTATACTTGCTTCTGTTACTATATGGCTAATAGTAATTGTATTATCATTAAAATTGATATTTTCCCATTTTAACCCTACTAATTCACTTCTGCGTAATCCATAGTGGCTTGCAATTAGTATATGCAATTCTAATTGATTATCTTTTGAAATTTCAAATAGTTGCTCCAATTCTTGCTGATTATAATGTGGTGCAATATATTGTTCAATCTTTTTATGTTTTATCTTACTTGCTGGGTTTGTTTCTATTAGTTCAAGTTGTATTGCATCTTCCAATGATTTGTGTATGTTGGCATGGTATCTTTTAATTGTATTGTATTTAATCGATTTTCCATTTTTATCGGGTTGTTGTAAATAGTTATAATATTTTTGTAGGTCTGATGTTTTCAAGTCTTTTAGGGTTATACCTAAATCATTAAAATATTTTGATGTTCTTTTTACATTTCTTTCATAACCCGAATATGTTGTATCTTGAATATTAGGTTTTTGCGTTTCCAACCATTGCAACATATAATCGCCAAATAATAATTTTGCTTTTTCTTCTGCTGATGTTTCTGGTGCATTTATTTCTAGTTCAAATTGTTGCCTTATTTCTTCTGCTTTTTCCTTTGCAAGTTTTTTACTACCACCATTTACTGGAATTCCTGTTGTTTTTGTTTTGTACTTTTGTTGCCCATTTTCTTTATATTGTAAATAGGCTTGATAATATTTTTTGCCTTTCCCTTGAATGCTGACTGTTACTTTTATGTAACTACTTTGTAAGTTGTTTGTTATATTCATTTTCTAATTCCCCCTTTGAATTTATAACAATGTAAATTCAACCTACTATTGTTTATATCTGTGTTCCAGATTTTAACGCATAATAGTTCGAATTGCCATACTTTTTTTAAATATTTTTATTAGTTGTTGTATTCTAAACAATACTTAATTACATTTTCTTTTGGAATTCTGTAACCTACTCCGTCAATGTATCTTGCTTTGATAATTCCTTTTTGTACTAATGAATATGCTTTATTTCTACCAATTCTTAACATTTCTTGCAATTCTTTCACTTTTAACATATTGGGGTAATTAGAAAACAAACTTTTGTAATTTGTTTCCATTTTTACCTCCTTGAATTCTAACCTTTAAAATATATTAAGTTTTCAATGTGCATACTGGACATTGTGTATCAACTAAAGATGTGATACAATATAGTCGGTGCTAATGCTAGGTGCTGGGGTCATTTTTAAATGCCTCGTCTTAATTAAGACTAAATATATTAAACCACGAAAATCACTGGTTGATAATGACTTTACTCAAACAAAAGGGGGAATTTTTTAATGGAAAATGAAACAAAAATGTTAGAAAATCAAACATATAGAAAAGATTACATATGCGATTGGTTAGAAAACAATCACATATCACAAGGAAAATTTGCCGAAATGTTAAATATAAAATATAGTACTTTAAGAGGATATTTAACTGGAAATATAGAAACCCCACCTATTATAGTATTAAAAAAAATGGCTAGAATACTTGGTGTTACATTAGATTTTTTATGCTATAACGATAACGACCCCGATACTTTTGATGAGGCAATGCAAATGAAATGGTGGTTATCTCCCGAAATAACCGACTACTTTATGGAATATAAAAGTAATTATTATAAGGCTTATAGACTTATAAGTGATAAAGATAAAAATGCTTATTACAATAAAATATTAAAACTATTATTGACTAAAAAGATAACTTATGAAAATGTGAAAATGCCGATAATAGAATTATTTAATGCAAATGTATTAACTTTATTTATTTGTACTATTATACACGATAAAACATTTATGGAAACATTTAAACATAGTTTTGATAAATTATCTACAAAAATAAATTCTAATAAAACTCAGACAATAGGGAATAATGAAATAGATTTTACATTTAATGAAATACTTGAAAAAGTTAAAACTCAAGATATTTATAGAAATGCCAAAAACGATTTACACGATGCTATTGACGAATTATTAGAAATAACATTAAAAGAAACATTTGATTCCATAAAACCAAGTACAAAACTACTTTAAAATATATGTACCTAAAACGGTCAATTATAGTACTTAAATAATTATAATATTCAACATTTAACCTTGTAAGTGTTGAAACTATTGATGTCTAAACATATTTAACCTTAATTATAATTATTTTAAAAAAGTTTCAAAAATTATTACCAAAATGCTTGACAACTGGTACTCCTTTTTGGTACACTTGGACTCACAAGGGGGTAGGAAATTATGTTAATCGGTTATAAAAGGGTATCAACCCAAAATCAAAAACTAGATAGGCAAACTGATTTGCTTAATGAATATGGTGTAGAAAGAATATTTGAAGAGAAAATTACTGGTACTAAAAGGGAAAGACAAGAATTGAATAAAATGCTAGATATGTTAAGAGAGGGCGATATAGTTATAGTTGCTGATTTAACAAGGCTATCTCGTAGTACTAAAGATTTATTTGAAATAGTTGAAACAATAGAAAAAAAAGGTGCTAGTATTAAATCGCTAAAGGAAACTTGGCTTGATACAACTACACCACAAGGGAAACTACTTTTTACAATTTTCGCTGGGTTATCACAATTTGAAAGGGACTTGATTGCCGATAGGACAAAACAAGGTTTAGTATCTGCTAAAAAACGTGGTGCTAAACTTGGTCGCCCTAACAAATTCAATGAAAAAAAGGAAACTATTTTACAAATGTATAATTCAAATGATTATTCTATAAATGATATAATAAATGCTACTGGAATATCTAAAACAAGTTTATATAGATTAGTAAATGCTACTAAATAAATGATTAAAGGAAATGCTGATGTTTGCATTTCCTTTTTATTTTCACTTTTTCTCACAAACGACATTGAATTATAAGGCGATTTTATAATGTGGCTAATATAAGTTGTTGTCTAAAATTGTTAGTGTGATCCTCCTTGTTAATTATTATTCCATACAAATATAGTAATATCTTTACCATTTTCACTTTGCAACTTTTCCTTTATATCACTTTTGTCTGTTTCTTTAGTTATCAAAGATATAATAGGTTCAATATCGTCAAAACCAACAAATTGTGATTTTCTAAAATGATATTCATACTTTTGTTTAATCCTAATATCATTTACACTTATAATATCTTTTTTTATACCATACTTATTTTTTAAAACACTATTCATTGTTTCGTGTACATTATCTGATATACCTAAATTGTCATAACTGATATATTCAATATTTCTAACCTTTCCACTATTATCACTTGTAATTCTAAAACAAGGAAATACAATTCCAAAATTTGAATTACTATTATTTGTATCACTTATGACTGCACACACAAAATTTTCAAAATAATCTTCACTTGGTCCATAAAATCCTGCTGTTACTGACATTGTCAAACTAAGTTGTTTATTACTATTCTTATTGCATATCTCGAATTCTGTTTTATATCTTGATGTGTTTACATTTAATGATGTATTTTTTAGTGAATTTATCAATTCTGTTTCAAGTTCTTTTGCATTTATTTGACTAATCTTATTCTCTGTATCTTTTATTATAATATTGTTTGATATTGGCTTTTTTACTATAATTCCAACTACAATAACTGCTACAACAACTATTACTGCTATAATGATTTTAAATGCTTTTTTCAATTCTTCCACCCCCTTTATTCGACATTATTCTACTAAATAATATATCATTAAAACTATTGATTGTAAAGTACTACTTAATAATATATTATAATGAAGTACTAAATATTATACAATGCCCCTAAAATAAGTAAGATAGGGGGAATAGTAATGTCAAATGAAAATTTAAAACCAATCGTGCAAGAAGTCGAATATGGTACAATAAAAGTAAATCTTAATAAACTTATGGAAAAGGCTGATATTTCAACATATAAATTAAATAATGCTACTAATATTAGATTTCAAACTATACAAACACTAAAAGAAAACAATGCTACTAGAATTGATTTCAACGTACTTGCTAAATTATGTTATACTCTTAACTGCGATGTTGCTGATATTATTGAATATGTACCAAACCAAGAATAGATTTTATTTTTGCACTTGGGAATTTATATGATGTTATATGTAAAATTCCCTAGAAATAAAACCTCGCAACAATTAACACTAAATAATAATAACTAGGAATAGAAAAATCCCTAGTTATTTGTTTCTTTGTTTTCAATTTTGCTTTCTTGTTCTAACTTTTTGGCTATGATGTACCCAAACAAAAATAGTTGTTCTCTTTCTTCGGTGTCCATTTGACAACCTATTTCCCAATATCTCTCAAACAATGTCTGTTGCCCTTCTGTAAAAGAATTTTCTAGTAATTCTGCGATTTCTATGTGTTGTCTTCGTAACTTATCATATTTTGGACTTGGCTTGTATAGAAATTCTTCAAAATAATCATACAATGCTTTTAACATAGGCATATTGTCAAACTTGATTGTTTTTAATGTATCTGTATCAAATATGGAATCAAAATGCTTTAACAATTCTGTTTCTCTTTCTTTGTCTGTTTGCTTTTCCAATACTTACACCTCCTTTTGTCAAAATCTCGTAAGGCTTACTGTTGTAAGTATATATGCTATTTTTCTTGATTGCAAGTCCCTCGCCTTAAAAACTTTCTAAAAATTTTATGCTGATATTTTCAATCATAAAATTCTTATAAGTTTTAAAATATGACAAGGGTTTTTATTTTAATTTTATATTTTGGCTATTACTCTTTTATTGCTTGTAATATAAAAATGTCTTAAATTTAATCGTCGTTGCAACGTCTTATTGTTAATTTGTTATTTGTATTAGATATTTTCAAAATACATTAAATTTTGCCAGTTAATGTGAAATTTCTTCTCTTATCTCTTAACAATTGACAATTCTCAACTTTATTATTTTTACTACCTCGCACGCTGATGTAATATTTATAATTTCTAAAAATATATTTTGATAAATTAACACAATCTACTACTGGTATTTCTGTATTGATAAATGGGTCAATTGGTTTGCCATTTCCGTCAAATGCTTGTACTACATAATTACTATCTCGCTTTGGTGTATAAACTTTTCCAAGTATTTTCTTAGGCTTTAATAAAGTGTAATACATAACTTGTGCTTTTACTTGTAATAATCTTGCAATTCTTAATGCCACCTTTTCAGTACCAATAACTGCAATCTTATTTGTACCTTTAACTAAAAAATATACTAATTTTAATTCATCGGCTAACACTACAAATTCATTAAATAATCCATAGTTTAGGTCATGTAAAATTGTAACTACTGGCGATGTTTCTAACTTGGAAAAAGATACAATTGCTTCAACTGGTATTTCTTGTAACTCAATTGTTTCTAACTCTCTCATTTACTACACCTCCTAATATAACTCTATGTCTAAAAAGTCTGTGCAAATATTATTTAATAACATATCGCTTATATTTACTAAATTATAAATATATGTTGTTGTTGCTTGGTCAAGTGGTATTTGTTGTATGCATTCAATAATGATGTCTATTGTATCTCTTTCACTTTGCAATAAGTCTGTAATGTCTAGTCTGTCATTGTTTTGCAACCCCTCTGTCAAAACTTTTCTACTTGCTGATGTTTTACTAATTTGTTTTCTGCTTACCATTTGTCTGCACCTCCTCGTCATTTAATTTAAAAATTGTATATGCTTTTTCTAATAATGTCTTTGATTTTAAAAGTAAGGTGGCTATATATTCACAATCTGCCTGACTTAAATCTGTTGTAAATTCTGCCAATGTTTCCAACTGTCTTATGATTTTACTATTTTCATAAATGCTTGTTTTTACTGATGTATCGTGTAAATCTTGTCTAATCTCAACTAAGTGCATATAACCACCCTTTCTAATGATAAATTGAAAGAAGTTCTAATTTGGAAAAATTAGAATTTGTGCATTGTACTTTTTCTAGTACCTGCTACATTAATATTTTACTTTTCTATTTTAGGTTTATTATTTCTATACATTATTGTTGTGATTGTATTTACAATCGCATCTGTATTTTCATTTCTTATGATATAAGTATCTGTCTTTGTTACACTATAATCACTTGATTGATATTCTGGACAATCTTTATATGGTATTTTTTCCTTGGGTGGTGTTTTAATTCCTCTTGTCTTTAAATACATTCTAAAACCTTTTGGAAAATTAGTTAATCTTTCAAGTTTCTCTTGTCTACTATCTTTTGAATGCCCTAGATTTCTAAAAGTATTAGAATTCTTTATGATGTGTACTGCACCATAACCCCAGTAATAATCTTTTAATTCATTATGTGGAATATATAATACTTTTGATGTATCAACATATTTTAGGAATAAATGTATATGCCAATACGAATTAGATGTTGTTTCAAATAATGCAATGCACTCTAAACCTTTATAGTCAGTTTGTATATTTTTCAAGAATTCTTTATATCTGTCTTTTATAACTTTTAAATCTGTGATTTTATCTCTACAAGTAAGTGTGATAAATAATTCATTTTTACCACCATTAAAATTATATAAAACTAATTCCTCGTACTTTTTAACTTTTCTTTTTATATCTTTAATGCTAACTGGTTTATCTAAATCATAATCCTTGACTTTATTATCTCTTTTATCAAGATAAGTATATTTATCTATTCTTTTAATACAACTGCCAGATGTATTTTGATGTGATAAATATACAACTTTACTTGACTTACCTAAGTCCGTGCGATATACAATTTTATCTGCACCTATATAATGTGATTTATTTTCTTTATTAACTTTTAAATTATCATTTTTCATAATATTTTCCCCCTTAATAAAATGGTGCTTTTAAATTATTACACCCTTATAAGATTAAATAGAAATATTTTCTGCCCATAATAAAAACCTTACAATCATTTGTAAGGTTTGAATTCTAGTTATTGCAAATATAAACTAATAATAGGCTTATGTATTTCTAATTTATTTCTAATTTTTTCTGTTCAAGTTTCAAATTCTTCAATTTTAGAATTATCAACTTAAATCTTGTAAATATACTTATTTATCAAGGGTTTTGGTGGGTATTATATAACACGATATAAACTTAAATAATATTAAATAACACTTAAATTTAAAGACTTAAAATCCTGCGGGACTTAAACTCCCGTGCCGGTTCGATTCCGGCCATCTGCACCAATAATGTTCTATTCAACTAAAGCTTGAATAGCAAGATACAAAAATCAACCAGAAATGGTTGATTTTTTGATTTATTTAATAAAGAACCGTTAATGAACATATTAGAAGAACAAATCATTATTGCTAACAATAATCCTAATAATTGTGAATATTTATTATTTGTAAGAAGGATGCAATATACATTATCCCTTCACAAATAAATCAAATCTTTAAAAGAGTATGCAGAAAATCAAGAATACAACAAAATCTTATAACTAGCCATAACACACACATGACAAAGCATACATTTGTAACACGTGCCATTGAATCTGGTATGAGTTTACTAACTATTTCAAAGTTAGTTGGAACAAGTGTAAGAGAGCTTGAAAAAACATATGCTCATGTATTAGATAAGTTTATGAAAGCAGAATTTGAAGGACTTAGAAAGCATTTAAAAAATAGTAAAATAATTGCTTTTCCTAAAGAAAAAAAGGCTATATCTTAAAAAAACTTATTTATGTTGACTTTTATGAGAAAATATGGTATAATTTAATTATCAACTGGCACAGCCAGAATTATAGGAGGAAAATACCATGTTAACAATCAAGCGGAGTCAACATAGTGTAATTGTGTATGATGAGGGAAACAACAAAGGGATTACGTTTCCAAACAAGCAGGATACAGATGTAAATCAGTACATTGCAGAGCTTCAAGAGCATGCACGGGTGATTAAACCTGGCACTGTCTTAGTACCGCTTCTCTTCGACCCACAGTATAAGGAAAACAACAGACCTATGCAGTTGTTCCTTGAAACACATGACGTGAAGAGTGTATTGCAGGAAGACGACACAGCAAAAGAGCTGTATAATTTCTATTTTGCACATGCTATTCCCCAACTTAGCCCAGCGGGTGTATCCTACATTTTCTGCAAGTGATATGCTCTGTGGCTGAAAACCTAAAACTCTATCCAAAGCAATTGTTGGGATGGGGTTTTGGCATTGTTTTAGTATCTGGTTAATCTCTAAATAAATTTATAATTCCATTAAAACTCCATAAAAAAAATATAGATAATAGTCAAAATACTTACAATACAAGCATTTACAAAACATCAAATTCGCTCATCTGCCCCAAAACAACTTTTTTCGAAAATCTTGACGAATCTCCTAAAAGGTGTTACAATACAATCAGTTTGCATTAACAAGCAATAGGTAAAACTATCAGTTATAACTGATACAAAATGGAGGTAAAAGGTAAATATGAAAGACAACAACAATGCACTTGTAACTTTTTGCAGTTATCACGCACGGATTGGATACGTCATTGTAAGTGCAACGGATCAACTTTTACGTATGAAGGAATCATGTGGAATCGTTGAAATTCCCTCTAGTGTATTGCCCTCAAAAATTCCACCAGTATATAAAAAACGAGCCACAGAACTCCATCAAAATGTAAAAGAGCTTTGCGATGGCTCACTTTTCATCGACATGAAACGAGTGGAATATAAGGCTTCCATCCATTATGTCATTTATAAGCGGATTGAAGTCAATGGACTTCCCTTTGAGAGCGAAATTCTTCCAAGAATAAAGGATTGTTATCCTAACGAAAATCTCATCATCCTTGGAACAAGACTCGCTGCCAAGAAGTTCGGCGAACACAAGGTATTCGAACCCATATTTTTAAAAGACAATACCATACGAGGCGATTTATTTCGTTCTTACTATTATCATTTTTAAAATCCATTAAACAAAAACCGTCTGCAAAGTATATTTCCTTTACAGACGGTTTTTTTACTTCAATAACTAAATTCTACTTAAAATATATGGTAGGATTTACCGTAATTCCATCTTTATACATTTCAAAATGCAAATGGGAACGATCTGCTACTTCAAAACTTGCGCTTTCTCCAACTGTTGCAATTGTTTGTCCCTTTTCTACATCTTCTCCTTCTTTCACAAATTCTGTTGTCAACAAATTCGAATAAACAGATTTAAATCCATTAGAATGCGCAATAACAACTGTTAATCCATATCTTGGATCGCTTTTAATGCTTTCTACTTTACCTTTTTCTGTAGCCACAACAACCGATGATTTTTCTGCTTCAATATCTATTCCACTATGCGTGCACCATTCATCCAATGTTTCTGAATAAACCAATGTCTCCATTGCATAATCTTTGATAATTTCTCCCGCAACTGGCGCTTGAAATTGAAGCTCTTCATCTGCTTGCGATTGTTCCTTTGTTTCCTCTTGCTTTTCTTCTGTCTTTTCTTCTTTTACAGTATTTTTCACAACCGACGATACAGGTTCTTTACTTTCTGGAGATTTTACTGTATTTTTCACTGTATTTGACTGTGCATTTTGTGTATTTAATTCTACTTCAACACGATTGCTCTGCTCATTTACATTTTGCACTGTTTTATCCGTTGAAAAACTTGCCTCCTCCAATTCATCATTCGAAACAATATTCTCATTTTGTTCTGCTAAAGCTAATAAATTTGCTTCTGCATCATCATTTAATTTTTTACTATACATAACAAAAACGGTGACGAACGCAATAACTGCTAGTCCTACACTAATAGCAAATGTCATCACCATTTTTCTTCTTTTTTCTTCTTCAAAAAAATCTCTTCTACCCATATAAAATCATTTCCTTTCGTTTTTTATATATGGTATTATCTTCATTTTTCTGAAAAATATGCAAAAATTTAAAAATTAATAATTTGTTCCCAAGGTAAATCTGGTTTACCAAAATGTCCATAATTCGTAGATTTCGTATAAATTGGTCTTCGTAAATTTAAAGTATTGATAATTCCTCTTGGCGTTAAATCAAATGTATTTTCAATTTTTTCAATGATTTCTTCTTCCGAAATTGTGGCTGTTCCAAAGGTATCTACAAAAATGGAAACTGGCTTTGCTACACCAATTGCATACGAAAGCTGGATTTCGCATTTTTTAGCATAACCATTTGCCACAACATTTTTAGCAATATATCGAGCCATATAGCTTGCTGAACGGTCCACTTTGGTTGGGTCTTTCCCTGAAAAAGCACCACCACCATGACGACTATAACCGCCATAAGTATCCACAATAATTTTTCTTCCTGTTAATCCACTATCGCCCAAAGGTCCTCCAATTACAAACCTTCCCGTCGGATTAATATAATACTTCGTTGTTTCATCTAATAATTCTTTTGGCACAATTTCTCCAATTACTTTTTCTTTGATGTCTTTTTTCAAAACTTCTAAATCTGTTTCTGGTGTATGCTGAGTTGAAACAACAATGGTATCTACTTTGATTGGCTCGTTTCCTTCATATTCTACCGTCACTTGTACTTTTCCATCTGGTTTTAGATAGGGAACAATTCCTTGTTTACGAACTTCTGTTAATCTTTTCGATAACTTGTGTGCTAAATCAATTGGCATTGGCATAAAATCTGCTGTTTCATTGGTTGCAAAACCAAACATCATTCCTTGGTCTCCAGCACCTTCTGATTCAACATTTTCCCCTTCTTTATCTTCATAAGATTTATCCACACCTAATGCAATATCCGTGGATTGTTTTGAAATATTAATTAAAACATCACAAGTTTCATAATCAATATCCACTTCTTTTTCATGATATCCTACTTCTTTTATGGTATTTCTTACCACTTTTTCCAAATCCACTTCTGCACTTGAAGTGATTTCTCCTGTCAATAAAATTTGACCTTTTCCTGCTACCGTTTCACAGGCAACACGAGCATAAGGGTCTTTGGCTAAATAACTATCTAGCACACTATCTGATATAAAATCACATAGTTTATCTGGATGCCCTTCTGTTACGCTTTCTGATGTAAATAATTTTTTCATTTTATACTTCCTTTCATACTATATTTATATGTTACAAGATTTTTTGTCAGAATTTCGAAAAATTTAGATAAAAAAACCTTTGCTACTAAATGCAAAGGTTAATCATTCTACTTTAAAAATCATCAGCCAAAGCATTTTGCTTTGTCGGTATTAGCACCTTAAAAATTTAGGTTGCTGTGGAGTCATAAAGCCGATTCTCTCGTCCACTCTTGATAACATATTTTATTTATAATATACTTTTTATCAAATTTTGTCAATAGATTTTCCATATTTTTCAAAACAAGCTAATCCCTTAACTGTTCTATTTCTTCTTTTGTTAACTCTGTAATATCCACAATAACTTCTATGGCAATTCCTTTTTTTAATAACCTTTTAGCAACTCCCCTTTTGGCTTCTTTTTGTCCCTCCTCTATGCCTTTCTTTATGCCTTCTTTTATACCTTCTCTTATGCCTTCTTTCATTCCTTCTTCTTTTCCTATTCTATAACCTGTCTTTTTCATATTATTCGTATCTAAAATATGCTTCATCCTCAATTCTGCTAAATATTGTTCTTTTCCATCTTGTTTTAAAGAATCAAATTCCTCTTTGGCTTTTTTGATTGCTTCGTCATTTTCCATATCTAGTACCTCCAATTCTTCTGGAGAAAGTAAAAATTTGGTCCATCTTTCTAGTTCTTTTTCTTCTTGTAACAAATTACCTCTTTTGGCTAACTCCCTTAATTTTGGTAATTCAATTATATGGATTTCACAAACCTCTGTCAAGACTATTTGGGAAAAATTTTTTTCTCTTAACTTCCATTCTGTATGTCCTTTGGTAATTGTCTTCAAATTGGTCAATTTAAAATTTGCAATTAAAATCCCGATACATTTCTTTAATACATCATAATCTTGACCTTTATGAATATTTCCAATATACATTTTACTCCAATAAAACAATAATCTTTCTTCTAAATTATCTTGGTTCATCATTTGCATTTCAATGTCACATGTAATTTCATTATTTAAAGTTGCCTTAATATCTAATATTCCTACTTTTTCATTTCTGACATCTTCCTCATTTAAAATAGTATTTTGAGCCAAATTTATTTCTTTTACTTTTGTGTCTAAAATTGCATTTAGCAATCCCTTTGTAATTATTTCATTTCCAACACGTCCGAAAATGCGTTTAAAAACATAATCGTTAGTTGGAACAAAAGAATCTAACTTTTCGATTGTCATCTCTCCTTTTTATTTCATTTCGATTTTTGATTTTGTGGCAGAATTGCCTTGAATCTTGTTTTGAATATAGAAACATTCAAAAGATAAGTTTAGCATAATCTTTTTGTTTACGTTTGTCAATATTTTTTTATAAAAAAACAGAAATAATTTTAAATTATTTCCCCAAATAAGGCTTTATTATTATACCATATTTTTCCATTTATGTCAACTTGACTTTTTGGAAAAAATATGATATAATAATAAGTTAGACTTTTTTACTATTCTGCCTTTTTGTCATCTTCTGAGGCAGTTTCTGTTTTTTCTTCTTTAACCTCTTCTACTTTTGTTTCTTCAGCAGGTGTTTCTTGCGTTTCTGTAGGAACTTCTTTTACTTCTTCTACTGGAGCTTCTGTTACTGTATCAACAACTTCTTCTGTTACAACTTCCGTTGTTTCTACAGCTGGTGCTTCTTCTGGAGCAGATTCTACTGGTACAACATCTTCTTTAACTGTAATTTCTTTTGTTTCAATTCTTGCACCAACTTGCTCTTTGGTTTTCGCAGCTTTACCAACTCTATCTCTCAAGTAGTATAATTTCGCACGTCTTGCTTTACCAACTCTTACAACCTCTACTTTTTCAATTCTTGGTGAATGTACTAAAAATGTTTTTTCAACACCTACACCATATGAGATTTTTCTAACGGTGAATGTAGCGTTAACGCCTCCACCTTGTTTTTTAATGATAATTCCTTCAAAAACTTGAATTCTTTCTCGATTTCCTTCTTTTACTCTAACATGAACACGAACGGTATTACCAATTTTCAATTCTGGTATTTTGTTTTTCATTTGCTCATGTTCAATTGATTTTAAAATATCCATTTTTTCCTCCTTTTCTTAAAATACAAAATCTTTTAAAATCTTTCTGTCATCGTCTGACAGATTCTTATTTTCTAATAAATCTGGTCTTTTCCTTGCAGTTAATTTTAGGGCTTCTTTTCTTCGCCATTTTTCAATATTTTCATGATGCCCAGAAAGCAATATTTCTGGCACTTTTTTGCCTTCGAAGATTTCTGGTCTTGTATATTGAGGGTATTCCAACAATCCATCTGAAAACGATTCCTCGAATTTAGAACCAGTTGCTAGCACTCCATCGACATAACGTGAAACGCTATCAATTAGTACCATTGCAGGCAATTCACCACCGGTTAACACATAATCACCAATGGAAATTTCTTCATCGACAATTTTATCAATCACACGCTGGTCAATTCCTTCATAATGACCACACAATAAAATCAGATGTTCTTCTTTGGCTAATTCCAAAACTTTTGCTTGATTCAACGTTTTGCCTTGCGGCGACAAGAAAATTACTTTTGCTTTTTCACTTTTGACAGATTGGTAGGCGTCATATACAACATCTGGTCGCATCAACATTCCTGCTCCTCCGCCATAAACGGTGTCATCTACTTTTTTGTGTTTGTCTTTTGAAAAATCTCGGATATTGACAGGATGAATTTGTATTAAATTTTTATCCATTGCTCTTCCGATAATGCTTTCTTTCATAGAATCAAACATTTCTGGAAAAAGTGTTAATACATCAAATTTCATTTTATAATCCTTTTAATAAATGTACTGTTATTTTACCATTTTCAATATCAATCTTTTGGATGACGTCTGGAATTCCCGGAAGTAACTTCTGTTTTCCCATTTCGTTTTTTACCACATAAATGTCATTGGCACCGACTTGAATAAATGTCGTCTACTTTTCCAAGCAATTCATTTTGGTCTGTGTAGACTGCTAAACCAATTAAATCTGTTATATAATAAACACCTTCTGGTAATTCGCCTAAGTCTTCACGTTTTACATATAAATACAGATTTCTTAAACTTTCTGCTTCATCAATGGAATGGCAATCTTTGAATTTTAGAATGACTTGATTTTTGTTGTAAGTCACTTTTTCGATTTCCTTTTCAAGCCACTGATTTTTACCTTTCAAAAAAACTTTGGGTAATCTTTCAAATACAGTATTGTCTTCCGCAAAAGAGTTTAATTTCACCTCGCCTTTTAAGCCTTTCACATTTACAATTTGCCCTAATTCTAAATAATCTTTCATGGTTTTACCCTACAAATTCTATATTGATTTTTTTATGTTCTTTTGTAGCAACAGATTTCATCACTGTTCGAATGGATTTTGCCATTTTGCCTTGTTTTCCTATAACGCGTCCCATATCAGCTTGATTAACGGTTACTTGATACGTAATTGTATGATTCTCAGTTTTCTCGTCAATCGATACAGATTCCTTGTTATCTACTAATCCTTTAATGATGACTTCTAATAATTCTTTCATAAACACACCTCTTAAAACCTATTTTGTTGCTTTCGCTATTAATGCTTTTACTGTTTGTGTTGGTTGTGCTCCGTTTTTTATCCAAGTTGTTACTTTTTCATTATCTAACACAATCGTAGATGGTGTTGTCATTGGGTCATAAGTTCCGATTTGTTCGATGATTTTTCCATCTCTTGGAGATTTTGAATCAGCTACAACAATGTGATAGAAAGGAGCTTTTTTCTTTCCAACTCTTTGTAATCTTATTTTTACCATTTTTTCACCCCCTTAAGGTTATTTTATTTATCATAAAATTATAATTTAAAAATGAATTATAATATTATTTCAAATCTTCAAAATCACTCATATCCATAGCATCTGGATTGATGTTCATTTTACGCATCATGTTTTTCATCTTTTTTGGTGATTTCATTTCTTTCATCATTTTTTGTGTCATTTCAAATGTTTTCATAAATTTATTAAGTTGCTGAACTGTGGTTCCACTTCCATTGGCAATTCGGATACGTCTGCTGGCATTTAAAACTTTGGGATTTCTCCTTTCTTCTAATGTCATAGAACAAATCATGGCTTCAATTCTAGCAATTTCTTTGTCATCAATTTCGACATTGGATAATTGACTTCCAATTCCTGGAATCATTTTTAAAATAGAAGAAAATGACCCCATTTTTTTCATTTGCCTTAGTTGTGCTAGATAATCGTCTAAGTCGAATTTATTTTTCTTGAGACTTTTTTCTAGCTTTTCGGCTTCTTCTAAATCAAAGTTTTCTTCTGCCTTTTCAATAATGGAAAGCACATCGCCCATTCCTAATATTCTAGATGCCATTCGTTCTGGATGAAATTCTTCGATGTCGCTTAATTTTTCACCTGTGGCAATGTATTTAATTGGTTTTCCTGTTACTTTTTTGACAGATAAGGCAGCTCCACCTCTAGTATCACCATCTAATTTCGTTAAAACAATACCATCAATTCCGACTTGTTCGTTAAAGGTTTGCGCAATATTGACAGCGTCTTGACCAATCATGGAATCCACTACTAGCAAAATCTCATGTGGTTTCACACTTTTTTTGACATCTTTTAATTCCTGCATTAATGGTTCATCAATTTGGAGACGTCCTGCGGTATCTAAAATAACAACATCGTTTAATTTGGAAATGGCAACTGACATAGCTTGTTTAGCAATCAAGTTGACATCTTTGGTGGTTTCATTGGCATAAACTGGTATATCAAGTTGTTTTCCAACAACTTGTAACTGCTTGATTGCTGCTGGTCTATAAACATCACATGCAACCAATAATGGTTTTTTGCCTTGTTTGCGAATGATATTGGCTAATTTTCCAGCTGTTGTTGTTTTACCAGAACCTTGCAAACCAACCAACATGATAACAGTTGGTGGATTTGGCGTAAAATTCAATTTGGCATCTTCTCCACCAAGCAATTCAACCAATTCATCTTTTACAATTTTGATGACTTGTTGCCCTGGTGTTAGTGATTTCAAAACATCTTGCCCTAAGGATTTTTCTTCAATAACTTTAACAAAGTCTTTTACAATTTTATAATTCACATCTGCTTCTAGTAACGCAAGTTTTACTTCACGTGTTACTTCTTTTAGGTCATTTTCTGTAATTCTCGCTTTTCCTTTTAGCTTTCTTGTTATTTCTTGTAATCTAGAAGATAATCCCTCAAACGCCATTTCTGAAAACCATCCTTTCTCATTTGCTTTTTAAACTAAGCAATTTAGTTTATTTTTAACATCCTCAAGAACTTTTGCAATTTCTGTATCTGTAGAATTTTCTGTTAAATGATTGATTTCTGACAAAATAATTGCAATTTGTTCTTCTTGCATTCTATTTTTTTTCATGATTTCTAACTTTTCTTCAAATTCGAAAAGTTTCCTTTCCCCTTTCTTCAGATTATCTCTAACAGCCTGTCTAGTGATATTCTCATTTTCAGCAATTTCTGCTAGGGATAAATCGTTATTGTAGTAGTCATTTAGTAAATGATATTGTTTTTGGGTTAATAATTTACCATAAATCTCTAATAGAATACTCAATTTGACACTATTTTCAATTTCCATGACTACTCCTTTCCTTAAACAAAGATGTATCATCCTACAGGTTTGTTTAAGGTCGAGCGAAATTTTGCTTTGCAAATTTCTCACGACTTTAAATGTAATGCTATTATACTTTACACTATTTTTTCCGATTTGTCAAGTAAAATATAGAAAAAACTTGAAAAAACTCTAGCTTACATTGCTAGAGTTTTTTATTTTATATTGCTTTTCTTCCTTCATCTCTTCCATAACGGATATAATGCATATAATATTCCCTTTTATTATTTCCATATGCTTTCTTCAAATCTGTATTGTAATTCGAATAGAAAATTGGATTAAACGTTGCGCTCGCTATTCTTCCTTCGTGCATACCATATCTTAGGAAATGCACAAAAGCCGATTTTTCATTATTTCCATAGGCTGCTTTTAAGTCAGCATTATATTGAAGGTAATATTTAATATTGAATACACTACTTGCTTGTCTGCCTTCCTTAATTCCACAATTTCTAAAATGCGAGTAAGCTTCTTTATAATTCGTTTTAAAAATACTTTTTATATCTGTATTGATTTCTAAATATAGTTTTGGATCAAAGAAAACGCTTGCTGAACGACCTTCGTTAATTCCGCAATTGATAAAATGTTCAAATAATAATTTTCGATTATTTCCGAAAACATCCTTCAAAGGCATATTTAATTCTATATACATATCTGGTATATACAAAGCAGAAGCAATTCTTCCTTCTTTAATTCCACATTCTATCCAATGCCTTCTTAATAAGGTTCGATCCTTTCCGAAAGCTTTTTTTAAATCATCATTATATTCCGAATAAATTGTTTCATCAAACACAACTTCTTCAATTTTAGGATCAATCGTAGCTAATCTTCTTTCCTTTTTTCCATAATTGATATAATGTTCTACTAATTGTACTGCTGACATATTTGTTAAATCTGGATAGTAATATTTATAAAATGTGCCATCATATTCTGCAGAACTTCTTCGTCCTTCATTACATCCATAATTCAAGAAATGATTACATACTAGTAAATAATTATTTCCAAAGGCTCTTTGTAAATCTCCATTATTTTCTAAATAGTATCTTGCATTAAATACTGGCGAAGAACTTCTTCCCTCACTGGCTCCATTTTTCACGAAATGGTCATATAGCTGATTTTCATCATAACCAAAAGCAGCTTTTAAATCTTTATTATTGTCTGCATAATATTTGTAATCAAAAATATAACTTGGATATGGATTTTGAGTAGAAAGTCCCGAACGTAATACATATCCATAAGTTCCATCTATGTTTGATACAATAATATCCCAATAATTGCCATCTGAAGCTTGTGATGTTGCTCTTTCAATAACTTGTACTTTTTCATTTCGATTTAAATAACTAATAATTCTGTTACCATTTGGCGTTGCTCTTACTGCTAATCGATCTGTTGTAACCGTAACTTCTTTTGCATTCAGCGTACTATTTTCTGATGTACTTGGTCTTGCACATGCTGTACGTGGCATATTTTCATATAATGGTATAATAAACGTATGGTTCACACTATTAATGGTTGATGAGGTTGTATAATAGTTTTTCAAAAGCGTACTACTGGTTTGTGCTCCCATAATATCTTGTTGATATTGATGAGAGAAAAGTGAAGGTGTATATACTACATTAAATCTTTGATAATGTAGTGTATTTTGCCCTTTTCCAATGTATTGTGATTTATAATATTCTGAACCACCAAAAATAGATTTTTCTACAGAATCCCATCCTTTATTTTGAGCATATTTTAAACCATTTGTCATAACATTGCTGATTCCATTTCCATAAGCACCAACATTAAAGAAATTATAGTATCCAATGCCAAATCCATTATATCCACTTCCTGTTGCAAGAGGAGAAGTCCCTTTTCCTTGTTCGTTTATAATTTTGGCTAAAATAGAATAACCATTCAAATTCAAACTAGAACTCGCATTCACAATAGCATTAATGGCTGTTGGATTATTGATATAGCCATAAGACGCATATTGACTATTAATTATTGTTGAAATATTGTTGGCTGAAACATCTGCTGTTTCTAAATTTTTAAATTGAAATACACTGGTTTCATCTAAAGAATTTCTAGGGTCCATCATGTATTTTATGGCATCGATGGAAGCACAATACCAGCCTGTATCATATGATTTAGAACCACAAATTGGGCAAAACCATTTTCCTTGATATTTACTAGATTGACTAAATAAATTTTTAGGAGAACTTCCATGTCCTTGATATTCCATGGTTATTGCTTCTGTCCAATCAATTCCTGTATAATACACTTGAAATTGGTAATTTTTGTGTTTTCTTTGCAAGTCTTGAATCATACTTTTTATGCCAGGATATTGATTATCATTAATTCCATTAATATCAGAAGTCAATGTTCCCGCAAATGAAGTATTGGCAAGCACTAATGTAATATAAAATGCAATTACAAAAATGAATATTATTTTTACTAATTTATTATTTTTCATTCTAACCTCCTTTAACTAGTATAACCTATTTTCATTATATATTTTAAAAATTTAGAAGTCAACATGAAAAAACTTGTTTCTTGTCAAATTTTGTCAAAAAGAACGACTAATTGTCGTTCTCTATTTCTTTTTCTAATTTTTTCTCATTTTTACTTATAAAATAAACTAATTCTACAATGGCAACAATCATAAATAAATTTATTAATACATCATTTACAGGAATTCGAATGATAGCTACTGCAGACAATAAAATTATTTCTGTTAAAATAATTTTCCAAATATAATCAATTATCAATTTGAATGAATCTATTTTTCTGAATCGAATCAATGTATAAATCATTACTATAGCAAATACGATTACCATTGGCATCATGTATGGTTTTATAACGTCTCTGATTCTTCGATTTGATACAGAATGAACTTTCAAATCGTCCACTGTTTTTTGCGTTTGAAATTTTTCGTTGACTTGATTAATTAAATTTGTTTTTTCATCATCTGTTATTGATTTTATATTAAGCTGAAAAGAATCTCCAAACACTTCTAATTCTTTTATCACATATTTTTGGTTGTCAAAAATTTGGTCACAAATTTCTTGCACAATTTTGATATCAATTTCTTTTCCTACTTTTAATTCTACACTTTCATGTTTGCCAAACATTAAAGAAACCTGAAATCCTTTTAAGCTAACTACAATCAAACCAGCGATAATTAAAAGAATTAATCCTAAAATTACGATTTTTTTACTATTTTTATTTGTTTCCATTTTACCAATCCTCTCCATCTTTTAAAAGTGTGTTTGTTATTATTAGATTATATACTACATTTAGAATGATTGCCCAAAATACCATCATGCCAATGCTGGCAATTCCGCTATTTTTAGTCAATGTAAATACAACTGCTAATGCGATAACGGGAATCAATGCTAAATAAAATTTCTTACTAACTTCTTGATAAGTATGGGTTTCTTTTGCATTCAAAAGCATTTTAAGAAATAGCATATTAGCAATTACCATAATAACACCTGCTAAAATAGAATTTACTGTTATTTCTACATTAGTATAGCGAAGAACTAATGATAAAATTGCAATATAACCTATATTAGAAATACTTGCCAATAAACCTTTTTTTCCAAATTTCACTATCGATAAAATTGAAACAATAGCAATTGCAATTCCTACTATAATTTTCATATTTCTTTGCATTTGTGTTGTTATTTCAGATTTTACAAAATTATCAGTTTCTAATTTATAAACAACAGGTAAAACCCCTGAATTTAACATGTCCGCAATTATTTTGGCAGAGTTATAGTCCTTTCTAAATTCACTTGGTTCTGTTCTGGCTTGTCCTACCGAAATCTGCAAAATACCATTTGACATTTCTTCGCCAAAATAAGTTGTCATCATGTTCATTCCATCAAAACTAATGGTTACATATTTTTTTTCTGTTTCCTCTTTTTCTTCAGCTTCCTCTGGCGTTTCTTCTGCATTTTGTGTTTCATCTTTTATTTCTACATATTTATTACTAATTTCTTTTAATTTATTGGCCCCTTCTGCGTTAAATTGAATTTGTAAATACGTATTATACGCTGAATCATTAGAATACACAACAGAAACCTTTTTAATATCTGAATTATCCATTAGTACAACACCGTTTTGATAATCCACAATTTCAAATTTTCCTGGTTTTGAAACTAATTGTTCTATTCGCTCAATTTGTTCTTCTTTGCTTGCATTTTCTATCATTAACTTTCCTGTTACATTATCAATTCGGATATTATTTTCAGTAATTCCTTGTTCTTTTAATCTTTTTTGGATAATTTCTTTTGCTTGCTCAAAATTTTCTTTTGTTAATTGGTCATCTGGATTTTCTTTTATCATTCTAGTTTCTTTCGCAAATGGAACCGCTTCTGTTTGTTGTGTTTCTTCGTTTTCTGTTTCTTCAGCTGTTTCGTCTTCTGGCTTGATACTACTTCCCTCTTTCCATACTTCACCTTTTACATTTCCAGCTTCATCTACATATACATATTTTTCATTTTCTTCGTCACTTAATGTATAAACTAATTCTCTCGCCCCTTTTATATCCATGCCATATTTATAATCTGGTATGCTATTTTTCCACATACCATTTTCCTTTTTGAAAAATCCAAAAAAAGCAGTCACTGACACGAATATTATACATAATACTACAACCACTAATCTAATTTTTTTCACTCTACTTTCCTCCTATTTATAATAAATTTGTATCATTAATAATTAGTTCAAACCATAATCCCAAATATTTTGCAGCACGTTTACTCATTTTAGTACGGTCCATAAAAATTTCGAAATAATCGATTACTGGACAGATTTTCGTATCAATCTTTAAATCCAAAATTACTTTTTTATGTTCCACATCTATTTTCAATTCCGAATGGGTTACTGCATAATTAACTTCGTCATGTTTGTCAAAAATATTTCTGTCTTTTTTAGAAACCCTACTTCTATGGGCATCTGATTTGTCGGCTAAAATAAGCGCCGCAGAAATATCACTTACCGCTGTTCCTGTATTTTCATCATGATTTCCAATTGCCATCATTATTTCAGTTCGATCAGAAACATTCATTCCCATTTCTTTTAAAATATGATAGGCCAATATTGCTCCCGAATGGGCATGGTCAATTCGATTGACAGAATTTCCAATATCATGAATATAACCAGCTATTTTAGCTAGTTCAATGCGATGTTCATCATAATCCAATTGTTGCAAAATATAAGCAGCTCGCTTTGCTACTAACATACAATGTCTTTCTGAATGTTCTGTATAGCCTAAAACATCTAATTGTTTTTGTGCATTTTTCATCAGTTCTTTTATTTCAGCATGATTGACAACATCATCAAAATTTATCATAGGTCCTCCTCTAATTTTCGTCTTTGTTATTTTATATTATTTTTCTAAAAATATCAACTATTTTTAGAAAATTTATTTTAAATTCTACAAGAATAGAGAGTATACAAATTACTTTCTCTATAAAAATAATGTGTATACTCTCTATTTTTTATGGGTATTTTATAATTTCCAGAACAAAAATTATACTTGTTTTCTTTCTAACGCAAAAACTCTTTTTTCTAAATTATCTATTTTATCAAATCTTTGAAAATTTGTCGTTTGATGAAATTCAACATAATCAAACATTGCATTAATTTTTGTGCCATATTCATCTTCAAATAAAAGTTGTCTATCAAATATTTTTTCTTCTAAACAGTTCATGTTATGTGTTAATTGTTTGTATAACTTGTCTATATTTTCATTCTGTTCTTTGCGCAAATTATCCATATCTTGATTCACTTCTTTTTGTAAAACATCCATTGTTTTATAAACCTCATCAAATTTTTGATTCATTTCTATTGATAAATTATCTAATTTTGAATCCATTTTACATAATTTTTGATTCATCTCACCCAATAACATCATTATTTTTTGCTCCATATTTTTCCTCCTTTCTTTTTAAATTGTAAGTGAATTCTAACATACTAAGTCATAAATTGCAAGCAAAATTCATTTTTTCGTTCGACTTTTTTCGACAAAGGAAGGACTTAACTTCAATTGTTAAATAAATTTTTTAACAATTGAACCCCTTTTCTTTTTCCTCTTTCTACTTTGTTTGATACCAAGTTTTTCCTTCCTGCAAATCCACTTCCAATTGTACTGATAATTCAGCAGCTCTTTCCATACATTCTCTTAAAATTCGACTTACCTCTTCTTTTTCACTTTCTAAAGCTTCAATAATAAGTTCATCATGAATTTGTAACACAATTTTTGATTTCAAATTTCTGTTATTTAATTCATGGTATACTTTAATCATTGCAATTTTCATAATATCCGCTGCAGTTCCTTGAATTGGTGCATTCATCGCAACTCGGTCACCGAACTTTCTTACCATATAATTATTGGATGTAATCTCTGGGATATATCTTCTTCTGTGAAACATCGTCTCCACATATCCTTTTTCTTTTGCCTTCTCAATTTCCTCTTCCATAAATTTTTCAATTCCATGATATTTTTCCAAATAAGAATCGATATATTGTTTCGCTTCTTTTCTTTTAATACCAAGTTGTTCCGCCAAACCAAAATCACTAATTCCATAAACAATCCCAAAATTAACTGCTTTTGCATGACTTCTCATTTCCTTTGTAACTTCCTCAAGTGGCACTCCAAATACTTGAGAAGCACAAATTTGATGAATATCATTATGTTCTTGAAAAGCTTTTATCATAATTTCATCTTGTGACATATGCGCCAATACTCTTAATTCTATTTGTGAATAATCCGCATCCAAAAATACCTTTCCTTCTTCTGCTTTGAACAATTTTCTAATTTGTTTTCCTAAATCTGTTCTCGTTGGAATATTTTGTAAATTGGGATCTGAGCTACTAAGCCTTCCTGTAGCAGCCACCGTTTGATGAAAGGTCGTATGAATTCTTTTCGTGTTTGGATTGATAAAAGGAAGCATTCCTTCTACAAATGTGGAATTTAATTTACTGATTTGTCTATAATACAAAACTTTTTCAATAATTGGATGTTCCTGTGTTAATTTTTCTAAAGTATCTACATCGGTTGCATATCCGTTTTTATTTTTCTTTTTGAACGGTAATTCTAGCTTTTCAAACAAAATTTCTCCAAGTTGCTTTGGCGAATTAATGTTAAATTCTTGTCCTGCCAATTCATAAATTTCTTTACTCATTTTATCGATTTCTTGTTTTAAATTCTCAGACATTTTTTCAATATCTTCTCGTTCAACAAAAACACCCGTATAGCGCATTTCTGCCAAGACTTCCACACAAGGCATTTCAACATTTAAAAACAATTCTAATTGATTTACTTCTCTTAATTTCTCTTCTAAAACTGATTTTACTTCTCCAATTATATAGCTATATATAGCATTTTTATAATTTGTTTCTTGTTTTACTTCTAACTCATTATCAAAAAAACTGGTTTGCACATTTTGTTCTTGGTTGTCGGTTTTTTCATAATCCTCTATTTCCAAATTCAAATGTTGTCTTGCAACTTCTTCTAGAGAATATAAATTCGTTCCAGAATTTAATAAATACATAGCAATTCTAGTGTCAAACATCATATTTTTAGGCTTAATTCCAACTTGTTTTAACAGAATATAGTCGTCTTTTTGTTGATAACCACATTTTAAAATTGTTTCATTTTCAAAAATTGCTTGCCATTCTTTTGGTTCAAATTTTATAGAATATACTTTCTTTTCAGGTTTCAAATACACTTGCATCTTTTTTATTTTTTTCTTAATAATAAAAGCTTGCTCATCCGATTCTGTTTCAAAATAATAGAATAATTCCTTTCGTGATTTTAGTTTTTCAGAAATTTCTTCTATATTAGAAATTTCAACTATCTCAAATAAATCTTCTAACTTTTTTTCTGTTTGACTATTTTCTAATTGGAATTTTTCAATAAATCGTTTGAAACGCAATTCCTTGAATAATTCTAAAACAGCCTCTTTATCCCATGTTTCAATCCTGAATTCTTCCAAAGATTTCTCAATCGGTGCTTCTAAATCAATCGTTCCAAGTGTTCTTGAAAGATATGCTAATTCTTTGTTTTCAACTAATTTTTCTTTTTGTTTTCCTTTAATGTTTGGGTCTCCATTTTCAATTGCTTCGTATAATTGATCGATATTTTTATATTTCTGAATCAAATTTAATGCCGTTTTTTCACCAATCCCAGGTACTCCAGGAATATTATCTGAAGTATCTCCCATTAAGCCTTTTACCTCAATCATTTGCTTTGGCGTTACTTGATAGGTTTCAAATACTTTATTGGCATCAAAATCTTCCGTTTCTGTTTTACCTTGTTTCGTCCTTGGAATTCGAATAATGACATTGTCTTTTGCTAACTGAAAAGAATCTCTATCACCTGTTAATAAAATCACTTTTAAGCCTTGCTTGTCTCCCCAATCGCTCAATGTTCCTAAAATATCATCTGCTTCATAACCAGGTTTTTCCAAAACTTTTATATTCATTGCTTCTAATACTTTTTTGATAATCGGCAATTGAACCGCCAATTCATCTGGCATTCCTTTACGAGTTCCTTTGTACTCACTATACATTTCATGCCTTTTGGTTGGTGACTTTACATCAAATGCAACCACTAAATATTCTGGATTTTCATCTTCCAAAATACGAAACATAATATTCAAAAAACCGTAAACTGCATTTGTATACGTTCCATCTGCGGTTTGCAACATTTTACTTCCCATAATTCCATAAAAGGCTCGATTTAATATACTATTTCCATCAATTACAATTAATTTTTCCAAGTTTCCCTCCTGTTAATTTATTTTATCTAATAAAGTTTGAATTATATTCATTACATAGTATAATTTACAAAATAAAACTGAAGAAGTGATATCAATGAATCCAACTCGTAATATTAAAATAAAAGACATTATGTATGGTTTATTCTCCCATTATTCCACTAGCTGCTCTTTTTCCTGCTGCCAAAGCTCTACAAACCGTTGACTTACTTTCAGTCGCATCGCCTCCGGCAAAAACATTTTCTAAATTTGTTCTTCCTTTTTCATCAATTTCAATCATGCCCCAATCATTTAATTTTACGCCTTCTTGTTCTAAAAGTTTCTTTTCTGGTTTTAAGCCAATAGCAAAAACTACAGTATCCGCTTCGACAGTAAATTCTGTACCTACCACATCAACTGCTTTTCCTTCCACAATTTCAGTTTGGATACAATTAACCGAGGTGATTTTTCCTTTTTCGTGATTTGCAGAAATCACTCTCGTAAGTGGCACAAATTCTACGCCATCTTGAATTGCCTCTTCTAATTCTATCGTTCTAGCAGGCATATGTTCTTTATCTCTACGATACAAAATTTTAACCTTCTTCGCTCCCATTCGAATCGCTACTCTTGAAGCATCCATTGCCACATTTCCACCACCAATCACAACAACGTTTCCTACCCCTGTCAAAAATTGATTTTCATTATACGCTTTCAAAAAAACATCGGATTCATATACGCCTTTTAGCTCTTCATCCGCCAAAGAATACACCATCGATTTTGTAGCACCAATTGCCAAAAAGACAGCATCAAATTCTTCTTTCAAACTTTGAATGGTAAAATCTTTTCCCCATTCCATTTCTGTTTTTATCACAGCGCCCATTGTTTCAATTCTATGAATAATATCTTCCACAATCTCTTTTCCTAAACGAAAATCTGGTATGCCATACCTCAAAATTCCACCAGGAATCTTGTCCTTTTCAAAAATCGTAACCGCATATCCATTTTTCAAAAGTTCGATAGCACATTCAATTCCTGCTGGTCCAGAACCAACAATCGCAACTTTTTTACCGTTTTTTTCTTTTTGATTGATTTTATATTCTATCTTATTTTCATCGGCCCACTCATTAATAAATTTTTCCAATTCTCCAATTTTCGTTGGCGTTTGTTTGATTCCACGAATGCAACTTCCTTCGCATTGCTCTTCTTGTGGACAAACCAAACTACACACATGGCTAAAAATATTATTAGCCATCAAAATTTTGTACGCCTCTTCATATTCTTCTGCCTTTATTTTTTCAATAAATTCTGGAATTTCTGTATTAATTGGACAACCCGTTTTGCTACAAGGTTTCATTTTACAATTCAAACACCATTTTGCAAGTTCTTGTATTTCTTCTATTTTTTTCATTTTTAAACCTCCTGTGGTATATTTATCATATATCAAATTAGGAGAAATAGCAAGTTTATTTTTTGTTTTTTGTGGTTATGTTTTCCAATCGTTCTACCACTTCTTTTTGTTCATCTAAGCCAATCCAGGTATAATAACTTGGGATAAATTCCCCATATTTTGTTACATTTTTCTTTGATTTTTCTTCCATAAAAAATACCTCCTGCTTTATTTTTTGCAGAAGGCAATTATTTTAAACATTTTATTTTTTAAATGTTATTTCTTGGCACCAAAAATTTTTAATTCCTGTAAAATCAACATCTTGACACCAGAATTTTTTAAATCCCGTAAAATCAACGTCTTGGCACCAAAAATCTTTAACTTCTTTAAAATCAACATCTTGACACCAAAAATCTTTTACACCAGATAAATCAATTTCTTGATAGAAAAAATTTCTCAACTCTGGAAATTCAATTTCTTGAAATAAAAAGTCATGCACTTCTGTCAAAACTTTTTCTTGCTTTTCTGTTAATTCTAAACGAAGAAAATTTTTCAATTTATTTAATGTTCCATATTGGGCTGGTAAATTAGTTCCTACTGTATTATCCTTTAAATTATATTCTTTCATTCTACTCCTCCTTAGTAAATAAGCAATATTTAACTTGAAGCTATCATACATCATAATGGCTAATAAATCAATAGTTTTTATATTAAGTTTTGGTAACAAAAGCATTACAAATTCGTAACATTTTCGCCAATTAATTCCTCTTCTTCCGCTTTTTCTACCTGAGTTTCCACAATTTGATTTGTTATCTTAAAATCCGATTTTACTTTAACTAACATAAAGTTTGCCGTATGACCTTTATAGAATTCCCCTTCCTTTTCCTCCACTAATATTTGAACTTTTTTTCCAACCATTTCTTGATGATAATCCTTTTGATTTTCTTCTGATAATTGAAGTAATCTTTTACTACGCATTTCTTTTATGCTGTTTATAATCTGATTTTCCATATTGGCTGCTTTTGTTCCACTTCGAATCGAATATTTAAAAATATGCATTTTATAGAATTTAATTCTTTTCAAAAATTCATATGTTTTTTCAAATTCTTCGTCTGTTTCACCTGGAAATCCTACAATAATATCGGTTGTTAAAATAACATCTGAATAAGCATTACGCAAACGTTTGACAATTAGCTCAAATTCTTCTGTTGTATAACGTCGATTCATCCTTTGCAAAGTCGCATCACAACCACTTTGCAAAGACAAATGAAAATGATGACATATTTTATGTAATTTTGTAAGTCGACTCAAAAATTCATCACTTATCAATAATGGCTCAATTGAACCTAAACGGATTCTTTCAATTCCTTCAATTTTCTCAATTTCTTCTAATAAATCGATTAATTGATATTTTTCCCTAAAATCCTTTCCATAAGATGCCACATGAATTCCTGTAATTACTACTTCTTTGATTCCTTTTTCCGCAATGCTCTTTATTTCCTCGACTACACTTTCTGGTTTTCGACTTCTCACACGACCTCTTGCATAAGGAATTAAACAATACGAACAAAATCGGTCACATCCATCTTGCACTTTTATCACTGCTCTTACTTTTTCGGTATAAGTCACATTTCCAAAATCGCCATATTCTTTATTTTCAAAAACATCATCTAATGCTTCTTTCTTTCCTTTTTGCCAATATTCTTCTACATATTTTACAATCTCTTTTTTTTCATTGGTTCCCAAACACAAATCAATTTCTGGCATTTTTTCAATTTCTTTTTTAGCAACTTGAACATAACAACCGTACTGCCACAATCAAAGCATTTTCATTCATTTCTTTGGCACGACGTAACATTTGTCTTGATTTTCGGTCCGAAATATTCGTAACTGTACAAGTATTTACAATATAAATATCTGCTTTTTCCTCAAATGCAACAATTTCATATCCATTTTCTAGAAATTGTTGTATCATTCCATTGGTTTCATATTGGTTCACTTTGCAACCTAACGTATAACACGCTATTTTTTTCATTTTGTATCCCTTCTTTTTTGGTATATTTTCTTTCTTTTCTGATTATATCATATTTTCCATTCTTTGCAATCAATTTACTTTCAAAAGTCCTTATCACATATTTTAAGGCACTTTCCCAAAATTTTAATGATAAATGATTAAAATTTTAAAAGAATCGCTTAAAAGTATTTTTCTGAATTTTTTAGAGATATAAAAATAAGTGGTATGAGAAAATTCATTTTTTTACAAATCACTAGAATAGCCAAAAAGGTGCTTTAATCATTATAGTAGACATAAATCATTATGAAGTCTTAAAACTGCTTAAACTAATTTTTAGCTATTTTTCCGATTAAGTATTCATTAGAACTCTAAAAAGAGCAACTTATTTAAAAATAAGTGCTCTTCTTTAATCGCTATCCTCTTCTTGAACGATCCAATTTATCCAAATTATCTAACGCTTTTCCTGTTCCAATTGCTACACATGAAATCGAATCTTCTGCAATCATAACATTAATACCTGTTTTTTCTTGAATCAGTTTATCCAATCCATCCACCAAACAGCCTCCACCTGTCATATAAATTCCTTTATCACTAATATCTGAAGCCAATTCTGGTGGTGTTTTTTCCAAAACATTATGAACCGCATCTACAATTAACATCGAAGGTTCTTCCAAAGCTTCTAACATTTCACTTGAATAAACTGTTATTGTTCTTGGTAAACCAGAAATCAAATCTCTTCCTCTAACATCCATTTCCATATCTTGAAATTTTGGATAGACACAACCAATATTTAATTTTAATTCTTCTGCTGTTCGCTCTCCAATCATCACATTATGTCTTTTCTTAATATATTTTACAATTGCTTCATCAAATTTATCGCCTGCTACTTTAATGGAAGTACTGACTACAGAACCACCCAGAGAAATAACTGCTATATCCGTTGTTCCACCACCAATATCCACAATCATATTTCCAGCTGGTTTGGAAATATCTAGTCCTGCACCAATCGCAGCTGCAATTGGTTCTTCGATTAAATAAACCCTTCTTGCCCCTGCATTAGAAGCAGCATCAATTACTGCTTTTCGTTCTACTTCTGTTACTTGAGAAGGAATACATATCATAATACGAGGAGCAAATAAAAATTTCCCCCCAATTTTCCCAATAAAATATTTTAACATTTTTTCTGTAACCGTATAATCTGAAATGACACCTTCACGAAGTGGTCTTGTTGCTACAATATTTCCTGGCGTTCTTCCAAGCATTCTCCTTGCTTCGTGTCCAACAGCCAAAACTTCTCCTGTTATATTGTTGACCGCAACAACAGAAGGTTCTCTTAGCACAATCCCTTTCCCTTTTACATATGCAATTACTGTTGCTGTTCCTAAATCAATTCCAATATCTTGTCCAAACATTACATTCTTCCCTTCTTAAAATAACGCTATCTATCTATTTATTTGCTTTATTACCCGTTTTTATTACAGTTGTATTACAATTATATTACATTTGCGTAAAAATTTCAACCTCTTTTTGAAATTTTAATCGATATCTTGCAATTTTTTTGAATTTGTGATATATTTTTATTATAAATCTAGCAATATAAGGAGAAAAATATGAACAAAATTTCAATTATTGTACCTTGTTATAATGAAGAAAAATCATTGCCTTTGTTTTATGAAGAATTAATTAAAAATATTAACCAATTTAATCGGCGTAGAATTTGAATTTCTTTTTGTAAACGATGGCTCAACAGACAATACTTTAGCAACCATCAAAAATTTATTAAAAACAGATTCACGTGTGAAATATATTTCTTTTTCCAGAAATTTTGGTAAAGAAGCTGCTATTTATGCAGGACTTGAAAAATCAACTGGAAATTTTGTAACCCTGATGGATGCTGATTTACAAGACCCACCTTCTTTACTAATGGAAATGTATCAAGCTGTCACAAAAGAAAATTATGATGCTGTGGGAACACGCCGAACCACACGTAAAGGTGAACCTATTATTCGTAGTTTTTTTGCGAAAATGTTTTATCGAATTATCAATCGTGTCACAAAATTTGAAATGGTTGATGGTGCTCGTGATTACATTTTTATGAAACGAATTGTCGTAGACGCAATTTTATCATTAAAAGAATATAATCGTTATTCCAAAGGGCTATTTAGTTTTGTTGGATTTAATGTGAAATGGATTGAATATAAAAATATTCAAAGAGTTGCTGGTGAAACAAAATGGTCCTTTTGGAAATTAATGTCTTATGCTTTAGAAGGAATTACTGCATTTTCAACTACTCCCTTAATCTTCTCATCACTACTTGGATTGCTTTTTTGTTTGATTTCCTTCATTCTGATTATGATAATTGTAATCAAAACTTTAATTTTAGGTGACCCAACAAGCGGTTGGCCTTCACTGGTATGTATTATTTTTATGGTTAGTGGAATTCAATTATTTTCACTTGGTATTATTGGACAATATTTATCAAAAACGTATTTGGAAGTCAAAAAGAGACCAATTTATATTATTCAAGACACCAATTTACAATAAGAAATTAGGCACAGAAAAATCTGTGCCTTTTAAAATAAATTTTTCCATTTTAGTTGATTTTTTTCTTCAATATGTTCTAACATAAATTTTAAATCCGATATATTTTGAAATAATTCATCTGTGTCTCCAGTATCAAAGTTTGACTCAATTAATACAATATCACCACTTATTTTTTCTAATTCATTATGCTCCACAAACAAAGCAAGTCTACTCACATCGTCTTTCCATCTTCCTTCTAATTCATAAAATTCATTTTTGGCTTCTTCTTGATTTTGCTCTTTCACCTTTTTTTCTACACTTTCAATGCCATTTCTCATCCATTCAGTAGATTTTCCAAGACTTTTATTCGTCATAAAATCAATTAAAAAAATAATGACCAATATCATGAGCACAATCAAATATTCTTTTATAAATCTCATTTTATTACACCTCTTTACGTTGGCAAAAAATACTGCCGTTTCCACTCAATACTACAACTAAAGCATCTTCTGGTCTCATATGAAATTTAGAAACTTGTTTTTTTAGCCAATTATAATCTTTTCCCAATTTCACCAAATTATCTGTCATGACTTTTCCATCAATTACCAAATCATAGGAAATTCCTACATATTCTGGTTCAATTCCAAAATCTTCTGGCGTCGTTCCTCTTTTAGCAGGCTTAGGAATGACCGTAATTTGACCACTCGTTTCCAAAATAGCATATTCTACATCTTCTAAATTAAAAATCCCATTGACTCTCAATCTTTCTTGCAATTCATTAATCGTAAAATTTTCCTTTATCATTGCCTTTTCATCAATTTTTCCACGAAACATCAAAATTCTTGGTTTTCCACAAACAATTTCTCGAATACGTATACTTTTCAAATTTACAATGGAAATTAAAATATGCATCATCAAAAGTCCTAGAATAGGAATAATTCCATATAAAATTGGAATTCCTGTTTCGGACATTGGCGTAGTTGCCAAATCGGCTATCATAATTGAGATAACTAATTCAAATGGCTGTAATTGGCTAATTTCACGTTTTCCCATAAAACGCATTACAATCAATACTAAAATATAAAGAAAAATTGTTCTTACAAATATCAGCACCATTTCAAATAAAAACCCTTCTTGAAAATTTTATATGAATATTTTTTACAAAAATCATCAAAATATACTTATATAATATTTATTTTCAAAATAAATATTTTATTGAAACAATGAGTCGTTTTCACAAACGATTTAATTTTCTAAGGAGGTTCAAAAATGGAGAACAATCGTGCACAATCTAGTAACACAACCATGGGAACCGTTGGTCAAGTAATTGGTAGATTTATTGTAGCAGCCATTATACTTGGTATTACTGCATTTTTTACACCAAATTTCACAATTAATAACTGGTGGAGTTTAGGTGTTGCAGCAATCGTTTTAAGTGTCATGGATTATCTTATCGTAAAATTTACAGGTTTACACGCAATGGCTTTCGGTAAAGGTTTTGTTGGATTTGTATTAGCTGTTGTTACATTATATGTAACACAATTTTTAGTTGCTGGTTACTCAATTACCTGGATGGCAGCCATTATTGGTGCTTTAATTTATGGTGTAATTGATTATATATTGCCTGGTGAACAGGGTGTATAGTAATTAGTAAAAAGAAAAAACTTAGATAGCAATGTTATCTAAGTTTTTTCTTTTTTATATCACACTAACTAATACAAATTTCATGTTGAAATTTAATTATATGTCAATCGTTGCTTTTTATGCCTTGAAGCATTTTAAAATATTCCATAAAAATTCTTAAAAGTATAACCTTGTTCTCTTAAATAAGAAATTACCATTGGCAAGCTTTCAGCTGTGTACGATTTATCACTTGCATCATGCATTAAAACAATAATACTTCCATCTCCTTGCATGGTTTGCTGTAAACACCCCATTAAATCTTCTGGTGTCGTTTTTCCTTCGGCATCGCCTGTTAAACAATTCCAATTAGTATAATTCACACCATTGCTAGATAATAAACCTTTTGATTCTGCTTTTACCGCATCATATTTTCCACCACTTGAACCACCTGGAAATCGGAAAAGATAGGTATGATACGCCGGATTTTGCAAAGCATTTCGAATCGCATTTTCACATTTGTTATATTCATCTAAAACTGCCTCTTTTGATTGATAAATCTGTGAATATTTATGAGAATAGCCATGATTGGCGATATAATGTCCTTCCTCATATTCTCTTTTTAATAAATCAGGATTTAATTCCACTCGACTACCTAATACAAAAAAAGTCGCTGGCACATTTTCTTTTTTTAAAATATCCAAAATTTGTGGTGTTATATTTTTAGAAGGTCCATCATCAAATGTAAGATAAGCCACTTTTTCTTCCGAATAATAAATGTTTGTGATTTCTTGTTGTGCATTAGGATTTTGCTTTGGAACAAATTTGGTCTTAATTTGTTCTAAACTATGTCTTTTGATGGGCACATGATTTCCTTCATAAACCGCTAAATTATCAACTTTGTTTGCTTTTTTGGCATTAGTGGTAAAAGAACTTCCATTTTTTAATTGTATGGAAATAACAATGCTTACAATCATTACAATTATACAACATAAAATAATCACTCCACAAATTATTGCTTTTTTTCTCAAATGCATCTTATTCAATTCTTCTTTACTCGATTCAATTTCTTCTTTTTCATCATTCATATCGTATAACATTTTCTATTACCTCTTATTTATTATACTACATTTTGCATTTTTTTCAACAAAAAATTACATTTTTATATAAATTTTAAAAAAGCTATTTTAGAATGATAGTCCCATCCTAAAATAGCTTTTTCCTATCTCTTTAGCCAAAGTATTCTCTGTTTTATATTATTCAATTCCTCCCTGTTTGACTGAAGTTCAAAATTTTTCTGAACCAACCATTCATATTGGTTATAATATGCCAGAACTTCGTCAATCACTTTTTCAAACTCAACACAAGCTTCTTCCGCATTAGAAAATTCAAACCGAATTTTACCATACGAAATTCGTTGTGGGCGATTGGGTGGAAAAACCTGTAGCTTTTCCTCTAAATAAATATCAAATGAATTTTCATAAACCAAAAAGACATCCTCTGCCATATTGAGCAGCATAAATAATGGCCAAGAATTTCTCCCAATGTAAGCTACCACCATTACTACCATAATAACCAGAATTATCTGCAATATCATGTTCTTCCTCCTATCATTTTATTTTCTATTATTTTACTACATTTTACATAACTTGTCAATCACTAAAATATCTTTTCAAATTTCTCCTTATGGATTTCCCTTGGTACGTCAATTGGATATTGGTTGGTAAAACATCCTTCGCAGAAACTTTTTCGATTCGAATTTTCCGCAATTTTTCTTAAATTTTCTAAACTTAAATATTCCAAAGAATCCACGCCAATTTGCTGACGAATTTCTTCTACTGTTTTATGTCTAGCAATCAGTCCATCTTCATTTGTTACATCAGTTCCAAAATAGCACATTCCAACAAATGGCGGAGCAGCAATTCGTAAATGAATTTCTTTTACGCCTTCTCTTCTTAATATTTTAACCAATCTTGTAATCGTTGTTCCTCTCACAATCGAATCATCAATTAAAACAATTCTTTTTCCTTTTATATTTTGTTTTAGCGGATTTAATTTTAATACAACTTGTTTTTTTCTTTCACTTTGAGTCGATTGAATAAACGTTCTTCCAATATATTTGCTTTTTACAAAAGCCATTCCATACGGAATTTTTGACGCTTTTGAATAACCGCAATGCCGCATCTAATCCAGAATCAGGAACACCAGCTACAAAATCCGCTTCCACAGGAGCTTGCATACTTAAATATTTTCCTGTTTCTTCACGGAATTTATGAACACTATAGCCATCCACAATTGAATCTGGTCTAGAAAAATAAACATACTCAAAAATACATAAACCATCTTTTTCTGTTGTTCTAAAATTCTTTGTGGAAGTAATTTCATTATTATAAATCGTAACCACTTCTCCTGGCTCAATATCCCTCTCGAATTCAGCCCCTAATATATCCAATGCACAGCTTTCAGACGAAAATACATAATCGCCCTCCAATTTTCCCATACACAATGGTCTAAATCCATATGGGTCACGGACTGCAATTAATTTTTGAGAGCTCATAACCAGCAAAGAATACGCACCTTTAATATATTTCATAGCATTAAAAACGGCATCTTCAATGGAATGCGTTTTCAATCTTTCACGTGCAATAATATAGGCAATAACTTCTGTATCGCTCGTTGAATTAAAAATCGCTCCATTTTCTTCTAATTCAGCACGAAGTTCCGCTGTATTAGTTAAATTCCCATTATGCGCAATGCACAGATTTCCTTTTTTATATCTTGAAAAAATTGGTTGTGCATTTTCTTTTCTTGGACAACCAGTGGTCGAATAACGCACATGTCCAATTCCTATTTTTCCTTTTGGTAAATCACGAATTACTGAATTGGTAAATACATCAGATACCAGTCCTACATCTTTATGACATGTAATCATTCCGCCATTATTAATCGCAATTCCACAAGATTCTTCTCCCCTATGTTGTAAACTAGATAGTCCTACACACAATGGAAATACTAAATCTTCTTCATTTTTCATGGAATAAATTCCAAAAATTCCACATTCTTCTTTCATTTAATTTTCTCCCAAAAATATTTAAAAACCAAACTCTGCAAAGCTTAGTTTCTAAATTAATTATACCTTTTTTTTTGCATTTCGTCAATACAAATTTCGACGTATTTTGCCAATCCACTATTTTCCATATTGCTCTAAAAAATGATAGGTTTTTCCTTTTTTTCGATAAGAAATTAATGTATCTAAATTAACATTTTGCGTACTACGAAAAATATTAATATCAATATTTTCATATTTTTTTCGTAACTCTTTAATTAAAGCCTTTATTTCTTCGCGTTTTGAACTTCCATCACGATTTTCACATTTGGTATAATGTTCTGTAAAACGGCACGCACACTGTATAAATTCTAAATCATTTCGTTTTGCCCAACGAATAATATTTTCTTCTTTTACATAATACATCGGTCGAATCAATTCCATGCCTGGATGTGATGTGCTACAAACTTTGGGCATCATGGTTTGCATTTGCGCACCATACAGCATCCCCATTAAAGTAGTTTCAATAACATCATCAAAATGATGTCCCAACGCTATTTTATTACATCCTAACTCTTTTGCTTTTTCATATAAATAGCCTCTTCGCATTCTGGCACAAATATAACATGGATGGTCATCAATATTGACCACACGATTAAAAATATCCGTTTCAAATATCGTAATGGGAATGTTTAGCGTTTTGCTATTTTCGATAATCTTTTGTGTATTCATTTCATTATAGCCCGGATTCATTACCAAGAACACAAGCTCAAAATTCATCTTACGATGCTTTTTTAATTCTTGAAAACATTTTGCCATAAGCATCGAATCTTTTCCCCCAGAAATACAAACTGCGATTTTATCGCCTTCAGAAATCATCTCAAATTCTCTAATTCCCTTTACAAATTTCGTCCAAATTTTATTTCGATACGTTGTTACAATACTTTTTTCTATTTCTTCAAATCTTTCCATAAAAACTCCTTTATTCATAGCATACAACAAATTTTCTATTTTTTCAATATGCATTTAGCATGAAAAAGTGGCAAATGCAACCACATTTGCCACTTGAAAAAAATCTTCTATTTAGCTAACTTCTTTTGCATTCTAAGAGACTCTTTTATTCGTTTTTCACTGCCGAAGATTTCCACCAATTCATTTTTAGAAACCCTCATAAAATCTTCTACCGTGTCAATTCCACTTCGCTTCAAGCAACAATAAGTCACTCTGGAAAATTTTATTTCTTCAATCGGCGTCTCCACTTCAGGTTCTGCGAAGATAACTCTCCAGAGTTCTCCCGAAGTTTCCGGGTCAAGATTCTCGCAGTTCTGGAAAAACTCTACATTTCTTAAATCATAGAGCATGCTCCCCAATTTTCTTAAAGCCTGAGAATAAAGCCGTTCCGTTCCCTTTTTTCCAAGCTTTTTATCTAACTGCGAAAACGACGAACAGTGTACTCCATCGAACATTCCCCAATATGCCTCAAAAATCTCTCTCTCTTCTTTTTCTATAAGAGTAAGGGCAATATGAAGTTGCTGTTGTGTCAATTTTTGCCCATATCGTTTGGATACGAAATTTAGCACCCACTCCATATTTGTTTCTAAACTTTCTAGTTTGTTCATTACCATTTTTATTTCCTCCTATTATTGAACATTATTTTTATTTATCTGTATGGCAATTTTACTTATGTTGTATCCTAAAGTAGATTTTTCCCTCCTTTTATAAAATGTAATTACATCTTTAATAAGATAAACTTATTTATTTTATTGTATCATATTTTACATAAAATGTCAATTCAGCCTGTCCCTCACAACCTCACCTGCCATCACCAATCCTGCTACAGATGGCACAAATGATACACTTCCGAATGGTTTGACTTTCTAACTTAATCGGTTCTTCCTTAGAATAAACCACTTTTAACCCCTTAATATTTCTTGCTTTCAATTCTTTTCGCATGACTTTAGCTAATGGGCACACACTGGTTTTATAAATATCTGTTACTTCAAACTTTGTAGGGTCTAATTTATTCCCCGTTCCCATACTCGAAATAATAGGAATTTTCAATTCTTTGGCTCGTACTACTAATTCGATTTTTGCAGTAACTGTATCCACACAATCTACAATATAATCCAATGTTTCATCTAAAATCCCTGAAGTTTCTGGGCCAAAAAATTCTTGAAAAATCTCTACTTTAGCTTCTGGATTAATTTCTAAAATACGTTCTTTCGCAATCTTTACTTTTGGCTTTCCAATCGTTTTAGTTGTCGCAATGATTTGTCGATTTAGATTGGTTCTATCCACTTCATCCTTATCCACCAAAACAAAATTGCCGAATGCCAGCTCTACTCAAAGCTTCCACTACATAAGAGCCCACTCCACCAATTCCAAAAATTGCAACTTTTGTGTTTTGTAATTTTTCAATTCCTTTTTTTCCAATTAAACTTTCCGTTCTTGAAAATTGATTTTGCATTTTTTTCTCCTATTTTTTACTTATTATAAATGGCTTGTGTACAATGTCTTATCCGATTATTATTATAACATCTTTTGCATTTTTATGTCAATTTTTAAATTATATAATATTGACATTTACATAAAATTTTTATATAATGAATATATAGAAACTCGTTGATACCATACAATAAAATTTAGGAGGTATATTTATGGAACTAAGAGTACAAGATTTACGGCTAAGAGGACGTGGATTCACATTATCCCCTGCTGCTGAGGAACATGGCATTAAAGATGATTTAATGGACTTTTTGGTTTTTGCTCTCTACACCAAATTAGGCTTATGCTCCGGCGATTACGAGAGTGAAGAAGCTATTAAAAAAAGTAACCCCAAAATTTTAGACACGATAGCAACGGAAGATGTTGAAAAAATCTTCTCGCACAAAAATTACGGCGTACAAGATTTATTAAGCAATGATTTGGTTACACAAAACGGAAACAACCTCGTATTAACAGAAAAATCCATTGCAATTTTAAACAAAGCGGCTGAAATTCAGGCCAAATTAGACGCTGAAAACTTTCACTGTTGCCCTTGTTCTGGTTGCCATTAACAGCTAGAAAAATAAAGTTCCTGAAAAAACAAAACATTTGCCAGTAAAATGGCAAATGTTTTTGTCTTTCATATAAAATATTTTATTTAATTTGAAATCCTGCTTCTTCAATTACTTCTTTAATTTCACTTTCACTAATTTCTTCGGTTGATTCAATCGTCGCCTTTTTTCCTTCCAAATCCACTTCCACTTTTGTCACACCATCCATCCCACTCAATGCCTTTTCCACGCTCATTTTGCAATGATTACATTGCATTCCTTCAATTAAAATTATTTTTGTCATTACTTTTTCCTCCTTTTTTATCTTATCATATTTTGATTTAGCTTCAGGCTTAAATTTCCTTAATCTTAATGCATTTATTACAACACATACAGAACTTAAACTCATCGCTGCTGCCCCAATCATAGGATTCAATTTGAAGCCCCAACCTAAGTAAAATACACCAGCCGCAATTGGAATTCCAACACAATTATAGAAAAACGCCCAAAATAAATTCATCTTGATATTTCGTATAACTGCTTTACTTAAATCAATTGCACTCACAACATCTTGCAAACTATTTTTCATTAAAACAACATCTGCTGAATCAATCGCAATATCGGTTCCAGAGCCAATCGCTAAACCAACATCTGCTCTTACCAATGCTGGACTATCATTAATTCCATCTCCCACAAATGCTACTTTTTTACCTTGCTCTTGCACTTTTTGAACTTCTTTTTCTTTATCCTGTGGTAAAACTTCCGCAATTACTTTATCTATCCCTAAAATTTTTCCCATGGATTCTGCCACAATATGATTATCTCCTGTGAGCATAACCACTTCTAATTTTCTGTTTTTCATTTCTTGAATGGCTGATAAACTGCTTTCTTTAATGCTATCTGCAACACTAATAGCTCCCATTATTTTTTCTTCATCTGCAAAATATAAAACCGTTTTTCCTTGTGCTAAAAACTTTTCTGTTTGCTCTTCTATCCTTTTCGTGTCAATTCCGTTTTCTTTCATCAATGCAATATTTCCACCAAAATAGATTTTGCCTTCTATTTTCCCTTTTACACCTCTACCTGAAATACCGCTAAATTCCTCTACCTTCAAAAAATCGATTTCCTTTTGTTTTGCCATTTCTAAAATTGCTTCTGCCAAAGGATGCTCTGAATTTTGCTCCAAACTTCCTGCGACTTGCCATAATTTATTTTCCTCGATTAAGCAAATACTATCCATCACTTTTGGTTTTCCGGGTTGTAATCGTTCCTGTTTTATCTAGAATAATTGTATTTACTTGGTGTAATAATTCCAAACTTTCTGCTGATTTTATTAAAATTCCATTTTCCGCCGATTTTCCTGTTCCCACCATAATTGCAACTGGCGTCGCCAATCCCAATGCACATGGACACGAAATCACCAAAACTGCAATCCCAATACTAAGTGCAAACTCAAAACTCTGTCCTTGCAATAGCCAAAAAATCGTTGCTAATACTGCAATCGTTATCACGCAAGGAACAAAAATGCCACTCACTTTATCTGCCAATCTTGCAATTGGTGCTTTTGAATTTCCTGCCTCTTCTACTAATGTTATAATTTGTGAAAGGGTTGTATCTTTTCCAACTTTCGTTGCTCTCATTTTAAATGAACCGTTTTTATTAATGGTTCCTGAAATAACCATATCACCCACACTTTTTTCAACTGGAATACTTTCCCCTGTTATGCTCGCTTGGTCAACTGCTGAACTGCCTTCCACAATTACACCATCTACAGGAATACTGCCACCCGGTTTTATGAGAATAATATCTCCTACTAAAATTTCGTCGATTTCGATTTCAATTTCTTTGTCATCTCGCAAAACCGTTGCTGTTTTGGGAGCTAAATTCATTAATTTGCGAATGGCGTCACCTGTTTTTCCCTTTGATTTTGCTTCTAAAAATTTACCAACTGTAATCAAAGTAAGAATTGTTCCTGCTGATTCAAAATATAAGTCCATGGAAAAACGTTCTACCAATTCCATTTGCTGATGTCCTAAACCATAACCAATCATAAATATGGCATATATTCCATAAACAATGGCAGCTGAACTTCCCATTGCAATTAATGAATCCATATTGGGCATTCGTTTCATCAACTTTTTAAATCCACTGCTAAAATAATTGCGATTGACATACATAATTGGCAACAACAATAAAAATTGTGTAAATCCAAACGTAATTGCATTTTCTGTTCCATGAAACAAATGCATTATCACCTGCGGAATCGGCAATCCAAACCATTCGTAAAACATATGATACATCGCAATATACATCAATGGAATCCAAAAAATAATCGAAATTAGCAAGCGATGTTTCATGGATTTTAGGCTATTGTTGTCTTCTTTTTCTGCTTTAGTTTTATCTTTGTTTTTTTCGTTTTGCCCTGCTATTGTTGCGCCATAGCCAGCATCTACTATGGCCTTTATAATGCTTTCTTGGTTAAGAAGATTTTCATCGTATTCAAGCTTCATCTGATTGGATAATAAATTAACATTTACTTTTTTCGTTCCCTCTAACTTACAAACTGCCTTTTCTACATGAGATTGACAGCTACTGCAAGTCATTCCTTGAATGTCAAATTCTGCTTTTTTCATTCTTTAAACCTTCCTTTCTTAGGTTACAATTTTTCCACCACCAAGCACCATATCATCTTTATAAAATACGGCTGATTGTCCTGGCGTAATTGCTCTTTGTGGTTCTTCAAAAATTACTCTTATCTGATTTCCTTCTTGCTTGATTAGCGCATTGGCTACTTTCGAAGAATAGCGTGTCTTCACTTGGACTTTCATCTCTTCTATTTCATCCACCAATAATAAATTGATTGCTTCCACTATAATTTCTTTTTGGTATAATTCTTTTTCTTCTCCAACAATTACTTCGTTTTTAACTTTATTAAATCCCAAAACAAATAAGGGAACTGGATTGGAAATGCCAAGCCCTTTTCGCTGTCCAATGGTATAATTGTATAAACCTGTATGCGTTCCCAAAATTTGTCCTTTTGCATTCACAATATTGCCTGCTTTTGGTTTTAGGTTGGAATGATTTTCTAGGAATTTTTTATAATTCCCATCTGGTATAAAACAAATGTCTTCACTATCTGGCTTACTGGCAACTTGTAAATTATTTTTTTGGGCAATTTCACGAATTTCATCTTTGGTTTCAAAATCCGCAAGTGGAAACAACACGTGTTCTATCAATTGTTTTGGCATGGTCCATAAAACATAGCTTTGGTCCTTTTTTTCATTATTCGACTTTTTCAAAACCCATCTATTGTATTTTTCACTATATTCTGTTTTGGCATAATGACCTGTTGCAATATAGTCACACCCAAGTTCTTTGGCTTTTTCCCACATAACACCAAATTTCATATATTTGTTACATTCAATACAAGGATTGGGTGTTTTACAGTTGGCATAACAATCCATAAAATCTTGGATAACATGAGTTTTAAATTGTTCTTTTCCATTATATGTAACATGGGAAATTCCTATGCAATCACAGATGCTTTTGGCTTCTGTATGACAAGCCTCATTTTCCTCCCATAATTCCAATGTGATACCAATCACTTCATATCCTTGTTCCTTCAAGAGCAGAGCCGAAACTGAGCTATCCACTCCTCCGCTCATACCTAATAATACTTTTTTATTTTTCATGTTTTACTGACAGCAATTAATTTTGCTTGTTCCTCCATTTTCCTTTTTATTTAACATATCTTCTATTGTGTGCCAAGCTAGTAATGCACATTTTACTCTTGCTGGCATGTTTGAAACATTACGAAAAGCAATCGCATCTTCTAATCTTTTCAAATTTTCTTCGTCTGTTTCTTCTCTTTTTATCATATCTATAAATGTTTTTATGATTTCTTGGGCTTGTTCTACTGTTTTTCCTTTTAATGTATCAATCATAACGGATGTTGATGCTTGCGATATCGCACAGCCATGCCCTGTAAATGCCATATCTTCTATCAAATTGCCATTTAGTTTCAGCTCTAATGATATTTCATCTCCACAATTCGGATTATGTCCCATTTCGCAAAAATCACATTGTGCCAATTTCTTCTTATTATAAGAATTCATGCTGTGTTCCATGATTAAGTCATTATAAATATCATTTAAATCTTCCATCGATTTTTCTCCTTTAACTTTTGATTTTATACAATTTTATCTCGTTCATAACACTCATCATCAATATTATAACTGTAATAATTAAAGCAAGATTAACATCTATATTCAGTAATATGTAAGAGGAAAGTATCCCTGAAAAATAACTAAATAAATTAATCATTAATTCCTTTTGTGCAACATTTATCTCATCTTCATCCATTTGTAGCATTGTAAAATTTGACATTGTATTAAATGGATTCAAACAGCCATTTAACAATATAATCGCATAAATAGCGTAAGGGGTAAAAAATGAAATTACGATCAAAATTGCAATTATACTTTTGCAAAAAATATCGCCTTTTACAATCATTTTACTTTTAATCAAATAAGCAGAAAACCAGAAACCAATACCACTAAAAAACCATGCTATTGTTTTAAAACTTTTTAAAAAGAGTAAATTCATTTTGTAATCAATTGCTATTATAGAAATTAATACAATTAACGATGTTAAAGCAAATTTTCCTAAGAATCTTGTTACCAGCCAACTTTTGTAATAGTTGGTATATCTTCTTAAATCTAATTTCTCTCTTAACTTAATCCCATCTTTCTTTTGCGCTTTTGGACAATTTTGCACTTGTGTTATGAATACTATCAGTAATAAAAAAATTATTGCACTTAAAATGGTTACTAGAAACATGGTATTCTGAATAAATTTTGTCGTTAAAAAACCTGCTATTCCAATTCCAATCATAAACGTTATTTTAAAAACTGATATTCTTTTAGAATGAACTTCTGTTGCTAATTCATCTGGTAATGAATTATATACATACGCATAATGATATCCCGAATAAATTTCTAACACAACAATCTCCATTACATACAATATTGAAAATAAAATAATATAATTGAATTGATAGGCAATTCCTACTAATACTGCTCCAATTGCGGTTAAAATAACACATATTATAAAAACCTTATTGGGCTTTCTCGAATCATTTATATATATACAAATTAAAGTTGCAACTAATTTTGCTACTCCAATATTAGCACCAATAATAGCAATCAGTAATTTATTATTATGTTGAATATATAACAAATCAGATATTACGCTATCCCAATCAATTAATCCAAAAGCCATTCCTTCTATTCCAATTAATAAGATAAATAAAATATTCTTTTTTAACCTTTGTTTCTCCATTTAAACTCTCCCTTATTCTTTTATATACTTTTGAAACATTCCATAAGCTTTCTTTAAAGCTACTATTAATCTGTCTACATCTTCCTTCGTATTATAAAAATAAAAACTCGCTCGACAAGTCGAATCAACACCAAGAAATCTCATTAATGGTTGTGCACAATGGTTTCCGTGAACGTACACAAACTCCTTCAGAATCCAAAATACTAGCCACATCATGTGGATGAATACCATTCAAATTAAATGAAATCACACCTGAATGATGCTCTTCATTTGATGTCAAATACAATGTCACATAATCCAATTTTGACAATTCTTGTTTCGCATAAGCAATCACTTCTTTTTCAATTTGTTGTATAGTATCATATCCCATTTTTTCAATATAATCAATCGCAGCCCCCAAACCAATAACGCCTTCTACATTTTGGGTTCCAGCCTCAAATTTATTGGGCAATGGTGCAAACGTTGTTTCTTGCTCATAAACATATTCTATCATATCACCACCCATTAAAAATGGATTCATCTGATTTAGCAAATCACGTTTTCCATACAAAACACCAATTCCAAGTGGAGCCAACATTTTATGTCCTGAAAATACTAAAAAATCAGCATCTAAATCTTGTACATCAATTTTCATATGCGGAATACTCTGCGAAGCATCGACAACAACAATCGCTCCCTTTTTATGTGCCAATTCAATGATTTTTTTCACAGGATTAATGGTTCCTAAAACATTTGAAACATGCGTAATTCCAACAATCTTCGTTTTATCCGTAATTTTCTTTTCCATTTCTTCCTCTGATAACTCAAAATCATCATTTATATACATATAATTTAATTGACTACCTGTGACTTTCGAAATCTTCTGCCAAGGCACTAAATTCGAATGATGCTCCATAATCGAAAGCACGATTTCGTCATCTTTTTTCAGATTTTCCATGCCATAAGAATAACTAATTAAATTCAAAGCTTCTGTTGCATTTTTGGAAAAAATAATTTCCTCTGTGTGTTTCGCATTTATAAATTGGGCAATTTTATCACGTGTATTTTCATAATTTTGCGTCGCTTCCATGCTTAAAGAATACGCACCACGATGCGGATTTGCATTTTGTTTTTCATAAAAATTCTTTACTGCGTTTATCACCTGAATTGGCTTCTGCGTGGTTGCCCCGCTATCTAAATAGGTAATTTTGTGATTTTGTAAAATCGGAAAATCTTGTTTTACGTTCATCTTTCAATCCTTTCTTAAAAATAATTTGATTTTTTCATAAGCTTCCTTCCAATTCGCCACTCTTTCCATCTTTCCTGTTTTAATATTTTGATTCATTTTTGTTGTCATCAAAAAAGTCTTGATGCCGTTTTCTTCTAATTCTTTGCAGGTGTCAAAACTATCATCCATAAAAATTGAAATCTCATGTTTTATACAAAATTGCAATTTATGTTTCGCATTCATAATTAATTGGTTGTAAGGAATATTATTTTTTTCCAATGTCATTTTTGTGATATTTTCTGCATCACAATTGGGAATTCCATTCAATCTTGCTGTAATAAAATAGATTTCGTTTCCCTCTTCTTTTAATTTTCGAATCGTTTCTGCCGAATTTTCCAAAGGAATACATTCCTCCAAAACATTTTTATAATAAGCATTAAAAAAAGCATATTTTTCTTTCTGCGTCCAGCCAAACAAAGCTTCCAAATAGTAACGATTTGGTATCTCTCCAAAATTTCCATTTATCCCTTTTCTTCCTAAAACTTCTCTATCAAATTTTTCTGCATATTTTAACATCACATTTGCTAAATCAACTGTTGTATCATCAATATCAATTCCTAGTTTCATTTTTACTCCTTCTTGAATCACTCAAACTTCTTTCAAATAATAATGCACTAAAACTTTTTCTGGCTCAGTTTTTTCATCTATTACAGGCTCTTTCTCGTAGGCTTCTTTGACAAATTTTCTAAAACCAAAATGTTTATATATTTCTAAATTTTCAGTCTCCGTTGGTTCAACACCTAATATAAACCTTGTATATCCTCTATTTTTCAAATCCTCTTCCATAAATTTATATAATTTAGAAAAATAACCTTTGTTTCTATATTCTTCATATGTTCTAAACGCAAATAAATAAACTGTATTATCGTCAATTAAATCCTCTAAATTTTGAGCTGCATCTTCAGAAAGTGCTACTGTTGCCTCACATATAATCGTTTTTTCTAATATACCTATATAGCAAATTCTTTTTTTCTTTTCTAAAAAACTTTTTGCTTCTTCTTTCCACAGTTTCCATCTTTTATCGTCTGGATGTATCGAAATTTCATAATCCATTTTTGTAAGTACTTCTTCCACACTTGCAATTTTACACTTATATTTTTGGAATTCACTTTTCTCCTTATTTTCTCCATTCAGTTTCTTCATCTATCATAAATTCTCCATTTCTTATACTCAAAAACTCCTTGCAATTCCTAAATATTCATTTTTACTCCAATCTCTCATCAATTTCCTTCAAAATATAATTTCTCAACCCTTCACTCTTAATATTCTGCAAAATCTTATTAAACTTTGCTCGTACCATTAACTTCTGTGCTTCTTTAAAAGTAAAACCGCGACTCATCATATAAAATAATTCTTTCTCCCCAATTTTTCCCGCCGAACTACTATGATTTCCTTCAACCTCTTCTTCCGAACACAAAAGCATTGGCAAGGCAAGCGATTTTGCTGTGTCAGAAAGCAACATGCAAGCTTCGTTTTCGTTTCCTTTCGCTTTTTTGGCGCCTTTCTTAAAATCAATTGTTCCTTTAAAATGTTTTTTAGCGTTGTCTTTCAAAGCGCCTTGCACTTCAATTTCTAAATTTGACTTTTCACCTCGTAACACGCCCCTATAATTCAAATCAAGCAACTGCTTTTCTTTTCCCAAATATATCGTATGAATTCGATTTTCCGAAAAATCTCCCACCAAATTTGAATCCAAATTCGTAATACTATTTTTCCCACCAAAATCAACGATACAATAATTCACTTTTGCCTTTTCTTCTATTTCATTTTCAATCGCCATAAAATGATTTGAATTCGTATTCAACAAATTCATGAAAATAACATTCACTTTTGCACCTTTTTTCGCCACAACACGAAGAATTCCATTATGAAAACAAGCCAACTTTTCATCTGCTTCATATTTTATCATAATCGTTGCTTTCGTATCTTCGTTTGCTATAATTTCAATATCATCCACCAGTTGCAAATTCTCTTCGTCAAAGTCAAAATAAATACGCAATTCTTTTTCTGTTTTGCTCTCCACATTACAACGTATTTTTTGATTTGCTTTTTGCTTCACTTGATTCGTGAAAAAATCGCTCAAACCATAATTTAAACTAATTTCACTACATTCTTCATCCATCTTTATTTTCGAATTCTCACCGATTATTTGAACCCTTTTAAAATCCCCAACTTCTTCTGGAATCTCCACATTTTCTAATGTTATATTATTAATATTAAAATTTCGCGACGTTCTAACTGGCGTTTCATTTAATTTTATCATAACTCTTACCTCTCTTTTAAAACATACTCTCTCGCGTGACTAACGCGTGGTATCAAACCAGTTTTTATAACTTAATTTGACAAATCCAATGTCCCTCTGACCGAAGAGCGGGTTTCGAAAGGGCAGCGCCCTTCGTGGGGATTCTTAAGGGGCAAAGCCCTTTAAGGCTACTTAGCCAATACTTCCTTCTAATTCCAAATTAATCAAATTATTCATTTCCACCGCATACTCCACAGGCAATTCTTTCGAAATCGGATACGCAAAACCGCGAACAATCATCGCTTTGGCATCTTCTTCGGATAAGCCTCGACTCATTAAATAAAAAATCGCCTTATCACTAATTTTTCCAATTTTTGCCTCATGCGAAAATTCCACTTCATCGGTTTGAATATCGTTTACTGGAATTGTATCCGAAATTGAAATATCATCTAACATCAAAGATTCACAAGATACCGAAGATTTCGAATATTTTGCCTTTTCGTTAATACGAACCAACGAACGATACGTACATTTTCCACCATTTTTCGAAATCGACTTAGCATTTACCACACTAGATGTATTTTTCGCATTGTGAACCACTTTAAATCCATTATCCAAGTTTTGTCCTTTTCCCGCAAAAGAAATTCCCGTAAATTCAGTTTTCGCGCCATCTCCATTCAAAATACTCATCGGATAAAGCATCGAAATTTTGGAGCCAAACGAACCTGATACCCATTCCATTTTCGCATTTTTCCCAACCAATGCTTTTTTCGTATTCAAATTCAACATATTTTTCGACCAATTTTCAATCGTCGAATAACGCAAATATGCATTATCTTTCACATACAATTCCACACAACCCGCATGAAGATTAACTTTATTATATTTAGGTGCCGAGCAACCTTCAATAAAATGAAGGCTCGCTCCTTCGTCTACAATAATCAACGTATGTTCAAACTGCCCCGATTCTGGCGAATTCAAACGAAAATAGGATTGTAATGGAATATCAACCTTCACGCCTTTTGGCACATACACAAACGAACCACCAGACCATACAGCACCATGTAATGCCACAAATTTATGGTCATAAACAGGCACACATTTCATAAAGTGTTTTTTGACTAAATCTGGATATTCTTGAAGTGCGGTTTCCATGTCTGTATAGATAACACCTTGCTGAATCAATTCTTCTTTCATGCTATGATACACAACTTCGGAATCATACTGAGCACCGACGCCTGCAAGAGATGTTTTTTCTGCTTCTGGAATACCTAATTTATCAAACGTGTTTTTGATGTCGTCTGGCACGTCCTCCCATGAATTGTTTAGTTTTGATTTTGGGCGCACGTAAGTTGCAATTTGAGTCATATCTAATTCGGATAAATCAGGCCCCCAAGTTGGAAGTTCTAATTCATGATAAACTTCCAAAGCTTTTAAACGAAATTCTCTCATCCAATCTGGATCCTTTTTCTGTTTCGAAATTTCTTCAATAATTTCAGGCGTTAAACCTTTTTTTATTTTGAAATCATATTCGTCTTTATTTTTAATATCGTAAATATTTCGATTGATTTCATCAATTTGATTTTTACTCATTATTTTTCCTTTCTAAGGCAAGCAATCACGCCCCTAGATTCTTGACTTTTATGTTAATTTGTGGTATATTTTCCATAGCCATTTTCCTCAATTTCTCTTGCCAATTCTTGGCTTCCTGTTTTCACAATCTGTCCATTTACCAAAACATGTACATAATCCACTTTCAAACTATGCAAAATTTTGGTGTTGTGTGTGATGATTAAAACAGCATTATTTTCATTTTTGAACATCTCGATTCCTTTGGAAACCGTTTTAATCGCATCAACATCAAGTCCTGAGTCGGTTTCGTCCAAAATCGCAAGTTTTGGATTTAAGACAAGCATTTGCAAAATTTCATTTTTCTTTTTTTCTCCACCGGAAAATCCTACATTTAAGCTTCTTTCCATGTTTTTTGAATTCATATTTAGCTCGTTCATATAGGTTTTCAATTCTTCGCGAAACTCAAATACTTTGACTGGTTTTCCAGTTGCCTTATTTTTCGCATATTTCAAAAAATTCGTCACCGAAACACCCGGAATTTCCTCAGGCAATTGAAATGACATGAAAACTCCTTTTCGTGCGATTTCATCTGTTTTCAAATTGGTAATCTCTTTTTCTTCAAATAGAATATTTCCTTTTTTCTTGGTATAAGCAGGATTGTTTAAAATAGCATTGGCAGTTGTTGTTTTCCCCGAGCCATTTGGTCCCATAATAACATGAATTTCGCCCTTATTAATACTTAAATTCATTCCTTTTAAAATTTCTTTTTCCCCCGCATTGACATATAAATCTTTTATTTGTAATAATTTATCCCCCATGATTGTTTCCTTTCTGTTTTTATTTTTTGCTCGTTCTACGAACACAACAGCGACATTTTTCTTTGCTGACATCATAATCGCAATCTAAATCATTTAAATCTAGCACTTTGTGAACATATTTGGCTAGCTGATTAATGGTTTCATCTGAAATAGCTGATTTAATTTGCTCTGCCTCATTTTTAGCATTTTCCGCTTCCAAATTCAGAACCTCTTTTAAAAATAAATAAACAATATCATATGCTTCCAATATTTTTTTGGCTAAATCCTCTCCGTTTTTCGGTAAGTTCAATTGTGCCATAGGTTTCATAGTTAAGTAATTGATTATCTTTTAAATTGTGAATTGCTTTATTAACACTGGCTTTGGTACAATTCATTTTTTCGGCAATATCCGTTACGCGTACTCGTCCATTTTGTTTGTTTAATAGATACATTGTTTTTAGATATTCTTCCAAGGATTTTGAAATCATATACATGCTTCTCCTTTAATTGTTAATTCTGGTTAACATTATATAATGATATCGGTTGTTTGTCAAGGCTAACACTTACATAAAAAGAAAAAACTCGCTTCCTAAAGCAAGTTTTTTCTTTATTATTCAAATGATGGATTGTATAAATCTCCGCCCATTAAATCATATTGCCTATAATATTCTTTTCCGTCTACTTTTATTCCTTTTTGGGCAATCACATTTCTGGTTTTAAAATTTATGACAACGGCTATTTTTTGCTGTTTTAAGCCTAGCTTTTCTAAGTCGTTGGGTGTAAAATAATAATAATCTTCTATTACTTTATCTGAATCAGTCCATGAAATCATATTATAGTTTTCTGGATTTTGAATCATGTCTATAAAAATAGCATAAGTTTCTGTATTTTGAATATTAGAAAGTGGTACAAATTCATAATTTTCAATTGAATTTGTTTCTTCTGCTAGATTATCAACTTTTGCTTGAATAACTTTTAATGTACTAATAAAATTCTGTACCTTTACTTGATCATAAGCTTGAATACTAGCTCGTATGGTTACCGAAGAAATTAAAATTAGCAGAATAATTGTCACAGCTAAAGAAATTAAGGTAACGCCAGTATCTTTTTTCATTTGCATCATGCTCCCTTCTATGAATTAATTTTTGAGAACATTACTCTGAAATGTATTGACTATATAAATTATTGATATAACTTTGTATATCAAAAGCCTCATGTACCACTGGTTTTCCATAGTCAATTCCGTATGTTTCAACACTTGCATTTGTTATAATTGGTTGATTTGTAAATTCTTCAATCGCATTTTCATCCTCTTCATGATTGTTTTCTTCTGTTTCTTCTTTTGTTGCAATTTCTGCTTCGTTATATATTTTTTCTAGAACTTCTATTCCTTCTGTCACTTTTCCAAATGCACAGTAAACGCCATTCAAATTCGCATTTTCTGTCATCATTACAGAAAAACGATAGCTTCCTGAATTATAACTTTCTTCTGTCAAACCATAAGCTGAATAATCAGAACGATTTAAAGATAGGACTCCTTTTTCATGTCTTAACGTGTTTTGCTCAAATTGGTTAGCAATAAACTCTCCATTAATCTCATATTCGTAATCGTCATCTGAATCTGCTTGAACTTCGCTATCAATTAGGCTAAGCATTGGTCCTTTGGCGTCTTCTGCTGTATCTCTTGCCATATAAAGACACAAATCATCTTTTCCATAAATTACTTTATTTTGATAAAATCCACTATTAATTAAAGCAATAAAATTGGCTACTGTGTTTGGGGCATATTCTGGATATAATTCCAATTTAACGGCTCCATAATCTTGGATTTCAAAAGTAGCAACTGGATGCACAACTTCTTCTGTATTTGCTTTCACCGCACTATATACTCCCCATCCAATTAGCCCTAATAATATTATGATAAGTGCAATTCCTATTCCAATTTTTAATTTTTCTTTCATTTTTAACATCCTTTCTGTTTATTTTAATTTTAAATATTTTAAAGCATCGATTACATTCTTGACACCTATTATATCTAATTTATAATTTTCTTTCAAGCCCTTTTTGTTACTTTCTGGAATGAAAACTTTTTTGTACCCTAATTTTTCTACTTCTTTAACTCTTTTTTCTATCATATTCACAGAACGTACCTCACCTGTTAAACCGACTTCGCCAATAACCGCAACAGTTTCTGGTATGCTTATATTTTTAAAACTCGACGCCACAGCCAAAATAATTCCTAAATCCAAAGCTGGTTCCATTACTTTCATTCCACCAACAATATTCAAATACACATCTTGTGAACCTAAATTCATTCCTGCTCTTTTTTCCAAAACAGCCATTAATAAAACTAAACGATTATAATCAATTCCATTGGCTGTCCTTCTTGGTAAGCCAAAGACCGTTGGTGTTGATAAGGCTTGTAACTCAAGTAGAATGGGACGTGTACCTTCCAGACTTGCTACTACTACAGAACCAGTTGTGCCTTCTTCTCTTTCCGAAATTAACACAGCAGATGGGTCCGTAATTTCTTGCAAACCTTCATTTTCCATTTCAAACATACCAATTTCATTAGTAGAGCCAAATCGATTTTTGACCCCTCGTAAAATTCGATACGAAAAATAGCGTTCTCCTTCCAAATACAACACGGTATCCACCATGTGTTCTAAAACACGTGGTCCTGCAATATTTCCGTCTTTTGTGACATGTCCAATAATAATGGTGGTGATTTGCTTTTGCTTACACATTTTCATAATTCTAGCGGTAATTTCTCTTACTTGGCTTACACTTCCTGGACTTGATGTGATTTCTTCGGAATACATGGTTTGTACAGAATCAATAATCACAAAATCTGGTAATTCTTTTTCTAGAGCATTTTCAACATTGTCAATATCGGTTTCGGATAGAAATAGTAAATTTTCATTGTGAATTTTTAGTCTATCTGCACGTAATTTGATTTGTTCTGCGGATTCTTCACCAGATACATATAAAATTTTTCCTTCTACTTTTACACTATCGCAAATTTGTAAAATTAACGTTGATTTCCCAATGCCTGGTTCACCACCGTAAAAGTGTCAGCGAACCTTTGACAAATCCACCACCCAAAACACGGTCCAATTCCTGGACGCCTGTTTGAATGCGAACACTTACCTTTTTTTCTACTTCGTTTAATTTAATGACTTCGCTTTTTGGCTTATTTTTATCTTTTGAAGAATTATTCCCTACAATTTTTTCCTCCACAAATGTATTCCATTTTCCACAAGCTGGACATTTTCCAAGCCATTTTGAGGATTCGTAACCACATTCGTTGCAGAAAAATACGGTGGTTTGTTTTTTTGCCATTTTAAATCAATCCTTTTTTCTTCAATTTTTCCAACACAATAATATACATCGCATGACTCCAAGTAAGTCCAATTACCCAAGCTGGTTTCATGGATTCGTTGTTGACTTGTTCTCCTAAAAATCCATATTCTGAACAAGAATTGGTGACAAATTCAAAATTCTCTAAAGCTTTTTTGTTTTCACCCATTTCTAAATTGTAACAAGCCATCCATAGATTGGCAATCGGCCAAGGATTGTAACCTCCCATGTAACCATCTTCTTCATAGCGAATATAGCCACCTGTGTAGGTTCGTAACGTCATGTTGATTCTTTCAATTGTATTTTGCACATTTTTTTCTTTTGGCGAAAACATCTCAAATGGAGTGATAGCACCTAAAATGCTAATATCCATTTTTTTGTCATCTATATTTCTGACATACGTTTTCTTACTTTCATCATAAAATGTTTTTAAACAATATTCTTTAATATCAAGCAATCCTTGTTCCAAAGCTTTCGTTTTTTTATTAATCGCTTCAACTTTTAAGCGGTTGCTTTCAAAAGTAGTTTTTACATTTTTGTAGATTTTAAGCATGGCATGATAACTTGAAAAAATGCTTGCCATGGAGTATAAAGAAATCCCTTCGTATTCTTCCCATAAATCATAACTTGGTAAAAATTTTCCCTTTTCACCGATGACATCCTCCACATATTTTTGCAAATAGGAAATCGCATTTTCGCACATTTTTAAATTGTTTTTCAAAAATGTTTTATCTTTATATTTCTTAAAATGCTCATAAATTCCATAAATCACACTCGCGGTTTCATCAATTTGATAGCCCCAACAAGGTGCTAATCTTCCATCTGTATAGAAACGTTGTTGCCATCTGCCAGTTTTGCTTTGTGTTTTTTTGCAAAATATGTTATAGAAATTTTCAACTTCCTTTTTCATGCCCAAAACATCCATTGCTCTTGTTACAAAAACGGCATCTCTTGTCCAACAATAGGAATATCGACCACATTTGGTTTTGTCTTCATCAATTTCCATACCTGCTGAAATTCCGCCTGTTTCGCGGTTAGTAAGAAGTGAAAATAGTAAAATGCTTCTTTTATAGATTTTTTTGATTCTCTCATCGATATCACTTTTTTCGATTTCCAATTTGTCATATTCTTTCACATATTTTTTCCAATATTTATCTAAATTATCAAATTCGGATTTGATGTCAATTTTGCGGATACGATTAATTTCAGTATCTAGGTCATTTAACAAGCACTTTTCTTGGTTATTGTTCACATATACATATACATTGATGTTTACTTCTTCGCCTGGTTTAATTATGTTTAAATCATAACCAATCGCAGAATCTGGTGACATACCAATGTAATCTTTTCCGCCAATTACACCTTCCATAATATTGGCTCCAACATTATTGATTTGGTAAGACATTGGTTTTTCTTTGGAAAAAATACATAATGAATAATCATGATTGTATTGAATTAAACAATCGTTTTTAAAAAAGCCACAAGTGTCATTATTGATATTGGTTAAAACTTTAGAATAAATCAATAAATTAATGGCTAAATCTCGATTGCTTTGATTGATGAATCGATAATTTTTTACTAATATATTTTCTGTCATTGGAACAAAATCAGTCTGAATGACTTGAAGATTGAAATAGGTATTTAAGATTTCGGTTTGTAGGATATTCGTATCTTTGATATATTTTTGGTGATATAAATTGTTGATGTCATTATGCAAATAAATCATAGCGGAATCATTGATTTTTACGCCAACATCAAATTGCTCGATAAATTGTTTATAATCAATAGAACCATAAAATAGTCGTAACAATTCTCCTGTTTTGCTAAAACTGGCTGTTACTTTTCCATTTCCGATGATTCCGTCATTAAAATATTTTTGTTTCATTTGTATTTCTCCTTTTATTTTGGTATTTATATAATCTGGGCAGGGCTGAAACCCTGCCTTTCCTTCTTATTGATTCTTTTTATCTTTTAAAATTTGACGTTCTCTTGCAATTGCCATTTTGCCTTGTGGAACATCTTCTGTAATCGTGGAACCTGCTGCAATTAATGCATCGTCTTCGATATTGACTGGTGCTACAAAATTGACGTTAGAACCAACAAAACAATTATCCCCAATTTTTGTTTTATGTTTATTTTTTCCATCATAATTACAGGTAATCGTTCCACAACCAATGTTGACATGGCTTCCGACTTCACAATCTCCTAAATAAGTCAAATGTGGCACTTTGGAATAATCTGCGATTTTTACTTTTTTTAGTTCCACACAATTTCCCACTTTGACTTGATTTCCAATTTTACAACCTTCGCGAATATACGCATTTGGACCAATTTCGCAATTTTCTCCAATGGTAACACCACTTTTGATAATGGTATTGGGATGAATGACTGTATCCATACCAATTTTTACATCATCATAAATATAGGTTGTTTGTGCATCTTCAATTGTAACGCCTTTTTTCATATGCTCTGAGTTAATTCTCATACGAAGAACGCGTGTTAATAATTCCAATTGTGCACGGTCATTCACTCCTAAAATTTCTGTGTTATCTTCTACAATCACGGCACCTGTTTTCAAACCTTCTTCGTTCATAATACGAATGACATCGGTTAAATAATATTCTCCTTGTGCATTGTCTGGCTTGATTTTGTCAATTGCACGTAACAATTCTTCAATATCAAAACAATAAATTCCAGAATTGATTTCCTTAATATGCTTCTTTTGCAATGGATCTGCATCTTTTTCTTCGACAATTCCTTTAATATTTCCACCTTCATCACGAATGATTCTACCATAGCCAGTTGGATTTTCATAAATGGCTGTCAACAAAGTCGCATATTCTTTATTTTTGATGCTTTTAGAAATCAAATTTTTAAGTGTTTCTGGTCGGATAATCGGAACATCACCATATAAAATCACAACTTTTCCTTTTTTGCCTTCTAAAAATGGCTTTGCTTGCATTACAGCGTGACCAGTCCCTAATAATTCCTCTTGAAATGCATAATTCACTTCGTCGCCAAGCACTTCTTGTACTTGTTCTTTTAAATGTCCCACTACTGCAACAACTTCATCAGAACCAATTTTTTTAGCTAAGTCAACGACTCTTCGAACTAATTCTTTATCATAAATTTTATGTACTAATTTTGACTTATTGCTATTCATTCTTGTGCCTTTTCCAGCCGCCATAATTAGTGTCATAACATATTCGTTATTGTTGTCTATTTTCATATCTTTTCATTCCTTTACTTTGATTTTGAAAATCTAAATTATTTCCTACTTTATTATATTGTATCATTCTTAGATTGTGATGACATTTTATTACAAAATTTATATTTCGTCAATCTTTTTTTACAAGGCTAATTGCCAAACCGTCTCCCACTTCTAAAATTTCTGTTTCTAGATTTTCATCTTCTGTTGCCATTTTGATGTATTCTCTTAAATGATTTACCGCTGTTCTTTGTTTATGCTTATTATAATCGCTCATCACATAGCCTTTATACAAAATATTATCTGCCAAAATAATGCCATGATTTTTGGCAAGGCGAATTCCTTCTTGCAAAAAAATGGGATATTTTCCCTTGTTGGCATCAATAAATATCATATCATATTGTCCTTCTAGGGTTGGCAGTATTTCAACTGCATTGCCTATGAGAATATTTATTTTATCTTCGATTCCGATTTTTCGAATATTTTCAATTGCCTCTTTGGCTCTATTTTCATCTAATTCAATGGTATCTACGCTTGCATTTGGTGCAAAACGCACAAATTGACTGGCAGAATACCCAACAGCCGTCCCAATTTCCAATATTCTGGTAGGTTTTTTTTGTATTAAAATTTCTTTGATTTTTTCCAACGTATCATCCATAATAATAGGAATATGTTCCCTTAACGCCTTTTCTTTAATTTTTTCTAATTCTTGTATATTAAACATTGATTTTTCCTTACTTTTTATTTTTAAATAGTATATCATAATTAAAATAATAATTCAACTGTTCCTCTATTATCCTTTTGTAAATTTAAAAACTTTTTATTTTAGCTTTACATTTTATGTAAATTAAAGAAAATCAATTTAGAAATGTCAGGAGCAGTATTGCTGGATAAAAGGCAAATATTACTTCAACGGCAAATAACAAAATCATTTGCTTTTGCATAAACCGCAGAGTTTTCTTGAACTCTGCGGTTTTGCATTTGCTATATAACAAAAAAACACTTTTTCAAGTGTTCTTTTTCTATCTTTTATTATGATGCTGGATATACGCTAACTAATTTTTTATTTGCTTTTTTCTCAAATTTAACATTTCCGTCCACTAAAGCAAATAAGGTATCATCACTACCTTTTCCAACATTTGTACCTGGATGTACATTGGTTCCTCTTTGTCTTACTAATATATTTCCAGCTAGAACAAATTGTCCATCTGCTCTTTTTACTCCAAGACGTTTTGACTCACTGTCTCTTCCATTCTTTACACTACCTTGCCCTTTTTTATGTGCCATTTTAATTTCACTCCCTTCGTTTTCTTAGATTTTATATTTCTCTTAATTCATTACTATTTTGTTTTGATTGAAGTAATTTCTACTTTGGTATAGTCTTGTCTGTGTCCTCTTGTTTTTCTTTCATTCTTTTTAGGCTTGTATTTAAATACAACGATTTTTTTGCCTCTTCCATTTGACACGACTTTTCCTTCAACCTTTGCACCTGTGACATAAGGAGCTCCTACTTCTACTTTTCCATCATTAGAAACAAGAATTACTTTATCAAAAGAAACTTTTTTTCCTTCTTCTTCTCCTAATTTTTCAAAAAATACAGTGGTTCCTTCTTCTACCTTATATTGTCTACCACATGCTTCAATTATTGCATACATTAAAATGCACCTCCCTTTTCGTAATACTCGCTAACTTCCAACTTGGTAGCTATCTCTAGCATTTACAAACCATAGTTAAGCAGTTTACAGATACATATTTTAACATACTTACTAACATTTGTCAATAGTTAAAAATTGTTTTTTTCACTCTCATTTTTACAAAAAAAAATAGAAATAATCGTATTTTTCTCCGATTATTTCTAAAAAGTCCTTCATTTTTAATTATATCATATTTTTGTCATTTTGTCAATTGACAAATGTTTTAAAATATGCTCTCACTTCATCTTGCTTAACTTTATGCCTTTTCTACTAAATTTCATCTTCAATATTAATCAATCGATTATATTTTGCCACACGATCGGTTCTACAAGGTGCTCCTGATTTGATATATCCGCCATTTACTGCAACCGCTAAATCACTAATAAAGGTGTCTTCTGTTTCTCCAGAACGATGAGAAACTACCACTTTATAGCCATTTTGTTTAGCCACTTCAATACAATCTAAAGTTTCAGTAACCGTTCCAATTTGGTTTGGTTTAATCAAAATTGTATTTGCAACACCATTTCGAATTCCTTTTTCAAAACGTGTTCGATTAGTAACAAAAACATCATCTCCAACTAACATCACTTTATCTTTTAGCTCATCACTTAGCTTTTTCCAGCCGTCCCAATCTTCTTCTGCCAAACCATCTTCGATAGAAATGAGTGGATATTTTTCGGTTAATTCTTTTAAATACTGAATCATTTCATCGGTTGTTTTAAATTCACCTGTTTTCCAAAATGCATACCCTTCACGATTTTCTTTCTTAGCAGCGTCAAACATTTCTGTTGCAGCTACATCGATTGCCAAATTAATATCTTTTCCTGGCTCGTAACCTGCATGTTTAATTGCTTCTAATATATATTTGAAGGCTTCTTCTTCATTTTGTAAATCTGGAGCAAAACCACCTTCATCTCCAACGCCAGTTGCATATCCATTGACTTTTAAAATTTTCTTTAAAGCATGATAAACTTCTGCTCCCATTTGAATAGCTTGTTTTACGTTAGTGGCACCAGTTGGCATAATCATAAATTCTTGAATGTTCACGTTATTTTCAGCATGTTTTCCACCATTTAAAATATTCATCATCGGAATTGGCATCATTTTGGCATTGATTCCACCAATATAACTATATAGTTGTAAGCCTAAAGATTCTGCTGCTGCTTTGCAGACTGCAATGGAAACACCCAATGTAGCATTTGCTCCTAATTTTGTTTTATTTTCGCCTGCCATATTGATTAGTTCTTCATCAATTCTGATTTGGTCATAGACATTCATTCCTTCCATTTTTTTGGCAATTTTTTTATTGACATTGTCCACTGCATTTAAAACGCCTTTTCCACCAAAACGTTTGTCGTCATTGTCTCTTAATTCTAATGCTTCAAAGGTTCCTGTTGATGCACCTGATGGAACAATCGCTTTTCCGAGAGAATCCACCTTCTGTTACCACTTCCACTTGAACCGTTGGATTTCCTCTCGAATCTAAAACTTCTAGTGCTTTTACACTAATTATCTTTAAACAATCTTTCATTTTTTCCCTCCTAAAATACTTTTGGTTATTATTTCCAAAAAAATGAAAGATATACAGAAAAGCTTGCTTTCGTTTTACACGATAGCAAGCTTTTCATATTGCCTAACAAAAGAAAATATCGGCAGAATCTATTTTCCCTATATCGAAAGCTTTCATTATAAATTCATTAATTGATTTATTGTCTGTTATGTTTGACATATTTATTGCATAACATCCGTCCAGCTCTGTCAACAACTCTTGTGAGCATTTTTGTACCTCTTCCCTAATTCTATTTGCACTCGGTAATTCCTTTGATTCAGGAACAATTACTGCAATGCCTCTTCCTTTGTTCTGCTCTTTTGCTATCCAGCAAGCAATTTCTTCTTGTGTCATTTTGACCTCCTTAAACTATTGCTTTTCAAAAATGTAACTTTTATATTATATTTTATTTTTGAAAATTTGTCTAGTCTCTTTTTCACAGTTTTTCTTGGATTTCATATTCTATTGAAAAAGGAGGTTTTTATGAAAAAAATTTTTTGTTTTTCTATTATTTTAATCATGATATTATTTTTGCCGATTTCTTGTTTTGCTGTCAATTATCGTGGAATGGATGTGAGTGATTGGCAAGGTTATATCAATTATTCCGAAGTTAAAAATTCTGGAATTGAAATTGTATATATTAAGGCAAGTCAAGGAGATTCCATCGTAGATTCTCATTTTCGAACCAATTATGAAAATGCCAAAGCCAATGGTTTAAAGGTTGGATTATATCATTTTTTGACCGCTACTTCTGTGGCAGATGCTGAATCCCAAGCTGAATATTTTGCCTCTGTCATTTCTGGAACTTCACCAGATTGTAAATTAGCAATGGATTTTGAAGTTTTCGAAGATTTGAATAAAGAAGAAATTAATGCGATTTCTTTTGCCTTTTTGCAAAAAGTTCAAGCCTTAACTGGAAAAGAAGTGATTGTATATAGTGATGCATCAAATGCACGCGATACGTTTAATCGCGAATTGGCAAGCAAATATCCACTTTGGGTGGCACAATATGAAGTAAATTCGCCAGAAACTGGAAATTGGAATTCGTATGAAGGATTTCAATATAGTGATATGGGAACTGTCCCAGGAATTCGTGGTTTTGTGGATTTAGATACTTTTACAGAATCTATTTTTTTAGGTTCTACTGAAAATATTTCGACACCCGAGAATACCAAAAATGAAATTACTACTTATATTGTTCAGCGTGGTAATACTTTAAGTCAAATTGCTACTCGATATGGAACAACGGTTAGAGAAATTGCTGGCTTAAACGGAATTTCCAATCCTAATTTAATTTATGTTGGGCAAGTTTTAAAAATTGATACAACACATGACATTTCTGTGGTTACAAGTGATAAATACGAAACAAATCATATTGTTTATACGATTCAATATGGTGACACTCTGACTTCTATTTCTCAAAAATATGACGTACCAATTCGTTGCATTGTACAATTAAATGATATTACTAATCCGAATTTAATTTATGCTGGTGAGCGATTACGAATTGATTTGAATTAAATATTCAAAAAGGATGCGAAAAATCGCATCCTTTACTTTATTTTTTCTTCCAATTCAAGATCTGGTTATTAACAATTTCCTCGTCCTCGTCTTCCATTTCGATAATATCTTCAATTACTCGTTTCTTCTTTAAGAATCGATTTTTTTTCTTTTCTTTGGGTTCATCTTCCCTTTCCGATTGAGCAATTGCTTCTTCAACAGACAATGTTTTTTCAAAATCAACAATATTTCGAACTGGCTCCATGTACATTCCTTCTAAATATAAATCTTTTTTAGGAATGGTTATGGTCGTAACATATTGTGTATATTTATCAATTATTTTTCGGTCTTTTCTTCCAAATAAATTCAAGTCTGACTTCAAGTATAAATATCGCCAAATAACATGTCTTTCATACGAATCAAAAAGTGACTGACTTAAATCTTGATAATCATATTCTACTTTAAATTGAAAATTCTGAATGGAAATCGTTAAATTGGTCCACTTTTTTTTCTTTTTGGCTATCCAAATTTGTCTTAAAAGTTTGATGGTATTATATAAATCGATAATTAATTTTGTATAGGCATCTTCATCAATGTTAAATGCATTTGGTATCTCGTAGCAATTAATTGGCTTTTTCTTTATAATTCCTTTGGGAAAATAATAAAAATACATTTCTCCAGTAGGTCTTTTATGTGGTATATCGATTACCGAAGCATATAAATAAATACTTTCCCATTTTTCTGGTATAATATAAAATAATTTCTTTTGAATTTCTGCATATATCTTTTTTTCTTCTGATAAGCTTACCATAAATTTCTCCTATGTTAATTTGTTAGCAAACTTTCTCCTGTCATTTCTTCAGGTTTTTCTAATCCCATAATATCCAGCATGGTTGGCGCCAAGTCGGCTAGTCTACCTTCTTTGATTTTCCCATTTTCCAAACCAACAACCGCCAATGGAACAGGATTGGTTGTGTGTGCTGTATGTGGTTCACCTGTTTTATAATCAATCATTTGCTCTGTATTTCCATGATCTGCTGTAATTAATAATACACCATTTACACTTTCTACTGCTTCTACAACTTGATTTACACATTCATCAATTGTTTCTAACGCTTTAGTTGCCGCTTCAATATTTCCTGTATGACCTACCATATCTGGATTGGCATAATTCAAAATAATACAATCATATTTTCTAGATTGAATAGCTTCTACAACTTTTTCCGTTACTTCATAAGCACTCATCTCTGGTTTCATATCATACGTTTCTACTTTTGGAGATGGCACTAATATTCTATCTTCTCCTGGATATTGTTTTTCTTCACCACCATTAAAGAAAAATGTAACGTGTGCATATTTTTCTGTTTCTGCAATACGTAACTGCGTCATCCCTTTGCTACTGATGTATTCGCCAAATGTATTTTTGATTTCGTCTTTTTTGAAAGCAATTTCGACATTTGGTATGGTTTCATCATATGGTGTCATACATACAAAAAATACATTCATTTTTTCTGTATTGAATCCGTCAAATTCTTTGTCTACAATGCTTCTGGTAATTTCTCTTGCTCTATCTGGTCGGAAATTAAAGAAAATAACTGAATCATTTTCTTCTATTTTGGCAATTGGCTCGCCATTTTTATTGGTGATAACAGTTGGAAGAACAAATTCATCAAAAACTTCTTTTTGATAAGATTCTTCAATTGCACTGGTTGCGGTAAGCGCTTTTTCGCCTTCTCCATGTACCATTGCATTATACGCTTTTTCTACTCTTTCCCATCTTTTATCTCTATCCATGCTATAAAATCTTCCAGAAATCGTTGCAATTTCACCAATTCCTTTTTCTTTCATTTTGCTTTCTATTTCAGAAATATAGCCTTCTCCTGAAGCAGGAGGTGTATCTCTACCATCTAAAAAACAATGTACATATACATTTTCGAAATCTTTTCTTTTCGCCATTTCCAATAATCCATATAAATGTCTATTATGACTGTGAACACCACCATCTGATAATAATCCCATAATATGTAATTTGGAATTATGTTTTTTACAATTTTCTATGGCAGATACAAATTCTGGTTTGCTGAAAAAATCTCCATCTTCAATTGATTTCGTGATTTTAGCTAAATCTTGATAAACGATTCTTCCTGAACCAATATTGGTATGTCCTACTTCTGAATTTCCCATTTGTCCTTCTGGTAAACCAACATCTAAACCACTAGTGTGAATAACAGTATTTGGGTTCTCTGTAAGTATTCTATTTAGGTTTGGAATATTGGCCATTTTGATTGCATTTCCTTCTTCTTGCTCATTGGTTCCAAAACCATCTAATATCATTAGCATTGTTAATTTTTTGTCCATTTCTTTTACTCCTTTTTATTCTATCGATTTGTTTATAGAAACTTCCTCTTAATTATATTATTCAAAATTGACAATTTTTGCGAATTCTTCTGGTTTTAAACTCGCACCGCCAACTAATCCACCATCAATGTCTGACATGGAAAATAGTTCTTTTGCGTTAGAAGATTTCACACTTCCTCCATATTGAATAATCACTTCTTCTGCAACTTCTTTTCCATAATTTTTTTCAATTTCTTGACGAATTTCTTTGATACTATTATTCGCATCTTCTGAAGTTGCTGTTTTTCCTGTACCAATTGCCCAAATTGGTTCATAGGCTATAATTGTATTTTTGACTTGGTTTTCGGTTAAGCCTTCTAATGCAAGTCGGGTTTGGTTAGTAATGACTTCAGCAGTTTTTCCAGCTTCTCTTTCTTCTAATGTTTCACCAACACAAACGATTGGTTTTAATTCATTTTCAAAAGCTGATTTTATTTTTTTATTGACGGTTTCATCCGTTTCTGCAAAATATTGTCTTCTTTCTGAGTGCCCAATAATCACATATTCAACACCAATCGATTTTAACATTTTTCCAGAAACTTCACCTGTATAGGCTCCATTTTCTGCCCAGTGCATATTTTGTGCTCCTATTTTGATGTTGGTATCTTGTGCATAATTTAAGCAATAGAATAAATCGGTATATGGCACACATAAAATAACTTCGTTTTTTGTGTCTTTCACTAATTTTTCAAATGCTTCAATATATTCAATGGCTTCATTGGGAAGCATATTCATTTTCCAGTTTCCAGCAATTACCTTTTTACGCATATTGATTTCCTCCTAATTTCTATTTTCTAAATTTTCTAGTATTTCCCAGAAATATTTTTCAAAAAATATTCCTGTAAATTGCAAATCGTATTTATCTTTATTTTGACATATTTCTCTTATTTCGTCAATAGAAAAATATTTGACATCCGCAACTTCGGTTTCTTGTAGCACAAATTCGTTAATTTTCTTGTCTGTTTTTAGTAAATATAAATAATCAAACTTGTTATTAATATGCTTTCCTCTGCTACGCATTGCTTTTTTTATATCAATTAATTCAAAATCCTCTAACTTTAAATTTCTAATGCCTAATTCTTCTTCTGTTTCTCGCATAGCCGCCTGTTTTACATCTTCTCCGCTTTCAACATGACCAGCTGTTAAACTCCACATATTCGGAGCCACTTTTTTAGCTGCTCTTTTTTGAAGCAATATTTGTTTGGCGTGATTCATAATAAATACTGAAATTTCTCTATGCCATAATCCTTTTTCATGAATCTCATTTCTATCTGCTTTTATAGCAGTTATTTGGTTATTTTCATCCACAACATCTAGTAATTCCATTTTTCCCTCAATTATTTTCCAATATTTCTACTACATCCGAAATTTTACAAAGCTGTGCATTTTTATAACGCACATCAAATGTTACATCTTTTCCAAACCATTCTGGTGCCTTAAATTGATTTGCTTTTTCCTCAGATTCAAATTCTACTTCAACCACTTCTAAGCCTTTTAAAAATCCATCAAAAATATCAATTTCGGCAACCAAACCATTTTCTAGTGGAACCAAATAACGGTTCTTTTCTATCATTCTCCCATCAATTTTAGTTTTCAAATGTTGATAAGCTTCCTCTGTTATTGGTAATTCTATTTCTTTCGATATACTTGCAACATTTAAGTCTGTGCTTTGTTTAAATTTATAACATAATATATATTTTTCATTATATTTTCTAACACGTAAAGTTGGTGCTGAGCAAGTATTTAAATAACCTTGCTCAATTCGCACCTTCTCATAACTTTCTAATTTCTCAGGTAATTTTTGAATTAAATATTTTTTCTCGATTTCATTTTGACTCATACTATAACTTCCTTATTTATCTTGTAATGCTTCAATTCCTGGTAATTTTTTACCTTCTAAAAATTCTAAGCTTGCTCCACCGCCAGTTGAAATATGCGTGAATTTTTCTGCTAATCCTGCTTTTTCAACCGCTGCTGCAGAATCTCCTCCACCAATAATTTTAACTGCATCGACATTAGCTAATGTTTCAGCAATCGCATTTGTTCCTATTGCAAATTGCTCAAATTCAAACAATCCCAAAGGTCCATTCCATACAACTGTTTTTGCATTTTTTAATTCTTCTGCGTACAATTTTATGGTTTCTTCACCAATATCAAATCCTTCCCAACCATCTGGAATTTCTGTATAACTTACATTTTTGCTCTCTGTATCTGCTGAAAATTCTTTACCAATTTTGGTATCTACTGGCAACATGAATTTAACGCCTTTGGCTTTAGCTTTTTCCATTAGTTCTTTTGCTAAATCTAACTTGTCTTCTTCACAAATCGAATTTCCAACATTATATCCCATAGATTTAAAGAAAGTATAGGCCATTGCACCACCAATTAATAATGTGTCTACTTTTTCTAGTAAACTGTTAATGACACCAATTTTATCTGAAACCTTCTTTCCTCCAAGGATTGCTACAAATGGTCTTTCTGGATTTTCCAAAGCGGTTCCTAAAAAGTTCAATTCTTTTTCAATCAAAAATCCAGATACAGCTGGCAAATAGCTTGCTACACCAGTCGTTGAGCTATGTGCTCTGTGAGCTGTTCCAAACGCATCATTGACAAAAACTTCTGCCAAAGAAGCAAATTTTTTCGATAATTCTTCATCATTTTTTTCTTCGCCAGCTTCAAATCGAACATTTTCAAGAAGCAGTACTTCTCCTTCTTTTAATTCAGAAGCAAGTTTGTTCGCATCTTCTCCTACAACATCCTGACTAAGTTTTACTTCTTTTCCCAATAATTTTGATAATTCTTCAGCTACAATATTTAATGAAAACTCTGGCTTTACTTCTCCCTTTGGGCGTCCTAAATGGGAGCATAAAATAACTTTGCAATTATTTTCGATTAAATATTGAATCGTAGGCAAAGCTGCAACAATTCTTCGATTATCTGTGATTTTTCTGGTTTCATCATAAGGAACGTTAAAATCACATCTTACCAATACTTTTTTACCTTTTAAATCAATATCTTTTACTGTCTTTTTGTTCATTTTTCTTTCCTCCTTTAAATACATAAGAGTCGACTTTTCATCAGCCGACCTCTTACATTACACATTATTCAAATTATTTTGTTGCAATATAACATGCAAGGTCTACTAATTTATTTGAATATCCCCATTCGTTATCATACCAAGCAACTAATTTTACAAAAGTATCTGTTAATTGAATTCCAGCTGTGGCATCAAAAATTGAGGTATGGGCATCATTGATGAAATCAGATGAAACAACTGCTTCGTCTGTATATTCAATAATTCCTTTAAATTCATTTTCAGATGCTCTTTTCATTTCGCTACAGATTTCTTCCATTGTCGTTGGTTTTTCTAAATTACATGTTAAATCTACTACAGAAACATCAACGGTTGGTACTCTAAATGACATACCTGTTAATTTTCCATTTAATTCTGGAATAACTTTTCCAACGGCTTTTGCAGCTCCTGTTGAAGATGGTATAATATTAGCAGCAGCAGCTCTTCCACCTCTCCAATCTTTTTTAGAAGCTCCATCTACTGTTTTTTGTGTCGCTGTTGTTGCGTGAACCGTTGTCATTAATCCATCTTTGATTCCAAATTTATTATGAATAACTTTTGCAAGTGGTGCCAAACAGTTTGTAGTACATGATGCATTTGACACAATATTCATACTTGGATCATATGTTTCATGATTTACTCCCATAACAAACATTGGAGCATCTTTAGATGGTGCACTAATAATTACTTTTTTAGCGCCACCTTTTAAATGTGCTTCTGCTTTTTCCATTGTTGTAAATACCCCTGAACATTCTAAAACATAGTCTACTCCATCGGCTCCCCATGGAATATTTGCTGGGTCCATTTCATTATATACTTTTATTTCTTTTCCATTAACAATTAATTTTCCATCTCTTTCTTCTACAGTTCCTCGAAAACGTCCATGAACCGTATCAAATTTTGTCATATATGCCATATAATCAGCTGTTACAAATGGATCATTGATTGCAACTACCTCTACTTCTTCCTTATTTAATGCAGCTTGGAAGGCTAATGTTCCAATTCTTCCAAAACCATTAATTCCTACTTTTATTGACATAATTTCCTCCTATCTTGATGCTTTCTCTAGCATCAAATTACAATTTAGTTTTTACAACTGTTGTCATTTTATACCAGTTTATTTTTTTTTTCAATACTTTTTTTGAAATTTATTTTACTTTTATCTGATAAATCGTTTCATTTCCAGCAAAATCAGTTACTTTAATTTGATAATTTCCTTTTTTCACCAATTCATGCTCAGAATAATTTTGAACACTTTCTTTTTCTTCAAAATTACTACAAATTTCTTCTATTGCAATCGTATCTAATACATTTCCTTCTTCATCCAAAGCTTCCACCTTTATTGCCTTTTCCATTTCTGCTTCTAATCCAGTAAATATATAGGTTGATTCTGTTACTGTACTATATAATTCTTCCTCTATATAATATCGATATTTTTTAGTATTTAATGGATGTGCTTTAATTGAAACTGCAAGATTGCCATTTATTTTATAAGCAGTTGCGTCTAAATGTTCATCATAATGGTCAATTTGAATTTCTGCAATTCCACTATTATCATGATATTCTAAACTTACTGGTCCTTTATAAACACCTCCATTTTCACATCCAATAATTTGTGGAAATTCCTTATCAATATAATTTACATTATATTCTACTTCTGTACAATTTCCTGAAAAATCTCTTATCTTGATTGTTTGTATTTCGTTTTCACTTACTTCTTTGGTTAATGTTTTTTTATCCTCTGATAATTCAAATCCACTCACTTGCTCAATTTGTTTATTAGAAGTTATGGTCACAATTACATTCTGATTCGTTTCTTCTTCTGTTGAATAACGAACCTGACAAATTGGCAAACTGCTATCCCTTTTTAATTCGATAATTGTTTCTTCAAAATAATAAACATATTTTGCATTAACAATATTGGTCAATCCAATTAATAGCACACCAAATATTATTCCTATCTTATTTCGTTTCATATTGATTCTCCTTTCTTACTTTGAACCACATCAATTTTTAATTTTATTTGTAAATTATCTGCTAAATCTTCATTTAATTCTTTCCATTGCAAACATAATTTAAATTTTCTGCTTTCCTTTTCAGAATGTTTGATTCTCAAAACTTCACTTTTTCCATTCTTCAACTTTATTTCTTTCTGGTTATCACAATCCCATAATGTATAACTCACTGGAAAATTATCAACCGAATTTTCAATTTCAATAACATAATCAAACGCTACTTCATTTATCCCTGTTTCATTATAATTATTAATACAAAAATGATATTCTAAAGGAAGCGTTCTTTCTGTAATTTCCATTTCCATTTTTTCATCCTTCTCAAGCTCTACAATTGCCCTAGCAATTTTAGTACTTGCCTGATATTCCATATTGGTATTATATTTTGACAATGAAATACTATTAACACAAATCGCCATCAAAATAATTAAAATTCCAACTTTATTTTTCTTGAATCTCATTTGTTGCCTCCTTTCTAAATTTTGCTACACCATAAATAACAAATACAAAAACTAGATATGCCATCAAAACAATCTTCAAATAATCTAATACAAAAATCCCAAGTGCTTTCGAATGATAGATTACTTTGCCTTGTATCCTTTCAATATCCATATTACCATCAACAATTGAATTATTATCTCCTTTTGCCAAAAAACTGGATTCATCTATTTGGAAAATTCTATGTGTAATCAACATACCATCTAAATCCATATAAGTAACAATATCATTTAATTCATACTGTTCACTCTCTTTTATAATAATAAATTCATTTTCCTGAATTGTTGGTTCCATACTATTTGTAAGTACAATCAAGATACCATATGAACCAAGTTTTACAACAGGTTCTCTTTTTATATATTTTGCATAAAATACCAAAATCAAAATTATTACTAAACTTATCAAAATTATATTGTTTAACATCCTAAAAATCCTTTTTATCATTCTCTTCCTTTCCTTAGCTTTCTGCTAAAAACATCATTCATTATATTCTTAGCAGAGAGCTAATTTTCTCTCTGCCAATTTCATATAAGGTTTTTAAATTGGATATAATTTTTTAATTTTTTGCTGTAGCTCTTGCTTGTGTTCCTACAACTTTTAAAGAAAATCCATAATCATATGTATTGATTTGTCCTACATATGAGCCTTTTCCAGCTGCTGTATCTTCTAGGTTTGATTCTGCCACTTGTTCTTCATTGTCTCCGCTTTCAAACGGCCAAACACAATTAATTGTTATCGGCACTACTTTATCAACAGCAGTTCTTTCAATGACTCCACGTAACTCATTCTCTGCTAATTCTCTTAATGTTGGATAAAATCTTGTATATTGATCACGATTTATAATTGCTTGAAATTCTAAATTTTCTGGTTTATGACCTGTTTCTCTTGCTTCAATATAATATTGCAAATCTACTTCAGAACCAGTTGCATCAAGAACAACATCAAAACTTCCATAATAACCAGGAGCAATTCTTCCTTCTTCTAAATCAACATGATGTAGTGTATCAAATAAAGATAATTCCTTTGTTTCGTCTACACTCCATTCATTGACTTTAAATGTCCATTTTGCAATGCGCGCTTTGCCTTTTCCATTATAAGTAGAAATATATTTTGCAAATGTAAAACCAACCAACAATACAATTAAAAGTAATATCGCAAAGATTGAAATCAACATCTTTTTTTGTTTTTTGTCCATAGCCTCCCTCCTTTCTTTGTTTAAAATAAAGTTAAATATTTTTAACGTATGTTTTTGCATCTATATAAATTGCTGGGGGGCATATTCAAATGAACTATAAAATTAAGATGCGTTAAAAAAATATATTGTTCTATACTACGTTTTTTTGGGGGGATATAATATTAAACTAAATAAAATTTTTCTTTCACTCTTTTTTCTTTTTGGAAAATATAAATTTCAGAATTGAAATTTATTTTTTAAGATAAAATATACGTTAAAAAATATTCAACTTGAACGCATTATAGCACATCAATTTTCATTTGTAAAGTATTTTTTTTAAATTTTTTTAATTTTTTTATTTCTTATTCTTGAAATTCGCTAATATCAGTCAGTTCACAATTCAAAAAAATCCTAAAATTAATTATTAATTTTAGGATTTTTATTGAAATTTTAATTTATTTTTCATTTTTATTTTAAAGTATCTGCAATATTTTCACATAATTTTATATATAACTTTTTATTATCTTTTGGTAATGTATCTAATATTTCTGAAAAAGCACTATCTACATTCTCATCACTAATTCCTTTGATTAAGGTATCCAAATTTAAGTCTAATACAGTCGCAATATTCACTAAAACCGCTAAACTACATATACTTGTTCCTCTTTCTATTTCTCCTATATGAGAGGGGCTAATTTCTGCTTTTTCTGCTAATTGCTCTTGTGTTAAATCCAACTCTTTTCTTCGTAAACGTATACGTTGTCCCATTGCTTTATAATCTATATCATACATATACAAGTCCTCCTTGTATAGTATTTTATACTGATAAAAAATTTTTATTAAGAAGCTGTAACTGTTGAATCTTGTCTATAACTGTGATATACTGTTTTTACTTCAAATTTTTATTTTAAGGAGGTATAAAATGAAATATTGCAAGAAATGTAACAAATTATTTGAAGTGAAAGAAGAAACCTTTCATGGTTTGTGCTGGCCTTGTTATGAATCCTATTTGTATGACAAAATTGAACATTGGGGTGAAAAACAATTTGAATCAGAAAATTTCTTGGAAACTCCAGATGAAAATCGATTCATAACATTTTTCAAAAATCTTTTTCACAAATAAGAAAAGTAGTTTTAAACTACTTTTCTTTCTTTAAAATTTCTACTATTTCCTGCTTTTGTTTTAATTCGTCACTTAAAAACTCATAGCATTTTTTATTTTGAGACATGGCAGCAATTCCTATTTCCAAATCATTCTTTAGACGTTGACTCGCATATTTTACAATAATTCCCTTGTTTTTTACAGCTTCTAAAACCACTTCTTTATCATCTCTCATTTGTTGATTCGCAAAATATAATATTTGACCAGTTATTTTCAATCCTGCCAATAATAATTCTTTATCATTCAATAAATTTTCTTTAACATAACAATATGTCCATCCCACATGACTAACCGATTCAAACACAATCTCTCGTTCCATCTTCAATGAATCACTTGCAAATTCTAATGCTTCTGGATTATTTTTAACAGCTTCTAAAACCACTTCTTTATCGTTTTTTAATTCATCTGATGCAAATTCTAACAACGCCCCTTTTCTTCTTACTTGTTCTAAAACATAATCTTTCTCTTCTGCATGTTGTTCCATCTCTATTACATCTAGCGATTTTGCCATTTGTATCCCCTCTATTTTTTCAAATATTCTTCGATTTCTTTTGCAATATCAGAAGATACTTTATTCGATTCATTATTTAATTTTACTGTATATAAAATATCTTTGTTTTTATAAAAATCAATTAAATTTTCTGATATATTATGGTAATTTTCTAATCTTTTTCGAATCGTTTCTTCTTTATCATCCTCGCGGACCATTAATTGACTACCACATTTATCGCAAATATTTTCTACATTTGGTTTTTTGAAATCTAAATTATATATTTCTCTACAATCTGGATTTTGGCAAGTTCTTCTCTTTATAATTCTATCCACAATTTCATCATCAGACAAACTTAAATTAACAGCCACTTTAACTTTTCTATTTTGTTCTTTTAATAATCGATCCAAACTCTCAGCTTGTCCTTCGGTTCTTGGATATCCATCTAAAATACAGCCATTTTGGGTATCTGGCTCATTTAATCTTTTTTCTAAAATTTTTATTGTCACTTCATCTGGCACCAATTTTCCTTCTGAAACATAGGCTTTTGCTTGTTTTCCTATTTCATCATCACGTTCGATATAACTTCTAAAAATTTCTCCACTTGAAATATGCGGTATATTTAATTTTTGCGCTAGCAAACTTCCAACCGTTCCTTTCCCTGTACCAGGTGCGCCTAACATTATAATTATCATTTTCCTTCTCCTTCTCCTTTGTTTTAGTATTTAACATTTTTATCGATTCTATCATACAAATTTTATTTTGCCAAGCTTGTTTTTAATTTTATTTTTAGAAAATCCAACTTTTTTCTTTGACGTTGGATTTTCTCCTTACTAATTTTTTATTTTACCATATGATTTAAATACTCTACTCCTTCTTGTTTATCTAAAACCTTCATATTAAACTTTTCTCTTTCCAATTTTTGCAATATTTCCATTGTATCATCTTCCGATTCCATATCAATCACAACTAAATTATTATAAAAATTTCTGCCATATGTCAATTCTCGGATATATTCTTCAATTCCATTTTCTACATTTTTTACTGTCATTACAAATTTTATGTTCTCTTCTAATTTCTTATATGTATTAAAATTCACACAATCTTGTATAACGCTAAATAATCCATATATACAGAGAATCCAAATCACTAATTGTATTAAAAAATCTAACATAATATCCACTCCTTTGTATATATTATGTAACTCAATCAAAATTGTGACTTGACAGGATTCTCTTTTAATATCGATTATTTTCTACAATATCCACAATGTCTGCTATATATCTTCCAATAATTGGAATATTCAGTGTCACAATTTTCTTTAAAAAAATAATCAAAATTGCTGTTATAATAGTAACCCCTATTCCTATTCCAACTCCACGGCTCACACCTGCCCAAAAATTCCTCCAGAAAATTTCCCTTCGATTTCCTAATAAATACAACATTTCCTCAAGATTTTTTTCTTCTAATTTTTGATTTAATTTATCGATGTTTTTATTTAATTTTCTCCAAAACATAAACACCATCCTTTCTTTTAGGATGGTGTTTTTTCGATTATTTATACTATATTTATAAAGTTAAATTTGAATTTTATGATTATTTTCTACTTATACAATATCATTCTAAATCCCCAATATTCATCTGTCATATTTTCTTTGTATCCTGTATGACTACTTGCCGTTCTGCTTACATTAGCTGCACCACCTCGTATTACTCGATAAGTGATTGTCTCAGATATGACTTCATTTAGTGCATTTTGCGAATTCTTATTGGTTGCTTTTGGTTTATAAATCTCAGTTGTCCACTCTCTTAAATTCCCTGCTAAATCACAAATGTTATTTTTAATATCTGTCTGTGTCATTCCTGTATTTCTTATATTTCCTGAATAATTTCCATAGCTTGTATTCGTTGAATAATTTTCAAATTGAGTATCTAGCCATTGTAAAACTGTATCCCATGCATAACTATTCATAATTGCTGTTTGATAGCCTTCATAACCAAACGTAGATGACGCTTTTATAGCAGCTTCTGTTGCTAAAGTATACGTAATATTATTCCAAGGTGATTTATTAGCTATACTACTAGCAACCTTCTCGCCATTGGATTCATAGCTAGACGCTTCATATCTTCCAATATAAAACCCATAATTTTGTGCTACACTATTGACTAAAGCAGAAGCTGTACTTGTTGATTCTTCATAATCTGTGTCCAATAAAGTATTTCTTGTCAATTTTCCACTTTCTACTGGCACCCATACAAATTCATTTCCATATTCATCTTTTATCACATAACCATTTTCTACTTCCCCTTCTACATGAGAAAATCCTGTTGGTATATATGGACTTGTCGCTGAGGCTTCTCGAATATTCTTTACTTCAATTGTAAGAGACGAAATTTGCCCATTATTTCCTTTGGCTTTAAATGTATAATTTCCATTTTTTTTGGTTTCATAGGTTGCTGTATCTGTACGATTTGAAGAACCATCTGGTAATGTAATTGAATAAATTCCAGCTTGGTCTTCCGTTGTGGCTACAGCAGTAATTATTACACTTTCCTGATTTTCATCATTTGTATTCGTACTTAAATCTAATACTGGGGCAAGCTCTGAATTGCTCATTTCTGAAGAATTTGGATTTTTACTATTGTTTTTATTCACAATCATTGCAATCCCAAATCCTGCAATTGTTATAACAGCAACAACAAGTAAGCCAATGATAACTGGTGAAATTTTATAATACATAATCTTTCGTATCTCCTTTTTTATTTTTTCTTATTATATACCTAAATTTATTTTTTTCAAATACTTTTTACAAATAAATTAATTTATTTAAATTTGTCGCATAAATATAAATTTCATCAACGCTTCTATTTAAACTAATTTCAAGTGCCCTTTGATAAATTTTTAATTGCTTAAAATATTTTTCTTTTAACAAATTCTCATCTTCTACAAAATCAGTTTTATAATCTAGTAATACTAATCTATCATTTTTATCTACAAAATACAAATCAATCATTCCTTGAACTGCAACTTTTTGTTTTCCAAATTCCTCTAATTCCACATTAATGCAAAATGCTTTTTCTTTCTCAATTTGCTTTGCTTCCTTAATTCTATCATATATTTCAGATTTCAAAAATGAATGAATTGGAGATAAAGCAATCTTTTTTACTTCCTCTTCTTGTATGACTTTTTGTAAACACAATTGATTTACAAATTCTTCTAAGTCTTCTTGGGTATAATTTTTACGGAAATCTAATTTTTGCAAAATCAAATGAATTAATGTACCTTTTCTTGCACCTGTTATTTTTGGATGTCCTTCTTCAAACTTGGCTGAAATTTCCTCTAGTCCAACTGATTCAATTGTTCTTTCCTCTAAATTCTTCATTTGTGAAACTGTTGTTTTGATTGGTAATTCAATCAAATCCTTATCTAGGTATTCCCACTGAAAAATCTCTTCTATCTGCTCCCTATTTATTTTCATAGTAAAATCGAATTCTCTACTTATTGGAGTAACTTCCTGTCTATTTTCAAAAGTATTTTTCGGATGCACTTCTACTATCAAATCATCTTGCAACTTTCCACTTAAAAATACGAAATGAATCCAATCTAAATATGAAATATATTGTTTCAACAAAATCGGAGAAAATCGATTTTTTCCCACTTGATACGCATTTAATAAATCCTTTTTGTTCTGTTCTTCTTTTTCAAAACTCTTAGCGGTTCCTGTTATGATTAACTTTTCTTTGGCACGTGTCAATGCAACATACAAAATTCTCATTTCTTCTGCAATCGATTCATTTTTTCCAACTATTTTAATGGCTTGTTTAGTTGCTGTTGGATATTCAATTTTTCTTTCATAATCAATATATTGTGGACCAAATCCAATCTCTTTATGCAACAAAATACTCGTTTTTAAATCTTGCAAATTAATGCTTTTATTGGTTTGACACAAAAATACAACTGGAAATTCCAATCCCTTACTTTTATGAATACTCATCAATCTAACAACATTTTCATTTTCGCCAATTATCTTAGCAGCTGCCATATCTGAATTTCCACTTTTCAATTTTTCGACAAATCGTATAAAATGAAACAATCCACTAAAACTGGTTTTCTCATACTCTTTTGCTCGTTCAAATAACATTCTTAAATTTGCTTGTCGCAAAATCCCATTTGGCATCAAGCCAACATAATCCAAAAATCCAGTATCTACATAAATTCTCCAAATCAATTCAGCTAAACTTAAATATTCACTTTCTCGTTTCCAATTTTTTAAGTCATTTAAAAATTTCTGTATTCTTTCTTGCGTTTCTGGTTTTACTTTCACTCCAACATTTTGTAAATTAAAATAAACATTATCTTCTCGATTTTCCAGACGAATTTCCACAATCTCGTTATCCGAAAATCCGCCAATTGGTGACCTCATCACAGAAACCATTTGGATATCATCTAATGGATTATCCAAAATCTTCAATACATTCATCATTGTCTGAACTTCCATGGTATCAAAATATTCTGCTGTTGTATCTGAAAAAACAGGAATCGTATGTTTTGTTAATTCTCTTTCAAAAATGGGCGCTGCCATTTTCGTAGAACGCAATAAAATGACAATATCTCGATACTCTATATTACGCAGTTTTCCATCTTTTCCTTTAATTTGTTTTTTACTCTCTACTAATTCCTGTATTTTTTCTCTCACAAAAATCGCTTCTAATTCAACAGCACTTAATTCTCTTTCCTCGCAATTAACTTCCTCCTCATCTTCCCATAAACTCTTTTCTTCCTTTTCTGGTTTTAAATCAATAATATGTAATTCACTTTTCCCCACACCATTCTCAATTTGTGGATAATCAGCACCTAAATTTAAAAATTCTTCTTTGGTATAATCAATATCACCCAATTCTTTGCTCATGATTGTTTCAAAAATCGTATTGGTAATATTTAATATATTTTGTTTACTTCTAAAATTTTTGAATAGTTGAATTTTTAAACCATTTTCATTCCCCATTAAATTATACTTTTCATATTTATCCAAAAACAATTCAGGACAAGCTTGTCTAAATTTATAAATGCTTTGTTTTACATCTCCTACCATGAAAATATTATTGCCACGTGATACGGATTTCAAAATCAATTCTTGTACTTGATTACTATCTTGATACTCATCAATCGCAATTTCTTCAAATTTTTCTTGATAACCTTTCGCAACTTCGGTTGAAACAAATTCTCCTGTTTCATTTTCCTGAACTAAAATTTCCAAAGCATAATGCTCAATATCTGAAAAATCAATGATATTTTTACTTTTTTTCTTTGCCTTAAAAGCCTCTTCAAATTGCAAAACCAAATTTTTTAAAGCACTTAAATTATCATATTGCAACGCAATATCTTCAAACGCTTCTTTTGAATCATATAACAGCGTTTTCTCTAACAAACTCCCCATTTTCTTTTTCACAACATCTCTTGCTTTTTTTACTTCCTCTTTTAAATCTGGATTGGCTTGCTTCACAGAAGGCCAAGTTTTAAATTTCAACTGGCTCGCATATTCAAATGCTTCATCCCAAAGGTCACACGCTTCATAGAAACCTTGTAAAATATCCATATCATTTTGGAGAGTTTGTCGATATTTTTCCATTTCTTCATATGGTTCTAATTTTCTTTTTTGTATTTTCAGATGATTGATTCCATCTAAAATTTCTTCTTTTAAATTCTGCAATAATATCGTACCCCAAACTGACTTCGAAAAATCCTGCTTTTGTACCTCATGAAACATCTCCACTTTTTCTTCTAACCACTTTTTGGGAAACGGCATACTTTGAATTACTCGATATATCTGGAAAATCATTTCTTTGATTGGTTCATCACCACGATATCCAGTATAGGTTTCAACTAATTTAGCAAATGTTTTATCTTCTGTTTCATATAATTCCTCAAATATTTCCTCTAAAACTTCCTGCTTTAATAATTCAATTTCCTCTTCTGAAGCAATTCGAAAATTAGCTGGCAAATTGACTTCAAAGAAATTATTTTTGATAACATCTAAACAAAAAGAATGAATCGTACAAATATTTGATTTTCCAAGCAGAATAATTTGTTTTTGCAAATTTTCATCCTCTGGATTTTCATCCAATTTTCGATAAATCGCATCTAGCACTCTTTCACGCATTTCAGAAGCTGCTGCATTGGTAAAAGTTACCACTAATAATTTGTCAATATCAATTTTATCATTCAATATTTTTTGAATAATTCGTTCGACCAAAACAGCCGTTTTTCCACTTCCGAGCCGCTGCTGCTACTAATATATTATTCTCTTTTTCAAAAATTGCCTTTTTTTGTTCCTCTGTCCACTCCATTTATTTTCCTCTTATTTTCTAGATTTATTATTTTTAAGTATTATATCAAAAGAAAATAAAGATAGCAATAAAAAAGAAATAACGATTTCGTTATTTCTTCAAAATTCCTTTACTTTTCCCACGAAAATTCTCCTCCATAAACACCTATATTAGCTTGTGTTCCGTCTGGATTTGTATCCGTTCCTATATTTTGCCATTTGCTTTTTTCTTCTGTTATTCTATATTGCTCATCTAGCTGTGGCGTTTGCGTTATATAATTCGTTTGGTAATTCCAATACGAATCTGCTGTTTGATAACCAGAAGTAAATCCACCATAACAATTTGTTAATCGAATAAGACCTCCATTCCACGTTCTTAAAAAGTTTCCCACTGACTTTGGTAATGTACAGTTATAAAAATAGCATCCAAAACCACAACTAATAAAATAACTATAAATAGCAGAAGAAAAACTAATATCAAAAGCAACATTATATAAGCTTAATTTAGTATGCAAAAAAATTGTATTCGGTCCCTCTATATCTCCACTCCAAATCAATCGATAAATATTAACAGCATATGCCTGACTTCCTCCACCACTTGAATAACCATCTACACCATACAGCGTTCCCACTTTTAAACGAGTTTTTTCCTTATTTCCAATAATATCTATTGCTTGATTACAATTTAGCGTAAACATTTTTGTTGTTAATTCATATTCACCATCCATTAAAATTATGGCATAGCGATAACCATTTTCAATAATTCCTACTTCAGCAATTTTATCTAATGTTGCATAAGGTTTTTTTTCTGTTCCATCTCCTGCAACATCACTTCCAGTTTTTGAACTAATATAAATTTTATAATCTACTTGTATATGCTCATTAATATATTGTTCAAAATCAACATTATTCTCCTCTTTCTTAATTTCTTCTAAACGGATGCTTCCATCTTCATTTATAATTATATTTTTGATATTTCCCTGACTATCGGTAAATGTCATTTCTCCCTGTTCATTATAATGAATCGTTCCACCACTTGGAGTTTGATAATTATCTAAAAAATCTTTTTTATATTCTTCAAAACTCTTATTCTGATTATCATCATAATAAGCAATTTTCATTTCACTCATAACTAACCCAATTTCTTCTTCTTCACTTGCTTTTTTATTTTTACTTACCCCTTTTTCTGCCTTATTCAAAATTCCTTCATTTCCAGTAATCAACCTCAATGAAACGCCTGCTAAAATTAATAATACGATAACTGTAATCATTAGTGCAATTAATGTAATTCCTTTTTTATTTTCCATTTTTAATTTCATTTTTATCCCCCACGTTTTTTTTATTTTATCATATAAAATTTTCCTGTGCAATACTTTCGTATATATTTTTGTATTGCGTATATACAAAAAAGACATGTAAAATTACATATCTTCTTCATTTTCATTTGATTTGGTATATTCCGGAAAACGCAATTTTATAGCTTCATAAAAATAAGGCGCATAGGCACAACTAAAAATGTGACTAACATGATAATTTCCAGAAATATTATTTTTTTCAATCGCTTCTGAACTTTCATATTGACAATCATTCCACAAATTAAAAGCAAGCTCCGTCACTTTTCTAGAAATTCCTGTCTGCCAACTTTTACTTAAAGCATCCACATTAATTTCGCCTCTTAAAATATCAAAAATTTCATTAATATGGCGTCTTGTTACTTGATTCATTCCTAATGTATAAACAAAAGAACGATAATACACATCTGTCCTTCGAAATTCTTCTATTTGTTTCAATGTATTTTCATAAAATTCTTTATGCTTTGGATCGATAAAATTCACTTTCTTACCTCACTTTCCTAAAAAATATCTATTTTTTCTGATTCTTTTTTTTACTTTTTTACTATTATTTATCTTTGCTTATATTCAATTTTCTATTCATCCTATTCTTGCCAAATCTATTTTTTCCGAATAATTTTATGCATTTTACAAATATTAAATTTAAGATTTTAAAGGAGGATTTTATGGACGATTTAACAATTTTAAATGAAGTACACAAAGGCGTATGCATGGGAAAAGATTCCATTGCCATGCTATCTCAAAAAAGTACCGATGAAAAATTCAAAGATGAATTAACTTATCAATATAATCGATATCAAGAAACAGAAAATCGAATTAATCAAAAATTTGAAGAAATTGGTGAAATTCCAGATGACACACCAATGGGTGAAAAAGTTATGGGTTGGACAGGAATTCAATTCAATACCAGAAATGACAAATCGAATTCTCGGGCTTTCTGAAATACTAATTCAAGGCTACGATATGGGAATTATTAAAGGCGTAAAACTTCTAAATCAAAGTCCTGAGGCATCTGACGAAGTAAAAGACATTTTAAATGGATTTATTGCTTTCCAAGAAAATAGCATTAATCGATTAAAAAAATTTCTATAAAAAAATAAGCGGAATTTCTAATTTTCCGCTTATTTTTATTCTAACACATAATCCGTTGTATAGACTGTTCCCGCAATTTTTAAGTAAGTTTTTAATACTTTTTTTCCATTTTCGGCTGTCGTTTGCTCCAATTCAAAATCATCCACATTGCCACATAATTTTATTTGATTATAATAAAGAATATTTCCTACTTTTATAAAAGTATCACTTTTTCCCTCTTTGGTAAATGTAATAAATTGATTTCCCTCTGCTGTTTTTTCACATTTTAAAATTTCATATTGATTTTTAGTATATTCCAACAAATACAAATTAAATTTATTATATTCAGAACTAACACTTTCTGTTCCTTTTAAATTTCTTATATTATTATTAAAAAATATCGTAATACTTCCGACAATCGCAATCACAATTACAAATGACGCAATATAAATTACCAAACTCACCATAGTAATTCCGTTTCTGATTTTTCATCTCACAACACCTCTTAAATTAGTATAACTTAAAATAAAAATAATAGCAATATTATTTTTATTTTTCCTCGACAATTTTTCTATAGATAAGGATATAAAAGTTTACATATATATTATTTTTTCCATTGACAGAATTTTACATTATTGATAAAGTTTATTCATAGGAGGAAATATATATGAATGAGAAAAAAACAATTACCATTAGTGTTACCAGTCTTTTTTTAGTAATCGCCATTCTTGTAATTATTGGTATGGGATACTTCATGTACAATATGTACCAAGAAAAACAGATTGCATTTGAGGAGGTAAATCAACTAAACAGCGAACTTAGTACCGTTAAAAATACCATCGACAATTTGCAAAATACCCTTACTTCTACTTCTGAAAATACAACTACGGAAAATCTACCCTCGAATAACTCAGATTCAACAACCCAAACCACAACGCCTAAAAATCCATCCAATACTACACAAAATATCGAACAAGAATGTAGAACTATATTAGAGAAATTCTTACCAATCTATGGTTCTGGTTCTCCAGAGGCCGTTTTAGTAAATGCAAATTTACTAACTTATGAAGACTTAAACAACGCAGAACAGATTTCTAATAATTACATCAAAACATCACTTGGCTATTCCGATTTTAAAAATGCTTTACTAGAATATATTACAACAGATTATTTTGAAGAATATTATGGTACAATTGATTACAAAAGTGGTCAAAAAGCATTTATCAATTCCAATGGTTCTTTAGCAATTCTTAATGCAGGCGCAAGTGGAATGAGTTTCGATATTCAAACTATGAAACTGATTTCGAATAAAAATAATGTTATTACATATGAAATAACTTATATCGACCCAGATTTAGAAGCTACTTCCCCTGAAATATTTCATTTAACCGCTACTTTTAAATCATCGAATAATGGAATTTATCGAATTTCAAATTTAGATTTTAATAATTAATTCAAAAAAGCGGATATTCCGCTTTTTTTATTTTACACAAAAAAATTCCCCACGTCTAAGCCGTAAGGTGTGAATTTTTATGGACCTGTACTCACACAGGTGGGTGTTTTCCTAGATATTCCTGGGTTTCTCGAGAGGATAAATCGTCTCAAGCATACACGCCATATCTAGAGTGCAAACTCCCGTATCCAAAACTTGTAGGTTCTAAAAATTCAGTCTACACGTACTTCGCAGGGATGTTATTTACTTTGTAATTTTATTATAGCATATTTTTTCTACTTTTTCAATTTCAATTTTTCTAATTAGCTATCATTAGAGTCATTTTTAAGCGTTTTTATACGATTTTAATATTTTTCTCTCACTTTCTGAGATTGTACCATAACTTGACAAACCAGAAATTATGTATCCCAATTAGGTACATATTGGCATTCATTTTCCTCTAATGCTTGCGTATAACCATTCTGCAATCCTAAACGTTCCATATAAGCAAGAATTTCTTCATACTCTTCTTTGGTTAATTTTCGATTAATATCCTGCCTTTCTAACGCTTTATGGGCTGGAAAATACTGTGCCATAACGCTTACATAAACTTCTGAATCCATATTTTTATGAATCCATTTCAATACTTGTTTTGTATTTTGCAAATGATTCGGAAGCACAAGATGCCTGATGATTAATCCTTTCTGAATCATTCCCTTTTCATCAAATTTAGGATTTCCAACTTGTCGATACATCTCTTTTATCGCTTTGGAAGCCACTTCAAAATAATGGTCAATCCCTGACAAGTCCTTTGCTAAATCATTATAAAAATATTTGAAATCTGGCAAATAAACATCCACATAACCTTCTAACATTTGAATCGTTTCTTTTTTCTCATATCCGCTTGAATTATAAACGATTGGAATCTTCAAACCTTGTCTTTTCGCTAACTTTATCGTTTCCATTATTTGAGGCACATATATACAGCCTGTCACAAGATTAATATTATTAGCTCCTTTTTCTTGCAATTTCAAAAATTCATTGGCTAATTGTTCAGTTGTCACCATTTTTCCTTTGCCGCATTTGACTAATTTCATAGTTTTGGCAAAATTTACAATTCATGTTACAACCTAAAAAAAAGACTGCTCCAGAACCACTTTTTCCACTAATACACGGTTCTTCAAAAAAATGCAAATCAACAAGCGATATTTTTATCTGGCTATCTGATTTACATTTTCCGTGTTTCTCCTTTGATTCTATTTACTTTGCATTCATGTGGGCATAGCGTACATTTTTCTAGAATTTGCATTTTCGCTCCTTTTGTCATATTTTGTCGAACGATTTTTGTTGCTTTTTTTACAAGAAGACAAACTACTAATTTAATACATCCTTAATCGCTTCTCCAATAATTTTATTCACATCTGCAATCATCACATTAAAACGAACTTCTTTGTCAAAATAATCTTTTACCTTTGGATTTTGCACTAGAATTTGATAAAGCTCTTGCAATTTCTGCATTTTTTCATTGCTTTGTGTTTCTCCTTGCATTGCCAAAAGTTGCTCTTCATAGCGGATTTTCTCGAATTCTTCTACTTGTTCTTTTAATTTCAAATCAACAAATAATTCTTCTTTGATTTGTTTGTACTCCTTATATTCTTTCGAATCTTTAATCGCTTTCGCTAAATTATTTGCATTGTCATATACTTCCATTTTTTTACATCCTTTCTTTCTGTTTTAAGTAAAACCTTGCCTCTCATTAATGATAAATCATATAATCAATTTCTGGAAAAATATCGTCTTTATCAAATACATCTAATAAATATTGGGCATCAATTTTGTCATTTTTAATTTGATAATATAATTTTGTAAATCGCCCAATATGCTCTTTTATCGCTTTATGCGCATATTCTACCATCGTTCCATTCGTAATAATAAACAACCAATCACTACTTTGCGCGAGCAACAATTCTCTAGCACATTGATTTAGCGCCTGTCTACGCAAAGTATCCCCTTCATTTGGATACAAATATGCTAACTCACACATTCTATCTCCTGCTTTATGCAAATGACGATGTGCATAATCATTCGTTGGGTTTAGCCAAACTTCGCTATATCCATTGGCTCCCCAACTAGAACGACATGGCGTGGAAACTTGAATATTCGGGTGTCTATCAATATAATCACTTGGCGTAATTAATTCAAAATTACAATCATCATAATAAATTTTCTTAAATAAAATATATAACCAATATGGACCTTCATACCACCAATGTCCATAAAGTTCTGCGTCATATGGACACGTAATAATTGGTGGCACATCCATCGTATTTGCTAAACTTTCAATTTGTTTGGTACGACAATCCATAAAATGTCCTGCTTGTTTTTCGGCAGAATCTTTCGCCCATTGTACATCATAATAATCCTTTTGATCCGTTTTTCCTGTAATTCTATGATATTTAATTCCTGTATTAACACGCACACCATTGCTAGCAATATAAGGTTTGATATATTCGTAATCCGCTTCATATCCAATATCTCGATAAAATTCACGATAATTAAAATCCCCCGGATAACCTGAAATTGAGCTCCAAACTTGTCTAGAAGATTCCAAATCACGCGCAAAAGCAACAATATTTTCTGGCGAAACAATGGGTGCATAGGTTCCGTAAATTGGCGTTGGATTGGCATATAAAACACCATGTGTTTCTGTTATAATAAATTCTATCCCAAATTCTCTCAAATACTTATCTGCTTCTGGCACATAACCACATTCTGGAAGCCAAATTCCTCTAGGACGTCTTCCAAAAAACTTTTCATAGGTCTGCACACCAACCGCAATCTGCGCTCTGACCGTTTTTTCATTAACATACAAAATCGGAAAATAACCATGCGTCGCACCACACGTAATAATTTCCAAAAAACCGCTGTCTTGAAAGTGCTTGAATCCTTGAATAATATTGCATTCATAAACATCTCGAAAAACATGCAAATCATTGGAATATCGTTCTAAATAATAGTGGGACAAGCGATTTAAACGTTCATCGTATTTTGTTCTGACCACTTCTTTTTCGCAAAGTTCAATGTGTTTGTTCAAATATTTGATGTATCGTTCTTGAAGCAATTGATTATCAAGCATATTTAGTAAAGGAGGCGTCATGGTCATCGTTAGTCTGAATTTTACACCTTCTTCTTCTAATTTTTTAAAATTTAATAACAATGGTATATAAGTTTCTGAAATTGCTTCAAATAACCATTCTTCCTCTAAATAATTTTCATTTTCTGGATGATGTATATAAGGAAGATGTGCATGAAGCACAAAACTGACATAACCTTTTACATTTTTCATAAAATCTCCTTATTTTGCAATACTACTACTGGTTCCTGCTGATGATGGATTTAGCATATCAAATTTTCCGTTTTCATTTAATATACTCTCATCAGAATATAATTTCTTGTATAATTCTGTAATTTCCTCTTGAACATTGGAAATTTCTATATTTTTTATTTCTTCTTCATACGTTTTTACATTTCTATACGTAATACTTGGTTTAACTTCTTCAAATAAAATATGGTCATTGGGAACTTCTAATGGATTTGACATAGCAACAAATAAATAATCATTATACAAAGGAATATTCTCATTTTCAATTTCTGAATTAATTTGCGGTTTGACATGAGCTTTAAATTTTCGCCCTAATTGAATAACATATTGATCTCTAGGATTTGAAATATCTAAATACCAACTATTGGCAAAATCATTGATTGGAATTTCGGAGGTCGTGTTTTTATTTTCATTATGCACTAACAAAACTGGATAAGTATCGTTGAAAAAATATTCACCAAATGTATTTAAATACATTTGTTTATCTTTGTCTGAAACATCCCAATAAACAAATAATCTTTTGGGCGTTTGCGCCAAAACTTTGACAACTGTTTCATTATATCGAAATGGCAAATCATAATATTCTAATAAATAAGGAGATTTGCTTACTTCTTCTTTTTCTTTATTGGCAAGCTTTTCTGTCTTTTTTAATTCTTTTTCCTCTTCTTCATCACGTTTCACTTTTTCTTGCATTTCTATAATTTTAGAAATAAAATTTTTAATATTATCAATTACTTTATTTTGAATGCTCTTGTTTTCTATTTTATGATTTTTTTTATTATCTATTTTTTCATTGGCTTTATTGTTATTTTGGGTTAGTTGCTTTTTCTCAATTTTTTTAGGAGTTTTCTTCTCTTTTTTCGTTTCATTTATATTCTCCGACATTCTTTCCTCCTTTGTATGTTTTAACAATAATATATATTGTATCTATAAAGCTAAAAAAAATCAATACAAATTTAGAACTTTTTAAAAAAAATGTAATAGAAACGAAAAAAAGAAAACTTTTTGAAAAATTTTGTACTTTTTTGTAAAAAAACATTTACTTTTTTCCTGTTATTTTGTACAATAAGAATAGGAACTAAAAATAAAATTTGCACTTGACAAAATAAATAAAAAAACACAAATGAATTTTGAAAGGAGTACGAAAAAAATATGAAAATTTTGATGCTATCATGGGAATACCCACCAAGAGTTGTAGGAGGAATTGCAAGAGTTGTACATGATTTGTCACACAGATTATATCAAGACGGTCATGATGTAACGGTTGTAACTTATCGTGATGGCAACGTACCCTATTTTGAAGATGATAAAGGCGTCAGTGTTCACAGAGTTGATAACTTCATGATTCAACCAAATAACTTTATTGATTGGGTTATGCAACTCAACTTCAATATGATTGCTAAAGTAAGCGAATTAATCGCAAAAGGAGAAAAGTTTGATTTGATTCATGCTCATGATTGGTTAACTGCTTATGCTGGAAAAACATTAAAATCAGCCTATGATATTTCATTGGTTTCTACCATTCATGCAACCGAAGCTGGTAGAAATAGCGGTATTAACGGTGAAACGCAAAAATATATCAATGATACAGAATGGATGCTTACTTACGAATCTTCTGAAGTAATCGTCAATAGTAACTATATGAAAAATGAATTACAACGCCTTTTTGGTTTACCTTATGAAAAAATTAATGTTGTCCCAAATGGTGTGAATATTAATTTGTTTAACGATGTTGAACGAGATTATGATTTTAGAAGACAATATGCAATGGACAATGAAAAAATTATTTTGTTTATGGGTAGACTTGTTTATGAAAAAGGAATTCAAAATTTGATTGCTGCTATGCCAAAAATATTAGCAAATTATCATGATTCTAAATTAGTCATTTGCGGTAAAGGTGGTATGATTGATGAATTACGAAATCAAGCCAATAGCTTAGGCTTAGGAAATAAAGTTTACTTTGCAGGTTATATGAATTCTAAAAATGTACAAAAAATGTATAAATGTGCGGATGTTTCCGTTTTCCCTAGTACCTATGAGCCATTTGGCATTGTTGCCTTAGAGGCGATGCTTTCTGGTACACCCGTTGTCGTTTCTGATATTGGTGGTTTAAATGAAATTGTAGACCATGGAATTAATGGTATGAAAAGTTACGCAGGAAATGCTAATTCCCTTGCTGATTCCATTTTAACTCTTTTATTTGACCCAAAATTATGTAATGATGTAGTAAAAAATGCTTTAAGCAAGGTCAAAAAAGACTATAATTGGCAAAAAATCGCTCAAGATACACATTTTACCTATCAAAAAGCAATTTGTGAAACAATGGCAGAACGTCAAGCTAGACAAATCGAACAAGAAAAAGCACAAAAACAAATTAAAAAAGCAAGCGATCTTACCAATATTCTCCCTTTCAAAAAAGGACGTCAAGCGTTTGCACAATAGAAAAATTTTAACGGTTCACTTTCATGTGAACCGTTTTTTGAAATTTATGTTAATTTGTGGTATAATATATTTATACCAATTAATTTATTATATGACTCCTACGCTACATCTGGAGTAAACTTTTTTAAATAGGGAGGATTAAAAATGAGAAAAATTATAGGAAACGTAAAAACCGAAAACTTGGAAAAGATACTGTTCTTTTGTAGTTGTTTAAATGTACTTTCTTTTAAATATTGGGCAACTATAAACGAATTAATCATGTTTTCCAGCCTTGTTAGTTTGATAATAAGTATCACCTTATTGTCTCGGACAAAGAAAAAAGGCACTTCATACATCCCAAGTCAACAGGATTCTTTAACTATCCAAAAGTCATTTCGCTTTTGGAATAGAATCTACACTTTTACCATTAAAATCAACCATCTCTATAACACTTTAGAAAAGTGCAAATTTCATTGTGCAATATTGGCTTACACTTCTTTAAGTATAGCATCTTTTGCTACAATTCTTGGATTTATTCTCACGAGCTTTCACTAGAAAGCTCTTTTCTTTTACAAAATCTTAATCAATTCTCCTAAATCCTTCCCTACTTTTTCTGGAACTTTCAAAATCTCAAATTTCGAAACTTTATCGCCAAACTTAATTTCAATTATATCGCCTACTTTTACATCATAGCTCGGTTTCACCACTTTTCCGATTCACCGAAATTCTTCCGCTATCTGCTGCTTCATTTGCAACCGTTCTACGCTTTATCACACGACTTATTTTTAAAAATTTATCTAATCTCATAATCTTCTCCTTTACATTGCCTTTTATTATATCTTTTCCAATATCTTGTGTCAATATTATTTTCTTTCAAATTTTTCTTGACATACTAAAATATTTGTTTTATGATGATTTTATCAATTAAAAGAAAGGAAGAAAAAAATGGAAAGATTCAAATTAGTTACTGCTGTACATTTAATTTTAATAGAAAATAACAAAATACTATTATCAAGAAGATATAATACTGGGTATGAAGATGGAAATTATAGTGTTGTAGCTGGTCATATTGATGGAAATGAAAGTGTGATTCAAGCCATGAAACGAGAAGCTTTGGAAGAAGCTGGAATTGTCATTTCGGAAAAAGATTTAGAAATTGTTCATGTTATGCATCGCAAAACGCCTGACAGAGAAAGTATTGATTATTTTTTGAGTTGTAAAAACTATGCTGGAGAAATCCAAATTATGGAAAACGATAAATGTGATGAACTTAAATTTTATGATTTAGATAAATTACCAGATAATGTAATTCCTTATGTAAGAAAAGCAATTGAGTATTATCAAAATGGAACTCCTTTTTCTATCTATGGTTGGTAACAAATTACTTTTGGTACTCTTGACAAATTATCTAATCATTCTAAGTAAATTTTTTTAGGAGCTAGGATTTTCTGAATAACAAAAGAATGAACACCAAACCAAAAGTAAGGTGTTCTTTTTTTTATATTTCAATCTCTGGCTGATATTTTTCCAACCACTTATTCACTTGAATTAAATATGCCATAAGTTGTGGACCTGTCATCAATTGCCCAAACCATGGTCTAGTAAACGCTTTTCCTTCTGTTTCAATAATGTCTAAAATATATTCTCGATTTAATAATTGATTAATTGGCGCTTCCTTATTTTCCATGATTTTTTGCAAACCTTCCTTCACAATCTTCATGTAATTTGGATTATGCGTCTTTGGATATGGACTTTTCTTTCGATTAATAATTTCTTCTGGCAAAACATCTCGCATACTATATCGCAAAAGTCCTTTCTCTCTTCCCTTATAGGCTTTCATTTCCCAAGGAATATTCCAACAATATTCCACAATTCGAACATCACAAAATGGTACACGAACCTCAAATCCATTGTACATACTCATTCTATCCGTTCTATCTAACAAGGTTTGCATAAACCAATTGGAAGTTAAATAAATTAATTTTCGTTCTAATTTATTAATTTCACTATCATTTGGCAAAAATTCTACTTTACTTAACGAAGTTTCATATTGATGATTAATATAATCTTTCAAATCAATTTTTTTCGCAATTTCTGGATTTAACAAATTTTGCCTTTCGGAAATGGCAAGTGACCATGGGAATGTATTACTTTCTAAACTATCTTTTCTAAAATACCATGGATATCCGGCCGAAAATCTCATCCGAGCATTCCCCAGAAAGTGCAACTTTGGCTTGTTTTTTGACTTCTCGGAAAAATAACAAATACGATGAATCCACATCTGCCATTCCCGGAAAATCACGTGCTATCATAGCCTCTTCTAAGCTTTTATATAATTCTGGCGTGTCTAATACAATTCTGTGGTGGTCTGTGTCAAACGCTTTTACCATTAAATCAATGTAGTAATTATCTGTGTTTGGTTGAAAATCACTTTTGACGAAATTTTTGTCATTATCCACATAATCTACCGAAAATGTGGATAGTTTTTGACCATATTTTTTCTGATAATATTTACTTGCATACGCTGTAATAATACTTGAATCTAAACCACCTGACAGCAAACAACAAAGCGGTACATCTGAAACCAACTGTCTTTCAATGGAATCTTGCAGTAAAAACTTAATTTTTTCAGATGTCGTTTCCAAATCATCGGTATGTTCTTTGGTTTCCAATTTCCAATATTCGTGTTTTTGCAAACCATTTTTGTGATATATCATAAAATGAGCTGGTTCTAATTCTTGAACTCCTTTAAATGGACTAATACCTGGCGTGTGACTTGGTCCGATTCCAAAAAGCTCAGAGATTCCTGTTTTATCTAAAATTGGTTTTGATTTTGGATGTTCAAAAATGGCTTTGACTTCTGAAGCAAAAATCAAATTATGGTCTGCTATTGAATAATACAAAGGCTTAATTCCAAAATGGTCTCGGGCAAGAAAAAGCTCTTCTGTTTTATCGTTCCAAATCGCAAATGCAAAAATTCCGTTAAGCTGTTTACAAACCTCTTTCCCATAAAAAATATAACTTTTCAGTAAAACTTCTGTATCTGAATGACCTTTGAAGTCGAATCCGTTGCTAATTAAGGTCTTCCTTAATTCTTGCGCATTATACAATTGCCCATTGTATACAATCGTATATGTAATATCGTTAATTTTACATGACATTGGTTGCTTTCCATTTTCGATATCAATAATGCTAAGCCTTCTGTGCCCTAGATTACAATGTTTTTTAACGAATGTTCCTTCTTCATCTGGTCCTCGTCTAGTTAAAGCTTTGGTCATATTTCCAATAATCGTATGCCCATTCGAAAGGTCTTCTTCATAATTTACAATTCCTACAATTCCACACATAAAAAACTCCTTTATAAAATATTATTACTAATATTTTATGTAAGGAGTTTGTCAAGTATGACAATTTTATTTCTACTTTTTATTTTACGCACGTGGATGCGCTTTATTATAAATATCTTTTAAATTTTCGTTTTTAAATTGCATATAAACTTGTGTTGATGATATATCAGAATGTCCCAGCATAGTTTGGATAGATTTTAAATCTGCTCCATTTCTTAAAAGATGAGTAGCAAATGAATGTCTTAAAACATGTGGTGTAATATCTTTTGAAATATGTGCTTGTTCTTTATAATATTTAACAATTTTCCAAAATCCTTGTCTGGTAAGTCTTTTTCCATTAATATTAACAAAAAGTGCTTTATCTTTTTCATCTTTTATTAAAACTGGTCTAGCTTTTTCTATGTATTCAACCAAAGCTTGTAAAGACATTGAACCTAACGGAATTGTTCTTTTTTTATTTCCTGTATTGCATGCAACATAGCTTTCTTCTACATTAACATCTGTCACATCTAAGGAAATAATTTCTGTTACTCTCATTCCTGTTGCGTAAGCAATTTCAAGCATGGCTTTATCGCGAATTCCTTTTAAATCTATATTTTTAGGTTGCTCTAGTAATAACTCAACTTCTTTTGCTGTTAATACACTTGGTATATTTTTTTCAACTTTTGGAGCATGTATCCCCTCTGTTGGGTCTTTTCTTACTTTCTTAGTACGTATTAAATATTGATAAAATGCTCGAATCGTTGCTAAGTTTCTAGAAACTGTAGAAGCTTTTTTATTGGCTTTTGTTAAACTTTTTAAATATTTATTTAATTGATCTGAATCTACTTTTAAATAATTTAATTTATTTTTGTCTATGTAAGTTTGATATTGTAAAATATCTCTTTTGTACGATTGTAATGTATTATTTGATAATTTTTTCTCGTTTTGCAAAAAATCTAAAAAAAGTTTTATTTGTTTATCCATGATTATACCCCATTTCTTTATAATTTACATAAGACATTATAGTTATATCAGATTTTCCTAAAAAAGTAAAGAGTTTTACAGAAAATTTTTCAAAAAAAATAAAATATTTGTAGAAATATAAATTTCTATAAAACTAGCTACAATAGAAAATATAGCTACTATTATTGCTATTATTGTGTGTCTTACAAATTCCAGTTTTATGTTTATATATTGGTTTTGCCTTAAATTTCTATATAATTTAATTCCGCTATTTGATAATACGAATAGCATAGGAAGAAAAATCAAATTTTGGATTAATAAAGAAGATACAACAAAAATTGTACCGTGATTTTACTCCTAAAGTTGCGATAATAGCTGATGCTGTATATCCAATTGAAAAACCTTTATAAGCAACTGCCACATAAATCAAAAAGCTTCCTAATAAAGTACAGCCTAAAAACCATATCATCCCTACAAACAGTAAATTCTGTTTGATACTTTGCATCAAAATTACGGTTTTATTAATAGAATCTGATGATTTTATATTATCTTTTAATGAGTTTACATAGGACCCTATTTCCTGCATCTGATTTTCATTTGCTTTATTGATAAAAGAAATTCCTACTATCATTCCTAATAAAAATATTATAAATAGAAATCCTAAACTCTTTTTATTATTTTTCATGTAATTCCAAAATACACTTTTATCTCTCATAACACTTTTCCTTTTGATTTGTATATTCAAGTGTATTCATCTATTTTTCATTTTATTCTACTTTTCCGTAAACTCCTCCGCCCCCTTCTACGATATGCATTTTTCCTTCTCTGGCTAAAATAATATTTTGAGCAATTTTGTTTCCTACTACTGCTTCAATATCATCTTTTGAAACTTTATGTAGGATTGTCATTTCAGTTTCAAAATGGTTTAATAATTTATCAATCGTTTTGTTTCCTAAGCCTGGAATGAAGGTTAGTGGAATTTGATAAATATATTCTGGACGAAAAGCTGGACTTTGCGTTTTTTCCTTATCTTTTATCATTTCAATTCGGTCAAACACTCCCATTGTGATATTTCTACTATCACAAGTATTGCACTTGATAACTGGCGCATTTCCCTCAATTCGTTTATCACAAATTTCACAATATGTTCTATGATATTTTCCAAGTTTTGGGTCTAAACCGTAATTGGCTGTGATTTTTCGTCCCTCTTCATTTTTCAGTGCCTTCAAAAATTCTTTAAAACTAATGCCCTCTAATTGCATTTTATTGTATTCTCTCGCGATTTTAGGAAGCGAATGGGCATCTGAATTGGTTAAAAAGGTTTTGGTTTCTAATTCCATTATTTCATCTGCTAAAAATGTGTCTGAACTTAAACCTAATTCAATGGCTGGAATTTTATTGTACTTTTCTTTGAAAATACGTTTTAAGGAAGATGTACAATTGCCATAAAAACTTTTGTGTGGTGTGAAACAATGGGCAGGAATCAAAATTCCATGATATTTTTCCACAATGTCGATTAACTGATATGCTGATAGATTTGCTCTTTGTGAACTAAGCGTCATATTTTTGATGTGATTTGACATTTCATGCGAAAAAGCTTTGATATCCTTTAACGTTGGAAAATAACACAAATTGTGAGCACTTCCCGTTTTTCCTTCGTCGTTTATTTCAGCAGTTTCAATTTCACTTCCTAGAATGATGCAAACTTTATCTTTATAAATAATTCCACCATCTGGAATTTCAACCGCTTCGCCCTGTTTTAAAAATTCCTCAATATCTTCTATTACATAAGGAGAAGCACAATCAATAATTCCTACCATATGAATTCCTTTTTTTTCTGCGCATTCTTTGGCAATATTGGCAAAATTCAAACTTCTAGCAGCCGTTATTTTGATTGGCTTTCCTTTTTCACTTCTTCCAATGTGAACATGCAAGTCTGCAAATATTTCAACCATTAATCTTCGTCCTCCCCTAATTTATCTGCAACAACTGCGTGGTCTCCATCATCACTTTCATCTTTTGTTACAATAAATCCTGTTGAAATTGGTCTTGTTTTATGTGCACCAGTACTGTCAATTGGGTCATTGACAATGGTATTGTTGATAACTAATACACTTGAGGTTCCTCCATCTAGATTGGCAGCATTATAGGCACCATATCTTTGTAAAATCTTAATTAAATCATCCATGTCAACACCTGGTTTTGAAAGCGTTCTACCGTCGATAACTAAAAATAAAACAATTCCATCTTTTCTTTGTGCAATTGCTGTTCTAGGTGCTTCTCCCCAACCGCCATTGCCAACAACGGAAGAGGCTTTTCCATTTACAATCAAAAATGGGCCAAATGTTACCGCATCTCGAATGCCTTTATCTTCAGCTTCTTTTACCGATACTTTTGATGTTAGAATCAATTTATTATCTTCTGTAAAACCAATAATTCCTCCTGCGCCAGAATAATTGGCTTTAGATTTATACGTTCCATCACAAATGGTTACACCAAGTGGTGTACCACCTGTACTATTGAAATTAGGGTCAACAAAACCGCCTCCATTAATAGCAATTAGTGCATCGTTATCTTCTGCCATGGTTGTTAAATATTGACCAGACACACCTAAATTTTTAGTACAAACCGCTTGAATTCTAGATGGGTCATAAATAGCTGCTAAATAACCTGTAAAATTCTTTTCATTGATTTCAATGATTTTGTAATCATTATTTTTAGGGTCACGTTCTAGAATTTGTCTTTCGTATTCGTTTTCATAATTGGTCGTTTGTTTGTTAGCAATTTCTATCATGTCTGTATTGGTATCTTCATTGATTTCTACGACTTTATTTCGATTTAGTGTATCCTTGATGACATCATCATCGTAAAACCAAGTTGCAAAATATTGGTGCGTCATGGTAGTCATAGCGGTTGTGATAAGCCAATCGCGAAAGCCATTCCATGGTCCATATAAAAGTGTTAAACCTGATATAATTCCAATGGACCCTAATATAAACATGATTGAAAAAAATCTTTTGACACCAATATAATTGCTATCGGAAGTGCCTTTTTTACCATTTTTCTTTTTATTTCTTCGCATCTTCTGCGCTCTTTTTAGTTCTTCTCTTTCACTCATGATTTCTTTATCCATTGTACTCATTCTCATTTTATTTTCTTCTCCTTCAAGTAAATTGTTACTATTTATTTTACCTGAAATTTTTCATTTTGTCTATACATTTTGGGAAAATAGTATCAAAAAATGTCATATTTTGCAGAATAATTTTTTGTGAAACATTGACTTTTTCTGATTTTTCTAGTATAGTAATGATAATGTTTTAATTTAAGGAGGAAATTTTATGAACGATTTAATGTCTCTACTATTCGAAACAAATGCATTCCAAATATGCAAAGAAAATGAACCATTTTGGTTAACTTCAGGAACTATCAGTCCTTACTATAATAATACTCACTTTCTTTATGGAAGTCCAGAATCCGCACAAGAATTACTTGATTTTATTGATATTCAACTTGAAACTGTATCAAAAGATTCCATTCCTGCCAATCTTTTTGAAAAAGTTTTTACACAATATCAAAAAAATGCAATCTATAAAATCGTTATTGATTCTTTAAAAGAATTCATTGAAGCCAATACTGATTTAACTTCTATTGACTATATTTCTGGTGGTGAAAGACGCGACTGGTTCTTCTCTATTTTAATGGCTTATTTTCTAAAAAAGCCACATATTACCATTTATAAAGATTTATCAACTGTTGTTAGTACTTACGATTTTAAAGAAACAAAAACAATCGAAAAATTAGATAACAAACGTATTTTACATATTACCGATTTAATTAATATTGTTTCAAGTTATGTAAGAGCATGGATTCCAGCCATTGAATCTCTTGGTTCAAAAATTATAACAAGTATAGCAGTTGTTGACCGAATGCAAGGTGGTTCTCAAACTTTAAAAGAACATAATATTGAATCATTCACTCTATTGCAAGTCGATAATATTTTATTTAAAAAAGCCAAAGAATTAGGTATCATCAATGAAAATCAATTGGACATGCTAAACAAATATACCGAAAATCCAGATGAATGCATGCGTGAATTTTTAATAGAGCATCCTGAATTTTTAGAAAATGCACTTCATTCAGATAATCCAAAAACTGTCAAAAGAGCAAAAACTTGTGTGGAACAAAATTTGTATCATTTGTAAAAAATCATAAAAAACTGATTTTAAGAATAAGCTTAAAATCAGTTTTTTTCTTTATATATTCACTAATTCGTAATATTTTCCTTGCTTTTTAATCAATTCTTCATGACTTCCTTGTTCTATAATTCTTCCATCATTTATCATTAAAATATGGTCAAAATCTTTTACCACTTCTAGCGAATGAGCAATCAAGATAATGGTTTTCATTTTAGCTAACTTTTCGATTGTTTCTTCAATCTTGTTTTTGCTATGATTATCTAGTGCACTGGTGATTTCATCAAATAATAAAATTGGGGTATCTCTTAAAATTGCTCTTGCAATTGCAATTCGTTGTTTTTGTCCAACGGAAATATTATTATTATTTTCATTTATTATTTCATCATATTGATTGGGTAATTGATGAATAAATTCATCAATGTTAGCTAATTTGCAAGCATTTTCAATTTCTTTTTGAGTTGCTTTTTCATTAACCATTAAAAGATTTTCTTTAATACTCATATTCAATAAAATTGGCTCTTGATTTACAATTGAAATTGCATTTCGAAAACTTTCTTCATTAAACTCTTTTATATCTTTTCCATCGAATTTTATTGTGCCAGAATTATTCTCATATTCTCTTAATAACATTTTAAAAATAGTTGTTTTGCCAGCACCACTTTTTCCTACAATTGCAGTTTTCGTTTTCGGTTCTATTCTAAAAGTCATATTTTCTATAATATTTCGTTCTATGTCTTCATATTTGAAACTTACATTTTCAAATTCTATCCTACCTTTTATAGGGCCATACACTTTATCACCAAATTGTTCTTCTTTTAAATGACGATTTTCCAATATTTCACGAATTCTTTTCATATTTGCTGTAAATTCTGATATACCAAAATCATGTTCAATAATTCTGTGGAACACATCCTCAATAATATTATTGGCGTATGTAAGTAATAACATTGCTATTTCAACACTAAATTCGCCTGTTTCCACCTTTGAAATAATATAGAGCAAACATAAAGCGTCTCCTATAATTCGAATTGTCCATTTGGCTGTGTTAACAGTTTTGTTTAGAATTCTTCTTTTCTTTCTTACTTCTGACAACTCACAAATCGATTGACTAAACATTTGAATGCATTTTTCTTTTAACCCCAAAGCCTTTATTTCCTTGATTCCTTTTGAGGTTTCACTCAGCATCGTTGTGTATTGTTCTACATTTTCAAATTCTTTTTCTAAATAGCCTTTCGACTTTTTTAATTGGATTTTAAATAAATATAAACTAACGCCAGAAATAAAAGTTACTGCTAAACCAATTTTATAATCAATACAAAATAAAATAATTAGCATCACGAAAGAAGTTGCAACATAAGCACTTTCTAAAAGTAACGATGTAATTGTTGTAATGATTTCACTTTCTGCTGCTTTCATGGTTGTTAAAAATTTACCAGATTCCATTTTATCAAAAGTTGTCATTGATAAATTTAAAATTTTTTGGTACAAATTTTTTTGAATATTAGACACAATTTCTTTTTCCGCATCAATAACAATTTTTCTCCACTGATTATGGCAAAATGTGATGGAAATCAGTCTCCAAATCGCACATACAAAAACTAATTTTACCGCTAAATCTAATTTCATACTCATAATGCTAGCAATCAAATTCGAGTTTTGTGTTGTATAAATCATAGAAGTCAGTACAAATATTAACATAAATATAGTTCCAATGATATATTTTCTTTTATTTTTTCCCGCATACTTAAATAAATCCTTCAATGCTCTAAAAAAGCCATAATCTTTTGATTCTTTCATCTCTTCTACTTCTCCTTAGACACATAAAAAGCTATTTTAGTATTTGCTCCAAAATAGCCTTTTTCTTTTTTATATCATTTGCTGAATCAGTAATTCTCCAATCTCTTCTGAATTTCCTACTTCGTCATACCAAATAATCATATATTTTTCCTGTCTTTTTTCCAACTGAAATTTTCCTGTATAATGAACATCTTCATTTTTTAAATTTTCAACATGAATCCAATAAATTCCTTCTTGCGGTTCTCCCGCTTCATTTTTGATTTCCTCAATAATTAAATTTTCTTTCAAAAATGCAAGGACAACATCACTATTATAAATCGACGAAATACTTTGATTACTTGCTTTTGCTGTGTTATTGAGTTCAATAAATTTTTGCGTTACTTTGTAATTTATCTTTTCCAAAACATCTTCTTTGCTAAATTTACTCTCCACTTCTGTAACCTTTTCAATCATTCCATTTCTTCCGACTAATTTATTAATTAGAACCCCAGCAATCGCAATAATAATGATAATGATTAACACCAAAACTTGATACGCAAATCCATTTTCTTTATTCATTCAATTTTTCCTTCCATTCCTTCGATTTACCTTTTCGTATTGTACTATGTTTTTTAACAAAAATCAAGTTCTATTTTAAAATAATTTTTTCTTTTCCAGCAATTTCTTGAAACTGCTCTAAAATTTCATTTGTCATGTAAATTCCTCCACAAGGTTTGGTTGTTCCTTCCTGCAAAATTTCCAATTTAACATTGGCTCTATCTCCTGCAAAAAATTTAATTGCTCCACGAAGTTTCTCCTTCATTTCCTCTGATAATTCTGTTATATCAATGGTTATAGAATTAATTTTTTGATTCGTAATTTGCTTTTCACCATTTCCATTCAAATCTTTAATTGCACTTGCTACAATTTTGGCTGGTTCATCCTCACGAATTGACAACCTTCCTTCCACCAAAACGACATTCTCCTCTAGCAAAGCATTTTGTGAATGATGATACACACTATCAAACACAATTAGTTCCACACTTCCATACAAATCTTCCATTGTGACAAACGCCATAATCGTATTATTTTTCGTAAACTTTTTCTTAATTTTGGTAATAATTCCAGCATATTTGACATTTTGATTATCTTTATATTCCACTGTTTTCCCAAATTCTTCCATATCCGCATTAATTTTTAATAAATTTAATGTGTTAATATTGGTCATCTTTTCCAACAATTCTCGATATTTTTCCAAAGGATGCCCCGAAATATATACACCAATCATTTCTTTTTCCAAGCTCAATAATTCTTTTTCTTCAAATTCAGGCTTTTCCACAAAAACATATTTTTTCGTTTCAATGGCTTCCTCTTCTTCCATCAAATCAAACATAGAAACTTGATTTTCCATGACTTTTTTACTGCTATTGTTAATCAAATCAATAATTCCTTCAAAAGAAGCCAAAAGCGTTGCCCTTGTTTTACCGAAATCATCAAAAACGCCAGCTTTTATCAAGCTTTCCACGCACTTTTTGTTGATTCCTTTATCTTGAATTCTTTCACAAAAAGAAGCAAAATTTTCGTATTTACCATTTTTTTCTCTTTCTTCTACAATGCTATTGATAGCTGCAATTCCTACATTTTTTATCGTACCGAAGTCCAAAACGAATTTTATTATGGTCCACCGTAAAACGCGTATCGCTTTCATTGATATTAGGTGGCAAAATTTCAATGTTCATTTTTTTGCAATCGTTCACATAAACTGGAATTTTATCCAAATTTCCCAAAAAACTATTTAACGTGGCGGCCATTAATTCTTCTTTGTAATATGCCTTCAAATAGGCTGTTCTGTAAGAAACAACTGCATACGCAGCCGCATGAGATTTGTTGAAAGCATATTTAGCAAATTCCACCATTTCATCAAATATTTTATTAGCTGATTCCTCATCAATGCCATTTCGCACACAACCAGGAATCACAACATCTCCCTTTTCATCCAATTGTCCATGAATAAAAATTTCTCGCTCTTTTGCCATGACGTCCAACTTTTTCTTTCCCATCGCACGACGTACCAAATCCGCTCTTCCGTAACGAATATCCTGCCAAATCACGCACAATCTGCATAACTTGCTCTTGATACACCATACAGCCATACGTAACATTCAAAATCGGTTCCAAAGCTGGATGCGTATATTCATTATGACCCGGATTTAGCTTTCCTTTCACATAACGCGGAATTTGGTCCATTGGACCTGGTCGATAAAGCGAAACACCTGCAATAATATCTTCCAAACAATCTGGCTTTAGTTCCTTCATAAAAGAAGTCATCCCGCCACTCTCAAATTGGAAAATCCCAAATGTGTTGCCCTCTTGCCATAATTTGTAAACATTTGGGTCATTCATTGCTTCATCAAAAACAACCTCGATTCCTCTATTTTTCTTAATTAATTGTTTGCAATCTTCAATAACCGTTAATGTTCTAAGCCCCAAAAAATCCATTTTCAGTAAACCAAGTTCTTCTAGCAATGTCATGGTATATTGCGCTACTGGCGTTCCGTCATTAACATATAATGGTACATACGTATCGACTGGATTTTTCGTAATAACAACTCCACACGCATGTGTGGAAGCATTTCGTGGCATGCCTTCTAAGCCTTGCGCAATATCAATGATTTTCTTCACAGTTTCATCACTTTCATATAACGCCTTTAACTCTCGATTTTCTTCTAAAGCTTTGGCAATTGTAATATGTAATTCAAATGGAATCATTTTTGCCAATTTATCAACTTCATTGTATGGTACATCTAGCACCCTTCCCACATCACGAATGACACTTCTGGCTGACATTGTACCAAAGGTTATAATTTGAGAAACATGGTCTTGTCCATATTTTCTAGCAACGTATTCAATTACTTCTCCGACGTCTTTCGTAGCAAAAATCCACATCAAAATCTGGCATACTAATTCGGTCTGGATTCAAAAATCTTTCAAACAGTAAATTATATTTAATTGGGTCAATATCCGTAATTCCCACCGCATACGCTACAATTGAACCAGCTCCCGAACCACGACCAGGTCCAACGCTAATTCCAACACTTTTAGCATAATGAATAAAATCCCATACAATCAAATAATAATCTACATATCCCATTTTAGAAATGATACTCATTTCATATTCTGCTCTGTCTAAAATTTCCTGGGATGGATTTTCGCCATAACGCTCTTTGATTCCGTCGTTGCACAATTTTCTAAAGTAAGCTTCATGGGTTTCAAATTCTTCTGGTACATCATAATTAGGAAGTTTTGTTACACCAAATTCGAATTCGAAATTACATTTTTCCGCAATTTTTACAGTATTTTCAATGGCTTCTGGTACATTGGAAAAATAGTCCATCATTTCTTCTGGAGATTTGATATAAAATTCATCGGTTTCAAAATGCATTCGGTCTTCATCTGTCATTTTTTTGCCTGTTTGAATGCATAATAAAATTTCATGATTGTAACTATCTTCTTTTTTCAAATAATGTGCATCGTTTGTTGCAACAAGCGGAATATTTAATTCTCGTGATAATTCAATTAATTTTTGGTTAACCATAACTTGCTTTGCCAAACCATTATTTTGAATCTCTAAATAATAATCTTCTCCAAAAACACGTTTATGCCACAACGCAATTTCCTTTGCTTTTTCCATATCATCTTGTAAAATGGCTTGGTTGATACTTCCTGCTAAACACGCACTTAAACAAATCAATCCTTCACTATATTGTTCTAATATTTCTGTATCAATACGTGGTTTATAATAATAGCCTTCTGTAAAAGAAATCGAAACTAATTTAATCAGATTTTCATAACCTATTTGATTTTTGGCAAGCAAGATTAAATGGGCATATCGGTCATCAATTCCAGATTGTTTATCGTATCTAGCACGTGGTGCTACATAAACCTCACAGCCAATAATTGGTTTGATACCTTGTGCCTTACATTCTTTATAAAAATTAACGCTTCCGAAACATAACGCCGTGGTCTGTAATCGCAATTGCGTCCATTCCTAACTCTTTGGCTCTTTTGGGTAAATCTTTGATTCGACACATGCCATCGAGCAAACTAAATTCACTGTGGACGTGTAAATGTACGAATTTGTTCATTGTTTTCTCCTTCTTTTATTTTTCAAGCCCTTTTTGCTGTTCTTGGTAATGTTTTACCTTCATATTTCTAACAATCTTTTCTTTTACATGACTTCCTACATAAGACATTTTTTCTTTACACAAAGTTAAATTTTTCTTTACTTTACGTGGTATCTGTGGCAATTTACTTAATTCTACTTTTATACTATTTTCAAACTTTTCCTTTGCAAATTGCATTTTGTCTTTTTTCTCTTCTGTCTGAAAATCAGTTTTATAAGACAATATATTTGAAAAATTTACATTTTTGTGCAAATCTTCTAATTCATAGGAAGCATTTAATAGTCTTTTAGAAGTATCTGTTCTTAAATAATCTGGATTTAAATTTGTTTTCATGTAAAATGGAAAATTTACATCAATTCTAACCCTATCTAAAGCATCCGCATCTTTAATTACTGCTAGCATTTTTTGAGCCAACTCTTTCTTTTCCTCTGGAATCTCATATTTTCTAACTAATTTTTCAAATTTGTTATCTTTTCCTTCATGTCCTTCCACCAGAAGTTTTAACAAATTTTTATCTTCTCTTGTATATCTTTTACCATCTGCAAATTGTAAATCTAATTTTTCTACTAATCTTGCACTTCTCTTACTATGTGGTCCACTATTACCAATTCTCCCTATATCATGGTAATAGGCAGCAGATAATAATATATCTTTTATTTTATTATTTTCATCATTATTTTGAAGTAAACCTTCGTGTTTTGCAATTAGCATTGCATGAACAGCAACTCTATTGTTATGTCCGTATGCCATGAATTCCATATTTTCGAATTGTTTTTTTGTCAATAGACTCAGCCTTTTCTCTCAAAAAACAGCCTTCTTCACTTTGCATTAAATTCTCTAATTCTGTTTTTAAATTTAATTGGGTAAGTCCTTGTGTTTGGAATTTAGCAACTGCCAAGCCAAACTTTTTATCTCGATATGGATTCTTTTTATCAAATGTAAATTCTCGCAAAACTCTATCAATCTTAACATCTGTATTTTCATCTACTTTTAATTGACTTACCCTAGCAAACATATTTTTCATTGCCTTTAGGAAATTAGCTCTTGTATTAATTACAACACTTTTTCCCTCAATTTCACCTTCGTGTTTTACCGTTTTAAATATATTCTGAATATTTTCTAAACTATTTTTTCCATCTTTATAGCCATATTCCAATCTTTTTGCATTTACATATTCTAGATAATCTTTTGATGCAATATATTCATCTACTGATTCCCTTATTTCTTCTTCTGTCCTCTTTCGAAAATTAATCCCTAATGGTTCATTTGTCTTTTCATTTAATACTGGATTTCCAAATTCATCTCTTATTAAATCTGGCACTAGCTGAACTACTTTTACTCTCTCATGTGGTAATATACAATATCCTTCACAAACAATAACGTTATCTGCAAAACCTCTTACTTTGTAATTTTTTAATTCATCACTTCTCATATCGATTTCCACTGCATTGGCAATCATCGTTGGATTTAACAAAGGATTTTTGGCTACATCTATATCCGTCACATTTTTTATATAGTTTTCCATATCTGGTAGTCCACCAAACATACAAGCTACAGCAGTACCAAAAGCATTTAACCCGTATAGTTGGTTTTAAATGTTGAGAACTAACTATTTCTTTTGCAATTTCTTCATTTGGCGTAATATGATATAAATGCTCTTTTTCTATCTGCTTTTTCATTTCTTTCGGTATTTCTAATCTAATCATTTTTGCCAATGGAGCTATCATTTCATTTTTTGAAAATATTAGAAAATCTTTAAGTAACATTATGTTTCCTCTTTTCACTATTTTTCAAATTTTATTATAACATTAAAAATTTTTCTTGTCTATATTTATCTGTTGAGTTTGACTATAAAAATGCTTCCTTTGGGTTCATTATGAAAAACTTTTAGATTTCCATTATGAGCATTGACAATCATTGTAGCAATCGAAAGTCCCAAACCGCTTCCGCCTGTTTCACGATTTCGCGCTTTATCTTCTCGGTAAAAACGGTCAAATATATGTTTCATGGCTTCATCGCTAATGCCAATTCCTGTATCTGCTACTTCTAAAATCAATTTGTTTTCTTTTAATTCTGTACGAATTTGAATTTCGTCTCCGCTCTTCTGTATATTTGATACTATTGTCTAACAAAATTACCAATAATTGATGCATTTTGTTAATATCTAGGCTCATTTCTTTTTGGAAATTTAAGTTTAGAATCAATCGTTTTCCTTGGGATTCGGCCATATCTTGGTAAGGTAAGACAACATTTCGAATGAATTCATCTACATTTACGTCTTCTTTTTGTAATCTCAAATTATTGCCTCTTACTAAAATCATTAAATCTTTGGTTAGTTTCGATAATCTTTTCGTTTCATTTAAAGTTAAGCTAATATCCTCTGATTTATCAATGATTTTGCTATTGGGCTCTTGTAGTAATAATTCTTGTTTGGCTTGTATAATCGTAAGTGGCGTTCGAAGTTCGTGTGCTGCATTTTGCACAAATTCAGTCTGAACTTTTAAGGTTTCTTGAATTGGCTGTAGAGTTTTTTTGGATAAAATAAAACTCGCAATTCCAGAAAGAAATATCCCTAAAACTACTGCTGATATTGTAATTTCTAAATAATTGTTAATCAGCTCAATTTCACTATCTACGTTGATTAAAAGCTGAGCATAAGTGGTATCTTTTTCATTATTTTCGTTGATTTTGAAATTCAGGCATCGATAATTGTATTCATTTTCTAAACTTAGTGTATAAATGGCATTTAGATATTCATTGTCAAATTCGATTTCTTGAGAATAATCTGTTAATTTTCCTAAATCATTGGCATTTAGAATTTCTCCTGTTTCGTTTCTTAAAATTAAATTAATTTGTGGATTGTTGATTCTTTTCGTTAAATTATATTCTATAAAATCGAGATTTTTATTTTTGAAAAATTCTACATTGCCCAAATCAAATATTTTATATAAACTTTCTAACGTTACCTGAACATCTGCAAATTCACTTTTGGCTTCTTTTAATTCATGGTCTGCAACAGAAAAAGTAATATGTTTTATCATGTAAAACATAAAAATTCCAAAGGCAATAAAAATCAGTGCAAAAGCAATCATATTATAAACAATATGAATCAAAAATTGTTTTCTTAATTTTCGTTGCTCTTCCACTTTTTTCACCTCTTTTCTATTCGGACCAAATATAGCCTACGCCTCGAATGGTTTTTAAATATTTATCGTATTCTACTTTTTTCAATTCTTTTCGTAAACCACTCGCATATACTTCGATTACATTGGTACTTGTTTCTGAATTAAATCCCCAAATTTTATCAAAGATTTGGTCTTTGGTAAGAATTGTATTTTGCGTATTTAGTAAATATTCTAGCAAATCAAATTGCTTTCCTTGCAATAGCAATTCTTGGTTTTGGCAAAATACTTTTCTTTGATTCAAATCTAGTTTTAGCGCTTTGAATTCAATGACATTTTCATTGCAATAATTTCCATTTGTTCTTCGAATCATCGCATCGATTCTTGCCAATAATTCTTCTCGGTTGAATGGTTTGACTAAGTAATCATCAGCTCCCATTCGAAAACCTTTTAACTTATCTTCTAGGGCATCTTTAGCTGTTAAAATTAAAACTGGGGTAAATATTTTTTCACTTCGCAAATCTCTCAGCACTTCATAGCCATCCATGACTGGCATCATTAAATCTAAAATAATGGCATCATAAATTCCCTGTTTGGCATATAAAATACCTTCTTCGCCGTCAAAAGCACAATCTGTATCGTAGTGGCTTTTGATGCATTGTTCAATTGTTCTAGAAAGTATTTTGTCATCTTCTATTATCAAAACTTTCATAAAAATCATCCTTCTTTTTTTATGACTATTATAAAATAAGAAACTTAAATTTATCTGAAATAGGATTGTTTTTCTTTACAAATTTATTTCTAATCCCATAATTATTGTTGCTATTTTGAAAAAGATAAGCACCGAACACATGTCAGAAACTGTTGTAATAACAGGCGTTGCCATAAGTGCTGGGTCGATTTTTATTTTTTTGGCAAGCATAGGAAGTGAACATCCTAAAAAATTGGCAAGCACAACCGTTCCCAATAGCGATAAAGCAACTACTACCGCCAATTTCATATCTTGATATTGCACTAAAATTCGGATTCCATTGGCAACACCAAGCATTAAAGCAACTGATATGGCTACTCTAAATTCTTTCCAAATGGCTTTCAAATAATCTTTTAACATAACTTCGTCATTTGACATTCCGCGAATAATTAAGGTTGAAGTCTGCGAACCACAATTTCCTGTTGTTCCCATAATCATTGGAATAAACGCAACTAGGATTGGAACTGAGGCAAAAGCAGCTTCATATTTTGTGATAATCGCCCCTGTTACAATGGAAGATAGCATTAAGATTAATAACCAAATAATTCTATTTTTCGCATGAGAAAAGACGCTTGTCTTAAAATACGTTTCTTCGTTTGGCGTAATCGCTGACATGATTTCGAAATCTTCTGCGACCTCGTCTTGTAAAACGTCCATCGCATCATCAATGGTTACAATCCCCACTAGACGATTTTCTGTATCTACAACGGGAAGTGCTAGAAAATTGTACTTGTCAAACATTTTTGCAACATTTTCTTGGTCTTCTAACGTTGTAACAGTTATCACATTGGTTTCCATTAAGTCTTTGATGAGAACGTCTTTTTCGGAAATAACCAAGGTTTTCAAATCAATAATTCCTTTTACTTTTCGCGACATGCTTAATACATAACAATTATAAATCGTTTCTTTTTCCAAGCCAATTCGTTTTATTTTTTCAAGAGCTTGCTCAACTGTCATGTTTTCTTTTAAGTCGATAAATTCAGTCGTCATAATACTTCCAGCGCTTTCTTCTGGATAATTAAGCAATTCATTAATGACTTTTCGGTCTGTTGGATGAATATTTTTTAAAATTCTTTTTACTACATTGGATGGCATTTCTTCAATCAAGTCAACCGTATCATCCATAAATAATTCATTAATGACATTTTGCAGTTCTTTATCGGAAAAATTATTAATTAATTTTTCTTGCACATCCGAATCCAACTCTGCAAAAACTTCAGCTGCTTTTTCTTTGGATAATAATCGATAAACAATAAGATTTTTTTCGTCATCCAACTCTTCAAACAAGGTCGGCAAATCGGCAGAATTTACACTTTGCAAATATTCTTTTAAATGATTAAACTTTTTTGTTTCAATTAATTCACTTACTTTTTCTTTCATTTTAAATTCCACCTTTCTTGGTTTTGCTAAAACTTATTTTTCACAAAAAAAGAACGAGAAATGGTTTCTCGTTCTTCCTTTCATTATCTTTTTAATCTTCGTCAGTAAAATTAAATTCGTCTTTGAATTTCTCTTTAAAAATCTCAAAAACTGCACTTAATGTCTCCTCATCATCAACACTTACATATGACTCTTCTTCTTCATTACCAGAATCTTCTACTTTTAAAATGACAACTTCGCCATCATCCTCGTCTGTTTCATCTTCAACTGGTAGCAAAACAACATATTCTTCAGACTCATATTCTATTAAATCTAGGAATTCGAATTGTACATCCTCACCATTTTCATCACTTAAAATTATTATATTACTTAAATCTTCATCTTCTATGTTATTGATTGAATCTTCGTCCATACTTATTCTCCTTTCTTTTGTCATGTGAATGAACACATTTTTATTATCATACACTAAGTTTAATATTTTTGCAATAGTTTTTTGGAATATTTTTATATTTTCTAATTATTGTTTATAACAAATCTTTCTGAAAAAGTCAAGAATCTACAGTCGTTAAATAAAGAAAGAATGCGTTATTTATAGCATCCTTTCTAATAAGATTCAATTTAATCTTTACAATTTCCCCAATTCATTCCTGGTGTACTTCTAGCGATATTATTTTTTATAATAAATTCATTTTTTCTATCCATTGCTTTATCAACATTGTTCATATAAAATCTTTTTTGTGCTAATTTTTCTTGCACTCCATTTAAAGCTTCACCAAATCTTTGGAAATGAACGACTTCTCTTTCACGTAAATATCTTAAAACATTGACAACATCTGGGTCATCTTTGCACAAATCGATTAGTTTTTCGTAGGTAGCACGCGCTTTTTGTTCGGCTGCCAAATCTTCCGTCAAATCAGCTACTGGATCACCTTTTACAGCAAGCACAGTAGCAGAAAAAGGAAAACCGCTAGCTGCTTGTGGATAGACTCCTAAGCCATGATCTGTATAATACGCTGACAAACCACCTTTTTCGATTTCTTCAATCGATGCTCCATCGGTTAGTTGGTGAACTAGGGTTCCAACCATTTCTAGGTGGGCTAATTCTTCCGTCCCAATATCATTCAAAATCGCCTTCGAATTTTTATCCGGCATTCCAAACCTTTGTGACAAATATCTAAGTGAAGCACCAAGCTCTCCATCTGGTCCGCCATACTGACTAACAATTACTTTAGCCATTTCAATATTTCTATTTTTTATATTAATCGGATATTGTAAATTTCTACTATAATTCCACATTATCTATTAAACCCCCTTTGCCATGGCCACAAGTTTTGAGCCCATTCCCAGCTCTCCATAACGGTTTCGATAGTAAGTGGTCCATATATTTTTTCAAATTCTTTCGTTACTTCATCCAATTTCACAACATATTCATTGTGTAAAGTAAGTGCTCTTCTGTCATTTGGATGCGTATCTAAATATAAAGTCAAATCATTGACATAAAATTTATATTCCATGATTTTTTTTAATAAATCATCTCTATTTTCATAATTTTTATTTTCCATTATTGATTATGCCCTCCTCTTCCATAGTTTCTCAAAAATTCGATTTCTCGCATTGAATCTCCAGGAGCATACGAAGTTGTTAGCTCTGGAAACACCGTTCCTCTTTTCAAAGCTTCTTCTGGAGAAAAGGTTTTATTCAAAATTTGGTCCATGACATAAGCATGCCCAAACATTGCATTTTTTGGAAAATTTCCTTGATAATTTTGCATCATATTTATCCCCCCTGTTTTATATTATGTAAATTCGAAATTGGACGTGACATTTTCCGAAAATAAACCTCAAAAAAGCACATACTGTATAAACAACATGTGCTCTTCCTTATCTATTCTTCCACACAATTCTCATCCTTCACATAATACTTCGTTCCCAACATTTCATCTGGCAAATATTGTTGCTCACACCAATGACCTGGAAAATCATGTGGATACTTATACCCTTCTCCATAACCAAACTGCTCCATTCCCTCTGCTGTCGCATTTCGAATATGCATTGGAATTGTTCCTGTATTTTTCGTTTTCACATCTTCCAAAGCACGATTAATGCCTAAATACGTCGCATTCGACTTTTTCGAAATCGCAACATACGTCGCAGCCTCCGCTAAAATAATTCTTGCCTCTGGCATACCAATCATTCTCACTGCCTCCATGGCAGAAGTCGCCACTACCAACGCATTTGGATTTGCCATTCCAACATCTTCTGAAGCACATATTGTGATTCTTCTTGCTAAAAACACTGGGTCTTCTCCTGCATTTAAAGCTCTTGCCAAATAAAAAATCGCTGCATCTGGGTCACTTCCTCGCATGGATTTTATCATAGCACTAATATTATCATAATGACTATCTCCTGATTTATCAAACATGGCTTTTTTCGTATTCATACTTTGACTAGCAATTTCATCCGTAATTTCAATGACGCCATCCCTTCCCATTTTGGTCGTCAAAACTGCAATCTCCAATCCATTCAAAGCTGTTCGAACATCTCCATTCGAAATTTCCGCAATCGTATCAATGGTATCCTCTGAAATTTTGATGTTATACTCTCCTAAGCCCTCTTTGCGCACAATCGCATTTCGCAATATTTGCACAATGTCCGATTTTCTAAGTGGTTCTAGTTTAATCACCATCGACCTAGAAATCAACGCTTTATTGACTTCGAAATACGGATTTTCCGTTGTAGCGCCAATTAAAATAACGGTTCCATCTTCTACAAAAGGAAGTAACGCATCTTGTTGCAATTTATTAAATCGATGAATTTCGTCAATAAACAAAATGCATTTTCCACTTGGATTGAGTAATGGATTATCCGCCTCTTCCACTGCTTTCTTGATATCCGAAACTCCTGATGTAACGGCATTGATTTTCATAAATTTATATTTTGTTGTTTCACTAATCACCTTCGCAAGCGACGTTTTTCCACAGCCTGGCGGTCCCCATAAAATAATACTCGATAATCGGTCTGCTTCAATCGTTCGATATAATAATTTATCTTTTCCTACAATATGCTCTTGTCCCACAAATTCATCTAATGTTTTGGGACGCATTCTGTAGGCTAATGGTTTGTTTAAATCCATGATTTTTCCTTTCTATTTTGCCAAATATTTTAATCCATTTCGAATCATATCTTCAATTGACATGGTTTGATAATCAAACTTTTCAAACGCCTTTTCAATTTCCTTTCGATTGTATCCCAAAATCTGCAATGCCAAAATCGCTTCATCAATGTTTTCATCTACTTCTATGATATTTTCTGGTTCTTCTGTTTTAGCAATTTCTTGTTCTGCTTTTAATTTATCTTTCAATTCTAAAACAATTCGCTGTGCTGTCTTTTTGCCAATTCCTGGAACTTTGGTTAATTTCGTAATATCATTTTGGATAATACTAACGGCAAACTCCGATGGACTAATATTCGAAAGCATAGCAATCGCCGATTTTGCACCAACTCCACTAACGGATAGCAACAATTCAAACATCTTCAATTCTTCACGATTTAAAAATCCATACAAACTAATTTCATCTTCACGAACATGATAATGCGTATAAATTTTGACCATCTCTCCAATTTCTCCTGCCCTTCCAATCGCAGATTTTGACATAAATATTTTATACCCAATCCCCATTGTTTCCACAACAACATAATTACTCATTTTTTCTACTAAATTTCCTTTTATATAAGCAAACATTTTTTCCTCCTATGCAACATTTATTCAAACATCTTTTCGGTTATTTTATCACAAATAAAAAAAAATGCAAGTAGTTTTGCATTTTTTCTTTAACTTCTTTCAATCACCTCATACACCTTCAGCATCGTTTTCACTTTCTGGTCTTCCAAATATTTCAAATACCACAAATACAAAATCAATAAAAAAATGGCAAAATTTTTTATTTGTAATATCCAAACACTATACCCCAATGTCACCAAAACCAAAATAACTTGTGTCAAATGATTCATAACAATTGTTGCTTCTTTATTACCAAGTGTTTTAAGTAATAACTCTTTTAAAATTTTTCCGCCATCTAATGGCATAATAGGAATTAAATTAAATATAGCCAGCAAAAAATTAGTGTACACAATTTTAATTTTTAAATCTTCTTGCATAGGAAAAAACATAAAAATCGCACTTACTACGAAATTTAAGAATGGTCCTGCAAAATAAGTGGCTATTTTTTTAATACTATTTCTAGATTGATACAAATAAAATTCCACCGAAACACCAAGCGGATTAATTTTTAAAACTTTTGGTCGCAATCCGAACCCACATTCCAACTATCAAATGTGCCATTTCATGTAATGTAATAAATAGAATAAATAGCAAATAAATATCCAATTGCTTCAAAACAAAAAACAAAATGCCCAACAAAATAATTTTCAAATTGATTTCAACTTTCATGGCTCCTCCTAAAATTCTATGACTTCAGCTGGATTAATTGGTACATTATCAATTCTAATTTCAAAATGCAAATGAGGTCCTGTACTATTTCCTGTACTTCCTACACTTGCTATTTCTTGTCCCTCCGCAATTTCTTGCCCTTCTGTTACAAAAATATCTTGGCAATGTGCATACAAAGTCGTAACATTTTCCCTCGTAATTCTCAAATGATTTCCATAATCTCCTTCACTTGATACTTGTGTTACAACACCTGTCATGGCTGCTTTTATCGCAGTTCCTTTATTAGCTGCTAAATCAATTCCAGTATGATTTCCTGTTACTTTCTGATATTTCGATTCTCTACTTCCAAATCCAGAACTTACAATGGCTTCAATTGGTTTACTAAAATGATACAAACTCTTTAAAGACGCCACATCGGTTACAACACTTTGCTGAGAATTCGACTGTACTTCTGTTCCTGGCACTTCTATTACCTGCGAATTTTGTTCTGGATTCAAATTTTCTAAATTTGCGTTTTCTTGTGTTTCATTTTCCTGTGTAGCATTTTCTATTGAATTGGAAACATCACTATTGACAAAAATTTCATCACTCTGATTTTCCTCATCTTTAAAATACGCCAAAATAAAGCCGAATTTTTCACTTAAATTAACATTATATCGCGCACAATTACTCAAAAATTCTTGGGTAAAAATATAATCTTTATTTTTCACAGCAAAAACAGTTACCGCTAATAACAATAAAATCAGCATTTCCAATATAATTTTGCTACCCAAATACGTTTTCTGCCTTCTTGGCTCTTTTCCCTGTCCTAGCGCAATATTTCTATGATTTCTTCGATAATAGATTTCCTCTGCTCGTCTTATTTTTTCATCATCTCTTAAAATTCTTTCCAAAAATATTCACCTCTCTTTTGGTATATTAAACTATATTCTCAAAAAAAATTTTTATGTCCCTTTTTCTTTATCCCATAATTAAAGTTGCTATTATGATTGTTAAAATAAGAGCTATATTGCAAATTTGTAAAAATTTATATTTCATTTTTAAGGTATCATTTTCCTTTATTTTAGATTCTCTTTGTAACTTTTTTACATAGTCATTAATTGTGTTTTCCGCTTCTTTTGTAACAATCATCTTTTTATTTTTATCATTGGAACTTCCTTTTCTTTTCATATTATATTCACTTTGTTTCAATTTAACATTCGGTTTCAAGACCACAATTGCCTCTTCCACAACATTGGAAGACATTCCTTTTAAAACAATAATATTTTTCATTTTACTTAACTGCATATTTCCTCCTAAAATTCAAATTAAATCTTGGTTATTTTTTCCAAATTTTAGAAATTTATACTTTTCTTATTTTTCATAAATTCTCTCCTATTTTCATATACTTAAAAAATGGAGGATTCTATGAATTACGAAAAAGGTCTTGATTTTAAACATAAAGAAGTTATCAATATAAAAAACGGCAAACGTCTTGGCTATGTGCAAGACGTTACCGCTGATTTAAAAACAGGCACGATTACATCCATTATCGTACCTGGAAACACAAAATTTTTCAATCTTTTTTCAACTGGAAACGATATTGTCATTCCTTGGGAAAATATCACTTGCATTGGAGACGACATCATTCTCGTTGATTTCTAGATGATATTTTTTCAATGAAGTTAAGATATCCGTAACACTCGTTCCTCGCTAACGACTATGTTTATTTATACAATCTACGCATATGATCAATTGCTGTTTTTTCCAAACGCGAAACTTGCGCTTGCGAAATTCCAATTTCCTCTGCTACTTCCATTTGCGTTCTTCCTGCAAAAAATCGTTTATTAATAATCATCTGTTCCTTTTCATTCAACTTTTTCATTGCTTCTGAAATGGTGATATTTTCCGCCCACATTTCATCTGTATTTTTCTTATCTTTGACTTGATCCATAATGTAAATGCTATCACTTCCGTCATTATAAACAGGTTCTTGCAAAGAAACAGGATCTTGAATCGCATCCAAACTCATGACAATATCTTCTCTTTCCACTTGCAATTCTTTGGCAATTTCATCAATATTGGGCTCTTTGCCAGTTTCCTTCATAATTTTCTCTTTTGCCTGTAACACTTTATACGCTAAATCACGAATCGACCTACTCACTCTCACCATATTATTATCGCGCAAATATCTACGAATCTCCCCAATAATCATAGGTACTGCATAGGTACTTAATTGAATGTCTAATGTAATATCAAAATTATCAATTGCTTTGATAAGACCAACACATCCTACTTGAAATAAATCGTCAGAATTTTCTCCGACGTCCTCCAAATCTTTGAATGACACTTAATACTAATCTTAAATTTCCTTGTATTATTTTCTCCCTTGCTGTCTCGTCTCCTTCGTTCATTTGTTTAAATAATTCTTTATTTTCCGCATTTGTTAATACTTTTAATTTAGAGGTGTTCACATTACTGATTTCAACTTTGTTAATCAAACTGAAAACCCCCTTTTGGTAAATAAGTAAAAATTAAAATAAATTTAATTTCTAGTTATCTTTAAAAATTCGTAAAATTTTTAAAGATAACTTAATTATTTCCAAAATTAGGGGGTTTTATACATAAAAAGAAAAACACCGGTCCCAAAAGGGACCAGTAAACTTTTCATCCTTCCACTGCTTTCCTTATCCTCTTTCTCAGCTGAGCTTTTTTATCTTTGATTTGCTTTTTCTTCACAAGATAAAGAACCGCTGAAATGGGAACAAGTCCCAAAAAGACAACAGCAATTACAAAACCAATCATTTTGATAATTACATGGCTATTACTATAAATCCTGACAACCTTATCTTCAGAATTATATAGCAACTGCCGTTCTTTTTGATTTTTTTCGTAACTGCTCGTCATTTCATCCGTTTTTACTGGTTGCTCATTATAAAACTGAGCATTATCATTTAAAACGAATAAATTCATAGCAGTTTTAAAAATTTTTAATGACATCATCTCCATTGAGATAACTCCCCATATTAAGCTACAAAACAAAAAGAATCCTAAAAGTTTCCGTGCTTCTTTCATAATATACTACCTCCATTCGGTTTTTTATAATTATATTATATCACATTTTTGCAAAAAAGTAAAGTCCCTACATTATTTTTTTCAGTTTAACTACAAATCTAATTTTATTTGACATTTTATGTAAATTGTGCTAAAATATAATTATAAAGAAGTTGCATAACTCTTCAATAACAAAGAATTGGAGAGTTAGCCTCCGATTCTTTGTTGCATTCAACAAAAAAAGGAGGAAAAATTATGAATGCAAAAAAAACTTTTAAACTGTTGGGCATCTTATTCAGTGGAGTAGGTGCAGTAATTGCTACCAAAAAGTACCTTCGGCTAAAGAAACAAAAAGTCATTGATGCCGATTTAAAAAAATCAGCTGAGGCATTGGAGCAGTTCTTAGACCTCAATGATTTCAGTGAGAAAGACTTCGCTCACATAAGAGATTCCGGTTACACCCCAATTTATCTTTATGACAAAAAAATCTTCAAGCCAAAAAAGGTACATATCCCCAGAGGATACGTCCTGCATAAGTTGCACCATACGTCAGGCGCGACAAACTACGCCTACGGGCAAGAGCAAAATAGAAGTTCTCTGTTTCCTGACTATCACGTTCTTTTCTATCTAGAAAGTAAGGACGATTGGTTTAGAAACAAAGCTGATGCAGAAGTTCCGAGCGACTTTACTGAAGTTTGATTTGCAAAACAAAACCGAGCAAACGTGTCTTACACGATGTTCGGCTTTTGCTTTATTCTCTTTGTTTTTGCTCATTCTTATCTCGATTTTCTTTTGCCATTTGATAAATATTTTCTAGGTCTCCTTTAATTGTTTAAGTGTAAAACAATTGACCATTTGCGTTAATCTCAGAACCAATTAAATCTTATCTCATATCTTTGTTGTAGTCATTCTTGCACTGGTAAAAAATGTTTTTATTTTTTATTCAAATGTAGATACTTCAATACTTTCAATGACAACATCTTCCATTGGTTTGTCATTTGTGTCTGTTTCAACAGTAGCAATTTTATCTACAATTTCCATGCCTTCGTATACTTGTCCGAAAACAGTATATTGCTGATATAAGCTTAAATAGCCACCATATGTTTTATATTGTTCTAACAATTCAGTTGGATAACCACCTTGTTTCATATAAGCTTCCATTTGCGTGTTATAATTGGCTTGTGTAATAAAAAATTGACTTCCCAAACTTGGACTATTTTGCAAGCCACGACTTGCCATACACAAAGAACCTCGATAAGGAACTAACTCTGGCGATAATTCTTCTTCAAAATCCTTTCCCCAAATACTTTCTCCACCCATTCCAGTACCTTGTGGATCACCACCTTGAATCATAAATTCATTGATAACTCTGTGGAAAGTAACACCATTATAATATCCTTCTTTGGCATGTGTTACAAAATTTTCTACCGCTTTTGGTGCAACTTCTTTAAAAAACTTTACTTTTACATCACCATAATTTTTAATATGAAGTATTGCTACGGTTTCTCCTGCTATTGGTGCAGCCATTTGTTTCGTTGCTGCTTCAGTATAATTTACATTCACTTTTGAATCCTCCTTTGAACTTTTTTTGGTTGTATTACTGGTTGCTTGATTAGAAATCTTGTTAGCTACATCGTTCGCTGTTTCTTTTTCAGAACAGCCTGTTAAAGCAAAAAGCAATAACACAATCAATCCTAGAAAACTAATTATTTTTTTCAAATTCATCCCTCCTTCGTTTTGTTTATTTTATCCTATATGAAATAAAAAATCAATGAGAAAAATCAAAAATACGGACTGATTTCTTCTAACCCATCAAATTTTACTTGCCTAAAAATATCATATGCTAGAATAGCAACTGAATTGGATAAATTAAGTGAGCGTAAATCTGGTCGCATTGGAATTCGAATTGTTTTTTCAAGATATTTTTGTAAAATATGTTCTGGAAGTCCTTTGGTTTCTTTTCCAAAAAGAATAAAAATTTCGTCCATTTGTGAATAGTCAAAATCTGAATAAACTTGTTTGCCTTTTGTGGTAACAAAAAACATATTTCTTTCTTCTGGTTTGTATTTTTCTAAAAAAGCTTCAAAATTTAAGTGTTCTTCCATCTCAAGTTTGTCCCAATAATCAAGTCCTGCTCTTTTGACTTGTTTTTCAGAAATCGAAAAACCTAATGGATACACTAAATGAAGCTTAGCACCAAGTGCCGCACACGTTCTGGCAATATTTCCTGTATTTTGTGGTATTTCTGGTTCTACTAAAACAATATTTAATTTCATGATTTTTTTCCTTTCGATTTGTTTGTTATAGCATAATTCCGACATTTTGTCAAGTTAACAAAATGTCGGAATCCTAGTATAATATGTGTAAAAATCTATTCTAAAACGCCTCTCCTAATCGATAATAATACGATTCGATTCCATCGACTAGATTTTCTACATAAACTGTATTTTTATCTTTTTCTTCTATCATTAGATTTGGATAAGTTTTTAGCATTTTTTCATTGGTGTAATATTCATTAATAAAGCCTATAAAATTTGAATTTGTTTGAATTTGAGCGTATTTGTTTTGAATATTGTTTTTATCTTGAAGATTCAAATTATTTTCTGTGGAAATGCGATAGTAAAATACTTTTAAAGCATATCCTGTAATGGCTGCATCGACAGTAAAAAATGCGACTAATAAAATAGTTGCTACTTTAAAAATATTCTTTTTTTGTTTTAAGGTTTCAATCCATTCATCTATCTTTGGATTCACAAATTTGATTAAGATAATGGCTAAAAGTCCCCATGAAACACCATAGAAAAGACATGTTCTTCCATGAATATTTAACCACATGTTAGAATAATCCCACCATTTGACACCAAAAAATCTTTCACAAAAAAAACTCATTCCATATTCTACAATCGCCCCAATAATAGCTCCACCAATAAACAATTTCCACGCACTTTTTTGATTTTTCAGAACCAAAATCATAGCAATTGCCCCAATTCCATAAATCGCACAAAATGGTCCATACAAAAAGCTTTTTCGACTTTCAACAACACTTTTTGTAAAAACTCCAAATACTGTTTCAATGATAAATCCAGCTATACTATACAAAATCAAATAGATACAAATTGACCAAATATCAGTCCTTTTTTTCGTTTCTTCCATATGTGAACACTCCTTTTGCTGTAGTATTCCAATCTTGTAAAAAAATATTCACACATTTCATAATCATAAAATTTTATTTTCTTTCAAAATGCTATACACTCGATGAATTGGAAATCCTAAGGCAGTTGGATAATCTCCTTCTATTTTGTCAATAAAAACAGTAAAAAATCCTTGTATTGCATAGGCTCCTGCACAATAAAAAGGTTTTTCAGAATCCACATAATTTTCAATTTCTTCATCAGTCATCTCTTTGACAAATATTTTCACTTTGTGAAGTTCTTTATATTCTTTATATTTTCCTTGATTCTCAATTAAAATCGCTAAACTTGTATAAATAAAATGAGTTTTCCCTTGTAATTCTTTTAGCATTTGAATAGCTTCTTCTTTGGTTTTGGCTTTACCAAATTGTTTTTCCCCAAGAATGACTAGAGTATCTGCACCAATAATCGTTCTGTCTCCTTGTGTTTGTTCAAAAATGTCTTTGGCTTTGCCATATGCAATTTCTTTAGATTGTTCTTCCTTATTTAAATTGCTATCAACGATTTCATCGAAATCACTAGGCATTACTTCATAGTTAATTTTAGCTAAATCCATCATATCTTTTCTTCTAGGCGAGGTTGATGCTAGAATAATTTTCATTTTAATTTCTCCTTTCACTTTATATTTATTATATCTATTCCAGAAAACTTTTTCAACTTCTTTTTTAAGAAAAGAAGGGCTCAACCGAGCCCTTCGTCGTTAAAATTCATTGTTTTCGTATTTCTGATAGATTTTCTTAAATTCTTTGACGACTTCTTCAAATTCATCAATCCCTATCTTTTTTCCTTCAAAATCCTCTACTTCCTTATATGGAACCTCTATCCCCGAATCTAAACCATTGATTCGTCGCTTTTCATACACATTGTATGGTGCATCATATATCCATTTAACATACCATTGAGAATTATATTCCTGATAGACCTCTCCTTCTTTTACATTTTCTTTATTCAATTCCAGCACATAGATACCAAAATCTATTTTTTCCATAGAGCAATTTTCTGTTCTTCTGCCATAATTGACTCCATACTTTTCTTCCGTTTCTGGATTTGAAAGTCCACAATATAATTTTCCATCTTTCTTATAGATAGGATAGCGTATTTCTCTATCTGTTTTTGATAATACTGTAATCTGTCGGTCTGAAATTTCAGAAACATCTTCGGCAACTTTCACAAACCACACCCATGGATTATTTTTATATGTAGAATAATACATGTAATACAAATCCTGTCTATCATCTAAAATATAACTGTAATTTATTTCTTGAATTTCGCCTCCAGGAAATGTATCTTCTCCCTGATTCTGTTTGAGCCTTCTTCCTGATTTGTAAAACTGAAAAGATTTTCCTTTCCTGACAAGAGTCATTTCGTTATTATAGATATCGATATCATCGTAAGGAATATCTGTTCCATATAAATCCAGAGTTTCATCAAATTTGTAAGAAACATTTCCGTCCAAAGAAATTTCTAATATTGTCAACTCTCTGCCGCTAATTACTGTTGTTCCGCAAATAATAATTTGATTTTTTCTTTTGTAAAAAGAAATTTCATCTACTATTATTTCTACATTCACTTCATCAGACATTCTTTTAAAATCCATAATTCCTCTCGCTTCTAACCATATTCCTGATGGTGAATTTTCATTTTTCATAATATGAATTCGAGACGCATGCTCAATATCATAATATACGATGTCCAAATTTTCCTCAGAATTTAACATTATTTCAATGTCCTTTTGAACAATATCTGGCATATGCGACTCATATGGCTGTGCTGTAATATCCTCTGGTGCTTCCTCTAAGTACGGTAAAATTTCACCATACGCTCTTTGAATATGACCACCTTTTATAATAGGATTGGGTGAATCAAACCGTTGATATTGTATAACAGCTAACAACCCCAATCCAACTAGGCACATCATAAAAATTAATTTACTTCTGGAACATTTCCTCAGACCTCTTTTTTCTCTCATCTTTAACTCCTTTTTGTTTTTAATCCTAAGTTTACGAGTAACAATAAATCTTAATCTCCTTTCTGAAATATTTTATTTCCTCTATTTTAAATAGAATATTGTATAAATATATCATAATTTGGAGTTATTGTAAAGCTGTCAACTTTTATTTCAAAAAACTTCTTGACTATAACTTTTAAGAATTATATAATACATTTATAAATTATGAAAAAGGAGAGTCAATATGGAAGAAAATAATGATTTCAAACAAAAAGTTTCTGCGAGCGCGGAAGAACTTAAAAACGAAACAACGGATACGGTTAGACAAGTAAAAGAGGATATGAAAAATGTAAACGTCAAAGAAGAAGCCAAAGCAACCAAGGGATTCATTTTAGAAATGTTCAAAAATCCTCTTGGAAAAATTCAAGAAATTGCAAATGATACAAGTAATAAGCATTTTAAAACTGTAATTGTTTTGGTTATTATTTGGATGCTTGCATCATTATTTGGTGCAATTAGCTTTCGTTATTTTTCATGGGGTTCATTTGGTAGAACTGTATTGAATTATATTAAAACAATTCTAGCACCACTTGTTTCTGTGATTGTAATGTCAGTCGTTATTTTTATTATAAATAAAAATTCAAAAAAATCTTTGATTACTGTTCTAACTACTGTAGTAGCTGCAAAATTGCCTGTAATTCTAGCTAATGTAATTAGTTTACTTACTATAATCAGCTCTAATATGTCATCAATAACAAGTAAAATATCAAGTTTCGCTAATGTTCTTTCTGTTCTTCTTATGTATTTTGCCATTGGCAATTTATTTGATGAAGACGATGAAAAAATCGCTTTCAAAAAATTCGTTACTGTTGAAGGAATTTACATCATTGCTGCTTTTATTATTCATTATTTAGGAATTTATATTTAGGCTTAAAAAATATACGAAAAACATGTATGTGTGCCTTATGTGTTTTTCGTATTAATTCTTATTTTTAAGAGGTGTTCTTATGAAAAATTTTCTTAAATATTTGTTCATTTTTCTTTCATTCATCTTATGTATTATTTTATTTTACAAAATTATTTTTTCTAAATTTTTGATTAAATCTCGATTCGAAAATGATACTATAAATTTAAGTGAGAATATTAAAAACAGTCCATTTTCTATTTCCAAAATTATATTATACAGCAATGCTTATGGTGAAAATCAAAATACTACTTTCCAACAAAGTAATTGGATTTTAAATATATTACAATATACTGATATTGCTATTTACCTAAATCATTCTGGAGAAAATCTAAATGCCTCTAACACAGTTAAAAAATTATCGTTAGAAAATATTGTTCTATCTTCTCCTAAATTAGGCATGCCGTCTATTTATTATTTGGATTCTCTAAATTTTGGTACAGCCAATTTTAATGAAAACGATAAACTGCAAACTTCCATCGAATTTACCGTTTTAAACGATGAAAACAAAAATAACGATATTCAATCCAATACTCCTGTTTTCTTTACAGATTGTTCTAATCCAATCACTTTAAAATACGTCAATTCTGCTATCAAAAAAAATTATACAGTTACCTCGAATGAACCAATCTCCTTTGACGGCCGTCTTCTTCAAATGGCAAATATTTCTTTAGACAACTTAAAAAACAACATTAATTTCACAATTCATATTCAAAGCAATGATAACAAGGATTATTATTACGATTTAGATTTGCCAATTGTATTGGAAAATGATACTTCTAGTATTTATAATGGAAATATTTTAATCGAAAATAAATTTGAAAATGGCAAATTTGTACAAAATAACCTTTAAGAAAATAATTTCTTAAAGGTATCTTTTTATTCAAAATCAATTCCAATAATACAATTTTCAAATATAAATTTTTTTATTGTTTCCTTCTTTCCAGTCGTATAAAATTCAGATAAAAGTCTTGAAAATTCTTGTAAATTGTTATCTTTGACAAGGAGCATTCCTTTTCCATTTTCAATCATGATTTTATTGGCACAAATTATGCTGGTTCTTTTATTTCCATCCCAAAATAACTGACTTCTCATACCATAAAGCATATATTCAATGGCTCTTTCTGTGATACATTCTATTGTTAAGATTCTTTCTATTTCATTTTCCACTTGCACCTGATTTGGAATTGGAGGAACATATTCTGTTCCTCCAATTAAAACTTTCCCTGTTCTTAATTTTCCCCATCCTAAACTTTCATCTCGTGCCACTTCTTCATTGATTTTACAAATAAAATCTAAATTAAATTCTTCCTCTACATGGGCGATTAAAAACTGCCAAGCTCTTTTCAAATTTCGAATAGTATCTATTTCATCTATAGTAAGTCTTCCTACATTAACTCCTGCATACAAAGCTTCTGTTTCTGGAAAAGTAACATTCAATCCTTCTATTTTGGCATTGGAGTAGATAGAATTTACAATATTTTTTTTTGCTAAAAATATATTTTCTTCTTTTGTCATATTGTATCGCTCCATCATTAGCCTAATCTCCTTTTTTTATCCTAATAATTTTATTTCTACATTATTTGCCTTAAATTTACCAGTATCTTTATCTTTTACAAATTCAATAAACGATTTATCCAAAGTTGTTGAATTTTGTTTTAAATCCGTTGTAAAATAGATTTTAACTTTTTCAGGCATTACATTACTTGCTACAATTTGTTTTAATGTTTCTACCATGTGTTTTTCATCTTCACAGACTAAAATCAGTTGCGGCACCATTTCAAAGCCTGAGTCAAATTGTACAAAATTTTCATAGAAATCTTTGAACAATCTCATTCTGTCTATAAATTTTTCTTCCCAGCCAAGTTCTCTTCTGACCACTTCAAAAAGCAAACTAATTGATTTTTTTGCTTTTGTAATTTTAACTTCTGCATGCGTTTTAATTGTCTTTCCAGCCATTTTTGCTGTAATTTGTGGCTTTACTTTATAGGTATCAAAATTCTTTGCTTTTCGCATATAGGCAATAATTACTTGGTTTCCTGCCAACCTTTTTTTCATCATCGCAACTGGCTTGGTGTTATCCGTTGGTTGCCATTTGCATTCTACTTCTTTGGAATTCAGCAAATATTTTCCCATTTTTTCCAAGCAATACACACGATAAATTCCTTTTCCTTCTTCTGAAGTAAAGAAATATCTCGTTAAAATTTTAGATTTTACCATTTGCTCTAATTTTACATTTAGCTTATCTTGTGATTTAATATCAACTCCCTTATGTTGTAAAATAAAATAAATTTGCCTTGATGTCATAAACTCAAATTGATTCACCAAATCTAAAATTTCAAAATGAATGTCACTAATATGACCTAAATTAATTTTGTGAATAATTTGACTTATGGAAACATATCCATCTTTCCCGTCAAATTTTTTGATTTCTCCTTCTCGAATCGCGAATGGAGAAACGGTAGTTTTAATATTTTCATCATCTACCATTTTTAACACGCCTCCTTTAGACTATTAATAATTTTATTTTCTTTTTATCTTTGATGATTTTTTTTATATAAACTTTTACTTTTTGTCCATATTTAAAACCATCTTTATATTCTGCGAGTCCAACCAGATTTGGTTTTAACTCGATAAAAAGACCATTTTTGTAGGAATCCGCTTCTTTCACAGTGCCGATCCACAATCATTTTTTCCTGAAAATCTTGAATATTCTCTTCCCAATTGCCAAGTAATTCTTTATAAGATAATACAATTCTATTATTTTCTGGATCAATTGATTTTATCATAACATTTATTTTTTGTCCAACAAAAAAACGTTCCTCTGGAGATTTAATACGCGAAATGGAAATATCTTCAATATGTAAAAGTCCTGTAATGCCACCTCCAATATCAATGAAAGCACCAAACTTTCGAATATTTTTCACAATTCCGTTTGACAATCATACCAGCTTCCAATTCATTTTTGGCCCAATCCAAAGCTTCTTTTCCTACTTGTTTACGCGATAAAATCAAATGATTTTCATCATAAATTTCTTTTACTTTAAATTGTACCAATTGATTTACTTTATTTTTGCAAATACTTGGTTTAGTCATGCCAAAATCATCCTGACTCACAATATCAATCTCATTTCTTGGAATAACTCCTATTATATCTCTATTTAAATTAATTTGCAAGTTAAAATTTTCATCACATTTTTCCACAATACCTTGCATAATCGTTCCATTCTGCTTGGCTTGTTGTAGTTGTTGTAAATTTAAGTTTTGCTTGGTATCATTCCAACCTTCTGGAATAAATTTCTGATATTCCATATTTTTCTCCTCGTTTGTATTTTTTGATTTTTTCTTGGGTATTTTTTATATGCTTAGAACCCTTTTGCTACATTTTTAATTTCTCAATTTCGAATTTTTTTAGATATCGCCAGGTTCCTAATTTTAAATCTTTGACATTAATTTCTCCAATTTTGCTTCTATGTAAAGCTATTACTTTTTTTTCTATGGCTTCACACATCTTTCGAACTTGCCTATTTTTTCCCTCATGAATTGTAATTTCTAATCTTGTAATATTTTTTTCTTGCTCTATTTTTAATATTTTAACTTTCGCAGGTCTTGTTCTATAATCTTCAATTTCCACGCCTTTTCTTAATTTTTCGATTTCCTCTTGTTTGACAATTCCAACTACTGTAGCATTGTATGTTTTCGTAATTTCATGCTTAGGATGCGTTACTTGATAAACAAAATTACCATCGTTTGTCAAAATCAAAGCACCCGATGTATACATATCCAAACGTCCAACTGGAACAATTCTTTGTGGCACTTTTACCAAATCTAGTACACTTTCACGTTGAAATTGGTCTTTGGCTGTTGTTACAACGCCAATCGGTTTATTTAGTAAAATATAGACAAAATCCTGAGAATGATTTTCTATTTTCTTTCCTTGGCAAATAACCTCGTCTGTTTCTGGATTAATTTTTGTCCCAAGCTCTGTAACTAGCTTTCCATTCACTTTAACTTTGCCTTGCAAAATAAGCTCTTCACATTTTCTTCTAGACGCAATTCCTTGATTTGCTAAAAATTTCTGTAGCCTGATTAATTCCATGTTTTTCCTTCCGTTTATGTATTTTATATTTCTACATTTATTACTATATCATATAACTTTTTTTAATTCAACTATTCAATCAATTTTTTAATAAAAAAGAAATAATCCAACGATTATTTCTAAAATATCACTACCTTTTATTATATCATATTTATGTAAATTTGTCAATTAGCTGGGACCGTTAAACATTACCTAATTCTGTTATCCTGCGGTTCTTCCTGTAACTCGTTTAAAACCTTCTGAAAATACTCTGGCAAATTTGCTTCTAATTTCATCGTTTTACCTGTTGTTGGATGTGTAAATTCTAATCTACTACTATGAAGCATTTGCCCGACTACGCCAAATGGATTTTTTCCATTCGAATACACATAATCTCCCACAATCGGATAACCAATCTCCGCTAAATGAACTCTAATTTGATGTGTTCTTCCTGTTTCAATGACTACTTCTAACAATGTAAAATGTTCAAATTTTTGAATTGCTGTCACATGTGTCACTGCATTTTTTCCTCGTTTGGATACTGCCATTTTGGTTCGTTCTTTGCTACTGCGCGCAATTGGCATATCAATGGTCGCTTTGTTTTCCTTCATGCGACCACGCACAAGAGCAAGATACGTTTTTTTCACTTCATGATTTTTGATTTGTTCGCTTAAATGAATATGCGCTTTGTCATTTTTAGCAATAATTAACAAACCAGAAGTATCTTTATCGATTCGATGTACAATTCCTGGACGAATTTCACCACCAATTCCAGAAAGGCTATCTTTACAATGTGCCATAATCGCATTCACCAAAGTCCCATTCGGATTTCCATTTCCCGGATGAACCACCAAGCCTTTCTGTTTGTTTACAACCAAAATATCTTCATCTTCATACACTATAGCAAGTGGAATATTCTCAGCTTCTAGTTTGATTTCTTTAGGTTCTTCTTCCAAAATTATTATTTCATCTTCTAACACTGTTTTATAGGATGCTTTTACCTTTTTACCATTCACTAAAATTTTTTCTTCTTCCAATAATCTCTGAATGGCAACTCTTGATAATTCTTTTTCTTGCATTGCAATTGCCTTATCGATTCTTATACCAGATAAATCAGCTGTGATGTTGTATTTTTTAGTTTCCATTTTTTCTTTCTATTCCTTCCATTTCCCTTTTGTCTTATCTTTTGTGAACATGATTTTGATTAAATAGATGGGTAATACTATCATTCTTCGAATTCGACTTGGTTGTAAAATTAAGCGCCATAACCATTCAATTCCTAATTTTTGAATCCATTTTGGTGCTCTTTTTAGATTACCCGCCTCGTAATCAAAGGTTCCGCCTTGTCCTGCTGCAACATCGACTTTTAATTCATACTGATGATGCGCAATCCACTTTTCTTGTGCTGGCGCTCCCATTGCTACAAATAGAACATTGGGCTGTAATTGGTTGATTTGTTGTATCACATCTTCTTCGGAATCCTCTTCAAAAAATCCTTCATGTGAACCAACGACTTTTAAATTAGGATATTGCTTTTTCACATTTTGAATCGCTCTTTGAACGGTATCGCCTTTGCCACCTAAAAAATAAAATGTCCACCCTTCTTTTTCGCCCACTTCTAATACTTTCCTAAAATAAGCTTGACCAGGAATTCTCTGTTTCAATGGCTTCTTTTGGAGCTTTGCTCCAATTTCTACTCCAACACTATCTGGCGTTGCGAGTTTTGCAGAATTTAAAATGTCAAAAAACTCTTTATCTTTCTGTGCCGTCATAATAAATTCTACATTGGGCGCTACAATTAATTCGCATTTTTTATGACTATTCTCGATGAGATTTTTTGTTATTTGTCCTACTTCCTCTATATTTACATTATCGATTTGTACTCCTAATATTTTTACTGTTTCACGCAATGTTTTCCCCTACCATTTCTTGTTAAATTTTATAAGAAAAACCACCAATAAAATCCATCCTACAAAAATATAGCAATCCGCTACATTGAATATCGCAAAATTTTTTACATCAATAAAATCAACAATTCCGCCTCTTACTATTCGGTCTATTAAATTGCTTATTCCACCTGCTAAAATTAAGCTGATGGCAACCGCTGTTTTGGTATCGATTCTATCTTTTTGGTTTCGTATGAAATTTATGATTATTCCTAATATCAACATTGTCAGAATAATATTTTTGGTATTTCCACTATTGAATCCAAAAGCCATTCCAGTGTTTTCGACAAGTGTGATTCCTATTATTCCTGTTCCTATCGGCATTTCATATTTTGCTGTTATAATAATTTTTGTTATTTGGTCAATTAGAATTAGAATACTTGCGATAATCACCATTAATTGAACTATTTTATTTTTTTTCATCATTTTTTTGTAACCTTTCAAATATTGAAAAATGGTCATCTTCATAAATGCGTTTATAAGATTTGTTTTGTTTCATTAGCATGACAAGTTTAGAATTGGAAGAATTTATTACATGCGTTACGCCATATTCTTCAAATTTGTTATCATATTGAGCTGCTATGGAAGCAATGTCTAATGCATCTGAAAAAATGTCTTTTCCCTCTTTACCATTTTTTTTGTCTCCATTAAATTCAGGAGAATATAAATCACATCTTGAATCAATGAAAACTGGTATTCCTCTGAATAACAAATAACTTCCATAATTATATTCGTTATAAATTTTCATATTTTGAACATCTAAATTTTCTAACATCCAATCTGCTGCCTGAACAGGATAGGTTGCTTGATTAATATACGCTTGGTTCTTCGTATTTTTTAGTTGTTTTACAGTATATAATGAAAAAACAATGATAATTAAAAGACATCCAATTGTTGAAACAGCAAAATGAAATATTTTTTTACAAGTGTTTTTATCATATTTTTCAAACATCGCCGAAATCAATTTTACTAAAATTGGCGCGCCAAATATTGCAAACATAGAAACTTGTCTTCTTGACATTAAAGATAAAAGTCCCAAGCCTCCTAACATAAATAAATCTGACAATTTTATTTTTGTATCTGTAAAAATAAGAACTGCTAGAAATAGACATATCGCACATAAAAACTCTTTGTTGTCAATTAAGGTAACTGGTAAATGTTCGTTGATAGAATCGGTGGTGTTACCTTGGTAAATTTTGTAGGTATATGTATAAGCGCCATTTCCTGTTGGGTTGATAAATCCTGTAAAAGCAGAAATAATTACAATTAAAATCAACCATTTTACAAACGGATTTTTTTCCACCTTAATTTTATATGGATTCGCTCTTGTGCGTTCTCTTTTCGCTTTTTTCTCCTGAATCACAAGAGGAATATTTTGTAGTCTTTTATTGCATTTTTCCTTTATCGTTGACTTTATTGGAAGTTTTATGATTAACTTTAAAAGTAACCCAATTATTTTATAATCTAAATCCCAATCCAAAATAGTTATCCACAAATATTCCACGATATATGGTAAAAATAAAACAAAATAAAATGGAAAAACTGCACAGTGCAAGTTAGCAATTAAAATCGGTATTATCAATAAAGGTATCGCATAACGCTTTTGATGGGTTTGTAAAAATCTTTGGATAAAATATACGGTAAGCGAAAACAAAATAAATGTTACCAATTGCGCTCTAGCTGCTAAATAGGGTATTAGCATATGCATGGTTAAAATGGTAATTACAAAGGATACTGGTTTATTTTTAGAAAATTTAGCACTAGATAAATAAATGGTTCCTCCCAAAATGGCTGTGAATATTATTGTTGAAATATAAATTCCGGGTTTGTCCTGAAAAATTATAAATCAAATACATGCTAAAATCATACAACCAATGCGGATATGTATATGGCAACTCATGCCAAGAAAATGTATCTTGTGTTAAATCTGATATGCCATTTTGGCTAATATATTCACCGATTTTTATTGTATAAAAAGTATCATTTTGTAAACTTTTTGGTGCTATCGCTATAGCAAATAACAAAATGCTTAAAAATACAAGTACATTAAAAATTCTATTTTTTGCTTTTTCAGAACTAAAAATTCGTTTCATATTTTACTCCTAAATTTGTTTTTTTGATTATATCAATTTTTTAAGGCATTTGCAACAATTCATTAAAAGTTTTGCAATTTTTTATAATCAAAATAAAGAGCATACAATTACTTTTTTATAAAAATAATTTGTATACTCTCTATTTTGGATAATATGATAATTTTTTATTCTCTACCATAAATTTGCAATCCATTAATACATACATAATTTCCAAAACTTTTATATACATACAGTCTGAATTTTTTGCTAGCTGTTTCACTTTTAAAATAATTAGTAACAGACCACCATCTCTTTTCACTAAAATTGTTTACGAAATTACCTTCCCTAGTTATATCAGAAATTTCAAAAATCGGACTGCAATTTATCCAATTAGAATTATTATCATCTCCTTCATTGATTTTACACTGCAGAGCATATTTTTGAGGAAAACACCATCCATCATTGGTACCTGTTCCATCGTCACCATTAAACTTTAATTTGTATATTTTGATATTCTTTTCTCTTTTAAATTCATAACCAATCCAAGAATCATTTGGTTTATTCGGACACCAAATATTTAATCCTGTTTTAGAATTCGGTTCTCCTCCTGTAAATGGATAATATAGTTGATAACTTGTACTAATAGCTGGAGAGCCTGTAACGATTCCATTCGAAGTATTGTCCGTTAAAATTGGAATTTTTATGGCAAATTCATCAAAAACATCAGCATATTGCGATTTTTCAATAGCTTTCAACCATGTTTCATTTTCAATTATTTGATTTGATACATCGTTATTTTTACCAATTTCTCGAATCGCATTTTCACTTTTCATAATTTCTGGCAAAATTGTTTCCGTACTTTCTAACATAAAATCCACACATTCTTTATTATCCAAAACCCTTGAGAAATCTTGCGAATTTAATAATTCAGAAATCGATTCATATTTATTTTCTAACTTCACATAAGAAATCCACTTTTCAAAATCATTACAATCGTTATTCAGATATTCTTTTATTGTTTTATCATATTCCTCCAAAGTAGCATTTTCTATTTCTTGCACTTTATCCGATTTTTCCCTTGCGCTTTCCGCTCTTTTCAAAATTCCTTCATTGCCTGTAAGAAGTCTTAACGTTACGCCTGCCAGTATAAGTAATATAATTATTGTAACTATTAAAGCAATTAGCGTCACTCCTCTTTTATTTTTCATTTTTTCTCCTAATTTCTAATTTAATACATAAAATCATTGTTTACAAATACTTATTGTGAACAATGATTTTAAACTAAAACCTTTTTTTATTTTCAACTATCTTCGCAATAATTTAGCGAAAAACAATTTTATTTTCTCCCCTATTGATGTTTTTCTCTTCCTTGTATTTTCTGGTAATTCTTCTTGTATTTCTTGGGTCTCTCTTAAATTCGTATAATCTTGTATATCTGGATTGTCATTCATATATTTACTATACGCAGTTGTCATCGGATCTTCTGTTGAAGTTTCATTCGTTTGTATATTGTGCTGAAACAATCTTTCTGTACTAAATTGTTCTTTTAATTTTGCTTCAAGCTTTTCCTCATTTTGTCTCATTTTATCTAGTAATTCTTCTCTTCTTTCTTGATTTTGGCACCAATATTTTATATGTAGCAAAGCAATAATTTCAAGTGCATATTTCGTCAATCCTTGTTCTTGCAAGGGTTTATAAGGTTCAATATGAATTTTATGATTGGGATCTTTAATTGTCTCAAAAAAATTCTGCAAATTAGCTGGTACTTTGTCGCGATATCTTTCATTCATATGTTTAATAACATAATCAACTTCTGCATATGCAATTAAATCTTCCTTTGTGATTACTACACTCATTTGTGCCCCTCCGTTTTTATAGAATTCTAATTGTATTATATAAATAAAGCTAAATTTCGTCAAGAGGTTATACGGAAAATTTAATTCCCTATTTTTATCATTTTCATTTATTGTCCTTATGATTTCGTCTAATTAAATTTATCTACTAAAATCAATATCTTTTTCAATTAGTCGTTCTGCTCTAAATATTTCCCAAGGTTCTAACTTACCATTAATGATATTTCCCTGAACTGCAAAAGTAGTCAATCCATCCGACACTAAACGATTTACTTGTCCATATAATTCTAATATAATATCATCTAAAACTTGTTGTACAATTTCATCACTCATTGGTACAAAATTACATGGAATATTTTCCTCCAACATTTCTCTAGAATAATGACAGCGTTTTATTAAAAACTGAATTCTTTCCTCACGATGTGCCTCATAATCTTTTTGATTTACACAATATTTTTCACATTCTCTTTCTCTAATTAAGTCTTCTTTATCTTCAAAAAATAGTATTCTTTCCCACGGAATTTGATATCTTTCATGTACTGCTTTTCCATGAGTTAATTCTCTACCATCAAAACCTTTTCCCACAAACTCAATCACCACATTTTGTCCTAGTGTAAACAATACATTAAATCCACCATCATCCTCGTAACGAGGAATTTGCTTTCCTTTTGTTTTCATTAAAAGTAAAGCACTTCTAGAATTTTGTTGTTTCATCTCTTCAATCATCTGTGGTACACTATGTAACATTCCGTCCGATCCATCTAATCGAACAATTTTGTCTCCAATCAAACTATCTGGTCTAAAAAAAGTTTGCTCATCATAATTATCTTTAATTTTTTCCCATTGCTCTATGTCTTCAATTAACCTAATGTCTGTAAATGGACTAATTTTGGGTAAATATTTTTGTAATAAAGCAGTTCCTTTTGCCCTACCAAATTTCATTGGATTTAATGGTTCTTCATATTTCATTACTGTAATTTTCCCTTTTCTAAAGTTTGACAAAAACACTTTTTGGCTCGGGTGGTTAGATTCGAACTAACGCATGTCGGAGTCAGAGTCCGATGCCTTACCGCTTGGCGACACCCGAATATATTGGGCATAGTTTCCTATGCCATCTTTTTACGAAGTTTTTTATGCATGATTATTCAAAACTACTTTTTTTATTTTCTCTGAATTTAATTCAAAATAATTCATCAATTCCGCTGGTTTTCCTGATTGTCCAAATACATCTCTCATACCAAGTCGAATTAATTTAGCAGGATATTCCTCTGTTAGGACTTCTGAAATAGCTGTTCCGAGTCCACCAATAATACTATGGTCTTCAAACGAAATTAGTTTTTTCGTTTCTTTAGCACATTTCACAATGATTTCTTTATCGATTGGTTTAATCGTATGCATATCCACTACACGTATGTTCGTTCCTTCTTTTTCCAATTCTTCTTTCGCTTGAAGGGCAACGGATACCAAATCGCCTGCAACAAAAACAGTGGCATCTGTTCCCTCGCCATGCATCACACCTTTTCCAAATTCAAAATGTTTTTCTTCATAAATCGTTGGCGTTGCCAATCGGCATAATCGAATATAAACTGGTCCATTTATTTTAGAAACCTCTTCAACTGCCCATTTAGTTTGAATATCATCCGATGGATATAAAACTGTCATGTTTGGCAAACCTCGCATTAAGCTTATGTCTTCTAGCATTTGATGAGTAGCTCCGTCTTCTCCAACTGTAATACCACTATGCGTTCCAATAATTTTTACATTCAAATTGGGATAACAAATACTATTTCTAATTTGGTCATATGTTCTTCCTGTTGCAAACATCGCAAAAGTTGCTGCAAACGGTATTTTGCCACACGTTGCTAAACCTGCTGCTGTTCCAATCATATCTTGTTCTGCAATTCCCATGTCAAAAAAGCGATGGGGAAATTCTTTAGCAAATAAATTCGTTTTCGTTGCTGCTGATAAATCAGCATCTAATGCAACAATATTCGGATTTATTTTTCCTAATTCTACTAAAGTTTCACCAAAACTTTGTCTAGTGGCAATTTTTTTATCTTGGTTCATGTTTTCCTCCTTGGATTTTAATGGTAGAGCTTATTATATATCTTCTTTCCACAACTTTTCTCATTACCAATAACTTGTATCGTTTATTCAATTATTGTAATTCTTCCATCGCAATTTTATATTCTTCTTCATTTGGTGCTTTTCCATGCCATCCTGCTTGGTCTTCCATGAAGGAAACACCTTTGCCTTTTCGTGTCTTCGCAATAATCACAGTTGGTCTTTCTTTTGCTTTTTTGGCTTTTTCAAAGGCACTCAAAATTTCATCTATATCATTTCCGTTAATATTTATCACATTAAATCCAAAACTTTTAAACTTCTCGTCAATTGGTGTTACATTCATAACATCTGTCACTTTTCCATCAATTTGCAAATTGTTATAATCCACTATGGCACATAAATTATCTAATTTATAATGACTTGCTGACATTGCTGCTTCCCAAATTTGTCCTTCTTCTATTTCTCCATCGCCCATAAGGCAATATACTCGATAATCTTTGTGATCCAATTTCCCCGCTAACGCCATTCCATTCGCAACTGACAACCCTTGACCCAAAGAACCAGTTGACATATCAACTCCTAGAACTTTATTCATATCAGGATGTCCTTGCAAAATACTATTGATGTTTCTAAATCCCAATAATTCTTCTTTACTAAGGAAACCTTTTTCCGCTAAAGTTGCATATAACGCTGCTGAAGCATGTCCTTTTGACAAAACAAATCGATCCCTATTTTCATCCTTAGGATTATTTACATCCACTCTCATTTCTGAAAAATACAAAACTGTCAACAAATCCGCACAAGACAAGGCTCCACCTGGATGACCTGAAGATGCTGCATAAATCATTTTAATAATATTTCTTCTAATATTTAAAGCAATTTTCGATAAATCTTCCATATTTTATTTCCTTTCTTCCTAAGCATCTTTTATAAAAGTCCAACTACAACTAACCAACCAAATCCATATGCCCAAAGTGGAATACCTTTTGCAAGGTGAATAAACCATGTACCAAAACTACGACCTGTCGATTTGATATTATTCCATGTAAAAATATCCGTCAATTTTGTGCCAAAGATTGTTACATTACTTATATCAATTCCCAATCCGAAAACATTGGTTAAATCAATTTCCCAACCTAAAATATCAATGATATTGGTTTTGTCTGGTGTATTTTCTACTATTGAAATTGTAAACTTTTCGATATTATTGGCTTTAAACTTTATTTGAAATGGCTTGGTGTCATTGGGTTGCAAACCTTTCATTGGTATGTATTCTGTATCGGCTAATAAATCTTGTTCATTATATAAATCAATTTTGACATAACATTTGTCAATAAAACTTCCTGTTGTGTTTTTTATATCAAAATTCAAATAACCATTCACATTACAAGCTTTAGCTGAAGCATTCGCAATGTTAAAATTGCTATTCGTCTTTGCGTAAAATCCGTCAAAATTACCATAAATGCGAGAATACATCGCCATTAATAAACCATTTTCTAGTAAAAGTGATATCGCAAAAAATCCAATAATCAATAGTGCATAGGTAAGAAATGTTTTCATTCTATCCATTTATTATTACCTTTCCTTCCACAAACATAAACTCATTTTTTGCTAATTTATTCTATTATACACCGTAAATGTTTTTTTGTAAACATATTTTTATCTTTTATTCTAAGACTTTTTGAAATTCTATACAAAAAAAGAAATAATCGCTCTAAAAATGATTATTTCTTTTCTCAAAATTTATTTTTCCCAAGAATATTCTCCATCATATAAACCTAAATCACATGTGCTTCCATCTGGATTCTGACCTTTGCCCTTCCAAATACTTTCATCATCTATTATTCTATATGTTTCAGGATCTATCTTTGGTTGATTTGTTATACAATTTAATGGTCCTAACCAATCTTTACATGTAGAAAAACTCGCTCCGATGAAAACCAAATCCGCCATAAGATGCATATACATTAAGCACACATTGATGTTGTACTCTAAAATACGTATTAATATATGGCATCAATATACAATGGACATATGTGTGAGAATTATAGGTTCCTTGAACAAAATCGTACCCTGCCCAACCTGGATTTTGTTTAAAATCAAAAGCCACATTATAAAAATTCAATGTCCCTGTACTGATAATATAATCTCCTCCTCCTCTACCTTCTTCTCTCCACACCAATCTTCCAAATGAAATTGGATAAGAATGACGTACACTACGTACTTGACAATTCAATATAGTATTTTGTTTATTTCCAAATATGCTAATACTTTTATTACAGTTTAAATTAAATATAGAATTCGTTAAATCATACTCTCCATCACCCAAATGTATTTCATATTTTATCCCAGTACTTACTATTCCAGCATCCGCAATTTTTTCCAATGTTCTATATGGTTTTTCTTTCGTTCCATTTCCTGTTTCATCATTTCCTCTATTTACTTCTATATAAACTTCTGTCGTTGCTACATCAGTTTGTTGGTCTGTTAATGCTGTCTGTTTTGAATTTTGGGCTTTATCTAATGCTACTACATAATATTCGTAATTGGTTTCAGGTTCTAAATTCATTATATGGAATATTCCATCTTTCGCTTCATATTCTGTATACGCATCTGATGTTCCTTTTTTTCGTATATAACATTTATACTTTTCAACTCCACTTTTCGCATTTTTTCCATCTTCTTCCGCATCCTCTGTTATTGCCATAATTTTGAATTCTTTTGCTTTAACATCTCTTACTTCTATAGTTAAATCTTTTGGTGGTAATTTATCTATTTGATTAATAATAATGCTTTCTGTTTTTGTATTTTTCTTTTCATCTTCTACTGTAAATTCATAATTTCCATTTTCAGTTATTATATAAGCACCATCTTCATCTTGCATAATTCCAACTGGCGCTGTTATGCTTATGATTTTGCCTTCTGTTGATTTTGCTGTTATAGTTAAATAAATATTTTCTTTTGTATAAGCTCTATTACTTAACGCATAAGTAATTGTAATTCCTTTTATCTCTTCTTTAATGATTACTTCAAAATTACTATTAATTTCATAATCATATCCTTCATAAACTCCAACTATTTTATCTTCTTGTATATTCGTAGTTGTTTCCAATCTAATTGGTAACTTTTCATTTATCTTTTCTAATGTTAACGAATTTCCATTTTCTAATTCCTCTAACTTAATATCTACAATCGCCATTTCTATTTCTTCTTTGATTCTAACTTTTTCATGTTTTTCTACTGCTTTTTCTGTCCTTCCTAGAATTCCTTCGTCACCTGTTACTAATCTTAACGTTACACCTGCTAAAATTAATAATACAATTATCGTAATAACTAGTGCAATTAAAGTAATTCCTCGTCCATTTTTTAAACCTTTAAAACCATGTGTATTTATAGTGCCAAAACCTTTAGCATTTTTTATAAAATTCACTTTTCTCATCTTCTGTTCTCCTTTTTTTTTATTTTACACAATAAACTTTTACTTGTCAACAAAAAACTTTTTTAAATATCTCTTGCAAAATTTACTTTTAATCGATATAATAAGTTTAAGAATAAAGAAGTAAATAGCTACTTCAAGAAAGGATGGTAAAAATTATGAAAATAACAATTACAGGGAAAGAATTAAAAGCAACCGATGCAATTAAAGAATATGTAGAAAAAAAATTAACAAGAATTGAAAAATATTTTGACGAAAAAACGTCTGATGATGTTGAAATTAATGTAACCATTAAAACAGAAAAAGATACACAAATTGCCGAAATGTATATCTATACAAAAGGAACTTCTTATAAAGCTGTAACAGAATCTAAGGATTTATATGCTTCTATTGATAAAGACATTGATATTTTAGAAGGTCAAATGCGAAAATCAAAAGCTAAAAAAGAAAAAATGCAACGAGATTCTTCCTTAAAACAAATCACGATTTCAGGTGATGAAGAAAAAGCAATTGAAAATGAAGTGATTAAAAATGCTTATTATGATGTCAGACCAATTTCTGTGGAAGATGCCAAAATCAAATTATGTGAAAAACAAGGAACTTTATTTTATACTTTTATCAATATAGATACAGGAAAAGTAAATGTTATCTTTAAATTAAAAGATTCAAAAAATTTCGGTTTAATCGAACCAGCCAATTAAAAAAAAATTAAAACAGGTAATTTTCCAAAAATTACCTGTTTATTTTTTTAACAAACCGAGCATTATAATATTGAAAATACATTTTATGTTTTTTCAATTTGAAAAATGCGGAGGTGAATAAAATGGCAAGAAATAGTAGAAAAGCAGTTCCAGAAGCAATGGATTCTTTAGATAGATTCAAATACGAAGTAGCTTCAGAAGTTGGTGTTAACTTAAAAAACGGTTACAACGGAAATATATCTGCAAAAGACGCTGGAAAAATCGGTGGTCAAATGGTTAAAAAAATGATCGAACAAGCTGAAAACCAAATGATGAACAAATAGTTTTGTTTATAAAATAAGCTATAAAATATTTTAATAAAACGGATTTAAAAATGAGATTTTCTTATTTTTAGATCCGTTTTGTTGTTTTGGTCAAAGAGAAATCATCGTATCCACTTTTAAGTTAAATTTTTTCTTCTTGACTTTTATCCTAATTTCACCATTCAAATCGGTGCGAAAAGTTTTACTTCCTAATTTTTCTAGCCTTTCCATCACTGCTTGATTAGGATGACCATACTTATTTTCACCTACTTCAATCACTGAAATTCTTGGCATAATGGCTTCAATAATTTCTTGAATAGTCGACGATTTCGAACCATGATGCGCCACTTTCAAAACATCACAATTTAAAATATCTGTATTTTGATATTTTTTCAAAATTTCTTTTTCCGCTAATTCCTCAATATCACCCGTAAACAACATACTAAAATCACCATAAACTAATTTTGCCAAAACCGAATTATTATTGATTCCATTTTCTGAAATCATATTCTGACTATCTGGCCACAAAATTTGAAAATAACTACTTTTGTCAATTTTTATTAAATCTCCTGCCTGAACAAAAATCACGTTTACTTTTTTAGATTTAGCTAATTTTAGAAACTCGATGCAATTTTCATATTCACTATCTTGCTTTCCAATAATAATATTCTCTACTTTTAAATTTTGAAGCACTGCAAACAATCCACCACAGTGGTCCGCATCAAAATGCGAAATCATCAAAAAATCCAGTTTGGTAATTTTTCGATCTAACAAATAAGGAACCACCACTTTTTCACCATAATCATAATCGCGATTATTTCCGCCGTCAATAATGATATTTTTCCCTAGTGGACTTTTTATCACCGTACAATCTCCGCTGTCCTACATCAACAAAATAAATTTCCAAATCATTTGGAATTTTTGCCACAACACTCAAACTCATCGCTACAATTAATATCCCAGCCAATATCTTTTTCCAATTTTTCTTAAACATTTTACTCGTTTCATTTCCCAAAATAAATCGCAAAATTCTAAATTTCTTCTTCTGAAAAAAGTAAATCAAGCCACCTATTCCCACATAATATAAAATCAACATCCAAAAATCAGGCGTTGCCAAATATAATTTCGAAAATGGCAATTGACTACAAATCTCCGCCACCTTAAAAATAATTGCCACAAAAAATTCCTCAAATATTGCAAAAAAGCCACCAATTGGCACAAAAAACAAACCAACTATCAATCCAATATAACCAATTGCTAAAATGGGACCAATCAAGAAATAAATCATCAAATTTGATACAAAAAAAGTCAAAGAAACCGTATTAAAACAATAAATCATAATCGGAACAATCAAAATTTGAGCAGCAAAACTGACTAAAAATATTCCTAAAAATGACTTTACTAATTTTGATTTTATGCTATATTTACACTCCAAAAATCGCTTCAAAAAATTATGAAATAACACAATTCCAAGTGTCCCTCCAAACGAAAGCCACATTCCGAACCGCAAAAATATTGTATGGATTGATAAAAAGCAACATCATAAAAGTAAACAAAATCGTCACATAAAAATTATTTTTTCGATAAAAATTTTGACTCAGCAAAAGCATTCCACTCATGATACAAGCCCTCATACAAGAGGCTGCTCCACCAGTAATTAACACAAAAAAAGCAAGCATTAATAAAATAATATAATTTTTTAATTTTTTGCGATTAATAAATTTATCCAAAACAAGTTGCACTCCAATTATCACATAAGAAACATGCATCCCAGAAATTGCTAGCACATGTGACATGCTACTATTTTTAAAATTCTCCTTAATTTCATCATCCAAATCGCTACTATCACCAAGCAAAATTCCTTTCAAAAAAGCATTGCTATCTTCTCGATAAGTAGAATCTAACACTTCATACAACTTCTCTTTCAAATCATAAATTTTTTCCATAATACTCGATTGATGTTCCAAAATTTTCGTTTGCTTACTGTACAAACTTCCCTGAATCTTACTTTGCTTCAAATAATTTCGATAACTAAATCCTTTATAATTTCGTGCCACATCTCCTTTCGAAAATTCGCCTGCAATTTGCACAATATCACCATAACGCAAATTGCAATCTTGGCTGGTATAAACAATTAATTTTGTATTTTTCGAACGTTCAACATTGGATTGTATGATTTTCACAACATACTGATTTGAACGCTCCTTTTCCGTTTTTTGACTAACAACTTTGGCAACTCCAGTCAATTCTATTTTTTCTGGATAAATTTTATCAAACGAAAAAATGAGGGCAATATTCATATAAAGCCCCCAAATGATTAAAATAATAATTCCTATTTTTATTGATTGATTCATGGTTAAATCTCCTTTTCAAAAATTTAACCCCCAGCAATTCTTCTTGCAGTTACAAATCTTTGTGAATAATAAGAATTTGTATTCAAATTATCTGTAACCACTCCCCTTTTTGGATTAGCACTGTGAATAAACTGTCCATTTCCCATATAAATTCCACAGTGTCCAATTTTCGTTTTAGCATCATCATAAAATAATAATAAATCCCCTACTTCCAAATCTGCTCTTTCTACCACTGCTCCCAAAGAAGTTTGGTCCGCAGCAACTCTTCCCAACTTATATCCAAAATGCCCAAATACATAACGCGTAAATCCAGAACAGTCAAATCCTGTTTCTGGTGAACTACAACCTAACACATATGGATATCCCAAAAATTGTTTTGCAAATTCAATAATATCATCTTGCTTCGTGGGTGATTTCGATTCCACGGTTCTTTCTTCAGCAGTACTTCGTGAAGTTACATCCTTTTCTTTCACTAAAGTTTTACTAATAAATCCACTACTTATTTTATTGGTTGTAATTTTATAAAAATCTCCTTCTTCTCCTATAATGGTTACAATGTCATCTTCATCTAAAACATCTATGATATTTGCTTTTGTAGAAGCTCCATCTCTTACTCGTGCTGTCTCAACAATTACAACTGCAGTTTTATTCATCGTTGTTTCTGTTGGTGTTGTAGTTGTAGTTGGTTGTTCTGGTGTAACTGTTTCAGGTGGCGTTGTATTTTCTGGTACCTGTGGTGTTTCTGGTTCTTGTGGTTGCTCAGCAGGTTCTTCTGTCGGAGTTAAACCTGCTGTCAGTTTTGTTTTCATCAGCCAACCTTCTACCGTTTCATTCTTAATTTTATACCATTTTCCTAATTCTGCCTCAACCGTTACATTGTCACCCTTTTTAATTTCTATCTTATCACTTGCAGATAAATTCGGGATTATTCTAAGTTTTACATCCCTTGCTACAGAAACTGTTGTCCCAATTTTTAATTCCTGAGAAGTTTCTGTTGTATTTTCTGGTTGAACATTTTGTTCATCTACTATGGATTCGTTGTTTTGTACTGGTTCATCTGCTGTAGTATTTTGAGTTACCGCATTTTCAGTTGTCTCATTTTTTTTCTTAAAAAACTCAGCTTTTGCATAGCCCACTTTTCCATTATATTGTACTTTATACCATTCGCCATTTTCTTCCAAAATTTCAACTTCATCATCTTCGTATAAATTCGTTATGATATTTGAATCTGTCGAAGCTGATTCTCTAATGCGAACCGCCGTAACTTGTACCGTTGCCGTACTTGCCAAAGACTGATTTAAAAATGTTATCATACCCAAAATAATAAACCATGATAAAATAATTTTCTTCATTTTTTACATCCTTTCTAACTCTTTAACTTATTAGGATTCAAGTTTTAATTGAACATGCACTTCTTCCAATTGTTTCGGAAATACCTGTGAAGGTGCTCCCATCATAACATCACGAGCCTTTTTATTTTTCGGAAAAGCAATCACTTCACGAATGGAATCTTCTTCCGCCAATAACATAATAATTCTATCAATTCCTGGCGCCGCTCCTGCATGTGGTGGTGTTCCATAGCTAAACGCATGAAATAACGCACCAAATTTCTTTTTCACATCTTCAACTGTATAGCCAGCTATTTCAAATGCTTTTATCATAATCTCTTGATCATGATTTCTAACCGCACCGTGACGCAAGTTCCAAACCATTTCCAACCAAATCAAATTGATACGCCAGAATCTCCAACGGATTTTTATTTTCTAAAACTTCCATTCCACCTTGTGGCATAGAAAATGGGTTATGATTAAAATCAATCGTTCCTTCGTCTGACAATTCATACATTGGAAAATCCACTATAAAGCAAAATTTATACACATTTTTTTCCAATAAATCTAACTCTTTTCCTAATTTTATTCTAACGTCACCTGCAATTTTGGTTGCTTTCTTTTCCTCATCCGCAATGAAAAATATCGCTGAACCTGGCTTTATTCCCATTTTCTCAACTATTTCTTGTTTTCTTTCTTCTTCAATAAATTTACTAATTCCACCACTCAAATTCATTTCTTCGTCAATTTTTACCCAAGCCAAACCTTTGGCTTCCAACTCTTGAACTGCAAATTCTGACATCGAATCAAAGAATTTACGCGATTTTTCTTGGCAATTTTCCGTTGCAATCGCTTTAACCGTTTTTCCTTGAAATGCCTTAAATTCTGTTCCTTCAAAAATATCTGTCACATCATAAATAACAAGTGGATTCCTCAAATCTGGCTTATCTGTTCCATATTTCTCCATTGCCTCTCGATATGGAATTCTAAGGCAAGGCCCCTCATCCACTTTCCAATCAGAATTTGCCTTAAATACATTTGGTATAACCGTCTCTATCACACGAAAAACATCTTCTTGCTCTACAAACGCCATTTCAAAATCCAATTGATAAAATTCTCCTGGCGACCTGTCAGCACGTGGGTCCTCATCTCGAAAGCATGGCGCAATTTGATAATATTTTTCAAAACCAGACACCATCAATAATTGCTTAAACTGTTGTGGTGCTTGTGGAAGCGCATAAAACTCTCCTGGATGAAGTCTACTTGGAACCAAAAAGTCACGTGCGCCCTCTGGTGAAGAATTCGCCAAAATGGGAGTTTGAATTTCTGTAAAATCTAAAGCATCCATTTCTTTTCTAAAATCTTTCAAAATCTTAGAACGCAATTTTATATTTTGATGAATTTTTTCATTTCGCAAATCTAAAAATCGATATTCCAAACGCAAATCCTCACGAACACTCTGTCCTTCCACATTAATTTCAAAAGGAAGATTCGGATTACATTTTCCAAGTACCGTCAAATCAGTTGCCACAATTTCAATTTCACCTGTTGGAATTTTATCATTTTTGTTACTTCTTTCTGTTACTTTTCCTGAAACCGTCATTGTACATTCTTTGTTCAAATCTTTTATTTTTTCCTTTAAATTCGATTCTTCATTTATCACAATTTGGGTAATACCATTTTCGTCACGCAAATCCACAAACATCATTTTTCCTAAATTTCGAATGGTTTGTACAAAGCCCGCTAAACGAACTTCTTCGCCAACATTTTTGATATTCAATTGTCCACAATTGTGTGTTCTATATTTATTTTCCATGTTACACATCATTCCTCCAATCAAATTTGAAACTTTTGCTTTCAAATTTGTGGCTACATTATATAACATTATTTTCAATTTTTCAATTGTTTTGGAGAAAATATTTTAAGAATACAAAAAGGCCACCTTATTCAGCGGCCTTCACAACTTTTTCATTTGGAAAATTCAAACCATAAATCAAAAAAACTTAAATTTCCTATTCTATAATCTCTTACTTTTTCATCACCATCTTTTAAGACAACATAAATTTTTTCATCTTCTTGCCATTTTGCAAACCATCGTGGTGCAACACAATGTTTCATATCCCAATAAAATTCTCCTGCATCACCGTCCGGCTTCTGAAATTCGTCTTTAAAGAAAACTTCTGTAAATTCTTCTAATTTTTCTTTGTAGCAGTTATAACGTTTTTTCTTTGCCTTGTCGTTAAAGAAATCGGCAGTATATATTATCAGCATTATTATCAGTATCACTACAAGTAATGCCTCAATAAAAGCAACTATATACCGTACTGCCATTCCTATACTGTCTCTATCTAATTTTACAAGATAGAAACTCAACCTTGCATTAACTATTATACAAAAGATAACAAATATCACTCTCTGTATACGAGTTGTTCCTTTCAGTCGTCTAAAAATTCTTTTGATTTGTTTCATGTTGATCCTTCCTTTCGTTGCTTATGAATAGTTACCAAAATTTTAAGTTACTTTTTCCTTCTTCTAGGAATTAATTATTACTTAGTGCAATTATATCACATAATAAGCTTTTAGACAATAGTTAAAGCAAAAAAAGACCGCTTAAACGGTCAATTTTCTTTTGATTCTATCAAATTAAACATTCTCTTTGATATATTCAACAACATCACTTACAGCTACAACTTTTTCTGCATCTGTATCAGGAATTTCAATATCAAATTCTTCTTCTAAAGCCATTACTAATTCAACAATATCCAAAGAATCTGCTCCTAAATCATCAATAAAAGATGCTTCCATTGTTACAGCAGTATCTGCTACTCCTAATTGTTCAACAATGATAGCTTTTACTTTTTCAAAAACTTCTTCACTACTCATTTATTATCCTCCTTTTTTTAATAATTTCAATTTTATAAATTAGTTTTATTATATGTTTTGACAAATGTCAAGTACTTATTTCATTTTTTTTAGAATTCTTCTATCATTTTTTCCACAGAGCCACTTTTCACAAAGTTTTCTGCTTGTTTTAAGGTAGTATAAAATAAAAATTCATCACTACTTCCATGTGCCTTAACAACAGGTTTTTTCACCCCTAAGAACAATGCACCTCCATATTCCTTATAATCTGTCATCTTCTTAAATTGATTAATCGCAGGCAGACATGGCACTGTTGCAATCGTTCGTAAAACATTTTTCGTTAAACTTTCTGTCAAGCTAACCTTTACCAGTTTTCCAACACCCTCTACTGTTTTTAAAAATACATTTCCTGTAAATCCATCTGTTATCACCGCATCAACTTCCCCAGAAAAACAATCTCTTCCTTCTACATTCCCAATAAAATTCAAGCCATATTCTTTTGCTTTTTCTTTTAATAAAGTATATGTTTCTTTCATCAAATCGTTACCCTTTGTTTCTTCGGTTCCGATATTAAGTAAACCAATTCGTGGATTTTCCAACCCCAATGTATTTTTCAAATAAATATTGGACATTTGAGCAAACTGAATTAAATTCAGTGGTTTACAATTTGTATTTGCACCTGCATCCATTAACAAAAATCTTCCATGATGTGCTGGCAAAACTGGTGCAATAGCTGGTCTATCCACTCCTTTTATTCTGCCAACCAACAACGTTGCACCTGTCAAAAGTGCACCTGAATTTCCCGCTGAAATAAAGACATCACCTTCCCCATTTTTTAACATATTAAATCCAACCACCATTGATGAATCTTTCTTCCCACGAATTGCTTGTGTTGGAATATCTTCCATTTCAATCTGTTCGGTCGTATGTCTAACGGATATTTTGCTTGATACTTCACTAATATCATTTTTTCCATAAAACTCTTTTACTTTTTGATGAATCACATTTTCATCACCTGTCAAAATAATTTCTGCTTCTATTTCTTTTGCTGCTTTGACTGCACCTTTTATATTGGCATCTGGACTATTGTCACCACCCATAGCATCTAAAATAATTTTCATGTCTTTTGTCCTCCTTGCTTATTTCTATTCGCATTTGTTTTTAGACATTACTATTTTATTATAAATTATAAAAAAATCAAGTGTTTTTTTTGATTTTGTGAAATTTATCCTCTTCAAACAAAATCACAGCCTCATCCTCTTGATTTTTTATGTAAATTGTGGTATAATATAGATATATGTGCGTATTCTGCACATCATCTACTTTGGTCAGGGGTAGATGTTTGGAAATTAAAAACCTTTATTTTTAATTGAAGAAAGGATGTGTCTATATGCCACTGGACTTTATTGAATTAACAGAAGTTACACATAACATAGTTGATGGAAAAATTGAAGTTGTAGGAAAAATTACTATTCCCCTCAATTGATTGGAAAGTTAAGCAAAACTAACACGCTACACCCACTGAAGGATTTCCCTTCAAAAGAAAATAGTAACACAACTTCAACACTCTCCTTAAATTACTCTACTGAGCGGGTAATAATCGAGGTTGCCGAAGATTATGAAGACATCTTATTGACAATAAAACAAGCTCACAATGTATTAGCTGTTTAATTTTATTTTTCCTGACCTTTGGCATCTTCGGATGCCTTTCTTTATACAACAAAAAAACGGTTCTCAGGAACCGTTTTTTTATTATTTATAATATAGTTTACTCAACAATATCAGATACAACTCCAGAACCTACTGTTCTACCACCTTCACGGATAGCAAATCTTAGTCCTTTTTCGATTGCGATTGGTGTGATTAATTCGATTGTCATCGCAATGTTTTCACCTGGCATAACCATTTCTGTTCCTGCAGGTAATTCAATAACACCTGTAACGTCTGTTGTTCTGAAGTAGAATTGTGGTCTGTATCCATTAAAGAATGGAGTATGTCTTCCACCTTCTTCTTTTTTCAAGATATAAACTTCTGATTTGAATTTTGTATGAGGATTGATTGTTCCTGGTTTTGCAATAACTTGACCTCTTTCGATATCTTTTCTGTCAATACCTCTTAAAAGAAGACCAATGTTGTCACCAGCTTCTGCTTGGTCTAATAATTTTCTGAACATTTCAACACCTGTAACAACTGTTTTAGCTCTTTCTTCTCTAATACCAACGATTTCAACTTCGTCTTGCATTTTAACAATTCCTCTTTCAACTCTACCAGTAGCAACTGTACCACGACCTGTAATAGTAAATACGTCTTCAACTGGCATTAAGAATGGTTGATCAACTGGTCTTTCTGGTGTTGGGATATAACTATCAACAGCATCCATTAATTCTTTGATTGGAGCATATTCTGGAGCATTTGGATCGGTTGATGAACTTTCTAATACTTTTAATGAAGAACCTTTGATAAATGGAATATCATCTCCTGGGAAATCATATTCAGATAATAATTCTCTTAATTCCATTTCAACTAATTCAACTAATTCTGGATCGTCAACCATATCGCATTTATTTAAGTAAACAACGATATATTTAACACCAACTTGTCTTGCCAATAAGATGTGCTCTCTTGTTTGAGGCATTGCACCATCTGCTGCAGAAACAACTAAGATTGCTCCATCCATTTGAGCAGCACCTGTAATCATGTTTTTAACATAATCAGCGTGTCCTGGACAGTCAACGTGTGCATAGTGTCTGTTTTCTGTTTCATATTCTACGTGAGCTGTGTTGATTGTGATTCCTCTTGCTT
>CANSKZ010000002.1 GCA_947647595.1 uncultured Clostridium sp. | reverse complement strand
CGAAAAAACCGGAAGCGAAAAAACCGGAAGCGAAAAAACCGGAAGCGAAAAAACCGGAAGCGAAAAAACCAGATTCTAAAAAGACGAAAGATAAGAAAACAGATTCTAAAAAATTAGATTTGGATAAATCAGAAGATAATAAAGCAACGGTTAGGAATTATGTAGGCATAGAAAATGAATATATACATAGTATCAATTATCAATTAGATGATTGGGAAATAGGGGAATTCGAAAGTTTGAAAAGAGAGTTGGCAGTTATAACAGATAGTAAGAAGAAAAGTGAAATACGACATAAAATGGCTGTTATATTAGGAAAAGAGGAAGATTCAAAATATTCTCAACAACAAACTCCTGAAAAAGAAGAAACGAAAAAAGAAGCAAAACAAGAAAAGAAAGAATCAGAAGAAACAACATCTCATAAACCAAACCAAAAACCAATTCCAACAACAGAAGAAGGAATAAGGGCCGAATATGAGGAAATGATGGAAAAGATAAGAAATGGCAAGGCAGATAAAGAATTATATGAAAGATATTATCAAATAAAAGCTGAAGCAGAGAAATTAGGTACTACAGTTGAAGAACCTGTAATTACAAAATCAGGACAAGAGGATGAGACAGATATGGATTTAGATTTATTACCAAGAAAAAACGGAAACTTTTTAACAAGGATATTTGACGGTATTTTGAAAAAAATAGAGAGAAGAAATAGACGAAGGAAAGTTCTTGATAGAATATTTGACTTAGGAGATGATGAACTTGACACAGAACAGGAAAAAGTTCTAGATGAACCAGTAGAGAAAAAGACTAAAGAAGAAAAAAATCCATTTCATGTATTAACAGATGATGAAAAAGAGAAACATCAAGAAATGGTAGAACGAGAGACAGATAGAATTCAAGACAATATAGGTAAAAATGTTCGAGATATGATAGAAGAAGATGAAAAGAATAGGTAAAAGTAGAAGAAGGAAATATTTGTTTCCTTCTTTTTTGCGAAAACGGAAAAAATTTACATAAAAGGGTTGCATAAATTTAAAAAATGTGTTATAATGTAAGTACTAGGAATATATTTTTTGATGGGGGGTAGAGAATGAAAAGTCTATATGAGGGAATAGAAAATACAGATGTTATATATGATATTAAGTGCCAATTGGAAGATTATGAAATAAATGAATTTGAGAGATTAAAAAGAGAATTTATGATTGCATCCGATTCTCATAAAAAAGATGCCATACGATGTAAAATGGCTATATTATTGGGAAAAGAGAAGGATGAAGAAGTTTCTAAAAGTTCTGATTTTGTATCGGTTCAGAAAACAGAAAATAAAGAAGTGGAAGTAAAAGAGAGTAGTTTTGCACCGATACCAGATACAATAGAAGGTATTAGAGAAGAATATGAAAAAATAAATGAAGAATTAATCAAGGGAAATGGAAATCCTGAGTTATATGAAAGATATCTTATGTTAAAACAGAGAGCAGAAGAGTTAGAAGAAAAATCAGATGATAATGTTAAGATAGAGGAAACGGAATCAGAAAAGTCTGTATTGACAGAAGAATTAGAAAGATTGTTGGATGATATACCTTCTAGACAAGGAATTGTATTTCCAAATACGAAAGATGTAGAAATAACACCAGAAGAATTAAAAGTTTTATTAGGAGATGTTTCAAAGGGACATGAGGTGTCTAAAGCTAGTGAAGGAGTGGAAGAACAAGAAACGATATTGGTCGAAGAATCAGATGGTGAAAACAAAACGATAAGTTGGTTTAGGAAAGTAGGGCAAAAATTAGCAAGCAGAAAAAGAATAGGAAAGGATGTAAGAAAAGAAAATCAAGTTACAAATCCAAATTACGAGAAAGTGACTGCTTCAGATAAAGTAGTAGGAGAAGTTGGGGTGGAAGATGATGAAATTGTTGTATATGAAGGAATAATAGATGAAGAAATTATAATAAATCCTGAATCGATAGATGAAAGCTATAAAGAAGACTTATTAGTAGGAAGCGATACACCAATACAAGAAGGTGATAATATAGAAGAATTGCCAACAGGAAGTGATATAGCAGAACAAGAAGATGCAGAAAGAGAAAAAACATCAAAAGAAGGTGATGTTGCACGTCAAGAGCCTAAAAGAGATTTGCTTCAGGAATTTGGGGCACTTCCTGATGAAGAAAAAAGAGAAATGTTAATGAAGATAATTGATGAAGTATTGGGAAATAAAGAAGCAAAGGCAAAGAAAGAGGAAGAGGCAGAGGCAGAGAAAAAAAGAAAAACAATAGTAGAAAATGCACAAGTAAAAAGAAAAACAATAGTAGAAAATGCACAAGTAAAAAGAAAAGCAAAGGAATATATAGAGGAACGTCCAGTTATGGAATGGGAAGGGGAAAAGTTTTCGGATTTATCGTCTAGAATGGCTATTGCAGAATTTATTTTGACTGGAAAATTAGGTAGTGATAAAATGCTTATAGCAATAGGAGGAAATATTTTTTCTATGAAGCAAGATGGAAAAATGATAAAGCTAGAATATGGTAAGGAGAGTCAGAATCCTTTTGAGACAGCAAAGAATAAAGAATTAGGAAAAGGTGATAGAGGAAAAAAAGTAGGAGAAGAGATGGAATATAGTTATTAAAATAAAAGGAGTGAAGTAAATTTCACTCCTTTTTAAATTAGAATTAATGTTAAAAACATGGCTAGAATTCCTTGTAAAGTTTTTCCATAAAAATAGGATTTTATAGAAAGCTTTGATTTGGCGATAATCGAAAAAACTTGTAATAATACTGAAAATCCACCAAACCCTAATAGAAAACTGCAAGTTAAAAGGCAAGGAAGTGGAAAGGCAAGATAAGTAGTACTAGCAACTTGGATTCCGTTGGTGAGTTCGATGATTCCTGTTAAAATGCTAAGTGAAAGTTCATATGGAATACCGAATTTTGCTAGGAAATAAGCTAGATTTGTCAAAATTTCAAGACTTGACAAAATTGATATAATTACAGAAAATAATACAACGAATCCGCCAATTAATAAAATGGTAGAAATGGATTTTTTGATGGCATCACCTAAGATTTCTCCTAAGTTGGAAATACGAATGAGCTCTTTGCTTTCTGATTTGTAATTGCGAAAGGTAAGGTCAACTTGGTTTCTTTTCCAGAATCGAAAGATGAAGCCTACGATTAAGGAAGATAAGATGTGGCTAATTAATAGAATTTTTCCAACTTGAACGTTACCTAAAAGAGAAACTCCAACTGAACCAAGTATGAAAATGGGACCAGAATTATTGGTGAAGGCGAGTAACCTTTCAGCTTCGGATTTGGAACAGATTTTGTTATCGTATAAATTACATACGACTTTTGCTCCAACAGGATAACCACTGATAATTCCCATGATAATGGCAATGGCACTTTCTCCTGGTACGTTGAAAACTGGTTTCATGAATTTATTAAGGAATTTGCCAAGAATTTGGACAAAGTTTGTTCGGCAGAGTAGTTCGGTTGCGATGAAGAAAGGAAATAAAGTTGGAAGTACCGAATTTGCCCAAAGTTTGAGTCCATTTTGAGCGGCTGACAAATTGGTGCTTGAAAATAAGATTAGGGTTAAGGTAAATAATAAGAATAATACGGTAAAGAAATATTTTTTGATTGATATGACAATAAATCGCATAGTTTCCTCCATTCTATAGATATATATGCAAGTGAAATTGGAAATAGAACTAGAAAATGAATTTTGTGAAAAATTTTCTAAAAAAGTATGGAAAAATTTCGTATTTGTGATATAATAATAAAAAATTATGAAGGGAATAAAAATATGCTAAGTAGAATAAAAAATATTCTAGAGGAGTATGTTGCAGGCTTGAATGAAATAATAGGTGCTGATTTGAAACAAGTTATATTATATGGTTCCTATGCTAGAGAAGAGCAAAAGCAAGATGAGGAAATTAGTGATATTGATATTATGATTTTGGTGGATGCAGATGCTGATGAGATAAAAAAATTAGAAAAGCGTGTACTTGATTATAGTTATGATTTAGATTTGAAATATGATATTTTGTTATCTCCTATGATTGAAAATGTGGATGACTATAATAGTAGAATTAATTATATAACCTTTTATAAAAATGTAAAAGAAGAAGGGGTTTTGATAAGTGAATAAAGAAGAAATCGAAACATTAGTAAAATATAGATTAGAACAAGCAAAAGAAAATCTAGAAGAAGCAGAAGTACTTTTTCAAATAAACAAATTTAAAGGAGCTAGTAATAGGGCATATTATGCAATTTTTCATGCGATTAAAGCAATATTAGCATTAGAACAGATTGATTTTAAAAAGCATTCTTCTGTGATTGCTTATTTTAATAAAGAATATATTAATACTAATGTTTTTCCAAAAGAAATAGGAAAGAGAGTAAGCGAGGCTAGATTTTTTAGAGAAAAGAGTGATTATGTAGATTTTTATATTGTAACAAAAGAGGAATGTGAAAGACAAATTGAAACGGCTAGATTATTGATAGAGAAAGTTGAAATTTATATTAATGAAAAGGAAGTATAAAATAATTTTGTAGTTCCTTTTATTTTTGTGAAAAATTTTCTAAAAAAGTATGGAAAAATTTCGAATTTGTGATACAATAATAAAAGTTAAAATAGAATAAAAGGAGAATAGGATATGTTAGCTTATAAGAGAGTGTTACTAAAGCTAAGTGGAGAGGCTATGTCGGGAGATGTTGGGCATGGAATTGACCCAGATGTTGTAGGGGCAATTTGTGACCAAATAAAGATAGTCTTGGATATGGGAGTTCAGATGTCGATTGTTGTTGGAGGTGGAAATTTCTGGCGAGGTGCTAGAAATGGGCATAAAATGGTTCGAACAACGGCAGATTATATGGGAATGCTTGCGACTGCGATTAATGGATTGGCTTTACAAGATGCCTTAGAAGCAAGAGGAATTCATACTCGTTTACAAACGGCAATTGAAATGAGACAGGTTGCAGAACCATATATTAAAAGAAAGGCTGCGAAACATTTATCGAAGGGAAGAGTGGTTATTTTTGCGTGTGGAACTGGAAATCCATTTTTCTCAACCGATACAGCAGCAGCATTAAGAGCGGCAGAAACTGATTCGGAAGTGATATTGCTTGCTAAAACAATTGATGGCGTGTATTCGGCTGATCCAAAGACGGATTCGTCTGCTGTCAAGTATGATGAAATTTCTTATATGGATATTTTAAATCAGGATTTAAAGGTGATGGATGCGACAGCAACTTCGCTTTGTAGGGATAACAATATACCATTGCAAGTGTTTGCGATTAGTGAGCCAGAAAATATTGTGAAGATTTTGCAAGGGGAAAAAATTGGAACGATTGTAAAATAGAATAGGGACACATAGAATTGTGTTCGAAATGATGAAAATAGAAAGGAAAGTGTTATGAAAGAATTAGAAGAAAAGATGCAAAAAACAGTGGAGCGATTAGGAGAAAATTTTGCAGAAGTGCGTGCTGGTCGTGCGAATCCAGCAATTTTGAATAAGGTGAATGTGGAATATTATGGTGTGCCAACGCCGATTAGCCAAATGGCTGGAATTTCTGTGCCAGAGGCGAGAATGATTGTGATTCAGCCTTGGGATATGAATACTTTGAAAGATATTGAAAAGGCAATTCTTGCTTCTGATATTGGGTTAAATCCAAATAATGATGGAAAAGTGATTCGTTTGAATTTTCCAGAATTGACAGAGGAAAGAAGAAAAGAATTGGTGAAAGATATTAAGAAAATGGCGGAAGAATCGAAGGTTAGTGTTCGTAATATTCGTCGAGATGGGATGGAGAAGGTTAAAGCGGATTTGAAAAATGGTGATATTACAGAGGATGAAAGAACAAAATTAGAAGATGATGTTCAGAAATTGACGGATAGATTCATTGCAGAGATTGACAAGATGCTAGAAAATAAAGAAAAAGAAATTATGAATATTTAAGGAGAAAAGCATGAATGATAAAAATATCCCAGAACATATTGGCATTATTATGGATGGAAATCGAAGATGGGCAAAATCTAAGATGTTGCCAGTTAAATTGGGGCATAGGCAAGGGGCAGAGACATTGAAGAAGATTGTTCGATATGCAAATAACATTGGAATCAAGCATTTGACAGTGTATGCTTTTTCGACAGAGAATTGGAAAAGAAGTGAAGAAGAAGTAAATGCTTTGATGAGTTTATTGCAGGGCTATTTGAATGATTTTACAAAAGAGGCGGATACTGAAAATATTGTAATTCGAGTTTTAGGAGATGTTACAAGATTATCAGAGGAATTACAAAAGGGAATTGCATCTTCTATTGAAAGAACGAAAAATAATACAGGAATTATTTTTAATATTGCCTTGAATTATGGCGGAAGAGCAGAAATGATAAAGGCAATGCAAGAGATTTCAGAAGAAGTAAAGAGCGGAAAGTTAAAATCAGAAGAGATAACAGAGGAAATGGTTTCGAACTATTTGTATACAAAAGGGCAACCAGATGCAGATTTGATTATAAGAACCAGTGGAGAAATGCGACTTAGTGGATTCTTGATGTGGCAATCGGTTTATTCAGAAATTTTGATTTTAGATAAATATTGGCCAGAATTTTCAGAAGAAGATTTGGATTTGGCAATTGAGGAATATCAAAAAAGAAATCGAAAATTTGGTGGTGGAACAACATAAAGCCTAAAAGTTTAAGTTTATGATAAACAAGAAAAGGAAAGATAAATTATGAATGTAAAAAGAATTGTGACAGCTGTAATTGGCTTACCAGTGGTCATATTGTTAATTGTATTTGGAAATGCTTATATTATGGATGCTGTAATTGCTGTGATTGCTGCAATTGCGATGTTTGAATATGGAAAGTGTATTCAAAAAGAAGCAAAATTTATTGCGTGGGTTGGGTATTTAGCCACTATTTTCATTGCGTTTATGCATGTTGTTTCAGAAAAAGTGTTGAGTACAGCCATGACTTTAGGTGTGCCAATTTTACTTTTTGTTTTATTTTTAAATGTGGTTGTAAGTAATTTGCGAATTACGTTTAAGGATGCTGCTTTTACGTTTATGGGAATTTTGTATATTATTGGATTTTTAGGGTTTATACCACTTTTATATGGAGTAACTGGAAAGATACCAGGGAAATTTTTAATTTGGTTTGTGATTTTTGCGGCTTGGGGATCGGATGCGTTTGCGTATTGGATTGGAAGAAATTTTGGAAAACATAAATTTAGTAAAGTGAGTCCTAATAAAACAGTTGAAGGATGCATAGGTGGAATGATAGGTGCAATCTTATTTTCGATTCTGTGTAGTTATGTGATGAATACTTATTTTGGTACTGAAATTCAATATTTGACGATTGTAATTTTGAGTAGTATTTTGAGTTTAGTGGGACAAATTGGTGACTTTTCTGCCTCAGTGATTAAACGATATTTTGAGGTAAAAGATTTTAGTGAATTATTTCCAGGGCATGGTGGAATGCTAGATAGGATTGATAGTGTCATGTTTATTGCACCTTTTGCATATTTTTTATTGACAATGTTTTTATAATTAGGAGGTAAAACTTGGGATTTATTATTGGAGCGATAAAAGTCATATTTTTACTAGGATTTTTAGTTTTTATTCATGAAGGTGGACATTTTGCTGTGGCGAAATTGTGTAAAGTAAAGGTGAGAGAATTTTCTATTGGATTTGGACCTAAGATTTTTTCGAAACAGGGAAAAGAAACTAAGTATTCCATAAGAGCCATCCCATTTGGTGGATATGTGGATATGCTTGGCGAAGCAGAACAAGTAAATGAAGCAGGTTCATTTAGTGAAGCGAAAGTATCTAATAGAATTGCGATTGTGATGGCAGGTGCAATTGTTAATATTATTTTTGGATTGATGATTTATTTTATATTGATGGCATGTAGTCGGAGTAAATGGTTCTACGGTAATAAGACAAATGATTCCAGAGTATTTGTCAGAAGATACAGTGTTACAAGCTGGTGATAAAATATTGATGATAAATGAGGATAAAACTAGGATTAAATCTGATGTGGACCATATTTTGCGTAAGGCAAATGGTGAGAATTTGGATATAGTGGTGGAAAGAAATGGAGAAGTGATTCATTTGGATGTTGCTCCAGTAGCGATTGAGTATGGTGGAATGACAAGGTATATTTTAGGTGTGGAGGTTGAGCAGAAGGAGAGAAATTTAGCGAATAATTTGTATTTTGGTTTTTGGGAGACAGTAGAATTTTTGAGTTCAACAAAGGATGGATTCGTGATGTTAGTAACTGGCAATGTGCAGTTAAATCAGATGACAGGACCAGTTGGCATATCAGAAATGGTGGTTCAGACGAGTGGCGTGCAGGATTTTGTATATTTGTTGTCTGTAGTTTCGTTGTCATTGGGTGTTACAAATTTGTTGCCAATTCCAGCATTGGATGGTGGAAAAATTGTTTTATTGTTGGTAGAAGCAATTCGTAAGAAAAAAATAAGCGAAGAAATGGAATTAAAAATTCAAACAGTTGGATTTACATTTTTGATTTTGTTGTCGCTGTATGTGTCTTTTAATGATGTGGCAAGATTGTTTTAACAAAGGAGGAAGAAATATGAGATGTAAAATATGTGGAGCAAAGTTAAAGAAGGATGGAGATATATGTAGAAATTGTTATCAAGAATATAGAGAACAAGAGAAATTGAAGAGAATAAATGAAAAAGAACTCTTCTGTGTGAATCGAAAATATTCTCCTAAATTTAATCTACTAAAAAATGGTGAATTAATTGTTTTATTGGTGATTATTTCTTTAGCTGGACTGAGTGCTTATAATGCATTGATTGGAATTTTGATAACGGTTTTATGCTTTGTTGTGTTTGGTGGTTGGATGTTTTTTAATAAAATGCGTGCGATGGGAACGAAAACGGTATTTTATGAAACAAAATTTAAGTATACAGCAAAGTATCCACTTGTGGATCGTGAAGAAATTGTTGTTTATAATGATATTAAAGATATGGCATATTTCCAAACGCATTCACAGAAAATGTGTAAGATAGGTGATATTCGTTTTTACACAAAAGGTTTTCTAGCAGGTGTTACGATTAATGATATTCCTGATATTGAGGAGACTTTTAATAAGATAAGAGACATTATTAATAGTACAAGGGACTAAGTTGGGAGAAGGTTATGGAGAATTATTTTTTAATTCATGGTTCATATGGAAATCCGTATAAAAATTGGTTTCCGTGGTTGAAGAACCAATTGGCAAAGAGAAAACTAAATTGTATAGTGCCCAATTTTCCGTCTCCTACTAAACAGGATTATGAAAGTTGGAGCAGAATTTTAGAGGCATATTTGGAAATTGGTTGTATAACAGAAAATACAATTTTTATAACACATAGTCTTGGTGGAATTTTTATAGCTAAATTTTTGATAAAACATTCTATCAAAATTAAAAAGCTTGTAACAGTTGCAGGGTTTAACAATATAAAATTCGAGGAAGATAATTCCCTTTATGATTCTTTTTATATATCAGATGAAGAATTAGAAGGCTTGAAGAAAGCGAGTTTTGATAAAGTTTGTATGTATTCAAATGATGACCCATATGTTCCTCAAATAGAAGCAGAAAAGTTTGCAAAATGTATTAATGCAGAAAAAATTTTAGTGAATGATGCAGGACATTTTAATGAAAAGTCGGGATATCAGGAATTTGGGGAGATATTGAAGTATATTTTTTGAAGGAGAGAGAGATGGAATTAAAACAAAAATATGAAAAATGGACGAAAGAATTTTTAGAATCTTGGAAAGAATTAGATTGGAAAAGAACGTTGGAAACATTGGATAAAAATGTTGAATATTATGAAAATCCAATTGATAAACCTTGTAGCAATTTTGAAGAAGTAACGAATTTGTGGAGTGTTGTTGCGGATAATCAAAAAGCGATTGATTATCAATTTGAAATTGTTGCTTATACGGAAAATGTATGCATTATTAATTGGCAGATGACAAGAACTATGACGAAAGGAAATATAAAACAAGAAATTGATGGAATTTTTCAAATCACTTTGAATGAAAGTGGAAAATGTACATTTTTTAAACAATGGAGATTTACAAGATAAATTTTGAAAAGTATATTTTTTAGGAGTGAAGAAAAGATGATAAATAAAGAAAAGAAAAGAAAAGTAATTCTTATAACTGGTGGTACAAGTGGAATTGGATTTGGAACAGTAGAATATTTGTTAGAGCAGGGCAGTTATGAAATTATTTCTCTTTCAAGAGGAGATAAAAATTTATCTTTGGCAAAAGAAAAGTTGGGTGAAAACTTTAGTAAAGTTACATTTTTACAAGGAGATATTAGCAGTAAGGAAGATTGTGAAAGAATTTTTGATGAGATTGAAGCTCAATATCAAAGGTTAGATGGTTTAGTAAATTCTGCTGGAATTATAAAATTAGGTGGAATGGAAGAGCAAACTTTAGAAGAATGGAATAATTCAATTAATATAAATTTAACAGGAATCTTTTTATTAACCAAGACGTTATTGCCATTATTGAAAAAAGGAAATAATCCATCCGTAGTTAATATTTCATCTATGTCTTCTGAAAGAGCAGGAGGCTCCATTGCTTATTGTGCAAGTAAAGCGGGTGTTGATATGCTAACAAAGTATATGGGACAAGAGCTTGGAAAATATAATATAAGAGTTAATAGCGTGAATCCAGCAGCAGTTTATACCAATATTTATGTAGCTAGTGGAGATTATACACAAGAAGGATATGATAAATGGTCAGAAGATAAAAAGAAATTATATCCATTAGGAAGAATTGGAGATGCTAAAAAAGATATTGCTCCAACCATAGAATTTTTGTTGTCAGATAAGTCATTATGGACAACAGGTGCAATTTACCTTGTAGATGGAGGAAAGAGCGTTTAAAATATAAAAGAAAGGATGTTTAAAACTTAAATCATGGCAAAATACATAAAAGATGTTTTTTCAGATTATACAGTGGATAATCATTTAATCGATGCTGAAATTAAGAATGTTAATTTGTATAAAAAAACGAACAAATTGCAAATTAGCATTTTATCTTCAAAACCAATTGCGTTGGCAGATATGGAAAGCTTTGAAAATTACGCAATAAAACGTTTTAAAGTGGCAAAAGTGATGATTGATATTGAGTATCAAAACGTAGAAATGGAGCAAAACATTGAAAAAGAATGGCAAAATATTGTCAATTATATTGCCAAAAAAGAACCATTTAGTAGAGCTATTTTAAATGGCAGTCAGATTGAAATTAAGGAAAAAGAATTGATTGTGAGTTTGGGAACCAAAGGAGCGGATTTTTTATTATCTAAAAAATTTGACAAAGGTTTGGAACATCTGTTATTGAATCTTTATAGCCAAAATTATAAAGTAAATTTTGTGGAGAAATTAGAGGAAAATTATAGAGAAAAATTTGAAGAAAGTGTTAAGAAGCAAGAACAAGAATTTGTGAAACAATTGCAAGAAGAAGCCAATCGCCAAAGTTTAGAACGTCAACATGAGGAAAGTTTGAAAGCACAAGAAAAGGAAATAGAAGCAGCAATTTCGGGAGAGGAACCAGAGGAAGAAACACCATTAATTTATGGAAGAAGTATGAACATCAAAAGTGACCCGACTAAAATTGCAGATATATCTGTTGACTCAGACAAGGTTTGTTTGGATGGTGAAGTTGTCAGAATTGATTCACGTGAAATCAAAAATGAAAAAACGATTTTGATGTTTGACTTATATGACGGAAGTAGCACCATGACTTGTAAGGCTTTCATCAAAAATGAAGAATTCAAAAAAATTGAGAAACGAGTAAAAAATGCGAAAGGATTGAAAGTAGACGGTGTCGCCAAATATGACCCATTCGCCAAAGAAATTGGGGTTATGGCAAATACCATTATTGAAACAGCTGGGCGCAAAAAACAAAAGCGCATGGACAATGCTACAGAAAAAAGAGTCGAGTTACATATGCATACGAAAATGAGTCAAATGGATGCTGTTACGGCATGCAAAGATTTGTTAAAACGTGCAGAAGAATGGGGCTGGAATTCCATTGCTATTACAGACCATGGTGTGGTACAAGCTTTTCCAGATGCCCATCATTTTGTGGAGGCAGGAAGTAAGTTAAAAGTAATTTATGGTGTGGAAGCTTATTTTGTGAGGGATAAAGAACATACTGTATTCAAAAGTAAAGGACAGCCAATCGATACAGAGTATTGTGTGTTAGATTTAGAAACAACAGGAATTTCTCCTGTTACCGAGAAAATTACTGAAGTTGGAATTATCAAAATGAAAAATGGAGAGGTGATTGACGAATTTGAATGTTTTGTCAATCCACAAAAACCAATTCCGCCAAAGGTTGTAGAGATTACTAATATCACAGATGATATGGTAAAAGATGCAGAAACCATTGATAAGGTCATTCCAAAAATGATTGAATTTATGGGAGATTCTGTTTTAGTAGCGCATAATGCCAAATTCGATATGGGATTTTTAAAACACAATTTTGAGAAATGTGGCTACGATTTTGACTATACTTATATCGATACGCTACCATTGGCAAGAGCGATGTTTCCTGATTTTAAGAAATTTAAATTGGGAATTTTAGCAGATAAACTTGGCATCAAAGTGGAAGTGGCACATCGTGCTTTGGATGATGTTAAAACTTTGGTTGGCGTTTTTAATAAGATGATTGAAATTGCGAAAGAAAAAGAGATCATGCAAATTGATGATTTTGACCAGAAATTTCAAGCTGATTTCAAATCTTTGCGTCCTTATCATATGATTATTTTGGCGAAGGATTATGTGGGATTAAAAAATTTGTATAAATTGATTTCGTATTCGCATTTGGATTATTTTTATAAAAAACCACGTATTTTGAAAAGTGTTTTAGATAAACATCGAGAAGGTTTGATTTTGGGCAGTGCGTGTGAGGCTGGAGAGTTATATCGTGCTGTGTTAGAAGGAAAGCCAGATGATGAAATTGAAGAGATTGCTGAATATTATGATTATTTAGAAATTCAGCCAATTGGAAATGACGAATATTTAATTCGAAATGAAACAGTCCCAGATAAGGAAGCATTGAAAAATGTTAATCGAAAGATTGTGGAAATTGGCGAAAAGATGAACAAATTAGTTGTTGCGACCTGTGATGTTCATTTTATGGATCCGCAAGATGAAATTTACAGACGCATTTTGCAGGCGGGTCAAGGTTACGAAGATGCTGATATGCAAGCTCCTTTGTATTTAAGAACTACGGAAGAAATGATTCGTGAGTTTGATTATTTAGGAAATGATAAAGCCTACGAAGTGGTCGTGAAAAATACGAATTTGGTGGCAGATATGTGTGAAAGAATTAGTCCAATTTCAGCCGAAAAATGTCCACCGCATATTCCGGGTTGTGAAGAGGAAATTCGAAATATTGCGTATAGCAAAGCTCACGAATTGTATGGCAATCCGCTTCCAGAGATTGTGCAGACCAGACTTGACAAAGAGCTTGATTCGATTATCAAAAATGGATTTTCTGTGATGTATATTATTGCGCAAAAATTGGTTTGGAAATCAAACGAGGATGGTTATATTGTTGGTTCTAGAGGGTCGGTTGGTTCTTCTTTTGTGGCAAATATGACGGGTATCACAGAGGTAAATTCGTTAAAAGCACACTATCGTTGTCCGAATTGTAAATATTCTGATTTTTCAGATTATGGCTTTAAAAATGGATTTGATTTGCCAGATAAAGATTGTCCAAAATGTGGACACAAACTTGACAAAGATGGCATGGATATTCCATTTGAAACATTCTTAGGTTTTAATGGAGATAAAGAACCAGATATTGACTTGAATTTTTCTGGTGAATACCAAGCAAAAGCGCATAAATACACAGAAGTTATTTTTGGAAAAGGAACGACTTTTAAGGCAGGAACGATTGGAACAATTGCGGATAAGACGGCATTTGGTTATGTTCGAAATTATTATGAAGAACGTCATGTGCCACTTCCAAGTGCGGAAGTTTTGCGAATTTCTGGCGGTTGTACAGGAATTAAAAGAACGACAGGTCAGCATCCAGGTGGAATTATTGTTGTGCCAAAAGGGCGTGAAATTTACGAATTTTGCCCTGTGCAACATCCAGCGGATGACCCAAATTCTGATATTGTAACAACTCATTTTGATTATCACTCGATTGACCAAAACTTGTTAAAACTTGATATTCTTGGTCATGACGATCCGACGATGATTCGAATGCTCCAAGATATTACAGAAACAGACCCAACGAAAGTTCCGCTAGATGATAAAGAAACCATGTCAATTTTCAGCTCAACAAAAGCTTTAGGAGTTGCTCCAGAGCAAATTCGTTCAGAGGTTGGGAGTTATGGAATTCCTGAGTTCGGAACAAAATTTTCAAGGGGAATGCTTTTGGAAACGAAACCAACTACGTTTGAAGAATTGATTCGTTTGTCAGGGCTTTCTCATGGTACGGATGTATGGCTTGGTAATGCGCAAGAGTTGATACAAACTGGAACTGCGACTTTAAGTGAAGCGATTTGTACGAGAGATGATATTATGATTTATTTGATGGATAAAGGGTTGCCACCCAATACAGCGTTTAAGATTATGGAGTCGGTTCGTAAAGGAAAAGTGGCGGCTGGAAAAGAGCCAAAATGGGCAGAATATGAGGAAATTATGCGTGAACATGAGGTGCCAGATTGGTATATTAATTCGTGTAAAAAGATTAAGTATATGTTTCCAAAGGCGCATGCGGCAGCGTATGTAACAAATGCATTTCGTATTGCTTATTATAAGGTGCATGACCCACTTTCTTATTATGCAGCATATTTTACGATTCGTGCTAAAGCTTTTGATAGTGAGTTTATGATTTATGGCAAGGAAAAGGTAAAAAATAAGATGCGTGAAATTGAGATGATGGGAAATCAGGCGACGCAAAAAGAGAAGGAAATGTATGATGATTTGGAAATTGTGTTGGAAATGTATGAAAGAGGATTTGAGTTTTTGGATGTAGATTTGTATAAGTCGCATAGTACAAAATTTCAAGTGGAGGATGGAAAAATAAGACCACCGCTTAACAGTATTGCAGGACTTGGAAATATTGCGGCAGAAAGTATTTATCATGCGGCGCAAGATGAGCCATTTGAGTGTATTGATGATATGCAAGCTCGCTCAAAGGTTGGAAAAGCGATTACAGAGCTTTTACAAAAGTTTGGATGCTTGAAGGGAATGACACAGAGTAATCAGATGTCATTGTTTGTGTAGAGTTTAGATGCAGCTATTCTACAAAATCATATCGAACAAAACAAACATTAAAGATTGTTGCTGAGGCGATTGGCTGGAAAGGTCATTCGCCAGAAGTTCTACAAAATATGCAAGATAATTTAAGAAAATTAGATGAAATGGGAATTAGAGCTATTGAGTAAAAAATGATAGAGATAGAAGTGAAGGTGTTTAAATGGAAAAGTTGGAACGATTTGAAAAGGCACTTAGTGATATTGTTAATGAATATATAAAATTGGGGAAAGAATTAGAGAAATTAAGAAATGACGGAAAAATGAAAACGACAAAGTTTAGAGAGCTTTTAGGAAAAAAATTGCTGTATAATATGATAATTACCATTTTTAAAAGGTATGATTTGATTGATAGGGATGTGTTGGAAAAATTGTAATCAATATTTGAAGAAAAATGGAGATGAAGTCCAGAAGTGGATGCCAGTTATTTTAATTGTAAAAACTAAAAAATAATAGAAGAGGAGAGAAAATTATGTTTTTAGGAATTCAAGTGAAATATATTTTGATGTATTTGTTGATAGTTAATTTGGTTGGTTTTTTTATAATGTGGTGGGATAAACGCCAAGCTAAACTGGGGAATTGGCGAACGCCAGAGAAAACGCTTTTTACGATTACGTTTTTGGGTGGCGGATTTGGTACAATTGCTGGGATGTATAAGTTTCGCCATAAAACAAAAAAATTGCGATTTTCAATAGGATTTCCAACGATTTTAATAACCGAGATTGTTTTTGTAATTTATTTGGTGATAGCGGGGGAAGAGAAATTGAGGCAATTTTTAGGAATGTAGAACATAAAAATATATGAAAAATGGTAATATTTTGGGAAATTTTGCATAAAATAAGCTTAGAAGGAATAAAAAAACTGCTAAAGGGACTTGACAAGAATAATAAATCGTGCTATAATTATTTTTGTTGACTTATCGTGGAGTGGAGCAGTTGGCAGCTCGTTGGGTTCATAAGCCGAGTTCGAGCAAGTTCTGCTTACAAGCGAAAACCATTGTAAATGCTAAAAAACATTGAAAAATATATATTTTGCTGGTTCTTTTAATAAACCTTTTACGATGATTAAAACTTATTAAAATTGATTAAAAATGACAAGATAAAGGGACATTAAAGGGACAAAAAAAGCACAGTATTTAATTAAATATCGCGGGATGGAGCAGTTGGCAGCTCGTTGGGCTCATAACCCAAAGGTCGTAAGTTCGAGTCTTACTCCCGCAACCATTTCAGAGATTTTGAGTTAAAGAGATGTCCCTTTAACTCATCATTTTTATATAGGGATTTTGCTAAAAAAATAGCAAAATCCTTTTTTGTATCTCTAGAAAATTTTTAGAAATAAGAATTCAAAAAATTAATAATTAAATACAAAAAGAAAAAGTTTACAAATTAAACAAAAAAGCTAAATATGGATTTATATCAGCTTTTATTGACATAAAGGGTATATTGCTGGTATAATTAAATCCATAAATGATTTATGGAGAGAAATAATGAAGAATCAAAAAGGTTTAATTTTAATTTATCCAGGATTTCAAAATGAAGCCAAATTATATCAGTATAATCGAATGATAGAAGAATTTAATAAATTAGGAATGGCAATTGAAAAATTAAAAGTTGATGAAATAATTACTATGGTAGAAAAAGGAAATTCAAATTTACACATTGAGCAATATGATTTTTGTATTCAATTGGTAAAAGATAAATATATAAATGCTTTATTAGAAAAGTCGAATATAAGGTCTTTTAATACATATACAGCAATCGAAAATTGTGATGATAAAATGATGGCATATACTTTACTTGCTGGAAATCACATAAAAATGCCTACCACAATTTGTGGAAATAGAAATACAGGAGTTGAAAAAATAGAAGATACCACGTTAAATGATAAATTTAAAAATTACATTGAAGAAAAGTTAGGTTATCCGCTAATAGCTAAAAAATCTGACTCAAAAGGTGGTAGAGATATTTATAAAATTGAAAATAGAATAGAGCTTAATGAGATATGTGAAAAGTTAAAGGGAAGTCAATATCTTTTTCAAAAATATGTGTCTGAAAATATAGGAAAAGATATAAGAGTACCAGTAGTTGGAGGAAAAGTAATAGGAGCTTTTTTAAGAGAAAATGCAAATGATTTTAGGTCTAATATTAGCACAGGAGGAAAAGCTGTTCCATACTCAATTACAGAAGAACATAAGAGGATAGCTGAAAAAGTAGCACAAATATTAAAATTGGATTATTGCTCAGTAGACTTTTTCTTGACGGATAATAAAGAACCACTACTATGCGAAGTAAATGCTGATCCAGCACTTCGTAGTATGGAAAAAATATTAAACCAAAATGTTGCAGAGATTTTTGCTAAATATGTTATAGATGAGATAAAGAATAAATAAAAGGAGAACCCATGTATAAAATTTTCATAGATGCCAATATATTTCTGAATTTTTATAGAATTAATAATAGAGAAAATGCGGAAAATGTTTTGAAAGAAATAAAAAAATATAAAAAATATTTTATTTTAACAAAGCAATCGAAAGATGAATTTTTAAGAAATAGAGATAGAATGATAAGAGAATTTATAGCAGATTTAAGAAAACAGAATTATAATGCCCATCCCAATAATATTATTGCTACATTAAGAAACTATAACAACTATGCTAATAGTATAAAAACAGCCAATCAACAAACAAACTTGATTATCAAAGAAATGAATGAGTTATTAGAAACTCCAGAAGCGGATTCTATTTACGAAACTTATTTCAATATAAGTGAAATCAATTATGAACGAACTACGGATATAATAGATAGAGCGATAAAAAGAAAAATGATTGGAAATCCACCAACGAGTAATAAATATACTTGCGGAGATGAAATTATATGGGAAAGCATTTTGGAATATTGTAAGGAAGATTTAGTTATTGTTAGTCAAGATGCTACTTTTAAAGATAATTACAATTTTCTGCAAAGGGAATTTCAACAAAAAAATGGTAAAAATTTAAAAGTAATCGAGACGATAAGTGAAGCAATTCAATTAAATCATGAAATTCCTTCGGAAGAACTTACTTTTACCGAGAGCGATATACTTGTACAAAGTGAAATACAAAAATATGGAGAATTACAAGATAATTCCAATTGGGCGAATATTGTTTATGATGCGTTAGTAGTTTTAAATAAGGAAGCAAAACTAAGTGATTTATATAAAGAAGCGAAAAAAATAGTCAATCAGAAATATCCAGAAAAGGCACACAATAAAAATATGGAAGCCACAATTAGAGCAATATTACAACGTTATTCAAGTGATTCGAATTATTTTAATGGAAAATATAATTTATTTGTTCCACTAGGAAAAGGTAAATGGGCAATTAGAGATGAAAAGATTTTTGAACAAGGAGAGAAAAATGGCAGTTAAATTAAATGAAGATAAAGAGATGGTTAAAACCATTCAAGAAGGTTTGAAAAAAACAGGAGGATATTGTCCTTGCAAATTACAAAAAACAGAAGACACAAAATGTATGTGCAAAGAATTTCGTGAGCAAATTGACGACCCAGAATTTGAAGGATACTGTCACTGTATGCTGTATTATAAGTCAAAATAAAAGTCACAAAAATGGTAAAATAGAAGGAGAAAAAATGGCAATTCGAAGAGGAATCGTTGTAGCATTAGGTTTTCTTTTACAAATGGTACTAACGTTGAATGTATATTTATATTTGGGAGAACACATTGGAATTATCAGTGTATTTTATGGAATACTGGGTTTTTTGTTGGTGCTTGGCTTAATTCGAAATAGCAAAAATTATTCTTATACATTGCCTTGGATTATTATTTTGTTATATTATCCATTGGTTGGGACGCTGTTGTATATTATTATTGGAAGTAATCGAAATAATAGTAAAGTTTTGAAAAAGATTGTTGAAAGCGAAAAGGAAAATAAGAAATATTTTGAGCAAGATACTAAAATAAAAGAAGTATTTCAAGATAATAGTAGAATTCGCTATTTAAGTGATTATTCAGGTTATCCAGTAACGAAAAATAATGATGTTTCGTATTATCCATTAGGAGAAGAAGCGTTTGAAGCAATGTTAGAGGAATTAAAAAAGGCAGAAAAGTTTATTTTCTTTGAATATTTTATTGTCAGTTATGGCAAAATGTGGAAGTCCATTCTTGAAATATTACAAGAAAAAGCAAAACAAGGTGTGGACGTTAGAGTGATGTATGATGATTTAGGCTGTTTGCCCACTTTGAAAAAGTCTTATCCTAAGAAATTAGAGGCAAAAGGAATTAAATGTGTTGTATTTAATAAATTGCATCCAATTTCTGGAGTTATCATGAATAATCGTGACCATAGAAAAATATTAGTGATTGACGGAAAAGTTGCTTTTTCAGGAGGAATCAATATTGCAGACGAATACATCAACATTGATAGCCCTTACGGACATTGGAAAGACAATGCAATTCGTGTTTCTGGAGATGCTGTTTGGAATTATACAGTTTTATTTTTAAGTTTATGGAATGCCTTTCAAAAAGAAGATGCAGATTTTACGAAGTTTAAATATGACTTTTCCAATAAAAATCTGGAAAATGGTTATGTAGTGCCTTACGGAGAAAGTCCGCTGGATAATGAAATTACAGGAGAAGATACCTATTTGAATATTATCAATCAAGCCAATCATTATGTTTATATTTTTACACCCTATTTAATTATAGATACCGATATGATTAATGCTCTCAATTTAGCGGTAAAACGAGGTGTAGATGTACGAATTGTCATACCAGGAATTCCAGATAAAAAAATGGTATATACATTGTCAGAATCGTATGTTGAACCATTAGTGAAAGCTGGTGTAAAAGTCTATCAATATACACCGGGATTTGTCCATGCTAAAGTGTTTGTTGCAGATGACCATATTGCTACAGTTGGAACGATTAATTTGGATTATCGAAGTTTGTATTTGCATTTTGAATGTGGAACGTATATGGAAGATGTGGATTGTATTAAAGAGATTAAAAAAGATGTTTTGGATACCATTGAAAAAAGTCATGAGATTACCAAAGAAGAAGCAGAGCCAAGTTTGCTAAAAGCAGTTTGGCAAGCACTTTTGAGATTAGTAGCTCCACTAATGTAGGAAAAAAAGATGGTTTAACCATCTTTTTTTGTTGTATAAAGTGTTTTTACTTTAACACATAGCCAGAAATACTTTGTCCTAATTCGCGAATATTGGTTTTATTGGATAATTCAAATCGTACGGTTCCCAGTCCATTAATAGTAATATCAAGTTCTGAGTCTAAATCTAATGTACCAGCTGATTCAATCGAAAAAGCTTGAATGTTGAAATAAGGAATGGAAGTATAATCGATTTTCTTTCCCGTAATTCCTTTTACATTAACAGAAATAATTCTTTTATTGGTAAAAACCAATTTGTCCCTCATGGATACAAAGGCGAAATTAATTGTTTCGTCTGGTATCAAAATATCTTTCACTTCGCTTTCTGCTTCTGCGGTTGACATTGGTTTTAGTTTAATTATAGATTTGTTTGTAAAATCAATCATTATATTTTCCCCCTTTAATCGATTTGTATATATTATATAATGAATGGAAAAAATATGCAAGAAAAAAATAAAAAAGCATTATTCCGAATTCGGAATAATGCTTTTTTAAAAATAATTAGTCTTCGCAATGATTATTACAAGATTTGCCAACAACAATATTAGCAAGACTGATTAAGTTTGATATTAAAAAGAATGCTACTGCACCAATTAAAATTCCTACAGTAAGTGAACCAATTGCTAAAGTAGTTAAACTTAATGCAAATGCACTTGTAATAATAGAGCCAATTGAGGTGGTAATCAAGCAAGAATCTTTAATGGCATTGCATTGATGTTTTCCACCACAAAATAGAGTAAATAGGATATATAATATTCCTAAAATACCTAAAACTAAAGTAAAGTAAATTAAAACTGGAATAGAAGTTATCAAACCAGCATAAAAAACAACAGCGATTCCGGCAGCTGCAATTAAACTAGCAATGATACTAAAAATACAGCAACAAGCATTATTATTTCCTTTATTCATACACATCATATTTCCCTCCTTTACAATATATAGTATGAAAAAAATAAACAGAATGTGTTTCGACAGTTTAAGAAAAATGTGTTATAATTAATCTGGAGGAAAATTATGGAAAATTTACCCGAATTTTTAATAGAAATGCTAAATGTGCAATATGGAAACGAAATTGCGAAACAAATTATGCAAGGATACTGTGTAAAAAGAAAAACGACACTTCGTGTCAACACGATAAAAACAGATATAAATAGCGTTACAAACGAGTTTGATAAACGCAAAATAGAATATGAAAAAGTGTCTTGGAGTCAAGAAGCGCTCGTTTTGAAAAGTGCAGGTGAGAAGGAAATTCAGGAATTAGAAATATATGAAAAAGGTGAAATTTATTTGCAAAGTTTGTCATCTATGTTACCACCGATTATTCTAAATCCAAAGCCTAATACAGATATTTTAGACATGGCAGCAGCGCCAGGCGGAAAAACAACGCAAATGGCGGTGCTAACACAAAATAAAGCACATATCACAGCCTGTGAAATGAATTCAATTCGTGCTGAACGCCTAAAATATAATGTAGAAAAACAAGGCGCTTCAAGTGTATATGTTATGCAATTCGACAGTCGAAAAATGGACGACTTTTTTGCTTTTGATTCCATTTTGCTCGATAGTCCTTGTAGTGGAAGTGGGACTTTAAACGCAAAAGACGAAAATCTCGCCAAACGATTTACTCCAAAATTAATTGAAAAATCAACCAAATCGCAAATAACCTTATTACGAAAAGCAATGAAAATATTGAAGACTGGGCAAGAAATGGTGTATTCAACTTGTTCAATACTTTCGTGTGAAAATGAAGAAATAGTAAGTCAAATTTTGAAGGAAACAAAGGCAGAAATTGTTCCAATTGAATTTTCTGGTATGGAACATTTGCCAATATTACCAGTCAAAATAAAAGGAAGTTTATGTATTTGCCCGAATGAGTTTTTTGAGGGATTTTTTGTCACCAAGTTGAAAAAAAGGTGAGATAGTTTATGTAAAAGTGTAAGAATAAGAGGAATTTTTTGTTTTTGTATTCACAAATGAAAATTTATGTGCTATAATAAAAAAATAGAAAAGGAGAAATAAAAATGGTAATAGTACATCCAGAGTATGCGATGTTGATTTTAGAAGTGAATGATTTAAGAGAACAAATTGCGAATTTAATGGTAGAAAGAGACCAATTAGTTTGTTATATTTGTAAAGATATGGAAATTGATTATATGCTTAAAATTGGAGCACTGGAATATAAATTTATGGTAGCTGGAAATGGTTATCGAAAAAATGTAAGAAGATTGGAATTAATTGATGAAAAAATTAAGAAAAAATTGCCAGTGAATATGGCGAGTATTAATCGAAAAATTAATACAGAATTTAAGTCAAAAGCTAAATTGGAAGAAAGTATGTCACGCCAAATTGATTTAGCAATTGAGATTACTTCTTTAGAGCCATTTGACTGTGAAGCGATGGAAGAAATGAATTGGGATTATTTTAAATTGCAAAAATTATATAATCCAATTTTCGATTTGGAGACATCTGAAGAAAAAGAAAAATTATATTCAAAAATCGAAAAATATTACGAAAAAGGAAATAGCAAGAAATTACATAAATTAGCGGAAGATTACGATGATGATGAAATTTTCCAAGATGAAATTGCAAATTTAAAATTGCTAAGAGAAAAATATAAAAGAATTTTGAAGAAAATTCAAAAACAAGTAACTAAAGTAAAAAATAGTTTTCCGTATAATCAAAAACTAATTTTAGAAGATGAAAATTTATGTAGGCGTAAAAAAGATTCTTTAAATCGCGAAATTATAGAAATCCATACAGAAAATAAAAAGCTAGAAAAAAAGATTCAAAATAAATTAAAAAAATTATGATTTTTTAGTAGAAAAAACCTTGATAAACTTAAAAATAAATGATATAATAATCATAAGGAATAATAGGAGAAAAAAGTTATGAATCAAATTCTTATTTCAGAGAAATTGTATATTACGCCAGAACTGAAAAAAAAGAAAAAAATGTATAAAATTGATTTCTTTATTTCTGTTTTTTTAGTGTGTGTGTTATTTTCTTACTATATTTATGCAGAATATGATAAAAATAAAAATGAAGCGATTTCACAAGAAATTTTATCAAACGTAGAATTTGAAGATAGTGTTGGTGATGATACTACAATTAAGTTTTCGGAAAATTCGATTGTTGTTATTTTAAATACAGAAGACCCTTATGAAGTCGTTTATACGCAACAAGTAGAAGAAGACCACTCGGAAATCCAAAATGAAGTTATTGCTAGAAATACTTCTGTAACAAGTAGTGGGCAAGAATATTATACATGTGCTATTGTTAATATTCCCTCAATTGGTGTAAATTATCCAGTTTTAAATACAACAACAGATGAATTATTAAAAATTTCACCATGTTATTTTTGGGGACCAAAGCCAAATGAAATTGGAAATTACTGTATTGTAGGACATAATTATCGAAATAGCAAATTTTTCAGCAAAGTGCCAAAGTTAGAAAATGGTTCGATTATCGAATTAACTGATTTAACAGGAAGAACGATTAAATATTCAGTATATGATAAATATTTAGTAGACCCATCTGATGTTTCTTGTACATCGCAAAGAACGAATGGCAAAAAAGAAATCACTTTAATTACTTGTACAAACGATAGTAGTCAAAGAGTTATTGTGAAAGCAAAAGAAGTATAGATTTTAAACCTCTAAATTGAAAAGTTTAGAGGTTTTGTGTATGTAAAAAAGGAGAAACTATGAGTAGATTAGAATGTAAAATGTCTGTTGGTTTGTTTTTAAAAAAGGGAAATAAGATATTATTAATGCAAAGAGAAAATACTGGTTATGAAGACGGAATGTATGAATTTGTAGGAGGACATTTAGAGGAAAACGAGTCATTGAAAGATTGTATTATTCGTGAGGCAAAAGAAGAAATTGGAATTGATGTAAAAAAAGAAGATTTAAAATTTCTAACAGTAATGTACTGTAAAACGCATAGAAACTATGTGAATTTTTATTTTTTCTGTGAGAAATTCGAAGGAGAAATCCAAAACTGCGAACCCAATAAATGTAGCGATATTAATTGGTTTGAAATAGAAAATTTGCCAGAAAACTTGGGTGATATTGCTAAACGTGTGATTTGGAATTATGAAAATGGAATTACTTTGGATGACGAGTATGAGGAGAAAAAATGAACAATTATTTTAGACTAAACTTAATAAAATTTATTTCTAAAGAAGATATTATCGAAGAAGTACAAGATGGATATTCTGGCTGTTTACTTTATAAAGTGACCAAGGGAAATGAGAAGTTTTTTGTGAAAATATTTCATGAAAAATTAGACCAAAAAAGTTTTGATAAAATTCAAAAAATTTTAGAAATTTATGAGAAACTAAAAATAAAATCTTTGAAAATAATAGATTATGGAAGTATCCCCAATTTAGATAAATATTATATTGTTTATAATTATATTGAAGGTTGTAATTTACGTGTATTTACAAATTCAGAAAATTGCAGTTTAGCAGAAGTGAAAAAATTTGGAGAATCGATTGGAAAAGAGCTTCGAAAATTAAAAGATTATAAAGGTTATGATAAAGCGATTTTTCAGTCAAAAGATATCGAAGCATTTACACAAAAAGCGATTACGAATTTTAATCAGGTATTGAAAAATGAAGATTCGAAAAAATTAGTTACAAAATATTTTAAGCTAGAGGAAATTGAAAAACTTAAAAGCAAAGTAAATGAATTTTCTCAATTATTTAAAAAGATAAAACCGAAATTAATTCATGGTGATATAAAAAGAGCCAATATTATGCTAGATAAGAATCAAAATTTACATATTGTAGATATAGAATCTATGCAAGTTAATTATGATGTGCTAAATTTTCGCTATCAAATGACATGGGCCTTGTTTGATGAAAAAGAAACGGAATTTGTGAAAGGTTATTTTGATGCAATTTATGATGGCAGGAGACCAGAATATTTTAATCAGCAAATTATCTATATGATAATTGCTAATTTTTTTAATGTTTGCTATGAACCAGAAGATGTAGAGTTTGAAGAATATTTAATAAATTGTAGAAATGTATTAGGGAAAATTGCAAAAATGGATTTGGAATTAGAAACGATTGTTTAAAAATTTAATTTTGAAACACGATGTTAAGAGAAGATTAGTCCTAACATTATTTACATATATTTTTTAGAACAAAGATAAATAAAAATAAAAAAAATATGTTGACAAAAATAAAACGGGATGTTATACTAAATAAAAAGAGAGGGAAAAAATGGAAGAAAAGTATTTGAAAGAAATGGTGCAAACAAATGTAGGAATGTCAATTTCTAGAATCAAAGAAAAATCGAATCAAGAAGGAATAGAGCAAAAAATTATAACACCAAGAGCAATTCAGCAGAATGAAATAAAAGATGCAGAATTAGAAATAATAAAAATAGAAAATGATGACCATAAATTAAGAAAAACAAAGAAAGGTGATATTATCGTTAAAACTACTTCACCATTTGATGTTGTTTTGATTGATGAACAGCATGAAGGATTATTTTATAATTCATTTTGTATTGATATGACAGTGAGTTCAGAAAAGTTAGAAAGTACGTATTTGTTTGCTTTTTTGAATTCAAAATGGATTCGCAACAAATTAGAAAATAAGGTGAGGTCTTATCGTACAACACCTATTTCGAAAAAAGATATTGAAGAAATAAAAATACCAATTTTAAAAAAAGAACAACAAAAATTAATTGGTAAATTGTACTTAAATGTAATGGAAAAAGAAAAGATTTGGAAACGAATGATTGAGAATGAAAAAGATACTATAGAAACGATTATTTTTAAGAAAGGAGGATTTTTCGAATAGATGGAAAATAGGTGGTGTTATATTAGTAGAATGTTGTATGAGCGATATCGCTTATTGTATAGTCGAAAAGAGATAAAAACCTGTGTGGCGATTGATATTTTTATTTATTATATGTTGGATTATGCTGAAAAATATGGTTTAGAATTAAGTGGATTACTTAAAAAAGAAGTAATTCCAGCTTTGGCAAAGGCAAATGCGGTAAATGAAATTGTGGAAAATGTAATTGTTTTAATGGAACGAAAATTGAATTTGAATTCATATATTTCTCATGTATTTAGGAATTTGAAAATGGTTCATGACTTAAAATTTATGGAAGAGGCTTTTAATTTAATTCTTCATTATATGAATGAACAAGAAATGAAAGCTGAAGAATTTATTGATTTTTTGAAATCAGATTTAGAAATGGGAGAAATAAAAGAAGGAAAGACGTTGAACCAATTGATAAAAGCGGTAGCAAATGTAAAGTATGAAACGCGAATTTTGGATAATTTTGCTGGAATTGGTGAAACGGTTTTTGAAACGGTAGATGATTTAGATGCTTATATACAGTTGCAAGATGTAGACGAAATACAATGTGCGATGGCAACGATTTTGTGTGTAGTAAAAGGCTATAGAAATTTCAAGGTATGGAATGTCAATAGTTTGGAAGAAAGAGAGAGAGAAGAATTTGATTTAATCGTTTCGATTCCGCCACTGATTATGGATACGACAGAATGTTATGGTATAAGAGGACCAGTGCTTCGAACCAAACGAGATAATTGGGGAAGTATTGCGATTTCATTAGAGAAATTGCGAAGAGGTGGAAAACTTGTTACGATAATGAGTGCAGGTGCATTAATTTCTGCTAATAAGGCAGATAAATGGATGAGAAGATATTTACTTGAAGAGGGCTATTTGCAAGCAATTATTGAGCTTCCAGAGAGGATGTTGTATGGGACAAGCGCAAAAGTGATTTTGCTGGTGATTCAAAACATTCCAAACGAATTCATAAAAATGATTAATTTAGATGATAAGTCAGTGGGGCAATTAACGAGAGAACCTACGGAAAAAACGCAGGAGATAATGGAAAAGGTTTGCGAAATATTGAAAGACCAAAAGAAATCAAATGGATCAAGATGGATAGGAAAAGATGAATTGTTTGAGAATTATGAGTTGCTTCCGAGTTTGTATCTTACTTCAGAAGAAAAATATGAATTGAAAGATTTGTGGCATTTAGAGGAAGAGAGAAAAAAATTGATGTATGATTTGTCTAAATTGGAAAGAGATTATCATGAGATTTTAGAGAAGATAAGGAGGGAAAATGATGGATAAGATTAATATTATGATTGGAAAGAATATTATCAATTCTAATACAATTAGTGAGGAAAAAGTGGAAGAAAAAATAGAACAGGAAAGAAAAGAATCGTTTTGGAAAAGATTGTTTCAAATTTGGAAAAAACGTTAGAATGGTTTTGATGAATAGCAAATTGTAAGCTTGTTTCATATTATATAGTATAATGATGAAAGGAGCTTTTTTTATGGCAAAAATTTTAGTATATAATAATCAAGCAAATCGAATGGAAACGTATTATCGAGGTTTGTCAGAAGCAATGCCTTATATTACAAATCGAACTTTGACAGTTCGAGAGTTTCGTTCGAATAGCAATACAAATATTGTATGGACCAGCAGAAATACGATGAATTCTTGGAATCGATTTCGAACACTTTATGGACGTTCGATTTACGTTGGTTTTGCTTTCAAGCGTCCGTGGGAAGGCGGTCATGCAAATCAGTCGCAGCATTATGCTGGTGTAGCGTTTGATGTTGGACAAAATTTGTCGTCCGCAGATAGATTGGCTATGAGAAATTTGGCAGCAAGTTCGGGGATTTGGAGGTATGTGGAACCAATCAACCTAACCCCTCGCTGGGTACACTTCGATGACAGAACAACTGCAGCAGGTTATCCAACAGTTCGTTATGGTAGTAAAGGAAATTATGTGTGTGTAGCACAAGATTCTTTAAATGCATTAGGACTTGCAACTGGTGGATTAGATGGTGTATTTGGAACAAATACACGAAATGCAGTTTTAACTTTCCAGAGTCGAAATGGTTTGTCAGCAGACGGAATTTTGGGTCCAAATACTTGGAGTAGATTAATGTCACAAGTAAATGGAATTGGTAAAACAGGTACAGTTGTGAATTAAAAGTGGGAAAATTTCCCACTTATTTTATAGAATGTTTTTAAATTACTTGTAATTCACATAAAAATATGATACAATTTTATACATAATAATATAGAAATAAATAAACTTTTTTCTTAAAAAAGGAGGCAACGATATGGCAATAAAGGTAAAAGGTATAGCAGTACGGCCGGAAGAAGTTAACAAAGACTTCACTATAAATTTTGAAGAATTGACAGAGGAGGGGCAAAAAAGACTTTTTCTGGAAAATAATGAAAAATTTATAGTGGATGCAATAGAATCGAAGTATTCTTCTGTTTTTCAATTAGTTAAAGAAAGAATGCAACAATGCTCTTCAGAAACTTTGAATAATGCAATACAGTACTATGAGAAAAAATCTCTGAGGGAAAAAGTGGATGAAGATATGATTTTGGAAATTTTAATGCTACCGAAATTAAAATTATCTGAAGAAAGTAGACGAAGTCTTGCTAGTTCAGTGAAAGTGAAATGGAAACTATGGATAGCTAAAAGTGATGAAACTTCATTTGATATTTTAAAACTTAGACAAATGTTTTATTGGAGTGCAATTTGTTTTGAGATAGACGGGGACCCACGATTGTTTGATGCCATTGTTATGAACCCCAATTTCAGGGTTGACGAATATATTGAAGAGGAGATATCGCTTTTTAAGCCGGATGAGCAAAAAAGAATCAGATCAAGGATTGAAGAATTAAAAAACTGATGTCAAAAAATGAAGAGTAAAGAATTGCTATACTAGCAGACTTTGCTCTTTGTTTTGTTTATTTTATAAATTTTTCAGCCGTTTCTCTTGCCTTTTTATCAAGTCTTAAAATTTCATCAATTGTCGTAAGTTCAAACGATTTATAAAAATTTAACGTTTTTTCTAAAATCTCTGGAATTTCAGTAAATTTTATTTTTTTCTCTAAAAATGCTTGAACAGCAATTTCATCCGCAGCATTTAAAATGATTTGATGACTTAATTTACCAGCATATTCATAAGCTAATTGCAAACATTTGAATTTTTGAAAATCAGCTTTTTCAAAAGTAAAAGTAGGCAGATTGAAAATGTCTAATTTTTCAACGTTATTTGGCAATCTGTTTGGATAATCAAGTGCATAAGCAATTGGAAGCTCCATTGATTTTGGTGCAATATTTGCCATAATTGATCCGTCATAAAATTGAACCATAGAATGAATCAAACTTTGTGCATGTACAACTACTTCAATTTTTTCCTTAGGTACACCAAATAAATACATAGCTTCAATTACCTCAAATCCTTTATTCATCATAGTTGCAGAATCGATGGTGATTTTTGCCCCCATAGACCAAGTTGGATGATTTAGAGCTTGCTCAGGAGTAATACTTTCTGTAATTTCTTTCTTAAAAAATGGTCCACCAGAAGCAGTTAGCAAGATTTTATCAATTGGATTATTGGTTTCACCATTCAAACATTGCATAATCGCACTATGCTCACTATCGACTGTTAAAAGTGTCGCATGATATTTTTTTGCTGCTTCTATAATTAAATCCCCACCAGTTACCAAGACTTCTTTATTGGCTAAAGCAATGATTTTTCCAGCTTGAATCATATGATAAGTTGGTTTTAAACCAGCAATTCCAACCAAAGCAGATACACCAATATCGTAATCGGTAAGGCGGGAAATTTGTTCCATTCCATTTTCACCATAATAAATATCTAAGGTGGGAAAATTATTTTTTAGAATTTTCGCGTTTTCCTCCGAATGAATGTAGACATGTTTAGGATTAAATTCTTGAATTTGTTCGATTAATTTGGTAATATTTTTTCTAGCAACCAAAATGGAAACTTCAAATTTATCACGATGTGTTCGAACCACATTAAGAGTGCTTGTTCCAATTGAACCAGTACTTCCCAATATAGCAATTCTTTTGCAAGACATATAAAATCCTCCTTTTTAATTAATTTAGTTAATCGTATAATGAATGATAGAGATTGTCAAGCTTTTCCATTTTGTAACACAAATTTAACAAAAAATCACTTGAATTTATCCCAATTTAAGTATATAATAAAATAGATAAATATACGAAAGGTTAAAAAACATGGTAAAAAGCATACAAATAAAAATTGTTATGGTTTTTATGATTCTTGGAATAATTGTTATTACTGGACTTGGACTCACGTTTATCTATCAATTAAATTACATCAATACTGAAATTGCAACAACCAGCATGTCGCCAGAAGAAGTTCAACAATTGCTTGTTGAACAAGTAAATCAAATACGACAAATTATATATGCATCTTTAATCGTGTTTACCATATTAATTATTATATTAGGTGCCTTTATTGCAAAAGTTGTCATCAAACCAATTTCTAGACTAATCAAAAGTACTGAAATGATAGCCAATGGTGAGGACATAGAAATAGAGCATTTTTCAAATAATAAAAACAAATCAGAAATTGACGAATTAGTGGAAGCGTTTGGGGTAATGAATGCTGGATTAAAAGAAAATCTTAATGAAGTCACAAGGCAAAAGAAACAAATCGAAACTATTTTGCTACATATGACAGATGGAATTGTTGCCTTTGATATGAATGGTAAAGTGATTCACATCAATTTAGCTGCTAAAAAATTGCTAGGCATAACAGAAGAAGTGGATTTTGAAAGTATATTTCAACGATTTGATGTGGATATTAATTTGGAAAAAATTATTTATTTGGATGATTGGACATCTTCTGAAAAAAAATTGAATTTTCAAAACCAAGCAATTAATTTATTTTTTGCTCCATTCAAAAATGAAAATGATAGGCCAGGCGGTGTAATTGTGGTAGTACAAGATATTACAGAGCAGGAAAAATTAGACAATATGAGAAAAGAATTTGTGGCAGATGTATCACATGAATTAAAAACACCAATTACTTCGATTATGGGATATGCAGACACGTTAATTGATTCAGAAGTGGATGAGCAAAATCAAAAAAAGTTTTTAGAGCGTATTTCATCAGAAGCCAAAAGAATGTCAAAATTAGTTGCTGATTTATTGATATTGTCAAAATACGATACAGCCAAAATAAAAATCGAAAAAACAGAATTTGATTTAGGTGAACTTGTCAAATATATTTTTGAAGGGCAAACCATTGAAATGCAAAAGAAAAATCTAACAGGTGAATGCTATGTAACAGCTGATGTACCACCAGTTTATGCAGATAAAACAGGAATTGAAAGAGTCATTATTAATATTTTATCCAATGCTATAAAATATACAGATGATGGGGGAAACATTACAGTTTATGTTGGATTTGTTTACAACGATGCTTACATAAAAATTAAAGATACGGGAAGAGGCATTCCAGAAACTGAATTGGCAAAAATATTTGAAAGATTTTATAGAGTTGATAAAGATAGAGCAAGAGAAACAGGAGGAACTGGTTTAGGATTAGCCATTGCAAAAGAAATTTTAGACCAAAATGATAGTAAAATCGATATCAAAAGTGAGGTAGGAAAGGGAACTGATGTTATTATCAGGATACCTACAAAAATAAAATAAATACAAGAGATAAAAAGGGAGGAATTAATATGAAAAAAGTAAAAAAAATTTTAAAGGTATTGTTAATCAGTATCCTATTATTATGGAACAAAGTAGCCTATGCTACAACAGCACAAGAAGGAGCTTTGAAACAAATTGGAAATTTAAAGTATATTTGTATTGGAGCAGGTGTTATTTTAATTTTGTTAGTATTGTGGATTAGCTATAAATCAGATAGGACAGAAGAAAACAAAGGGAATCAATTAGAAGACGATGACGAAGAAGAAACCGAAATAGAAACGGTAGATGAACAAAACTATACATCATTTGAAATAGATCAAGACAATCAAGAAATCGAAATGAGTCATGATTTGAATGATAATTTTTATGAAGAAACGAGAAATGATTTTCAATTAGATGAAATATTCAAAAAAGAATTGCCTAACATGGATTATAATGAAATAACGGAAAATAATGAAATGGAAATCAATTCGTTTGATACTACTTATGAAGAAAATAACAATTTTAGCTCATCAAATTTAGATGAAGATTTTTTAAGACAAATGAATGAAAATTTTGCACAAGCAGAAACATTTGAAACAGAAGAAATAAAAGAAACACCCAAAAAGAGAACAACCAGAAAAACGACAACGAAAAAAGTAACAGAAGAAGAACCAGTCAAAAAAACAACGAGAAAAACAACCAAAACAGCAAAAGCAGAAAAACCAGGAGAAAAAGTTACTAAAAAAGTAACTACTAAAAAAACAGAAAAAGAAGAACCAGAAAAGAAAACAACTAGAAAGACGACCAAGACAGCAAAAGCAGAAAAACCAGAGGAAAAAGCAACTAAAAAAGTAACTACTAAAAAAACAGCAACGAAAAAAGCAGAAAAAGAAGAACCAGAAAAGAAAACAACCAGAAAAACGACTAAGACAGCAAAAGTAGAAAAATCAGAAGAAAAAGCGACTAAAAAAGTAGCTACCAAAAAAGCAACAACCAAAAAAGCAGAAAAAGAAGAACCAAAGAAAACAACAAGAAAAGCAACCAAAACAACAAAAGAAGAAGAACCAAAAACAACCAAAAAAACTACTAGAAAAAAGAAAGCTGAATAAACTATAATATATGACAATCAATATTGCCGAGGAAGGGAAAACTAAATGAATGATAACGTAAAAAATATATTAGAATGGATTTATTGCATTATTATTGCATTAGTGCTTGCTTTATTATTTCGATATTTTATTGCAACACCAACGATTGTAAAGCATAGGTCAATGTATCCAACCTTACAGGAAAATCAAAGATTAATTTTAAATAGAACTTCACGCATTACAAAGAAAAAGCCTAAAATAGGAGATATTATTACATTCGAAGCTCCTTCAAGAGCTTATTCTGCGATTGATGCCAACCAAAACAATCCAATTGCAATTTATGAAAATGAACCAAAAGGAATATTTAATAAATTTGTTTATCATGTTTTAGAAGTTACTAAAACGAGTTATATCAAACGAGTGATTGCGACAGAAGGACAACATGTTGTTATTAAAGATAATAAGGTTTTTGTGAACGGGATTGAATTAGAAGAAAATTATTTACAAAAAGATGTTGTAACAACATCCAATGTATTTCAGGATTTTATTGTTCCAGAAGGCTATCTTTTTGCGATGGGGGATAATCGAACGAAAAGTACAGATTGCAGAGAATTAGGATGTATACCATTAGATAAAGTGGAAGGAATTGTTGTTTTTCGATTTTGGCCATTCAATAGTTTAGGAAAAGTAGATTAGGAGAAAAAACTTGAATTTTGACGATATTATTGGAAATCAAGAAGTAAAAGAATATTTGACGCATTGCGTTGCGCAAAAGAACGTATCGCAAAGTTATCTTTTTGTTGGAACAGAAGGAATTGGAAAATTACTAATTGCCAAAGAATTCGCCAGAAAAATTTTATGTTTGCAACAAGAAGGAAAAGAAGTTTGTGATTGTAAATCTTGTCAATGTTTTGAAGGAATGAATCATCCAGATTATGCAGTTATCAATGAAAATGGGGAAACGATAAAAATAGAGCAAATCAGAGAAATTACGAATAAAGTCATTGAACAGCCAATTCAATCTCATAAAAAAGTATACATTCTAAACGATTGTGACAAAATGACGATTGAGGCTCAAAATTGCTTACTAAAAACATTAGAAGAACCACCTGAATTTGTAATTCTTATTCTAATTACTGCCAATGAAAGCGCTATTTTAAATACCATAAAATCAAGATGTATGACCATAAAATTCAAGTCAATTCCAAAGGATGAATTAAAAAAATACGCTAGCCAAAAACTTGGAATGACACAAATGACAGAAAATTTATTAAAATCATTTAATGGAAGCATTGGAAAAGCTATGATTCAAAAAGAGAATCAAGAAAAGTTTTTGAAAATAGAAACAATCATAAATCAGATGGACAAGCAAGATATGATTACATTTTTGAATGATGCCAAAATTATTTATGATAAAGAAAATATCCATCGAATTTTAGAATATATGATGATTTGTGTGTATGAAAAATCACAAGAAAATAAAAAATATATTCATTGTATTGAAACAATAAACCATTGCATGCGGTCATTTAAAACGCAATTGCAATTTTGATATGACAATGGATACAATGCTTTTTGAAATGTGGGAATGTCTTCAGAAAGGAATATAAAATGAAACAAATTGTGGGGGTTAACTTTAAGAGTTCAGGAAAAATATATTATTTTGATCCAGGGGATTTAAAATTAGAAAAAGGAATGCATGTTATTGTAGACACAGCAATGGGGGAAGAATATGCTGAAATTATGATTCCAAATAAAGAGGTGGAAGATGGAAAAGTATCAGAACCTCTTAAAAAGGTAGTTCGAATTACAACACCAAAAGAAGATAAAATGCGTGATGAATTTAAAGCAAAAGAAAATAATGCATTTGAGCAATGCTTACAAAAAATAAAAGAGTTTGATTTACCAATGAAACTAATCGAAGCAGAATACAAATACGATGGAAGCAAACTTACCTTTTATTTTTCATCCGAAAAAAGAATTGATTTCAGAGAATTAGTCAAAGCATTAGCTGCTATTTTTAAAACTAGAATTGAAATGCGTCAAATTAGTAGTAGGGACGAAGTCAAAAGATTGCAAGGAAATGGAATTTGTGGTAGAGAATTATGCTGTTGTTCCTTTCTAAGAAATTTTGAGACAGTTTCTATTAAAATGGCAAAAGAACAAAATATGTCATTAAATCCAACCAAAATTTCTGGAAATTGTGGTCGTCTTATGTGCTGTCTAAAATATGAACATGATGTTTATTGCGACAAATTAAAAAGTTTACCTAAAATCGGCGCAGAAGTAAAAACACAAGATGGTGTAGGAGAAGTTGCATCAGTCGAAACATTAAAAGAATTAATAAGAGTAAAATTTAACGAAAATGGCGAAATATTTTTCAAAAAATATAGCGCTAAAGATGTTGTAGTTTTAAAAGATGTAACAAATGATAATGACAAACTAGATGTTGACAATGAAGAAGATTTGAAAGAATTACAAAAAATGGAAAAATTAGATCGAGAAGAAAAAATGAATAACAAAAGTAAAAAAAAGCAAGGGGAATAAAATGAAAAAATTGATTAAAAACGCTTATCTATTAGACATGGTGGGAAGCGTAGCTAATATAAGAAAATCAGATATATTAATTAAAGATAATCGAATTGAAAAAATTGAACCAGAAATAGAAGAAGATGTTTCAGAAAAAATAAATGCCAAAAATATGCTTGTTATGCCAGGTTTAATCAATACACATACTCATTTAGCGATGAGTATTTTTCGAGGCTATAAAGACGACAGGCAATTAATTGATTGGCTAGAAAATGCTATATTTCCAGTCGAAGACAAATTAGAACCAGATGATATTTACTGGAACTCTTATTTGTCATGTCTAGAAATGATAAAATCAGGAACTACCACATGTAATGACATGTATTTTGGCATGAACAAAGCAATCGAAGCAATCGAAGCAACAGGATTAAGAGCAATTGTTGCATGGTGTATGACAGACGATGCCATTGGCGATAAAGCTGAAAAAACTAGAGAATATGCTAAAAAATACAATATTCCAGAAAGTAGAATTAAGATTTTTACCTCACCACATGCGCCATACACTTGCAATCCAGATACCATAAAATTATGTGTTGATTTAGCAAAAGAATTAAATACAGGCTTACATATTCATTTATCAGAAACGATTGATGAAGAAAAAATGATTTATGAACGTTACGATAAACGTGGCACAGAATACTTATACGATTTGGGCGTCTTCGAAGTGCCTGTCGTATTAGCGCATGGAATTTATATTTCTAATAGTGATATTAAAATTTTGAAAAATATAAAAGGTGGAATTTCGCATAATCCGATCAGTAATTGTAAATTATCTTCTGGTATTTGTGATGTGGTTAAACTACGTAAAAATGGAATTAATGTCGGCTTAGGAACAGACGGAATTGGAAGTACTTCCACATTAGACATGTTTGAAGAAATGAAAACAGCAGCGTATTTACAAAAAGTAAATACGAAAGAACCAACTTCTATTTCAGCTTATGATATTTTAAAAATGGCTACAATTGAAGGTGCCAAAGTGTTAGGCATGGAAGATGAAATTGGTACATTAGAAGTGCGGAAAAAAAGCAGATATGATATTTATCAAAACTGACAAACTTCATTTATGTCCAGAAAATGATGTATGTGCTAATATTGTATATTCTGCTAACGGTGCTGATGTTGATTCTGTTATGATAGATGGTAAGTTAATTATGCAAAATAGAAAAATGATTCATTTGAACGAAAAAGAAGTTATGCGTCAAGTGAAAAAAATTGCGAAAAGATTGTTGGAACATAATTAAAAAAATAATTGACATTTATCAAAAATTTGATATAATAAAATAAATAAAAAAAGGGAGGTACAAAAAATGGCCTATAAAATTACAGATAAATGTATTAGTTGTGGAGCATGTGCAGGAGCATGTCCAGTAAGTTGTATTTCACAAGGAGATGATAAATACAAAATAGATGAAAACGTATGTATTGAATGTGGAACTTGTGCAGGAGTTTGCCCAGTTGAAGCACCAAAAAAGGATTAATGTGCCCAATTTAATATTTTTAAGTAAAAGAAAACCGTAGTTAGTTATTTAACTACGGTAACTTTTTATTCTTTATTTGAAATTTCTTCCAAATCTAATAACTCTTGCCATCTAGCATCCACTTCTTCTTGGAATTCTTTAATCATCCATTCATTTCCCGGTTTAAACAGATGTTTAAATCTTTTTTGTGGTCTTAAAAATTCTTCGATTGGAAGCTTGTTTGCTGGTTTATACGAGATTTTATATTTTCCGTCAATTACTTCATATAAAGGCCAATAGCAAGTCTCAACAGCTAATTTATTGATTTCCATCAAATCTTCTGTTGCGTAACCCCAACCACGTGGGCAAGGAGCCAATACATTTAAGAAACAAGCACCTTCGGTATAAATTGCTTTTTCTGCCTTTTCATATAAGTCTTTAAAATTATTTAACGCCAAAGTTTGAGCCACATAAGGTAAATGATGCCCAACCATAACTTTTGTCAAATCTTTTCGAGGTTGCATTTTTCCTGGAACAACTTTTCCAGCAGGCGTTGTGGTTGTGTCTGCAAATTTTGGTGTAGCAGATGAACGCTGAATACCAGTATTCATATATGCACCATTATCATAGCAAACATAAACCATATCGTGTCCACGCTCCATCGCGCCAGATAAACTTTGAAGTCCAATATCGTAAGTTCCGCCATCGCCACCAAATGCGATGAATTTTGTTGTTTTATCTTCTGGTAATTTTCCAGCCTGCTTCATGGATTTATAAGCCGCTTCTACACCAGATAATGTTGCAGCAGCATTTTCAAAAGCGGTATGGATAAATGAATCCGTCCAAGCTGTGTATGGATATAGGAAAGTAGAAACTTCCATACATCCTGTTGCGTTAGATACTACAACATGGTCTTCTGGTTTGACAGCACGCAAAATCATTCTAGCAACAGCTGGTGCGCCACATCCAGCACACATTCTGTGCCCAGAAGTTAATCTGGATTTGGTATCTACCATAATTTGTTTGTGATTATAAGCCATTATTTACACCCCCTAACACCTAAATATCGATATGGATTTCCCATTTCACCCGTTTTTACAATTTCTGTTAAATCATTATAAACACTTTCGATATCTTTTGAAGTTGTATCTCTACCACCAATTCCATAAACATAGTTCACAGTTGGAATTTGGACTTTGCTAACAAACATACCAGATACAACATCTTCAAATAATGCACCACCAACGGCATTTAAAGAATCGGCTTTATCCAAAACAGCGATTGCTTTAGCTTTTGAAAGAGCTTTTGCGATTTCTTCAGCAGGGAATGGACGATAAACTCTGACTTTCAAAACACCAGCTTTAATGCCTTGTTCGCGCAATTTATCAGCGGTATATTTTGCGGTTCCTGCTGTTGAGTTCATACAAACAATGACAACTTCGGCATCTTCCATTTTATATTCTTCGAAAAAGCTATATTTTCTACCAGTCATTTTTTCGAAATCACTTGCCACATCTAAAATCACTTTTTTGGCATTTCGCATTGCGATGGCTTGTTGCGTTTTGTGTTCAAAAAGATAAGCTTGTAAATCTAATGGACCAACAGCAATTGGTTCTTTATCATTTAATAAGTAATGTTCTGGCTTGTAAGTTCCAACGAATTCTTTTACTTTTTCATCTTCGATTAATTCGATGTTTTCAATGGAATGCGATGTAATGAATCCATCTTGGCAAACCATTAAGGGAAGTAATACATCTTTATGTTCAGCAATTCTGTGAGCCATGACTAAATTATCATAAGCCTCCTGATTATTTTCTGAAAATAGCTGAATCCATCCGCTATCTCTAACTCCCATGGCATCTGAATGGTCATTGTGGATATTAAGTGGTCCAGATACAGCTCTATTTACCAAAGACATAACAATTGGTAAACGTAAACTAGATGCGATATAAATCATTTCCCACATTAAAGATAGACCATTGGCTGAAGTTGCTGTCATGGCTCTTCCGCCAGCAGCTTGAGCACCAATGCAGGCACTCATGGCACTATGTTCACTTTCAACTGCCACAAATTCGGTATCAACCGTTCCGTTACTAACGAAGGTTGAAAAATATTGTGGAATTTCAGTTGAAGGTGTGATTGGAAAAGCAGCAACGACATCAGGATTAATTTGTTTCATAGCAATAGCTGCTGCTTCATTTCCGCTTAAACGTTCTCTCATATTTAATTCTCCTTTCTAATTATTCCATTTCGATGGCGTCAAATGGGCAAACTTTTGCACAAACGCCACATCCTTTACATGCATCGTAATCGAAATCTTCTCTTTTGCAATCTTTGTTTACAGGAATTGCATCATCTGGGCAAACGGGAAAACAAAGTCCACATTGTTTGCATTTGTCTGATAAGAAAATTGGTTTTGTGGAACGCCAGTCACCAGTTTTAAATTCTTTTGCATTTCCTGCAGTATAAATATTTCCACCAATCGTTAATTCGTCCATTGGTGTAGATGTATTAATATTAGCCATAAAAAACTCCTTTCGCTTTTTGGATTTTTGAAAATAAATTTCTATTTAGAAAAACCGTTTAAAACCGATTTTGATTCATTCCAATGATAACGAATTGCTTCAGCTAAACTTGGCCATTGTTTTATAAGAAAGTAAATCATAAATACAATAAAAATAATGGCGCATAGCAAAATAACGGAATAAATAATTTTATTTAGTTTATTAATTTCTTCGTTATCCGATTTGAAATTTATTTTTGATAATAAAGTTTTAAAAAATTGAATCATACTATATTAAACCTTTTCTACAGATTTTAAAGCCATTTCGAGTGCTTTCATATTACCTTCAATGACTTCTGGTTTTTTGGCAAATTTATGTTTAAAAGAGCCTACCATATCATTTAAAAATTCTTCGTCAGACATAATTTCGCTTACCTTTACAACAGCAGCAAGCATTGGTGTATTTGGGAAATATTTTCCGAGCGTTTCCATAGAAACTTTTCTTGCATCGATTTTGTAAATAGTGCCAGAATAGCCATGTAAAACGTCATGCAAATAAGCATTGTCTTTTGTTGTGTTAATAATAATGGCACCAGTTTCTTTTAAACCAGCAGTTACATCAACGGATTCTAACAAAGTATCATCTACTACAACGACGTAATCTGGTTCATAAATATTAGAATGGATGGTAATGGGACGATTGCTAATACGGTTATATGCTGTGATTGGTGCGCCCATTCTTTCTGGACCATATTCTGGAAAACCTTGAATGTATTTACCAGTGTTAAAGGCAGCATCTGCAAGAAGCAAAGAAGCTGTTTTTGCACCTTGACCACCACGACCATGCCATCTGATTTCGATTAAATCTTGCATCGTAAATCCTCCTTTTATTGAAATTCGAAATGGGTAAAAATCTCATTTCTTATTAAATAGAGTATATATTTTTTAGGAGAGAAAGTCAAGGTGATTGTAATAAAAAATGTTAGGGGAATGACATATATAAATAAAATTATAAAATTTTTCAAAAAGTTATTAAAACAAATATATTTGGGGAATAATACATTATATAGCATGATATATTGAAATTAAACAAAAGGAGAAATGATGAAATTTTGATAATGTATATTTTAACTTTTATAATCACAATTATTTTAATTTTTACGAATGCCATAACTGATGCACCAAATGCAATTGCAACATTGGTGGGAACAAAAGTAATGTCGTTTCGAAAGGCGGCAAGATTGAGTGCCATATTCAATTTTATTGGAATTGTTGTGATGAGTTTTATAAATATTTCTGTGGCAAATTGTATTAGTTCTATGGTAAACTTAGATGATACGAAAAATGGAATGATTGTACTTTTATCTGGAATGATTGCCGTTATTTTATTTGCTTTAGTGGCAATGAAATTTGGCATACCGACGAGCGAAACACATGGGCTAATCGCTGGATTGACAGGGAGTGCAGTTGCTATTTATGGTTGGAAATCAGTTAGTTTATATGAATGGAAAAATGTTTTAATTGGATTAGTATGGTCCATTTTAGGAACTGTTTTGGTTGGCTATTTTGTCGTTAAAATATTTGAAAAGATTGTAAATTGGAAAAATGATAATATTGAAAAATGGCAGATTCTTGGATGTTGTGGTATGTCTTTTATGCATGGGGCACAAGATGGGCAGAAATTTATTGGAATTCTAATTTTATTTTTTGGCTTAGTACGAAATGCCTATATTCCAGAAACTATTAATCCATTAAACTATGTTGGAATTATTATTTACACAGCGGTTATTATGGCGATGGGAGTTTCGATTGGTGGAAAGAAAATTGTTGAGAATATAGGAAGTGAAATGGTTGAGCTGGATAATAAACAAGCTTTAATGAGTGATGTTACGACGGTGTTTACCTTATTTATTGCTAGTATGACAGGAATTCCAGTTAGTACGACACATGCTAAAACCATGTCTATTATTGCCGTAGGAAAAAATAAAAAAGCAAAGATAGATAAGTCAAAGGTGTTTAGTATTGGCAAAGCGTGGTTATGGAATTTTCCGATATCAGGAATGATAGGTTATAGTTTAGCTTTTTTATTAAAAACTTTGGGATTATAAATCAAAGAAACGTTTTAAATCATTAAAGTTAATATCTAATACAATACAGAAAGCAACTAATTCAAAATCTTTAACAATCATTTGGCTGTGTTCAATTCGGTAAATTTCATTTCGAGACATTTCTACACCAAGTAGTTCTAATTCTCTGCATAAGTCAACTTTAGTAAAATGCTTCTTTTCACGAGCCGTTTTAATCAGATTGCCGATAATATTGGGTTGATTGTTAAACTTTTTCATAGTATCTCCTTTCTTTGATTAGTATATTAAAGTTATTATTTAATATAAATAACATATGTCGAAAATTGTCAATTTTTGTCTAATAACGTCAAAGGTATTGAAAAAAAAGTAAAAGTGTTATATGATGGTTTTGGCATAAATTTACCTAACATTGTTATTGATTTTATAATAATATTTATGCTACAATAAACAGGGAGTCTATTCACTCCTTGAAAAATAATAAATATAAGGGGGGATTTGTATGGTAAAGATATCGGATGCAGAATTAGAAGTAATGAAAGTTATATGGAAGCACGGACAAACAACTTCTGTAGAGATTATAGACGACCTGAAAAATCTACAAAATGTTACTTGGAATTTTAATACAATTAGAACCTTAATAAAAAGATTACTTGTGAAAGGTGCTATCGAAATTGTTAAGAAAGAATCAAAAACATACACATATAAAGCTGTTATAAGTGAAAGAGAATATAAGGCCGACTTTATTAGAAACTTGCTTAAAAAACTATATCATGGTTCTATTACCGAATTTGTAATACAATATTGTGAAGATGAGAATTTATCATTAGAAGAAATAAAATTAATTGGTAAAGAAATTGATAATATTATTCGTCAAAGAGAAGCGAAAGATTAAAAAAGTTAAGAAGTGAAAAAATTCACTTCTTATTTTTGCAATATTAAGTTTTTATTTTACCTTAAAAGAAGTTAAAACAGTAGATGCAATATTGGTGTTAAAAGGCAAATCGTTTAGTGGAAATTCAATATCGAATATGTAAAAAGTATTGTCTATTTGAAGCCAGATAACTTGTAAGTAAAAAGCTTGGTTTAAGGTTTTATCTAAGTAATGAAAACTGTAAGTATAGGTTGAATTATCGTTGACAAGTAATTCTTTTGTATCGGACAAATTAGAATAACTGTCAAAATTGTTTAAGAAAGCTAGTTTGTCTGCTTCGATAATTTCAGCTAATGTTTTATTTTCAAGGACATTTTCTTTGGAGATGAAGATGCCTAAATTATTTTCTGAATGTAATTCAATTAAGTAACCCAAGTTGGATTCATAAGGTTTTAAATTATAAGAGCTGGGAAGTTCTAGAGTGACAGAATTATCAGCGCTTTTGAAAACAGTTGTGGTTGCAAATGATTTTGAGTTTGTATTTTCTTTAGGAGTAGAGATTTTTCGAGCAATTAAAAAAATAATAGCAAGTACTATAAGGGCAAGAATAATGCCTATAATAACAACTTTTTTTAAATTCAAATGGCGTGGTTCTTCGTAAAATTCGTACATGATTGATACCTCGTTTTTTATTTTATAATCATACTATATTATATTTGTAGGAAAATTTCAAGAAAATTATAAAAAAAGTTATTGACAATTGTAGATGATAGTAGTATAATACAAAATATTTATTCTTATTTCAATTCGAAATAAAAAAATCACAAAAACTAATTTAATAAGAAAGGAGAGATAATTTGTCATTATCGATTGTAAAAAGTATGTCATTACAAGGTTTAGATGGCGTACTCATTAATGTTGAAGTGGACATTTCTGCCGGAATGCCAACTTGGGAGGTTGTTGGTTTGCCAGATGCTTCGATTCGTGAGTCAAAGGAAAGAGTAAGAACAGCTATTAAAAATTGCGGATATGAGGTGCTTAGCCGAAAATATATTATTAATTTATCGCCAGCAAATTTAAAAAAGGAAGGTTCGATGCTAGACTTGGCAATTGCAGTTGGGATTTTGCGTTCAATGGATGTTATTACAGAAAGTAATTTGGAGAATACCATAATTGTTGGAGAAATCTCTTTAAATGGAAGAATTAATAAAATTAATGGAATTTTACCAATTTGTATTGAATCACTAAAATATGGAGTGAAAAGAGTGATTGTTCCCAAAGAAAATGCAAAAGAAGCAGCAATTGTAAGTGAAATTGAAGTAATTGGCGTGTCAAATTTAAAGGAAGTAATTCAGTATTTGAATGAAGAGATTGCGATAAAAGGTGAAAAAGTTGATTTAGAAGAAATTTTGAAAAATAATAATAGTCAGAAATTAGACTTTTCAGAAGTAAAAGGACAAGAAACGATTAAAAGAGCATTGGAAATTGCAGCAGCAGGAGGTCATAATTGCATTATGATTGGAAGTCCAGGTTCAGGAAAAACGATGATGGCAACTAGGTTGCCTACAATTTTACCAGATTTGACATTTGAAGAATCATTAGAAATTACGAAGATACATAGTATTGCAGGAAAATTAGGTGAAAATACATTGGTGACAGAAAGACCATTTCGCAGTCCACATCATACGATATCAGCGAATGGATTGATTGGCGGAGGGAAGATTCCAAAACCAGGAGAAATTAGTTTGTCACATTATGGTGTTTTGTTTTTGGATGAATTACTGGAATTTCATCGAAATACATTAGAAGTTTTGCGTGGACCATTGGAGGATAGAATGGTTACGATTAGTAGAGTTGGAGCGAGTTTGACATATCCATGTAATTTTATGTTGGTGGCAAGTATGAATCCGTGTCCTTGTGGATATTTGGGAAGTAAAGAAAAGAAATGTAGTTGTACGCAAAAACAAAGGGAAAATTATAGAGCAAAGCTTAGTGGTCCCTTGCTAGATCGATTTGATATTCATATTCAGGTACCAAGTGTGGATTATAAAAAGTTGGAAATGAGAAATAATGAGACTTCGGAAACAATTCGAAAAAGAATTAATCAGGCTAGAAATATTCAAATTGAACGATATAAGGATTCGGAAATTTTTTCAAATGCAGAATTGACACCTAAATTAATGGAAAAATATTGTGCTTTAGATAAAGAATCAAATCTTCTTTTAAGCCAGTTTTTTGAGAAATTAAATTTAAGTGCACGTGCGTATTCAAAAATTTTAAAAGTAGCTAGAACAATTGCTGATTTGGATAATTGTGAAAAGATTGAAAAAATGCACTTAATGGAAGCAATTCAATATAGGAGTTTGGATAGAATATGAGAGAAATACAAGAAATTAGTATTAATGATGAAAAATTTCCAGAGAAGTTAAGAAAAATAAAAAATCCACCAGCAAAATTGTATGCAATTGGAAATGTTGCTTTACTAAATAAAGCCAGTTTAGCAATTGTTGGAACGCGTCATATTACAGAATATGGAACGAAAAATTGTGAATATTTTGCCAAAAAAATGGTAGAAAACGGAATTCCTGTTGTAAGTGGAATGGCAAGTGGGACAGATACAGTTGCTCATAAAACGGTGCTAGAATATGGAGGAGAAACTATTGCTGTTTTGGGTGGTGGTTTTGAACATATTTTTCCGAAAGAGAATCTGGGATTATTTGAGAAAATAATTGAAAAGGGTGGATTGGTGATAACAGAATATGCACCTCAAATTACAGTAAAAAGTGAGAGGTTTTTGGAAAGAAATCGAATTGTAAGTGGACTGTCAGAAGGCGTTTTAATTATTGAGGCGGCTTATCGAAGTGGGACAAGTGTTACGGCAAAGCTAGCTTATAGTCAAGGAAAAGTTGTTATGGCATTGCCAGGAAGATTGGATAATTCGTATGGTGTAGGCGTTAATAAAATGATTCAAGAAGGAGCAAAATTAGTGACTAATATAGAAGATGTTTTGTCAAGTTTTCCACAATTTATGAAAAAAGTGGGGAAAACAAAACAGCAAAAACAGATTGCTTTATGGGATGTAAAAGAGGAGTATAAAGAAATTATGGAAATTTTAGAAAACCAAACGTTATCGGCAGAGGAAATTGTACAACAAACAAAGGGAAAGAATTTGAGAGAAACGTTAAATTTGTTAATGAATATGGAATTAGAAGGAATGATAACACAAGAAATGGGAATTGGATATCGAAAGGAAGTAAAATGACACATACTGAATTAGGAAAAAAAGGCGAACAAGTGGCATCGAAATTTTTGGAAAAAATGGATTATACTATAATTCGAAAAAATTTTAAATGTAGTCAAGGAGAGATTGATATTATTGCAAAAGATAAAGAGGAAATTGTTTTTATAGAAGTAAAAACGAGGGGTTCGAAACAATATGGAGAGGCGCGTGAAGCGGTTGATAAATATAAGAAAAAGCATATTAAGAAAGCAGCAATGGTGTATATTAGCAAGTATCGATTGGAAAGTGAGTTTATTCGATTTGATGTGATTGAAGTATATAGAAAAAAAGATTGGTTTTCAATAAAACAGATTAAAAATGCTCTGTGGTAGTTTTGTGTTACCAAAAAGAAATATAACATTTGTGTAACAATGTTGCAATAGGAAAGAAATATAGATATAATAGAAAAGTAAGAATGGATAGGAGAGTAACAAATGAAAAATATAATGATAAAAATACTAAAGAAATATAAAATGCAATTTGTCATTACGTTGACTTTTATTGCGATAAATATGTATTTACTTACCATTCCGCCTCAAATCGTTGGACGTATGGTGGATTTATTATATCAAATAGAAGAAAATAAAAATTTGATTATCAAACAAGTAATTTGGCTGATTGTAACAGCGGTAGGGCTTTTATTGGTTAGAATTCCTTGGCGATATACAGTGGGCATTATTGCACGTGGATTTGAGAGAGATATTAAAAATAAATTGTTTGACCAATTTATGAAAATTAAAATGGCGAATTTGCAGAATATTAAAAATGGTGAATTGATGTCTTATTTTACAAAAGATATCGGAGAAATAAGAGTATTTTTATATCGTGCAGTTTCGCTACGGTTCAAGAATTATTATTATTTTTGCGATGGTAACCTATCAGATGATAGCAGGCGTTAATATGAGATTAACTTTGGTTACGATGTGTCCGATTATTGTGACGAGTTTTTTAGTTGTTATCATTAAAAAATATGTGGAGAAAAGTTTTAAAAAATCGCAGAAATATTATACAGAGATGTCTGAATTTGTACAAGAGAGTACAGATAGTATAAAAACAACCAAAGCATATGCGGGAGAAATGAGCCAGCTTAAGGAATTTATTCGAAGAAATAAAATGTTGAAACAGGCTAATAATAGCGTGGATGTTCATTCAACTTTGTTATCAACTTGTGTCAATATCTGCTTTGGATTGTGTTATGGAATTTCTTTGATTTATGGTTCGAATTTAGTATTGGATGGAACAATTACCACAGGTGAATTTATTGCATTTAATGGTTATATTGGATTATTTGTTGGACCAGTTTCATGGATTCCAGGAATTATATCAAGATTTAAGAGAGCACAAATTTCGTATCATAGATTGGATAAAATATTCCATTTAGAAAGAGAAAAGATAGTGAATAAAGACAATAAAGTAGAGGATATGATTTCTGGTGATATTGTGATTCGAGATTTAACTTATAATTATACGCAAAATATTGAAGTCGCACTAAATCATATTAATCTTGAAATTAAAGAGGGAGAAACGTTAGGAATTATTGGAACAATTGGAAGTGGAAAAACGACTTTGATGAATTTATTGCTAAAATTGTATCCTGTAGCAGATGGAAAAATTAGCATTGGTGGAGTGGATATTAATGATATTCCACTGGCTGTTTTAAGAAAAAGTATTTGTTACATAACACAAGATTCATTTTTGTTTTCGACTACCTTGAAAGATAATATTAGTTTATTTAGAGATGATTATGAAGATAAAGAAATTTTAGAAAGTACAAAAAATGCCATGATTAGTGACGAAATTCATAAAATGAATGACGGAATTTACACCATGATTGGTGAACGTGGTGTGGATTTGTCAGGTGGACAAAAACAAAGAGTGGTTATTTCAAGAGCATTTTTGCAGAAAAGTAATATTGTTATTTTTGATGATACGTTTTGTGCATTGGATAATCGAACAGAAGAAAAATTGTTAAAGAATATCAAAGATATGACACAAGGAAAAACCTGTATTATTATATCTAACAGAATTTCAGATATTAAAGATGCCGATAAAATTATTGTATTAGATGAAGGAAATATTATAGAAGCAGGTGTTCATGATACTTTAATTAATAGACGTGGCTTATATAGTAAATTGTATCAGCAACAATCTTCAAAAGAAGAAACATTTTTAGATTAGGAGAATAAGAATGAAAAATAAAACATTGGCTAGAGTCTTGGAATTAGCAAGACCACATAAAAAAACAATTCTGATTACTTCGATGCTATCTTTGCTAATTGGAATAGGGGAAATTATTAAACCATATTTAATTGAAATTGCAATTGATGAATATATTGGCAAAGGAATTTTTCAAAAAGGCAGTATTACAGTTGCGATGATTGGAGCAATTTATATAGGCATTGTACTTTTGGGGAATATAATTGATTTTATTGCCACGACAACAGTGAACATGATGGGAGAAGAAGTAATTTATAGTTTAAGAAATCGATTGTTTAAATTTACGCAAAATACAAATATCACTTTTCATGATAGAACTTCAGCGGGAAAATTGTTTGTTAGAATTACGAATGATGTGGAGGATATTTCTTCTTTATTTAAAGATATTATTGCTACGATTGTAAAAGATATTATCTTGATTTTTGCGATAGCAGGAGTGATGTTGTATTTTAATTGGAAATTAGGAATGTTATGTTTCATCGTGGTTCCATTTATTATTTTATTTTCGACTACTTTGACAACAATATTACATAAACAATACGATATTGCAAAAGTAATAAGAACAAATCTAAATACATTTTTAGCCGAATCCATTTATGGAGCAAAGATTATTAAAGTATTTAATATTCAAAGAGAAAAGCAAAAAGAATGTGAAACTTATACAAAAGACTTTTTTAGAGCAAGAGTAAAAACAGGTTTAATAGAAGGTTTATTGCCAGCTTTGATGACGGTTTTGGAAAATATAGGAATTGCAATTATTGTGGTGGCTTGTACGAATCATATTTGGGGAATTGGGTTGGAAGTTGGATTTATTTATGCATTTATTTCTTATATAAAACAGCTATTTGAACCAATTACGAGAATTATTGAAAATATTGAAACCGTACAAGAAGCTTTTGTTTCAATTGATAAGATATATGATATTTTAGACCAAAAACAATATTTAGAAGATTTTGAAACAGGAATTGAACTAAAAGAAGTAAAAGGAAAAATTGAATTTAAAAATGTGTGGTTTTCTTATGATAAGGGAGAAAATTGGATTTTAAAAGATGTTAGCTTTACAATCAATCCAGGTGAAAGCATTGCGTTAGTTGGAAAAACAGGTTCAGGAAAAACGACAATTACGAATTTAATCAATCGATTTTATGATATTCAAAAAGGTGAAATTTTATTAGATGGGATTAATATTCGAGAGATTAATTTAAGGAGTTTAAGAAGCAACATCGGAATTATTTTGCAAGACCCATTCATATTTGCAAAAAGTATAAAAGATAATATAAAACTTTATAAACATTTAGATGATAAAGACGTACGAGAAGCCATTGAACTTGCTTCAGCCGATGAATTTGTAAGCTCATTGCCAGAAGGAATGGAACAGATTGCCAATGAAAGAGGCAATTCTTATTCAGAAGGACAAAAACAGCTAATTGCTTTTGCTCGTGTATTTGCCAATAATCCAAATATCTTTATTTTAGATGAAGCGACTGCTAATATTGATACTTATACAGAAAGTTTAATTCAGAAATCAATTGACCGATTATCGGCTAACAAAACTTCTATTTTTATAGCACATCGCTTGTCAACAATTGTCAATGTAGATAAAATTATTGTATTAAGCGATGGAGAAATTGTAGAGGAAGGAAATCATGAGGCTTTGGTAAAAACAGGAGGTTATTATTCTAAGTTGTATAATGCTTATTATGAGAGTTTGGGCTAAAAAATAAACATTTGACAGAAAATGCCAAAAAGTAACAAAAATTCGTAGATTACTATTGATTTTTTTGACAAAATAGTTTATAATAGAAATGTATAATTTTAAAAATGTTTATATTTACATAATGATAAAATGATAAATATTTTTATAAAAAGGATGGTAAAAAATATGTTTAAAGAGAAAATTTTAAAAGTACTAACCGCTACCGCATGTATTGCAACACTCATTATGCCACATACAAGTATTGTATTAGCGGAAGCTTTGACAAACAAAATACCGAATGACAAAAATACGGTAAAGTTGATTTCATCAGAATATCACGAAGGTGGGGAAGAATCAAGTGAGAGTTTATCAGATGAAGCAACTGACAAATATGATGCACAACAATATGAATATGCATTTGGTGGAAAAGTTAGTGGCACACCAATTCTAAAAATTGTAAGAGAAGATGATAAAAATCCATCAAATGATGCTTTCTTATTTTCAGATGCGTTTTATTGCTTAAATGGTGAAAAGTCTTTCCCAACAATTCATGGTGCAATCGAATATACAAGAACGATAGCTGATTTTTTTGAAGAAAATGCATCAGCGCTTAATTTAAGCAATGAGAATTATAATTCATTGTGTTGGCTATTAGATAACATGTATTTAAGAAAACAAATGACAGCAGAGCAACGAGCAGCGCAAAAAGATGCAATTATTAAAAATGCATTTTCAGATGTATTAAATTCTGTTTATGAGGACGAAACAACAATTGATGACATTAAAGCAGTTATTACAGATGATGATATTGAAGTGATTCAACAATGGGCAATTTGGTATTTTGCAAATCCAAACAAAAAAACGATTCAAAATGTGCCAGTTGAAAAAGACAAATTACCAGTTATTGACATGACAGACATCATGTTAAAAACAGATAGTATGACTGGGACAAGATATGAATGGCTTACTAGATTATATCAATATTTTGTCAATACTGCTTTAGAAAATAAAAACGAAGAATTTACAACCACTTCTTCAAAGTATCCAACATTAGAAAACAAAAACGCAACGTATACGATTGATGGAGATTCTTATAAAATAGGACCTTTTAGAGTAACAGCCCCATCTTCTGATTTATCAGCAAGTGATTATAATATTACTTTAACCAATGGAACAAGCGAGTTATTTTCATCAGCATATACGATTAAAGATGTAAATGGAAATATTATTAATAAAAAATTAAATGAAATTTTCGATACCGATTATTATATTTATTTACCAACAAACGGAAACAAAATTCAAACATTAAAATTAAATGTATCGTATACAAAATTCGGAACGAAAGCTTCTGTATGGACAGCAGGAGAAGCTAAATATCAACCATTAGTATTGCTTACAAAAGAAGGAGATACGGTAACAGATAGTGTAGAAGTTGCGATTAATCCAAATGCAGATTTAGCATTAAGAAAATATATTGTTGCAGTAAATGGCAAAGAAGTTTCAAATAATCGAAAACCTAATATTACAATAACAGATGGAAAAATAGAATACAAACATCGCAAAGATGCAGTAGAAGTAAAACCAGGAGACATGGTTACTTATGAAATCACAGTATATAATGAAGGAAATGTAAATGCAACGGCAACAGAAATCGTAGATTATTTACCAGATAATTTAGAATTTGTAGAAGGAAATACAATCAATGACCAATATGGTTGGAAAGCAAATGGAAATGTTGCAACAACGACTAGAACAAAATCTTTAGCACCATTTGCAAATGATAAAATTGATATTGACACAGTACAAATTGTATGTAGAGTAAAAAACACAGCAACATCAGGTGAAATTTTGACAAACATTGCAGAAATCAAAGCAGATAATATTGAGGATATTGATTCTGAACCAAATTCATTTGAAACAGTTATCAATTCAATTAACAAACCAGATTATAAAGGAAATGATAAAAATTCAGCTGATTTGTCAAATTCAGATTATTTCTATGAAGGAAGACAAGATGATGATGATTTCGAAAAAGTAAAAGTAGCAGGAAGACCATTTGACTTGAGTTTACAAAAATTTATCACAAAAGTAAATGGACAAACTTTAAGTGAAAGTAGAGAACCAAAAGTCAATACAAATCCATTAAAAAATGGTTTAACCAATGCAGAATATGAACAAGTAAAAACGCCAGTAGTTGTGAAACCAGGTGATATTGTAACTTATACCATTCGTGTATACAACGAAGGGGAAATGAATGGTTATGCAGAAAGCGTAGCAGATTACTTACCAGATGGCTTAGGATACTTAGTAAACTATAAAGCCAATATCGATAATTATTGGGCGATTCCAGAAAATTTAGCAAACACACCAGTAAAATTAACAGAAAGTCAATTAAAGAATTTGAAAATAGAAGATTTTACAGGAGAAACAAATTTAAATGATATAACAGTTATTAAAGGTCCTATAAAATTAACATCAACAGCATTGAGCTCAAGTAAATCAAATACTTTAATCAACGCATTTGATGGTTCTGATAAACTTGATTATAAAGATATTGAAGTTACTTGCATTGTGTTAGAAGACAGCAACTTAAAAAATATTGCAGAAGTTACAAAAGATTTAGATGAAAATAAAAATGAAGTGGAAGATAGAGATTCCATTCCAGATACTGTAAACCCAGACAACTATCCAGGAAATGACGAAAATCAAGATGACCACGATTATGAAATTTTAACCATGAAAAAATTTGATTTAAGCTTACAAAAATTTATTACAGGTTTGAACGATAAAAAAATTACTGACAGAGTACCAGTTGTTAGTTACAATGATGGAAAAATATCTTATGCACATCCAGAAACTCCATTAGAAGTAAACAATGGAGACAATGTAACCTATACTATTCGTGTATACAATGAAGGTGAAGTAGATGGATATGCAGCGGAAATTGGTGATGATATTCCAAACGGATTAATCTTTGAACCACAAAATCAAATCAATCAAAAATATGGTTGGAAAATGATTGATAGCAATGGAAATGAGACAACAGATGTAAGCAAAGCAGTAGAAATAAGAACCGATTATTTATCAAAAGAAAAAGCAGAAGCAAGACAAGAAAGTGCTTTATTGACAGCATTTGATAGTGAAAAAGGAAACTTATTTTACTTAGATGTAGAAGCTGTTTTCAAAGTAAATGCAACTTCTTCTGATAGTATAATTACAAATACAGCAGAAATTACAAAAGATACAGATAAAGACGGAAATGAAATTGAAGATATCGATTCCATTCCAGACAATAAAAAAGAAGGCGAAGATGATATTGACCAAGAGAAAATTCATGTAGGATATTTCGACTTAGCACTTCAAAAAGATTTGACAAAAGCAATTGTAACAGAAGGAAATGCTACCAATGAAATTATTGCCAATGAAGGAGAATTGCTAAAAGTAGAAATTAATAGAAAAAAACTTAATTCCACAATTGTGAAATTTGTGTATAATATAACCATTACAAATGAAGGAAATATACCAGGTTATGCAACACAAATCAGAGATTATATTCCAGAAGGCTTACAATTTGTAGAAGCGGACAACCAAAACTGGAAAGAAGATTCAGCAGGAACAATTGTAACAGATGCTTTAGCAAAAACATTATTACAACCAGGTGAAAAAGCGAGTGTTGAAGTAACGTTAAGATGGATTAATGGTGAAAATAATTTAGGAACCAAAATTAATGTTGCAGAAATTAGTGAAGACTACAACGATGCCAATGATGTTGATGATATCGATTCAACACCAGACAACAAAGTAGAAGGCGAAGATGATATTGATGACGCACCAGTTATCTTAACAATCTCAACAGGTAGAGCACCAATGTATATTATTTTAACAACAACAGTTTTAACCATTATTGGTACAGGAATTGTTGCAATTAAAAAATATGTTTTATAAGATAAAATATAATCCGTAAGGGCGACTATCAGTTGCCCTTATTTTTTAATAATTTGCAAACAAATCAAAATAATTTTCAAAATCGATTTACATTAAAAATTCTATATGTTATAATAATTTTGAATATAAAAAACGAGGTGGAAAAATGAACCAAATTTTAGATTATATGCCAAATCATAAATCCAATAAATCAGGTGGCTCAGATAAAGTAGTTAGAGTTTTTGCAATCATATTAATTCTATTTGCGCTTGGCTTAATTTCTGTTGTAGGCTATGGAATGTTAGCCAATAAAAATAATGTAAATCAAGAAGTGAAGCAAAAAACACAAGCCAATATAACAGTAGAAGTAAAAGATGCTCAAGTTACCATTTCTGTAACACATGATAAAAATATTCAAAAATTAATTTATAGTTGGAATACAAGTTCGGAAAAAACCATCAAGGGTTCTGGAAAATATTTAGAAGAAACGATTAATGCTCCAGCAGGAGATAATACATTGCATATAAAAGTAGTGGATGAAATAGGAAATGAAACAACTTATGATGAAGAAGTCTTTTCAGAACAAGGTGAAGATATTATTAATCCAGTGATAGAATTGAAAGTAACAGAAGATAAAAAATTAAAAATCACAGCAAAAGATGAAACTGGTTTAGATTTCATGACCTATCGTTGGAACGAGGAAGAAGAACAAACGGTTTATGCAGAAGAAGGTAGTAAAGAAGTCTCAACAGAAATTGAAATCTTAAAAGGTGAAAATGATTTAACAGTTGTTGCAGTGGACGGAAGTAGTAATACAACAACAGAAACCAAGAGCTTTACAGGTCTTACAAAACCAGAAATTGTTGTAACACTATCCGCAGACGGAAGTAGTATTGACATTGCTGCAACACATGAAAATGGAATTGAATCCGTTGCTTTTAATTTTAATAATGTAGATTATAATGTTGACATTGGAAACGATAAACCAACTTCAATTCAATTTTCTCAAAAATTAGAAGTAGGATATAATCGAATTATTATTACAGTAAAGAGTGTGGACGGAACAGAAACCAAATTTGATGGAGATTGTAGCTATGGCGATACTGGTAATGCGCCACAAAATACAACGACCAATCAATAATATCAATCTAAATACAAGAGAAAAATAGCAGGAGTGAACAAATGATACAAGATATTTATGTAATTGATGATAAAAACGAATTAATCGTAATACTAAATAAATTGTTTGAAGGGATGAATCAATATCGATTTATCAATGTTAAGGCAGAAGAATTAGAGCTTGCTTTGAGAAACATTCCAGCCTTGATTATTGTTGATGAAGACAACACAGATGTAAATGTAATTGACATTTGCAATACCATTCGAAATGATGATGACAACAACATAACGCCACTTGCTATTGTTAGTTCGAATATTGACAAAGCACACCGAATTGAGATATTAAAAACATCAGTACAATATTATATTAAGAAACCAATTGACGAAGAATATTTATTTTATACAGTAAAAAACATTATTGAATTACTCTACACGAATCGAAAAGTAAGTCCTCTGACAGGACTTCCAGGTAATGTACAAATCCAAGCAGAAATGAAAAAAAGATTATTAAAGCAAGAAACATTTGCTATTTTGTATGTTGATTTAGATAATTTCAAAGCCTACAACGATGTTTACGGTTTTTCCAATGGTGATGAAATTATAAAATTTACAGCCAAAGTCATTTCTCAATATGTTCATAATGTGGAGGACAGTAGCAACTTTGTAGGCCATATCGGTGGAGATGATTTTGTAGCAATTGTGGATAAAACAGATTATGATAAAATCTGTCAAGAAATTATTATTGAGTTTGATACAGGTGTTGAGGCTTTTTATAGCAAAGAAGATATGGAAAGAGGCTATGTAGAAATTGAAAATAGAAAAGGTGTTTTAGAGCAATTTCCAATGACAACAATTTCAATTGCAGTTGTGGAAGTTGACCCTAATGTATTTCATTCAACTTTGGAAATTGGCGAAGTTGGAGCACAAGTAAAACATCGAGCAAAATCGATTATGGGAAGTGCCTATGTAATTAATCGAAGAAAAACAATATAAGAGAAAACGTTAGTAAATTTATATTTGCTAACGTTTTTTTAGAATAGAAAAATGCTTTTGTAAAATAATAAGGAATAGAAAAAATTTTTGTACATATTATGTAATAAGAAGAAATTTATTAATTAATAAATTTCAGGCTTTGCGAAAAGGAGGAATGGAAAAGTAAATTTTATGTAAATGTAACACCTCAAAATTGAATTGACAAAATAAAAATTTAAAGATATAATAACAATGTCACTTAAAAGGAGGGACAAATTTATGAAAACATATGACAAGTTATCGATTAGGATAATTCGTAAGATTGCTTTCGTTAGTATTATTTTTGTCTGCATCTTTGCGATTGGAGTTATGGCGGCTAAGTCAGAGGTAAATTCAGTAAAAATTGTTTTTGCAGATGATTGTGAAACAACGGTTATGACAGCGAAAACGAAAATAGCTGATATACTAGAAGAAAATCATATTATATTAGAATCAAATGAAGAAGTATATCCAGATTTTAATTCCAATATTGACTTGACAAAAACAATCACAATTACGAAAACTTCGCAAGAAAGAAAAATTATTGCAGAAGAAGTAGAAAGTGTTTCAACAGAAGAAATTTTAGGAAATTATGTGACAGTCACAGAAAAAATTGTTATAGAACAAGTTGAAATTCCATATGAAACAGTGACAAAAGATGTTTCATCTTCAGGAACTGAAACAACCAATAAAGTATTGCAAGAAGGTGAAAATGGAATCAAAGAAATCAAGTATAAAGTAAAAATACAAGACAATGAAGAAAAGGCAAGAGAAGTAATTTCTGAAACAATCATAAAAGAGCCAGTTGAAAAAATTATTCAGATTTCATCTAAAGTAGTAGCAAGATCTTCTGGAACGAGAAATGCAAGTGGCGCTATTCCAGCAAGCACAGCAGGAAAAACACCAACAGTGGTTACTTTAAATACGTCAGCCTATTGTGCAGCATCTTGCGGTGGAAATACAAGAACCGCTAGTGGTGCGACAGCAGCTTCATGGTATACAGTAGCAGCAGGGCGAGCATATCCCGCTGGAACCGTAATTTATATTCCTTATTTTGCCAATAAACCAAATGGCGGCTGGTTTGTTGTACAAGATACAGGCGGTGCAATTACTAACAATCACTTAGATATTTGGATGGATTCTATGTCAGAATGTTTAAGCTTTGGAAGAAGAAATTTGGAATGTCATATTTATAGATAAAGGAAAGAACTACCGAAGAAATTTTCGGTAGTTTTTTAGCAAAATAGTTGTAAAAAAATGCAATTTATGATATACTTTTACTTAGAAAGGAGTGAAAAATATGAGTGAACAACAAAAGCAAAATATTATTGATATTCATAATATAGCTTGTATGCTAAATCTTGAGCAACAAAATAAAGTAAAACAATTAGAAGAAAAAATGCTAGATGAAAAACTGCTTGCTTTAGCACCTGATGTGATATTAGAAAATATGGATATTACAGAAAAAATTATGCTCATGAGAGAATTATCTTTAACAGAAGAAGAAAGAAAAAAAGAAAAAGAAGAAGCAATTCCTTTGGAAATAATTCTAAAAGAAGAAGGATTGGAGGGATTACTTGAATGAGATATGTCATTAACATTAAGAAGAGAGCGAAAAAGTTTATCAATAAACAACCCAAAAATCAAAAGATAAGGTTATATCAAGCCATTATGCAACTTCCACAAGGTGATATTAAAAAAATTCAAAATACGAAGAAAAAATATCGCTTACGAGTTCGGTGATTATAGAATTATGTTTGAATGGCTTGATTATCAAATTTACATAGATGTTACTGAAGCTGAAAATAGAGGAGACATATATAAAAAATATTAATTTTTATCTTAGCAATTTCTGCTACAAATTTCAAAAAATAAAATTGAAAATATTACTTAAAATAATCCATAATTCCTGTATAAATTCCCCAAGCTAAAACTTCTTGGTAATTGTTCGTTTGAAGCATATTACATTCATTTGAGTTTGACAAAAATCCGCACTCTACAATAGTAAAAGGAATTTCTAAGTTTTTAGCCAAATAAATATCTGGCATTTTTTCAGGGATACGTTTATTTTCTTTTTGAATGGAATAATTCAAATTATCTTGAATATTCGTTGCTAAATTTAAACTTTTTTCATTATCTAATTGATAAAAAGTTTGCCAACCACTATATTGTGATTGCGCAATTTTGTTCAAATGAATTGACACAAAAATTTCTGCCTCAGAATGATTTCCAATTTCAACTCGATTTTTCATATCAGAAATTTTTTTCTGGCGAATAGTGTCAGCATCCATTTCATAAATTCCGTTTTCATCAGAACGTGTTAAAATGACAGTACAAGATGAACTTTCCAATAATTTTTGTAATTTTTCTACGATTGCCAAATTAATGGTAGATTCATAAATTCCATCAGCAGATTCGGCGCCACCATCTGGAAGTCCATGTCCAGCATCTAAAATTACAACATGATTGGAAACAGGAGTAGACGAAGTCTCAATTGAATCTGGAATCGAATTATAATTAAAAAACACAATCGAAATTGTGATGCAAGATAAAATGAATAGAATTTTCTTCTTATTTAATAAAATCATAAAATCACCTCTTTGATTATATGAAAGAGAAAGTAGATTATGTATAAAACGCTGAGAATTAATTTTTAGTTGACAGATTGTTAGTTTAAGTAAATATTACTGCAAAAAGTAAAGTTTGCTTTTTGCGGTATTTTTATGCATAAAATTTCCTCAATCTACAAAAAATAACCAAAAAAGATGAAGGAGAATTTTATGAAAAAAAATAGAAGCCTAAATATCAGGGGAACGTTATTAGACCGAAATCAATTAAGTCAGTATATTGAAAAAGTTGCAGCAGAGCATAATGTCAGAAGCTCGTCAAGTAAAGATACGTATCCTGTACCAACGGTAAAAGAGGATTATAAGTTTATTTTAGAAACTTATCGATTATTAGATAAGCATATTAAACTTGGCATAAAAATACATTCTGCTGGTGAATGGCTTTTAGATAATTTTTATATTATTGAAGAAACCGTTAAATCCATTGAAAAAGAAATGCCTCTTAAAAAATATACTTCCATGATTGGACTTTCTAATGGACGATTTCAAGGATTTGCAAGAAGTTATGTTTTAGCAGAAGAAATTGTGGCTTATACAGATTGTAAAGTGGATCGAGAAGTCATTGATTTAGCATTGAGAGCTTATCAGAAAAAGAAATTTTTAAGTATGGACGAAATTTATAATATCGGTACGTTTTTCAAAATTTCCATGATTTCCCATGTACGTGAAGTTTGTGAAAAAATTTATTCTTCGCAAATCCAGAAATATAAAGTGGAAAGCATTATTGAAAGAGTTATTGACGGAAAAAGTGGAAATGAAAGAAAATTTAAAAATATTTCTAATGTCAAAGTATTTAGCGAAAGTGAACTCAAATATCCTTTTATTGAATATATGTCATATAAATTAAAAGTATATGGTAAAAAGGCAATTGAATATCAAGCCGTTTTGGAAAAAGAAGTATTAAAATTGGGCGTGACACTTTCAGACGTGATTCAAAAAGAACATTTATACATTGCCAATTTAAAAATTAAAATAGGAAATGGAATTACAAGTATCAAAGCCATTAATCGAACGAGTTTTTCGGAATTGTTTGGTTATATAAATGTTTCCGAAGAAATTTTGAAAATGGATCCAGCAGGCGTATATGAGTTTATGGACCAAGATAGCAAATCGTATTATAGAAGTAAAATAGAGGAAATTTCGAAAAAAAGCAAAATATCTGAAATTTATATTTGCGAAAAAGTCATTGAACTCTGCAATCGATATGAAAATTTCCAAAACTTGGTGGAAAAGAAAAAAGCGCATGTGGGTTATTATTTAATTGGTGACGGAATCGATGAATTAAAAGATGCTTTAGAAATGAAGCATCATAAAAAGATGAAAAAACAAGTCAAAAGTAAAATTTATGTGGCGTGTAATTTAATTATACCAATGTATTTGGACTTTTTAATTAGTGCCAAAATTAGTTTGAAATATGACTTGACAATGTTAAGTGTATTGATTTGGATTATTTTATATATTCCGATTTCAGAAATCTTTTTAAGGATTTTGAATTATGTTTTAGGAAAACTAAAAAAACCAACCAGAATTCCTAAAATTAGCTATGAAGAAGGAATCCCAGAAGAGCAAGCCACCTTTATTGTAATTCCTACGATTTTAAAATCGGCGGACAAAGTCAAAGAGATGTTTCAAAAATTAGAAGTTTATTATTTGGCAAATAAATCAGAAAATTTATATTTTGCATTACTAGGAGATTGTAGCGAAGAAAAAGCAGAAACCACAAAATTTGACCGAACAGTTATGGAAACAGGAAAAAAATGTGCACGAGAATTAAACCAAAAATATGGAGAATTTGGATTTCCTAAATTTCACTTTTTCTATCGAAAAAGAGTTTGGAATACAAGCGAAAAATCATATATTGGTTGGGAAAGAAAAAGAGGACTTTTGGTAACGTTTAATGAATATATCAAAGGCAAAAGGAAAGATAATTTTTGGGCCAATACTATTGAAGAATCCAAAGAAAATCTGCCAGAAATTAAATATATTATAACATTAGATAGTGATACAAATTTAAGTTTAGAAACCGCTCAAAAATTAATTGGTGCGATGAGTCATGTGCTAAGTCTTCCAGTCATTGAGAATAACAAAGTTATATCTGGTTACGGCATTATGCAACCACGTATTGGATTGGATATGGATTTGGCAAAGAAAAGTAAATTTGTTGAATTATTTAGCATGCAAGGCGGAATTGATTTTTATACCAACGCGATTTCCGATATTTATCAAGACTATTTTGAAGAAGGAATTTTTACAGGAAAAGGAATTTATGATGTTCAGGTTTATAACCAAATTCTAGAAGGAGAAATTGAAGAAAACACAGTTTTAAGTCACGATTTATTAGAAGGAAATTTCTTGCGTTGTGGACTGTTAACCGATGTCATGTTACTAGATGGATATCCACTTCGCTATATTCCGTATATTTTAAGAAATCACCGTTGGACTAGAGGCGATTGGCAAATCATAAAATGGCTAAAAAGCAAGCGATTAAACGAAATTTCCAAATTTAAAATGTTTGACAATTTGCGAAGAAGTTTATTAAATATCACAGCTTTTGTTGGAGTTGTAGCAGGAAACTTTTTTTATTTCCATCACAAAATGCTAGGACTTGAAATTGTGTTATGGTCCGTGTTATCCATTATTATTTCTTGTTTGTTAGAGGGTGTAAATTATATTATATTCAAAGAAAGCAACATAGAAGGCGCTGTTTATAGTGATAAAAAGTTTTCGAAGGATTTGAAAAATAGCACGATTAGCTTTTTTCGCATTTTACTGACCCTTTTATTTTTGCCTTATGAAATGTTTAAAAACCTAGATGCGATTTGCAAAAGTATTTACCGTATGAAAACAAAAACCAAATTACTCGAATGGATGACCGCAGAAGACGGCGACAAAAATGCCAAAACAGATTTATTATCTCATTTTTCTCAAATGAAATCTAACGTGATTTTTGGTATTTTATTTTTGTTTTTCCAAAATCCATTGGCGATTATTTTGGGAATTTTATGGATAATTGCGCCAATTGTCGCGTGGTATATTAGTTTGGATGCAGAAACCCAAGTGGAAGTCAGTAAAGAAAATGCTGACTATTTAAAAGAAGTTGGAAAAAATACTTGGCAATTTTTCAAAGACCATATAAAAGAAGAAACACATTATCTTATGACCGATAACTATCAGGAAGACCGTAAAATAAAAGCAGTCAATAGAACTTCTTCTACCAATATTGGATTGGAATTATTGGCCATTGTTTCAGCTTATGATTTAGGATATATCAAACTAGAAGAAGCAATGGATTATCTTCATAAAATTATTGAAACGATAAATATGTTAGCAAAATGGAATGGGCATTTATATAATTGGTATAACACAAAAACTTTGGAACCATTGATTCCAAGATATGTTTCGTCTGTTGATAGTGGAAATTTGGTAGGCTATTTGTATATTGTAAAACAATTCCTAATCGAACACAATGCCGATACCAAACGAGACAATTTAATCAAAAATGTTACAGATTTGATTAACAATACTGATTTTTCCAAATTATACAGTCCAGAAAACAAATTAATGTCGATTGGATTTAACTTAGAAGATAACGAACTCACTGATTCTTATTATGATTTTCTAGCTTCTGAAGCAAGACAAGCAAGCCTTGTTGCCATTGCCAAAGGTGATGTTCCAAGTAAAATTTGGAATAATTTAAGTAGAACTCTAACTTCTTTCAAAGGCTACAAAGGACTCATTTCTTGGACAGGAACCATGTTCGAATATTTAATGCCAAACATTAATTTAAAACGATACGAAGGAAGTTTAATAGATGAAGCAAGTCGATTTGCGGTATTAAGTCAAATGGAATATGCGAAAAAATTACAGATTCCGTGGGGAATTTCAGAATCTGCGTTTAATTTAAGAGATTTGGAACGAAATTATCAATATAAAGCATTTGGCGTTCCTTGGTTGGGATTGAAAAGGGGATTGGAAGAAGATATTGTTGTATCACCATACAGCACATTTTTAGCATTATACGATGCTCAAACAGAAGGAATCCACAATTTAAAAGAACTTGAAAAACAAGGTGCCAGACGGAAAATATGGATTCTATGAAGCAGTAGATTACACGAGTCGCCGTTTGAAAAAAGGAAAAACGCATGAAGTTGTAAAAACGTATATGGCACATCATCAAGGTTTAATTTTACTTTCCATTAATAATTGTATTAATCAAAATATTTTACAAACACGATTTAACAAAAACCCAGAAATCGAATCAGTTAACGTATTATTACAAGAAAAAATGCCAGTTAAGATGATTATTACAAAAGAGAAAAAGGAGAAAATCTCCAAAAATAAAATTCCAGGTGATAGTGGATATGTTGAAAAAATCATCGAGAATCCAAATCCAAAATTTAAAAATATAAATGTAATTGCTAACAGCAATTATAAAATCACCATTAATGATTTTGGCGAAGGTTTCAGCGAATATAAAGGAAATATGGTAAATAGCTACAAAGAAACAGCGGAGTTAAAAAACGGGATTTTCTTTTATCTTAGAAATACAAAAACCAAAAAAATTATGCGTTTAGAAAAATGCGAAAAAATTGTTTTTGCACCAGACAAAGCCAAATTTATAGGAAAAGATGCTAACATTAAATTTGAAGTAACTGTAACACTAGACCCTGATAAATGTGTCGAAATTAGACGTGTGCAAATTGAAAATTTAGGACAAAGTGACGAAGTATTAGAACTGATTTGTGAATTTGAACCAACACTTTCGAGCAAATCTTCAGAGTATGCACATCCAATTTTCAACAAGCTATTTTTGAAATTAGAAGAAGAGGAAGAAAATCTAATCGTTCAAAGAAAATCACGTGACCTTGAAAGTAGTTTATATTTAGCAACAACGTTATACACAGAAAGTGACCAAATTGTGAATTTCGAATATGAAATTGATGGTGAAAAATATCAAGGTAGGGAAAATTATGATTTACCACAAATGATAAAACAGCAAAAAGTTTTCTCAAAACAAATTGCACAAGTTGTTTCTCCGATGGTTGTCATGAAAAGAACGGTAAAAGTAGCTTCTGGTTCAGACGCAACTGTAGACTTCATCTTAACAGCAGGTGAATCAAAAGAAGAAGTGCAAAAGCTTATCAAACAAACCAAAGGAAAAGAAGAAATTGACAAAATATTTAATATTGCAAGAGTCAGAAGTGAAGAACAAAATAAGTATTTGCAAATCAAAGGAAGCAAATTGCAAATGTATCAACAATTGTTGAATTATATTTTACAATTAAATCCATTCAATAAGAAAAATCAGGAAATGGAATATTCGATTAATAGTTTGTGGAAATATGGAATATCAGGTGATGTCCCAATTCTTGTTTTGAAGATTTCGAAATTCGAAGAAATTTATGTATTAGAAGATGTCATCAGAGCTTTTGAATATTATCGAATCAAAAATATTTTTATGGATTTAATTATCCTAAATAACGAAAAAAATGTATATGAAAGGTTTGTAGAAGACAGTATCAATTCGGTTATTTCAGAAAGACAATTGCAATTTTTGAAAAATACTTCTACAGGAATTTTCGTGCTAAATCAGAAAAATATGCCAGACGAAGATGTAAAAGCCATTGAATTCAAAGCACGTGTGGTAATCGATTCAAAGAAAGGTGATTTAGCTACTTTCCTAAAAGACATGGAAGAAAAACAAAAACGCGATAAATCGCAAATCGAAAAAAATAAACCAATCAAAAATGAAGAAGAAATCTTACCACTCAAAAAAGAAGAACTCCTATTTGACAATGAATTTGGTGGATTTGTAAATAGTGGAAAAGAATATCTCATTTACAAAAATATCGAAAATAAATTACCATCGGTTTGGAGTAATATCTTAGCCAACAAATTTTTCGGAACGGTTGTAACAGACGGTTTGGGCGGTTACACTTGGTACAAAAATAGTAGGCTAAATCGATTAACCGCATGGAATAACAACACCGTTTTTGATTTTCCATCCGAAATTTACTATTTCAAAGACGAAGACAATTCACGCACTTGGACGCTCAACACAAGCATCAACCCAAGTCCGAACTATTATTATATCAGACACGGTTTTGGTTATACGAATTTCCAAAATAGTCACGACAATTTCATCCAAACAGTTGATATTTTCGTACCAAACGAAGAAAATGTAAAAGTATTAAACTTTCGAATTAAAAACATTATTGACCAAGAAAGAAATTTGAAATTAGTAGTTTATCTAAAACCAGTATTAGGAGAAGATGAATATTTTAGCAATGGAAATATTAAACTCGAGAAAAAAGAAAATGTGATTCTCGTGAAAAATGTATTTGCAAGTGAAGATTTCAAAGATAAAATCATGTATGTTAGTAGCAATGAAACAATCAATAGTTTTACTGGTGATAAAACTGAATTTTTCGGAAACGGAAGCATCGAAGAACCAGATGCGTTATACAAAAAATTAGACGGCAATTCTGGGCTCGGCAAAGATTCTTGTCTGGCTTTTGAAATCGATTTAACATTGCAAAAATTCGAAGATAAAAAGTTTTCGATTTTAATTGGGCAGGAAAATAGTTTCGATAAAATTCAAGAAGTGGTCCAAAAATATCAAAAAGAATATGATGTCGAAGTCAAACTAGAAAATGTCAAATCAAAATGGAATAATATTTTAAGTACCATTCAAGTAAAAACGCCATCTGAATCAATCAATATTATGATGAATGGTTGGCTGGTTTATCAAACCATTGTCAGTCGAATTTTTGCGAGAAGTGGTTATCATCAATCAGGTGGGGCATTTGGATTCCGTGACCAGTTGCAAGATTGTTTTGGTATTAAATATATTGATTCTTCCTTTTTAAAAGAGCAAATTTTAAATTGTGCTAGACATCAATTTATAGAAGGCGACGTTTTGCATTGGTGGCATTTAGAAACCAAAAAAGGAATTCGAACACGATTTTCCGATGATTTATTATGGCTTGTTTACGGTGTTTTAGAATATATTGAAATCGCAAATTCCAAAGAAATTTTAGACGAGCAAGTCCCTTATATCAAAGGCAATTTACTCAAAGAAGACGAACTTGAAAAATACGATATTTTCTACGAAAGTGATGTCAAAGAAAGTATTTTTGAACACTGTATTCGTTCAATCGAACAAGTGATTTCCAAAGGAATTGACCCTTTCCCTAAAATCGGTGTTGGTGATTGGAATGACGGATTTAGCAATCTTGGAAGCAAAGGAAAAGGGCAAAGTATTTGGCTTGGATTTTTCCTATACGACATTTTAAATCGATTCATTCCGATTTGTGAAGAAAAGAATCGTCAAGATTTGGTAGAAAAATATACCAATTTAAAAGAAGAATTAAAGAGAAATCTAAACACCAAAGCTTGGGATGGACGTTGGTACAAAAGAGCTATCAACGATGAGGGAGTAGAAATTGGTAGTATGAGTAGCGAAGAATGTAGAATTGACGGACTAGCACAGAGTTGGGCAGTTATTTCCAATGCCGCAGACAATGACAAAAAATTCATTTCCATGGAAGAAGCCGAAAATTATTTGGTAGACCGAGAAAATAAACTGATTAAATTATTTGACCCAGCTTTTGAAAATTCGAGTTTTAACCCAGGTTACATCAAAGGGTATCCTGCGGGAATTCGAGAAAATGGAGGTCAATATACGCATGCTAGTTGCTGGATGATTATTGCAGAAGCTTTGCTCGGATTTGGTGACAAAGCGGTTGAATTTGCAGAGCTCATCAATCCAATTGAACACACCAGAAACAGAGAAGAAGCCAAAAAATTTAAACTAGAACCTTACGTCATGGAAGCAGATATTTACACCAACAAAGATTTAATGGGGCGTGGTGGTTGGAACTGGTATACAGGTTCAAGCAGTTGGTATTATAGAGCCATTATCGAATATATTTTGGGATTAAAAATCAAGAATGGTTATTTAAGTATGGAACCTTGTATTTCAAAATCGTGGAAAGAATATGAAATCAAATATAAATATAAAACCAGTATTTATCATATTGTTGTAAAAAATCAAGAGGGCAAAAACACAGGCGTAGACAAATTTATTTTAAATGGAAACGAAATTCCAGACAAAAAAATTCCACTTGCTGATGATGGAAGAATTTATAATATTCAGATATTTATGTAAAAAAAACTTGCCGAAATAAAATTAATGTGATATAAAAAAAGTAGAAAGAAAGGTGGGATTTTTTGTGGAAGGATTAGAAGACCTAGTAGAGCAAGAAAAAAAGACAATTTTAGTCGTAGATGACGAAGAAAATATTATGGATTTATTAGTATACAATCTAGAAAAAGAAGGCTATAACACGTTAAAAGCCTATGACGGATTAACCGCTGTAGAAATGGCACTCAAAGAAAGACCAGATTTAATTTTGCTAGATGTTATGATTCCTAAATTAGATGGAATTTCTGTGTGTAAAAAAATAAGATATTATTTAAACATTTCTACCATGCCAATTCTAATGGTTTCTGCAAAAGATACAGAATCTGATAAAATTGTAGGATTAGAAATGGGAGCGGATGATTATATTACAAAACCATTCCAAATCCGTGAATTAATGGCAAGAATCAAAGCAAATTTAAGAAAAGCAGATGCCAAAGTAAATATCGCTACACAAAATGAGCAAGAAGAACAAGAAGGCAAAAATAGTGAGATTATCCAAGTTGGAGAATTAACGTTAGATTTGCGTAAAATAGAAGCAAGAGTAAAAGGCGAAATTGTCAATTTAACCAAAAAAGAATTTGATGTTTTAAAATTCTTAGCGAGTCAACCAGGCGAGGTTGTGACAAGAGAAAAATTGCTTCATGAAATTTGGGAATATGATGAATATATTGGAGCCATTCGAACCATTGATGTTACCATGAATCGAATTCGTGACAAAATCGAAAAAGACAAAGCAGACCCTAAAATATTAATCACCAAAAGAGGTGTGGGATATTATATTAATGATACGAGTAAAAAATGATTAGTAAACCTAATGGAAATCAAGGGAGAGCACATTTTGAAACGTTTGTCAATTGACAAATTAACGAAAATATGATATAATAAAAGATAGGGATGTTTTTTGAGAAATAACTGAAAAAAGAAATGATAGTGGAGTTAAATATTAAATTTTGAATTAAATAAAGGAAAAGTACAGTTTACAAATATAGTATGTAAACTGTATTTTTGTATTTTAAAAAAATTTAAAAAATTCATAAAAATGGCTTGACTATCTTATAAAAATGATATATAATATCTTGGTAATTTTATACAAAACCGTTATATAATTTTTATTTTCAAGAGGAATTAGGCAAAAGAGGAACTATTTTAAAAGCATATTTTTAAGCAGGGATATGGTTTTTAAAATAACAACCTTTTGCGTAAGAGGGACTTGGAAAATAAAGTTCATATATTACCTGCTAAATTTGGAATAAAGGTGGTTTTTATTTTGGTAAAGGTAAAAGATGTCAAGCACGAAAAATGCGTGCGCAAAACTTTTTCGAAGATTGGAGATTTTATTGAAATACCTAATCTTTTAAAAGTACAAAAAGATTCATATGACTGGTTTATTAATGAAGGATTAGGTGAAGTATTAAAAGATATTTCGCCTATTATTGATTATTCTGGAAACCTAGTTTTAGAATTTTTTGATTATTACATGGAAGAAAAAACAAAATATACTTTAGAAGAAGCAAAAGAAAGAGATGCGACATATTCTACAAGATTACATGTAAAGGTACGTTTGATTAACCGTGAGACAGGTGAAATCAAAGAACAAGAGATTTACTTAGGCGATTTTCCATTAATGACAGATAGTGGTACATTTGTTATCAATGGAGCAGAAAGAGTTGTTGTCAGCCAATTGGTTCGTTCACCAGGCTGTTATTATGATTCGAGCTACGATAAAGTTGGTAAAAAGTTGTATACATCAACAATTATGCCAATTCGTGGAGCATGGCTTGAATATGAAACAGATAGTAATGATATATTTTATGTTCGAATTGACCGTACAAGAAAATTACCAGTAACCTGTTTATTAAGAGCAATTGGATTAGATACAGACGATAAAATCATTGAATTTTTTGGCGAAGAAGATAAAATCTTAGCAACCATAGCCAAAGACCAAATTAAAACAACAGATGATGCGTTAATCGAAATTTATAAAAAATTAAGACCAGGAGAGCTTCCAACTGTTGACGCTGCTCGTAATCTATTTAATGGACTATTTTTTGATAATAGACGTTATGATTTATCAAAAGTTGGTCGTTATAAATTTAACAAAAAGTTATGTTTGGCTGATAGAATTGCCAATCATATTGCTTATGAAACAATTGCAAATCCTGAAACAGGAGAAGTTTTTGTAGAAAAAGATGAAGTGATTTCAAGAGAAGTTGCACGTGAAATTCAAAATGCTGGTATCAATAGTGTATTTGTCAAAATTGAAGATAAAAAAGCGAAAGTTATTGGAAATGGCGTTGTTGACATTAAAGCTTTTATCAATCCTGAAATCGCAGATGAGTTGAAAATAAAAGTAGACGTAAATTATGAAATTTTGAAAAATATTTTGGAAAATGCTAAAGATGATAAAGAATTGAAAAAAGCTATTGAAGAAAGAATCGAAGAATTAATTCCAAAGCATGTGGTGACAGAAGATATTTTAGCTTCTGTAAACTATTTATTAAACTTAGAATACAATACTTATATATCATCACCAGAAAAACCAAGATTGGGAAAAATTGATGATATTGACCATTTAGGAAATAGACGTATCAGATGCGTTGGAGAACTATTGCAAAATCAATTTAGAATTGGTTTGACAAGATTAGAAAGAGTGGTTCGTGAAAGAATGACACTTCAAGATTTAGATGTCGTAACACCACAAAGTTTGATTAATACAAAACCAATTACCTCATCAATTAGAGAATTCTTTGGAAGTTCTCAATTATCACAATTCATGGATCAAACCAATCCGCTTTCTGAATTGACACATAAAAGAAGAATTTCAGCTTTAGGACCTGGTGGTTTATCTAGAGAAAGAGCTGGTTTCGAGGTTCGTGACATTCATTATACGCACTATGGAAGATTATGTCCAATCGAATCACCAGAAGGACCCAATATTGGACTTATTTCAGCACTTTCAACATTTGCGATTATTAATGATTATGGATTTATTGAAACACCTTATCGAAAAGTTGACAAAGAAACTGGAAAAGTAACGGATGAAGTAGAATATATGACAGCAGATGAGGAAGATAATTTCATTATTGCCCAAGCTTCTGAACCAGTTGACGAAAATAATTGTTTGACGAATCCAAGAATTCGTGTTAGAGAACGTGAAGAAATCAAAGAAATTGAGAAAAATAGAGTGGATTATCTTGATATTTCACCAAAGCAATTAGTATCGGTTGGTGCTGCGATGATACCTTTCTTAGAACACGATGATGCAAACCGTGCTTTGATGGGTGCAAACATGCAACGTCAAGCAGTTCCACTGATGATTACGGATTCTCCAATGGTTGGAACGGGTATTGAATATAAAGCTGCCAAAGATTCTGGAGTTGTTGTTATTGCAGAAGATAATGGTGTGGTTCAAAAAGTTGTTGGTGATGAAATTGTTATCAAAGAAGAATCAGGAAAATTGAGAACGTACGTTTTAAGAAAATTCAAGAGAACGAATGGAGCAACTTGTATTAACCAAAGACCAATTGTCAGAGAAGGTGAAGTTGTAAAAAGAGGAGATGTCATTGCTGACGGACCTGCAACAGATAAAGGAGAAATGGCTTTAGGTAAAAACTTACTAATTGCATTTACGACATGGGAAGGTTATAACTACGAGGATGCTATCTTGTTATCAGAAAATTTAGTAAAAGAAGATGTTTTAACATCGATTCACATAGAAGATTATGACTGCGAATGTCGTGACACAAAATTAGGACCAGAAGAAATCACAAGAGACATTCCAAATGTTGGTGAAGATGCTTTAAGAGATTTGAATGAAGACGGAATTATTCGCATTGGTGCAGAAGTTGGACCTGGTGATATTTTGGTTGGTAAAGTAACGCCAAAAGGTGAAACAGAGCTAACAGCGGAAGAAAGATTGCTTCGTGCTATTTTCGGAGAAAAGGCGAGAGAAGTTAGAGATACTTCGCTTCGTGTACCTCACGGAGAAGCTGGAACAATTGTTGACGTGAAAGTATTTACCAGAGAAAATTCAGATGAATTAGGACCTGGTGTGAACCAAATTATTCGTGTTTATATTGCACAAAAAAGAAAAATATCAGTTGGTGATAAAATGGCTGGACGTCACGGAAATAAAGGTGTTATTTCTAGAATATTGCCAGTGGAAGATATGCCATTCTTACCAGATGGAACACCAGTTGATGTTGTACTTAACCCACTTGGTGTACCTTCTCGTATGAACTTAGGACAGGTGCTTGAAGTTCATTTAGGTGCTGCAGCAAGAATGTTAGGTTGGAAAATGGCAACGCCAGTATTTGACGGTGCAACAGAACAAGATATTGAAGATATGCTTGAAATGGCAGGCTTGGAGACAAGCGGAAAAACTATTTTATATGATGGAAGAACTGGTGATCCGTTTGACCACCCAATTACGGTTGGTGTTATGTATATGCTTAAACTTCACCATTTGGTTGATGACAAAATTCATGCTCGTTCAACTGGTCCATACTCACTTGTTACGCAACAACCTCTTGGAGGTAAAGCACAATTTGGTGGACAACGTTTTGGAGAGATGGAAGTTTGGGCATTGGAAGCATATGGTGCAGCCTATACATTACAAGAAATTTTGACGATGAAGTCAGATGATGTTGTGGGTAGGGTAAAAACATATGAAGCAATTGTAAAAGGTGAAAACATTCCTGCTCCAGGTATTCCAGAATCATTTAAGGTATTGATTAAAGAGTTACAATCTTTGGGATTGGATGTTACATTATATAGTGATAAAGATGAAGAAATCGAAATCAAAGAAAATGCCGAAGAAGGTGAAGTTGAATTGGAAGATGATATTGTTATCAGCGATGAGGAATTATCAGATGACGATTTAACAGATTTAGATGCGGATGAACTAGAGGATGAAATGGATGACGAATTAGAAGATGAAAGCGATATAGCAGAAGAAGCAGAAGACGAATTCTATGAAAATATCTTAGATGAAGACATTCCAGATGAAGAAATTTTTAAGGATTTGGATAAAGAAACGGAAGAGTAATTGGAAGAAAGAAGCTTTTCGTAGACATCAAGTGTATGTGAATTCCAAATCACAAGAAGATAAATTAAGTGAAAATCAAAAATAAAGTTAATTAAATATTACAATGATGGATGTTTGAATGACAGAAAAACTGTACAGCGGTGGATATTCTAAGCAAAAATACATTGTAAAAACCCAAAAATATTTAGAGGGGGCTAGGAATTGGAAGAATTAGAAGTTTTTAATAAATTGAAAATTGGTTTGGCTTCAGATGATAAAGTCAGAGAATGGTCACATGGTGAAGTAAAAAAACCAGAAACAATCAATTATAGAACACTAAAACCAGAAAAAGATGGACTATTTTGTGAGAAAATATTTGGTCCAACCAAAGACTGGGAATGTCATTGTGGAAAATATAAAAGAGTAAGATATAAAGGAATTGTCTGTGACCGTTGTGGTGTTGAGGTTACAACTTCAAAGGTAAGAAGAGAGAGAATGGGGCATATTGAACTGGCTGCTCCAGTGGCTCATATTTGGTATTTTAAAGGAATTCCAAGTAGAGTTGCTTTGCTACTTGATATTTCACCAAGAAGTTTGGAAAAAGTCATTTATTTTTCTTCCTATATCGTAACGGATAAAGGAACCAGTGATTTGCAAAAATATCAAGTAATCAATGAAAAGGAATTTCATGAGACAGAAGAAAAATTTGGCAGAGGTTCTTTTAAAGCAGAAATGGGAGCAGAGGCAATCCAAAAATTGTTAAAAGAAATTGATATTGACAAATTGTCTGAAAAATTGAAAAAAGAAATTGGAAAAGCAAGTGAGCAAAAAAAGGCAAAATTGGTAAAAAGATTGGACACAGTTGAATCTTTCAGAATGTCTGGAAATAAGCCAGAATGGATGGTTATGAATGTTGTGCCAGTTATTCCACCAGAAATAAGACCAATGGTTCAATTAGATGGTGGTCGATTTGCTACTTCTGATTTGAATGATTTATATCGTCGTGTTATCAATAGAAATAATCGTTTAAAAAGATTATTGGAATTAGGGGCACCAGAGATTATTGTTAGAAATGAAAAACGTATGTTACAAGAATCAGTGGATGCTTTAATTGACAATGGTAGACGTGGAAGACCAGTTACAGGAGCTGGAAATAGAGCTTTGAAATCCTTGTCTGATATGTTAAAAGGAAAGCAAGGACGTTTCCGTCAAAACTTGCTTGGTAAGAGGGTTGACTATTCTGGGCGTTCTGTTATTGTGGTTGGTCCAGAACTTAAAATTTATCAATGTGGACTTCCAAAAGAGATGGCAGTTGAATTGTTCAAGCCATTTGTTATGAGAGAATTGGTAGGACGTGGAATTGCACATAATATCAAAAATGCAAAAAGAATGGTGGAGAAGCAAAAGGCTGAAATCTGGGATATTTTGGAAGAAGTAATTCAAGATCATCCAGTTATGTTAAACCGTGCGCCAACGCTTCATAGACTTGGTATTCAAGCTTTCCAACCAATTTTGGTAGAAGGTAGAGCAATTAAACTTCATCCACTTGTTTGTACTGCTTTCAACGCTGACTTTGACGGTGACCAAATGGCGGTTCACGTTCCACTAACACCAGAAGCAATTGCAGAAGCAAGATTCTTAATGTTATCGGTTAATAACCTATTAAAACCACAAGATGGAAAACCAGTTACAGTTCCAACACAAGATATGATTTTAGGTGCTTACTATTTAACGGTTCAAATTGATGGTGAAAAAGGCGAAGGCATGTATTTCAAAGATGAAGATGAAGCGATGCTTGCTTATCAAAATGGTGATGTTGGTTTACATTGTAAAATTAAAGTTAGAAGATTTAAAGAAGATGAAGAGGGAAATGTTCGTAGTAAAACGATTGAAACAACGATTGGTCGTTTGATTTACAATCAAGGAATTCCACAAGATTTGGGATTTGTGGATAGAAATGACCCAGAAAATGAATTTGATTTAGAAATCAATTTCCCAGTTATTAAAAAGAATTTGGGAACCATTGTTTCAAAATGTATTAATGTTCATGGTTTGTCGGAAACAGCTGATGTATTAGATTACATTAAAGCAACTGGCTATAAATATTCAACCAAAGGTGCAATTACGGTGTCGGTTATTGACGTTGCTGTTCCAGAAGCGAAAAAGGATATTTTAGCAAAAGCGGATGAAGATGTTGGAAGAATTTTCAAACAATATCAAAGAGGTATGATTACAAATGACGAACGTTATGAAGCAATCATTAAAGTATGGGAAAAGGCAACAGATGATGTTACGCAAGCTATGAAAGAGAATTTTGATGAGCTTAACCCAATTTACATGATGGCGCAATCTGGAGCCCGTGGTAATATGAATCAGTTGAGACAAATTGCTGGTATGCGTGGATTGATGGCAAATACATCAGGTAAAGCGGTTGAAATTCCAATCAAATCTTGTTTCCGTGAAGGATTGGATGCTTTGGAATATTTCATTTCTTCTCATGGTGCAAGAAAAGGTTTGGCAGATACAGCTTTAAGAACAGCCGATTCAGGATACTTGACAAGAAGATTGGTTGACGTTTCACAAGATATTATTATTATAGAAGAAGATTGTGGTTCGCATGATGGCATTATATTGGAAGATATTAAAGACGGAAACCAAATTATTGAAGGCTTAGAAGAAAGACTTGTTGGTCGATTTGTATTAGAAGATTTAAAGAATCCAGAAACAGGTGATTTAATTGTAGATAACAATACGATGATTACCGAAGCTATGGCTAAGCAAATTGTAAATGCTGGCATTACAAAGGTTGGAGTTCGTTCAATTTTAGGATGTAAGTGTAAACATGGTGCTTGTAGTAAGTGTTATGGTATGGGATTGGCAACAAGAAAAATCGTTAACAAAGGAGAATCTGTTGGTATTATTGCTGCTCAATCAATTGGTGAGCCAGGTACACAGCTTACAATGAGAACGTTCCATACAGGTGGTGTTGCTGGAGGTGATATTACACAAGGTCTTCCTAGGGTTGAAGAATTGTTTGAAGCTAGAAATCCTAAGGGTGTTGCTGTAATTTCTGAAATTGCTGGTAAAGTTAAGATTAATGATGAGAAGAAGAGAAAAGAAGTTGTTGTAACCTCAAAAGACAATAGTAAAAAATATGCTATCAGCTTTGGTTCTAAATTGAAAGTAAAAGACGGTCAAGAAGTAGAAGCAGGTGACCCATTGACAGAAGGTTCGATTAATCCAAATGAATTGCTTGTGATTAAAGGAGCAGAAGGTGTTTATAAATATATTATTGCGGAAGTTCAAAAAGTTTATCGAAATCAAGGTGTTGATATTAACGATAAACACATTGAAGTTATTGCAAGACAAATGCTTAAGAAGATAAGAGTAGAAGATCCAGGAGATACTGAATTATATGGTGCTTCTCTTGTGGATTCTCTTGAATTTGAAGAGATTAACAAGAAAATGGAAGAAGAAGGAAAAAGACCTGCAACAGGAAAAAGAGCATTGCTTGGTATTACAAAAGCATCACTTGCAACAGAAAGTTTCTTATCAGCAGCATCTTTCCAAGAGACAACGAAGGTATTGACAGAAGCAGCGATTAAAGGTAAAATAGATCCATTATTAGGATTAAAAGAAAATGTAATTCTTGGTAAATTGATTCCAACAGGTACGGGACTTAAAACGTATCAAGATATTGAAATCAATACGAAAACAAAAATTGCAATTGAAGAAGAATTAGAAGAAGCAGATGAAATCGAAGATTCAGAAGAGAAAGTCGAAGTAGAAGAAGTAGAAACGGAAGAATAGGTGAGGAGTAAATATGGCGAAACAAAGAAGTAGTAAAATGGAGAATAATCAAAAAAGGAGAGGAGCTCCAAGAATATTACCAATTTCAATTATTATATTTGTGATTCTTGCGGGATTAGCTTTATATATTATATTAAATAAAGGTAAAATTGGCGGATATTCTCTTGTAAAAATTGAAGCAAATACCGTATCTGAAGAAGAAACGGTGAAAAAGCAGGAAGACAAAATAGAAATTTTGTCAGAAAAGAAATATCTATCTTTGAAAGATAAAGAAAGTTCGGAGTTATCAGTATTGATAAATGATGAAATAGTAGACGGTGGGGAAGTTGAATTATCTTCATCAAATGAAGACATTATCAAAATTAAAGATGGGAAAGCAGTTCCAGTTTCTGTTGGAAAGGCGACGATTACTGCTAAAAAAGGCGATTTGCAAACGACTATCGATTTGCGTGCGATTATTCCAATTACTTCTATGACGTTTACAACAACCAATTCTACTGTTAAAGTTGGGAAATCATTGCAGATGAAATTAGTTGCAAAACCTTCGGATGCAAGTATTGACACTTTAAAATATGAATCTAGCGATGAATCAATTGCAACAGTTAATTCTAACGGAATTGTAACAGGTGTAGCACCTGGAACAGTTACGATAACAGTAATGGATAAATATAGCGAGTTAGAAAAAAGCTTAAAGTTGACCATAAAAAAATAAAAGTAAAGCATCTCATTTTGAGATGCTTTTTTGTATAAAAAATACTTTTAATGCAAGAAAAAATATGATATAGTAAACTTAATAAAAAGGAGAAAAGTTGAAGATGAATATTTTGAAGATTTATCAAAAATATCACTTACCCGAAAATTTGCAATTGCATATGCTTAGAGTTGCGAGTTGTGCGATGTTGATAATGGATAATTGGAGTGGTCCTGAAATTGATGAAAGAGCCATTATTCGAGTTTCGTTATTACATGATGTAGGAAACATTTTGAAGATTCCAGAGGATTTTTCGAAGGATGAAGGTTTTTTGAAACTGAGAAAAAAATATTTTGAAAAATATGGTACAAATGACCATGAACTAAATTTGGAAATTGGAAAATTAGAGGGATTGAGTGAAAAAGAGATGACAATTTTGGACGGAAAAAGGTCAAGAAAAAATGAAGAAACTTTGGAGTCGAAATCCTATGAAAGAAAAATTTGTGCGTATTGTGACCAAAGAGTTGCGCCAAATGGCGTGGTTGGAATTAAGGAAAGATTAGAAGATGCTAAGGTGAGATATAAAAATAAGCCGTTATCAGTTTGGTCGGATGAGAAAAAAGCAAATCGTTTGATTGAATGTTCTTTGGCAATTGAAAAACAGATTATGCAATTTTGTGATTTGAAGCCAGAAGCTATTAATGATGATACAATTGCACCTTATATAGAAAATTTGAAGAAGTATGAAATGGGAGAATAAAATGATTAAAAATATAATTTTTGATTTGTCAGAAGTAATTATTTCGGGATTTCATTTAGAGGTAGTAAAACTAATAGAACAGAATACAAACATAGCAGGAGAGATGTTTTTAGAGAGAAAATCGGAAACATTGGATGTATTTTTAGATGCAATGCGAGGGAAATATTCGGAAGATGAATATGTAGAGAAATTATTAGAAGGTACGGATTGGAATTTTGATAAAGAAACCTTGAAAAAGTGGATTAGGCAAGGGTTGAATATTGCGGTGAAAGGAACAATGGAAATTGTTAAAAAGTTGAAAAAGCAATATCATTTGATTTTATTATCGGATCATATGAGAGAATGGGTAGAATTTATTTTAGAAAATAATGCGGAATTGAATATTTTTGAGCATCAGTATTTTTCATATGATTATGGTTTGCTTAAAACAGATGAAGGTTGTTTTGATTATATTTTGAAAGATTTAAAGATAAAGTCTGAAGAAACTATTTTTATTGACGATTCAAAAGAAAATGTTGCAATGGCTAGAAAAAGTGGGATTGACGGAATTGTTTTTCAAAGTGCGGAAGATTTAGAAAGAGAATTGAGAGAAAGGAAAATTTTATAAATGAAAATTGGAATTGATGTAGATGGCGTGATTATAGATTATGAAAAAGGTTTACTAACAGCTGCGGAACTTTTTGATATGGAAAAATGTAGAGGCAACGGAAAGATTCATCCGAATGAATTTCGTGTGCAAGATCGATATGATTGGACAGAAGAGGAAAAAAAGAGATTTTTAAATGAGGATTTTCAAAAAGTTTCCGCTGAGGCATCAATTATGCCTGGTGCCAAATATGTATTGCAAAAATTGAAGGAAATGGGACACGAATTAATTTTAATTTCAGCAAGGGGAAAAGATGAGGAAAACACGGTGGATATTATTACAGAGAAGTTTAAAAAGGAAAATATTAAGGTTGACAAATGCTATTGGAAAAAACGTGAAAAGTTAGCAGTTTGTCAAGCAGAAAATATTTCGCTTATGATTGACGACAAGCCTACTACTTGCCAGACAATGGCGGAAAATCAAATTAAAACTTTATATTTTCGAGGAATCCGTGGTTGGAATTTGGAAGAAAATGAATATTTGAAAGAAGTGAGCAATTGGGGAGAAGTGTATCGTTATGTCGTGAAAGAGTGTGGGGAAAATGGATAGAATCAAGGAGATAGAAGGAGCAGTTTTATGAAAGATTTATTAAAAACCAATTGTTATGATATCGAAGAAAATATTATTATTGTGGGAAGTTGTTTGCCAGATAGGGAGCCAAAAGTGTTTGAAGCGTTGAAGAAAATGTCGCCCAATTTGTATGAAGTTTGTTTGGAAAAAGAGCATTTGAATATGGTGATTACAAAGATAATGGGAATGCTAGCAAGAGCCAATGTAAAAAAATTGATATTTGCGACAGTTGACAAATCTCCACATTGTGTGCAACTTCATTATGTTGTAAAAGAGTTGGAAAAGGCGATGGATTTGAGCAAAGTTGAAATTGAAAATTATGTTGCAGTAGATGATAAGCTGGTAGAAATTCCGATGAAAGTGATTGGAATGTCGAAAAATTTAGTGAAGTTAAAGGAGGAGTTAGGATGATAAAACCAGAAAGATTAAGAAAAGACGACAAGGTCGCAATTGTGAGTTTGTCAAGTGGAAGATTGGGAGATGAACGATTCATTCACAAGTATGAATTGGGCAAAAAAAGATTAGAAGAAAAATTCGGTTTGGAAGTGGTCGCCATGCCAAACGCCTTGAAAGGTGAGCAATATTTATATGAACATCCTGAAAAAAGGGCAGAAGATTTGATGAATGCATTTAAAGATACCAGCATAAAAGCTATCATTTGTTCCATTGGTGGAGATGATACTATTCGTTTGTTACCGTATATTGATTATGAAATCATTCGAAAAAATCCTAAAATATTTACAGGATTTTCAGACACAACCGCCAATCATTTTATGATGTATAAAGCAGGGCTCATTTCTTATTATGGTCCATGTTTGATGTGTGATTTTGCAGAATACGTGGATATGTATGATTATACAGAAAATGCCATTCGAAAATTGTGGTTTGAGGCAGAGGAAAATTATGAAATCAAAAAGTGTGATTATTGGACAAAAGAGAGGATTGAATGGCGTGAAGAAAATAGCAATAAACAAAAAACAAGATTAAAAGATGAAAAAGGTTATGAAGTAATTCAAGGCAAAGGAAAAGTGACGGGGAAATTGCTAGGAGGTTGTTTAGATGCTTTTCCAATTTATAATGGTACAGAAGTGTGGCCAAAGCTAGAAGAATGGAAAGGCAAAATTATTTTTTTGGAAACGAGCGAGGATAAACCAACTCCAGATTTGGTAACGTTTTATTTAAGAAATTTGGGAGCACAAGGAATTTTGAAGGTTGCTAAAGGAATCATTGTTGGGAAGCCAAGAGAAGAGGCATTTTATGAAGAATATAAAGACGTATATCGTGCTGTTTTAAAGGAGTTTGGAAGAGAAGATATGCCAGTTTTGTATAATGTGAATTTTGGGCATAGTTGCCCGATTGGAATTATGCCATACGGAATTGAGTGTGAATTAGATGTGGAAGAGAAGAAGATAACATTGTTAGAAGCGATTGTGAAATAAGGAGAAAAAAATGCAAATTAGAAAAGTAGAAGAAAAAGATATTGAGCAAATTGTTGATATTAAAATAAGAGGTTGGCAAAGTGCCTATCGAGGAATTATTGATGATAAATTTTTAGATTCGATGAATCGAGAAGAGAAGATTGCGAAGTTTAAAAAAGATTATGATATAAGTGGTTATATTGTGGCAGAGGAAGAGGATGAAGTTTTGGGATTTTGTAGATATGTGGAAGAAAATGAATATTTCAAAGAATACGAAGAAATCGAAGCTGAAATATGTGCACTTTATGTGAAGCCAGAGTGGAAGCGAAAAGGTGTCGGAAAGTTGATGATAGAATATGCATTGAATGATTTAAAACAAAAAGGAAAATCAAAAATTATTTTGTGGTGTTTGAAGGAAAATGATTCTGCAAGAATTTTTTATGAGAAAATGGGCGGAAAACTGTTTGCAGAAAAGAAAATTGAAATCGGAAATAGAATGTATGATGAAGTGGCGTATGTATTTGAAGTTTAGGAGGAAACATGGAGTTATTTTTAGAAGAAGTGAAAGATTTTGAAGCGTTAAAAGAAGTTTTGAAAAAGTATCCAGAAGTGCCGACAGAATATAAAGTAGCTGTGATTGTGTTTGCTTTTGATGAGGAAAATCGATTGATTTTGCAAAGAAGAGGTCCAGCGTGTCGTGATGAACGATTTAAGTTAGAGGGAATCGGCGGAGGTGTTCAGGAGACGGACTATGACTTTCGAAGTGCTTTGCAACGAGAGATTGTCGAGGAAGTTGGTGAAAATGCAAAAATAAAAGTCAATGAATTTATAACGACGATTGGAGAAAAGACGTTTGATTTGAGAGAAAATAAAGAAAATTATTGGATTCTTCTTGCCTATAAAGGTACTTTTGAAGGCGGAGAATTGCAAATTTTAGAACCAACAAAGAATCTTGGTTATGAAAAATATAAAATGGGAGAAGTAAACGAGGAAGAGTTGAGTGTTGCTGCAAGGAAGTTTTATGGGATTATGAAAGAGAGGTTTGGAGAAAGGAAAAGAGAAGATGAAATTGAATTATGATTTTGCAAATGCATGGTTAGAAAAATTGAGAACTTTTTGGAAAAATAGAGATGTCGAAGGAGCAAGTAGTTTATTTGTTAGAACGACTTATTATCAAGAAACACCGTTTGTAGAACCTTTTACGAATTTTGAGGAAATTAGGAAAGAGTGGGGGGATATTAAAAATCAAGAGATTCAGAAAATTGAATTTAAGATATTGGCAATTGAGAAAAATACAATGATTGTGGAGTGGCTGTTTGAAAGAGATGTAAAAGTTTTTGATGGGATTTATGAGATAAAGTTTGATGATAATTTGCAGTGTGTTTGGTTTAGAAGTTGGGAAATGGAGAAAAAGTAAAGGAGGAAAATTTATGAAAAATATTGCAATTGTAACTGGTGGAACAAGAGGATTAGGTTTAGAATTGGTAAAACAATTTTTGGCAAAAGGATGGTTTGTGTGCAACATAGGCAGAAACGAAGAAAAAATAAATAAACTGCAAAAAGAATTGAAAGAAAATTACTGCGGGTTTTGTGGAGATGTTTCAGATGAAGAATTTATGATTCGCACCATTGAGGAAATTGGAAAGATTGGAAAAATTAAAATTCTTGTAAATAATGTAGGAGAACCTTCTTTTAAGTTACCAACCCAATATACAAAAAAAGATATTGAAAAATGTTTGAAAGGTTTACAAGGCATGATTATTGCATCAACACAAGTGTTGAAGGTTACGGAGGAGAAAGATGTAAAAATTGTGAATATCATGTCTTCAGCAGCTTTGCGAGGCAACAAGCAGGAAAGTGTTTATTGTGCTACCAAATGGGGCGAAAGAGGTTATACGGAAAGTTTGAAAGTTGCTTATAAAGGAACGAGTGTAAAAATAATTGGTGTGTATCCTGGTGGAATGAATACATATTTTTATGAAAATAGTAGAGATTATGTGACAGAAGAAAAGCAGAATTCTTTTATGAATCCAAACGAAGTTGCAGATGTGATTTTACAAAATGTGTTAAATGAAAATAATTTAACGGTGGCAGATATTGTGATTGAGAGAAATGCATAGTACAAATAATATTCTTAAGAAAAACAATATAATGCTTCTTAGAAAGGAGAAGAAAATGCCAAAATTTGTGTTAATTATCGGTCCACAGGCAGTTGGAAAAATGACGGTTGGACAGGAACTTTCGAAATTGATTGATTATAAGTTGTTTTATAATCATATGACGATTGATTTGTTACTGAATTTATTTGAATATAGTAGTGAGCAGTTTAAAAAATTAAATGGATTATTTCGCTTGCAGATTTTTGAGGAATTTGCCAAAAGTGAGCAAAAAGGCATTATTTTTACAGGATGTTTCGATTTTGGAAATGATTGTGAAAAAGAAAAAGTGGAAACGGGAAAATGGATGAGCTTGTTTGAGGAATCGTATGTCGTGGAGTTGGAAACGACTTTAGAAGAACGTTTGCGTAGAAATAAAACAGCGAATCGATTGGAACATAAAGCTTCGAAACGAGATTTGGAATGGAGCGAAAACGAGCTTTTGAATTCGCTCAAAAAACACAGGCTGAATTCTGAGCCAGGAGAAGGAGAAAAGATTTTCAAAAATTATTTGAAAATTGATAATACGAATCTTTCAGCTGAGGAAGTGGCGAAGATGATAAAAGAGAAATTTGAATTGTAGGGAGGAAAAAATGGATATAAAGATAGAAATGCCAAAAATAGAAGATTTGGAAAAAGTAAATACATTAGCCAAACAAGTTCACGACATACATGTTGCATGGAGACCAGATTTATATTTGCGTGTGGAAGAGGTGATTCAAAAGGAATATTTTGAAAGTTTAATTGAAAACGAGGAAATATTTGTCGCAAAATTGGAAAATGAAATTGTGGGTTATGTTACGATTTCGATGCAGGAGAAAAATCATCATGGTCTTAAATTTAGAAAATATTTGAAAATTGATGCTATTTGTGTGGATGAAAAATGGAGAGAAAAAGGAATTGGAAATGCGTTATTGAATTTTGCAAAAGATTTTGGAAAAAAGAATGGTTGCACAGATTTGTCTTTGACAGTAAATCGAGAAAATGAAAAGGCAATTAAAGTATATGAAAATTTTGGCATGAAAGTGAAAAGTATAGCGTATTCAATGGAAATTTAGGGAGGGAAGAAAATGAAATATTTTAAAAAGTTAGTGGGAGAAAATATTTATTTATCGCCAATGAATGTAGAAGATGCGGAAAAATATGTAGAATGGTTTTGCGATTTTCGTGTAACAGATGGAGTTGGAAGAAGTGCGCGGGATGATGGGAATTGAAGCTGAGAAAGCTTGGATGGAAGAAGCGATGAATAAAAAAAATGAGTTTTATTTTTCAATTGTAAAAATGGAAAATGACAAATTAATTGGAAATTGCGGTTTGCATGATATTAGCTATCCAAATCGAACGGGGACGGTTGGCATTTTTATTGGGGATGAAGAAAATAGAAGTCGTGGTTTGGGGACAGAAGTTTTGAGATTGTTGTTAGATTATGGTTTTCATTATTTGAATTTGAATAATATTATGCTAAACGTTAAATCCTTTAATGAAAGAGCAATTAAGTGTTACAAAAAAGTTGGGTTTAAGGAATTTGGGAGAAGAAGACAAAGTTATTTCTTGAATGGAAAATATTATGATGATGTTAAGATGGATATTTTGGCGGAGGAGTTTCAGGAAAGTTATATAAAGAATAAAAATGTGTAAAAATTAATCTATACAAACTTGAAATTTTATGATATAAATTAACTAAATAAAAAAACGAAAGGTTTGATAAAAAATGAAAATTACAAAATTTCCGCAATCTTGTTTATTCATTGAAACAAGAAATAAGAAAATTTTAATTGACCCAGGAAATTTAAAATATAAGGAGGAATATTTTGCTATTTGGAACACAGCAGATATTGTTTTGGTTACGCATAAGCATCCTGACCATTATAACACAGAAGTACTTAAAAAACTAAATCAAAATATCAAAATTTATTCCACAGAAGAAGTACAAAATGTGGATAAAAGCATTGCTGTTCAAATTGTAAAAGAAAATGATGTGATTGAATTAGGCGATGTAAAAATTGAAGTAGTGCATGCGATTCATGGTTACCAGCCATTGCTAAAAGGTGACAAAGAAATTCATGAAAATGTTGGCTATATTGTGGATGATGGTAAAAATCGCTTATATGCAACAAGTGATACGATTTGCTTCAAAAACGATTACAAGGCAGATATTTTGTGTACTCCAGTCACAGGTCATGGTTTGACAATGTCGGCTTTTGAAGCAGCACTTTATGCCAAAGAAGTTGGCGCTGTTTTGACGATTCCAATTCATATGGATAATCCAGCTTTTCCGCCAGATTTCAAATTCATACAGGAGATGTTTGATAAATACGAAGTGGAATATGAAATTTTGGAAAATGATGAAACGATGGAAATTGAATAGGAGTGAATATGGAAAGAATACTCGTTTTGGGAACAGGCGACGCAATTACATTGAATTGTTTTAATACGTGTTTTATATTAGAAAATAATGGAAAATATTTATTAGTTGATACAGGAGGCGGAAGCCAAGTGATTAACCAAATCCAAAAGGTTGGTATCGACATTTCGGATATTCATGATGTGTTTATTTCACATAAGCATATTGACCATTTGCTAGGAATATTTTATGTTTTGCGCATGGTTTGTTATAAAAAAAGTAAGCAAGAGTATATGGGAAAATTAAATATTTATTGTGCTAAAGAAGTAAAAGAAATTGTTGAAAAATTTGTGCTAGATACGTTTTCCAAAAAGTATGATGAGATTTTTCAAGAGAATGTGATTTTTCATGAAATTGAAAATGAACAAGAATATTTAGTGATTGGTTATCCAATGAAAATTCTGAATTTATATCCGAAAGAAGATTTGACACAATATGGTTTTCAAGTCAAATTGAACAGTGGAAAAATATTTACTTTTTTGGGCGATATTCCATGTAGTGAAAAGTTATATGATAAAATTAGAAATACAGATTGGGTTTGTCATGAGGCGTTTTGTCAAGAGACAGAAAAAGAAATTTACAATTCGCATCAGCACAATCATTCGACTGTAAAAGATGTGGCAGAAAAGATGCGAAATTTGGAGATAAAAAACTTAATTTTGTGGCATACGAGAGATAATAATTTAGCAAATCGAAAAGAATTATATACGCAAGAAGCAAAAGAGTATTTTGCAGGAAATGTGTATGTGCCAGATGATTTGGAGGAAATTATTTTGTAAACTTAAGTAAACAAAGTTTTGAAAGAAAGCGACAAAAAGCTTTCTTTTTTTACTTTTGTATGATACAATCAAATGGAAAATTAAAAATAAGGAGAAACAAATGAACGAAGTTGCAGTAGCCATTCAAAATGATAATAAAAATGTAACCCCAATTGAAACCATTGATGCGATAAAAAAGGCTGGTTTCAAAAATGCTTTTGTACAATGGTATAACGAAGATTGGGCGTGTAGTCAGCAAGAGCAGTTGGATTATGCGCGAAAAGTAGGATTGAATATTATTTGTGCGCATTTGGGTTATAAAAAGGTTAATGAAATTTGGCGAGATAATGAAACAGGAGAAGCGTTTGTCGAACGATATAAAAATGATTTGCGTATTTGTAAGAAAAATAATATTTTGCTTGTTGTGATGCATTTGATTGGAACGAATCCTGAAATTATTTGTAGTGAAATAGGTTTGCGTAGAATTAAGGAAATTGTTGATTATGCGGAAGAATTGGGCATCAAGATTGCTTTTGAAAATACAAAAAGATATGAATATTTAGAATATGTATTTTCTCATTTAGATAATAGTAACATTGGACTTTGCTATGATTCAGGACACTGCCATATTTTTTTTGATGATAAATTTGATTATGAATTTTTCAAAAATCGAATTTTCACTGTTCACTTGCATGACAATGACAAATCCGACGACTTGCACTTAATGCCATTTGATGGAACGATTGATTGGGAACATGTAATGCACCAATTAAAAGAATGTCATTTTGAGGAACCAATTACATTGGAACTGACGTATCGTTATCATTATTTAGAAATGTCGATTGAAGAATTTTATCAAAAGGGATATGAAGTAGCAAATCAATTGGCAAAGCTGATGAAATAAACAAAAAACTCCGGCAGATGAGCCAGAGATTCTGTCCAAAAGCAACAAATGAAATTACTTTTGGTATGGCATTACAAGCGTTCTAACGAAGCCGTATAAACAAGCCAGAGATGTTTTTCAGGATAGCTGGTTACATTCACGATTTGACAGAAAAGACCTTCAAATTCCATTGTTGCAAAATCAGCTTTCTGGATTTGTTCATCAAAGGTTTTTTTGGGAACAATCTCTACTTGTGGACAGTGATTTTCTGCAAGAGAAAACACTTCTTTCAGTTCTTCGAGAAAAGTTCTTGCGTTAGAAACCCTTCTTACGTGATTTTCCTGTAGCGTTGGGTCATTAGGGTTATTAGATTGTATAATTTCATTTAACCGCTTCTTTTTTGTTGCAAGAATCTTATTAATTTCTGTTTCTGTTGCCATGATTTTCCTCCTTAATTGGGTGATTTTCTTCCATTGTAAAAACTGGGAGAAAAAGTTTATAATTAGTATACAATATAATTATATCATATTTTACATAAAATGTCAATGTGTGTTGTTTACAAAGAAAATTTTCAAAGAAAGAGGAATTTTAAAATGAAAAATAGAAACGGAAGAATTGAAAAATTAATAAAGCAATTTCATTTGGGAAATTCAATTATAGAGATAAGTCCAATAACAGGTGGTTTGTCGCATCGAATGTATAAAGTGGTGACAGATAGCGGAATATATGCAGTAAAAGAATTAAATCCAGGAATTATGAAAAGGGAAGAAGCGTATTCGAATTTTGTGTTTTCAGAGAAAGTATCAAGCTTGGCAAAGGAAAATGGAATGCCAGTAATTTCAGCGATTAAGTTAGAAAATGAAGTGATTAGACAAGTAGGAAGTGACTTTTTTATGGTATTTCCTTATTTAGAAGGCAAGCTATTAAAGTCAGAAGAAATCACCGAAAAACATTGTGCGATAATGGGGGAAATGCTAGCCAAATTGCATTTAATTGATTTTTCTAACGTCGAGGAAGAAACAAGAAAGCAAAGAGAAATCCAGAAAATAGACTGGAACTCGTATCTTGTATTAGCCAAGAAAGAAAACAAAAGTTATGTTACAATGTTAGAACAAAATGGCGATTTGTTAGATGAATTGTGCGAAAAATCAAATATGGCAGTTTTGGAAGCGAATCAAGATTTGGTTGTGAGTCATCGTGATTTGGACCGAAAGAATGTAATGTGGCAAAATGAGAATCCATTTATTATTGATTGGGAAGCTAGCGGTTATATCAATCCACTAATTGAATTAATGGTAGTTGCTTGGAATTGGGCTGGTGGAGATGTTGGAAAATTTGAGGTTTGCAAATTTGAAATGATGGTAAAACATTATCAGAAATTTGTTAAAAGGAAATTTGATGAACGACTTGATAAAATCGTATATGCGGGTATTTACGATGGACTTCAGTGGGTAAAATATAATTTGGAAAGGTCACTTTGCATTGGAAATTCTTATCAAGCAGATGAAATCCAATTGGCTGAAAATGAGATTAGGCAATCGATTGGAGAGATTGAGTATTATGTAAGTCAGATAAATAAAATGGTAGAAATTTTGAAGAAAAATTAGGAGGTTAAAATGTTAGCAAATCGATTAAAGGTAGGAGATACGATTGGAATTATTTCGCCATCTACTCCTGTTACAGAAAATAGAAAAGAAGCACTTGATAAAGGAATAAAATTTTTAAATGAACTAGGTTTAAAAGTGCAGTTAGGAAAATATGTTTTTCAAAATACATTAGGTTATTCTGCGACAAAGGAAGAAAAAGCAGAGGATATCAATCAGATGTTTTCTGATAAAACTGTAAAAGCAATTTTTTCTTCTAAAGGTGGAGAAAATAGTTTTACTTGTTTGAAATTAATAGACTATGAAGCCATCAAAAAAAATCCAAAAATTATTTATGGAATAAGTGATGCTACGATTTATTTGAATGCCATTTATGCTAAAACAGGTATGATAACATTTCATCAATCTGATGTCGTTTCTTTTTCAGAATTGAATCAAGACAGTTTTGAGAAATGTGATTTGGTATTAAGATTAATGGATGGCAAAATTGGAACATTTCAGAAAAATTCAAATTGGAAATCGTTAAAAAGTGGAGAAACAGAAGGAATCATTGTAGGTGGAAACATAAAAGCTATGATAAATCTGTTAAATACAGAATATATGCCAGATTTAACAGATAAAATATTATTTTTAGAAGCATATGCGAAGTCGACACCGTTAGAATTAATAGATTGTTATTTAGCTGTTTTAAAATATCATGGCGTATTTGACAAAATAAATGGTTTGTGGATTGGATATTACAAAGGTGATACCGAAACTGTCAAGTTTGAAGATGTTGTTATAAACAACTTAAAAGAATATCATTTTCCGCTATTAAAATGCAACGATTTTGGCCATAATTGTGAAAATGTGGTGATTCCCATTGGAGCAAAAGTCAAGTTGGATGCGACGAATTGTCAAGTTGAAATTTTAGAAAAAATATTAGAATAAGAGATTTTTAAAGCAATAGTGTTTGGTTTTTCTGAAATATGCCTCACTTTTAATTATATCCATTCAAAATTTATCCTCACGCACAATCTCACTTTTGAAAAACCTCTCCTGAAAATTCACCAAAACGCGAATTTCCTCATCTGAAAAATCTCGATTTTCAGGCACAACAATTAATTTATCGTCATCATCATTAAGGCGATGAATTATGGCAATACATTTTCCACAAAATGTTTGCAATGGCTCGGAAACGCCTAAAATATAAGCATCTAATTCTTCGCCGTCACCACTTATCGTATGAGGGATATATCCATAGTTGACAGGATAAATAAAATCCCAATCTGGATGTTTACTTCCTAGTGGTCGGTCAATTTTTACGGTTACTATTTTTCCTAAAAACTGTTTGTTATCCATGTTTCTCTCCTTAGTTTTAATAGTTACATTATATCATATATATTTTATTTTTAAAACTTGAAATTAATATAATTTTCTGATAAAATAACGCAAAGGAGAACCGATGGAACTTATTAAATTAGGAGAAAAAACCTATTATATTAAAAATCCAACCAATATTGGAATTTACAAAATAGATGATGAAAATGTCTATTTAATTGACAGCGGAAATGATAAAGATGCTGGCAAAAAAATCCAAGCCGAAAAAACTAGAAAATAATTTGCCAGAAGGTTTAGAATCGGTTTCTTTAAAAGGCCATTTTTTTGACATGATTGGAATCAAAACTTCGGATGAGGTTTATTTCTTGGCAGATGCATTATTTAGTGAAGAATCGATTACAAAATATCATTTGTTTTTTGTATATGATGTCAGAGAATTTCTAAATACATTAGAAAAACTGAAAATTCTCAAAGGAAAATACTTTGTGTCTTCTCATTGCGAAGTAGCCGAAGACTTGACAAAATTGATTGCGTTAAATGAAAATAAAGTGAACGAAATTTTAAATAAAATATTACAATTTTGCCAAAATGAAATGACATTTGAGGAAATTTTAAAAGCGATTTTTGACGATTATAAATTGGTGATGAATGCAAGTCAGTATGTTTTAGTGGGAAGTACGGTTAAATCATATTTGGCGTATTTGTGCGATGAGGGGAAAATTTCGTATGAATTTAAAGAAAATAAAATGATTTGGAAATTAGAAACAGAGAAATAAAATTCTCTGTTTTATTTTTGAAAAAATCATAAATTATTTGTAATAAAATGAAAAAATTTGGCTCATAAGAAATAGAAGGAGGAAACGTTTATGCAAAGCATGGAAGAAATGTATCAGCAATATTCAAATACAGTTTATAAATATTTGCTTTGTTTATGCCAAAATGCAGAAATTGCGGAAGATTTGACGCAAGAAACGTTTGTTATTGCCCTAAAGAAAATCCATCAATTTCGAGGGGAATGCAAAGTTTCGACTTGGCTTTGTCAGATTGCTAAACATTTGTGGTATAAGGAGCTTCGAAAAACAAAAAAAGCGGTGACAGAAGTGCTAACAGATGAAATGGTAGCATTAGAAATGACGGAAGATGTTGTGTTTCAAAAAGATGAAAAATTGCAATTGTTTAAAAACATGCAAAAGTTGGAAGAGCCAGCAAGACAAGTAATGTATTTGAGAATCATGGGAAATTTGAATTTTATCGAAATTGCTGAAGTTCTTGGAAAGACGCCTAATTGGGCACGTGTTACGTTTTTTCGTGCGAAACAAAAAATGAGGGGGGAAAAAGAAAATGGAAAAGAAAACAGAATGTGAAATTGTGCAAGATTTATTGTTAAATTATACAGATGATGTATTAAATACAGAATCGAAAAAATTGGTGGAAAAACATTTGACAGAATGTGAAAAATGTAAGAAGAGATTGAGGCTGATAAAAAGTGAATTGTGCGAAAATCAGGAAAGTCAAAAAGCACAAATTGATTATTTGAAAAAAGTGCGTTTGAAAAATAAACTCAAATCGTTTTTTGGGGCAATTACGATTTTGATTTTGATTTTTGCTGGATGGTATTTTTATAAACTTTCGATTATTCAACGAGTTTGTAGAAGAGTAGAGAACCAATTTGCGGGTGAAAATTTCTATATAGAAACGATTACAGCAAATTCAGAAAATAGCGTGGTAGTTTATAAAACTTGGTATAAAGACGGAAAATATAAGATAGAGAGTTTTATTAAAAATGAGGAAGAACTTTTGCAAACCTTTGAAACGCGTTATGGAAATATCAGAGAAAATGCGAAAGAAGAATATTTGGTAAATGTTGAAGAAAAGAAAGTGAGAAAAGAAAAGCAATTGACAGAAAAAAGTAAAAATGAATTTGTGTATGCGCAAAGTACTTTTGTTTTGAAGAGTGTGCCACAATATTGGATTCGTAAATTGGGCGAACCGTTTTATGTGAAAATTTCAACCGACCATAAAGAAATTGGGCGAAAATATTATGTGTTTGATTTTGGAGAGACCAAAAAATGGGTGGATAGAGAAACTGGTTTGCCCATTATGAGTTTTGGTGAAGTGACATCCATATCGTACTATAAAGACACCAAAATTCCGAAGGAAAAATTTGAAAGCATCACGGAATATCGTTATCAATTTGGAGAGGTAAAAGAAGAAGATGTGAAGATGCCAAATTTAGAAGGTTATGAGTGGGATGAATTGGATTGGGAGAAAGAAATGAAAAAACTACTAGAGAGCAGAAATTAAAACTGCTCTTCTTTTTCAAATGATATAAGAAAAATATCAAAAGTAATAAAAAAACTGCAACCTTTTTTCCTAATTTGACAATATAATAGTGAAGGTACCTAAAAATAAAGGAGTTTTGCTAAATTGAAAATGAATCATGAAATTAAGAATTATAAAAATCAAAACAAGTTGGATTTAGAAAAAATAATTGATGAATATAGCGGGTATGTATATAAAATAATTGAAAATGCAAATGTTGCATGTTTGCTGAAAGAAGATAGGGAAGAAATTTTAGCTGATACATTTTTTATTTTATGGAAAAATACAGAGAAACTCGATGATGAAAAAGCTTTAAAACCTTATATTGCAGGAATTGTTAAAAATCTAATTCGAGAAAAACGAAGAAAGTCATCGTACAATAAAGAATTTTCTGAACTTGACAACGATTTTCCTGACGCAACTGAAATGAACATGGTTTGCGAAGAGAGAGAAACGATATATTTGATTGAAAAATCACTCAATAAAATGAAAAGCGAAGATGTGGAAATTTTCAAATTGTATTATTATTCCGCTAGAAAAATTCGAGAAATTTCAAACATATTAGGTATTTCAGAATTTAGCGTAAAATCCAAATTGCATCGAATGCGCAGCAAAATAAAAAAAGATTTAGAAAAAGGAGGATATAGATAAAATGGATAAACAAGAAATCATCAATCGTGTCAAATTGAAAGTTTCTATATCTAACTTTCAAAAGGAGGAAAAAATAGAAATGCCAAAACGTAGTCATATTTTAAAATCGACAGCAGTTGCTTGCCTTATGCTAATTTCCATTTCTGGAATGGTGTTCGCCAAAGAGATTTCTACAAAAATTTACGACAATTTTTTTGCTACTGGAAATGGCGTAGCAACAGCAATTCAGGAAGGATATATTGCAAAAAATCAGTCAGAATATACCAATTCCACCGCTGAATTTTCTAATGAAGATACAGGAATTGTCATTGAAAATTCTTCTGTCAAAGTAAAAGTACAAGATATTGTCATGGACGATTTTAATTTAAGTGCTAAAATCGTAGTGGATTTGCCAGCAGAAGTTTTGGAACAAATTCCTGCGAAAGATATTTGGGAAATGAATTTTCCAGATTTAATCGTTAGTGACGAAGAGGAAAATGTTTTATTTGGAATGGATTATATGGGTTCTCTTAAACAATATTTTAAAGAACATTTTAACGAAGAAGATTTTGATAAAATACTGGACCATGAAAAATTTTATAATAGTGGATTAAACAATTTTATTAATAACAGAGGCAGTATGCCAGTAGAAGTTATTTATAATATGTATACGGAAAATCCAAATCATTATCCGAAAAGTAAGAAATTGAAATTTGCGTTTACGAAAATTGCTCTTTCCAATTCTGAAAAAGCAACTCCAGGAAAGGAAGAAATCACCATAAAAGGAAATTGGGAAGTAGAAGTGGATTTACCAAGTAAATTTTATAATCGCGAAACTTATATTTACAGAGCAGTTGACAACGAAAACGCAGAAGATAAACTATTAAGTTGTGCTGTTTACAATACAAATACAACTGTTGAACTTGCTTTAAAATCGAAAAAACAGTCGAAATCTTCACCTTATACAACAATTTCTGCTTTGTTAAACGAAGGAGAACCAACTGACGCAATCAAAGATTATATTATGCAAAAAGTTTATAGTACAGAAGAATATCAAAAATATGTGGAAGAACAGCATAAACTTTATGATACGCAAAATATTTACATCGAAAATGCCAGAGGCGAGAAATTTGGATTCACGCAAGGACCTATTCCGAATGGAGGAGGCTCGATTGATGAAGAAGGATTTTTCCGTCCAACCTGTATGCTTGATTTAACCCAAAAAGACGCAACCGATGAAATGACTTTGCATTTGAATTATTTAGAAAGAGATATTGAAATCAAATTGCAAAGAGAAAAGGAGGAATAAAATGAAAAGAACAATACAAAGTTTTTGGATAATGATGATTCTGTTTTTATTACTATTTCCAATGAAGAGTTTGGCTTGGGGAATGGATGAGGTACAAGAGGAGGCAGAAAAAGTTTTTCAAGAATGGCTGAATCAATACACCGCTAAAACAGCAAATGAAGAGGAACGATTAAAAATATATTATTTGATAAATTGTAGTTGTTTTAGCACTTATGAAGCGTTTCAGGCTGGTGGAGATATTGTGGTAAAAATGGGAGCGTTGGTATATCCTGTGAGTGAAAATAGCAAATGGGCACAATATGAAAAATGTGAATACGAGAATCCAAAAGATGGGATTGGCTATTATGTACCAGATTATTATATGAGAATGTCAAAAGTAGATGGCGAGTACAAAATTGTATATATGGATTTTGTGCCAGAAGGATATGACGAATATGTTCAAAAAATGAAGGAAAAAGGAATTGATGTAGAAAATTTAGATTTAAAAGAAATATTAACGCAAGAAGCAGAAGAAAAAACAGAAGTGATTGAACAAAATGCAGAAACCCAAAATTTAACAGCTGAAAATAAAATCGTAGAAAAAACCAGTTTAGGAATTACATTAGTTTGTGGAGTAATAATTATAGGATGTTTTATATATTTAGCCAGAAAGTGTATCAGAAGAAAATAGAAAAAAAGCAGATAATTAGTTGATAATTATCTGCTTTTATGCTAATATAATATAGAGGTGAAAAAATGAAGAAAAATCGTCGTGCATTACAGGACTTTTTATTGTATTCCGTTTTTTTTATTTATTGGTTAATTCTAATATTAGTTTTATTTAGAGGTACTCGTGAAAATAGAGTCATAAAATTAATTCCATTTAGTACGATACGAGTTTTTTTATCGAAAGAGAGAATATTTCATATTTTTACCATTACAAATGTTTTAGGAAATATAGCTTTATTTATACCATTAGGAATATATTTTATGCTATTTAGTAAAGACAAAAAAATCAAGAAAAATGTTTTGTGGATTTGTTTTATCAGCACAACTGTTGAGATAATCCAATATGTATTTAAACTAGGAGTGGGCGATATTGATGATGTAATTTTAAATACATTAGGGGGGTATTTAGGAATTGTTATATATCAGATTTTATTATCTAGATTAAAAGAAGAGAACAAAGTCAAACAATTTATCACCTATTTTGCACCAATTGGAATTGTTATGAGTTTTATAGTTTTATATTTTTTAAGAGGCAGATTTTAAAAATCTGTTTTTTTTTTTTTGTAAAACTCTTGACATTTTTTATACCTAGATATACAATGCAATATATATCGATATACAAAGTATAAAAGGAGGGGAACATGAAAATTGACAAAGAATTGTTAAAAGGAAGCACAACAATGCTGATTTTGGAATTGCTAAATGGAGAAGATATGTATGGCTATCAAATGATGAAACGTTTGCATGAAAAATCAGAAGATGTGTTCGAATTGAAAGAAGGGACTTTATATCCGATTTTACATTTGTTGGAAGAAAAAAGTTTTATTTTCTCATATTGGGATGAATCCACAGCGAAAAAAAGGAAATATTACACGATTACAGAACGTGGAAAAACCTACTTAAATGACAAGAAGGAAGAATGGAAAATTTTTAAAGGCGGAATTGACAAAGTATTAGGAGGTGTTTCATTTGCAAATTAAGGAATTTTTGAATTGTATTATGGAGCAAGTAAAGTATGAACCAATTCGAAAAGAAATTTCGGAGGAGCTGGAAAATCATTTAATAGAGGCAAAAGAAAGTTATATGTTAGAGGGAATTCAAGAGCAACAGGCAGAAGCAAAAGCGATTCAGCAAATGGGAAAAGCAGAGGAAATTGGTCAAAAATTAAATCAGATTCATCGTCCTAAATTGGATTGGAAATTGTTGATGAATACGATTTTTTTGATGTGCTTTGGAGTACTTGTTTTATGGATAAAAGTAACATCAAATGAAAGAATAGAAGGAATGTTTTTTCGATATGGAGTGACACTTGTTTTTGGAATTGTCGCAAGTATTTATATTTATTTTTTGGATTATCAAAAAGTTGTCAAAAATGCAAAATATTTTTATGGATTGGCAACAATTTTAATGCTCTTTTCAGTGAGGTTTGGTGTGAGTTTTAATGGTATCAAAAGTTGGATTAATATTGGTGGTTTTTCGATTTCAGTGCCAGTATTAGTGGTTCCACTTTATATTTTAGCTTTTATTGGATTTCTGGAAAATATGAATCCTCATCAATATTTTAAATTTTCTTTTTCGCAAAATAAGGAAATTAAAATTCGCAAAGATATTTTTAAAATCATTATGCTAAGTGTGATTTCGTTAGGATTGCTATTATCCATACCAGCTACGAGTTCGATGATTGTGCTAGGAATTATCTATTTGGTGATAGCAACAGTAAAATTATCCGAATTAAATAAAAACAAAATAAAATGGATAACAGCATTATGGGGAATTCCGCTTTTAATGGGAATTTTATGTAGCATTATTTTTATAGAGGCAATGCCTGTGGAAAGGTTGATTACTTCTTTTCATCCAGAAAGTGACCCAGCAGGTGGCGGTTGGATTGGCATCAATCAAAAAATAATTCTGAATTCTGCCAATGCTTTTGGAGAAGCAGATGATATGAGCAACAGTTTGGAAATGTTTGATGAAGGGACTAATTTTGCATTTATCTCTATTTTGGCACATTTTGGTTGGATTCCAGCTTTAGCCATGATAAGCGTAATTGTGACCTTTAGCATTAAACTGATGATAAATGCTATGAAAATAAAAGACATGACTGGGAAATTGATAATTGTTGGAATTTCGAGTTTGTTTATTTTGCAAAGTATTTTCAACTTATTGATGAATTTCAATGTGGGAATGAAATCCAATTTTAATATTCCATTTATTTCTTATGGAAATTCAAATTTGCTAGTTAATATGTTATGTTTAGCATTGGTTTTGTCGGTGTACCGAAAAAAAGATTTAATAATTTGTACGAAAAAGCGAGTTATGGAAAGCTAGAATAAAATATTTAAAGTAAGTAGTTGAAAACTACTTACTTTTTTGATATGATGATAAAAAATAAAAAGAAAAGAGGATTATATGGAAAAATTAAAAAAGAAATTTTGGAAAAAATTTCTAATCCTTATGCTTTGTATCATTGCAATATTTTTTACTTTTTTGTATTTTGGAATGGGAGGAAAAAGGACAGATGTTGTTTTAAGTGATTATGAAATTTTGCAAGACGGAAACGTTCTAAAATTCAAAGTCAATGTTTCAAGTAGCATGGGGTATATTAAAGATTTCCGAGTAAAACAAGAGAGTCAAAATCTATATCTTACCTTTTATTCTACGTTTGGACTAAACAACAAATGGAATGCCAAAAACGAGTTTGAATTGGAGCTAAATTCATCTTGCAAAGAGATTTATTTTGACAGCGGAGATGATGAATACAATTTAGTTTTACAAAAAACTTCACAAAATGATTGGGCGAAACCAGCAGAAAGAGAAAAGGAAAACTCAGTTTCTGAAATTTCAGAAGAAGAAAAATTATGCAGTCTTCAGAAAGGAAGTCGATTTGCTAAATGGGGAAATATTGCAGTTTATATGAATGATTTTGATGAAACGATTTATCAATTTAACCTTTCCACAAAAGAATCCAAAAAATTATACAAACCAGAAAAAGGTGCAAACAGTCTTTATTTTGATGGAGAATTCGTGTATTTTATGCCATATTATTATCGTGGAAAAGGAATCTATAAGTTGGATTTAGAAGGAAATGTAACGCAAATTTACAACGGTGCTTCTCTTAGGCTCTGGCTAACAGAAAACGAAATTTATTTTACAGACCAAATCGGTTTTGATGATATCAACCAAACACCACAAGGCAATTTGTGCAAAATGAACAAAGATGGAAGCAACAAAGAAATCATAATCGAAAATGTAAAAAATACATTTTATTTGGTGGACAATTTTATTTATTATACAGATTTAAACACACGAAGTATTTATCGAGCCAATATGGACGGAACAAAAAAAACAGAAATGGTAAAAGGAAGAACATACCTTACTTCTGCGACCAATCAATATATTACTTACATTGATTATAACGACGGCGAAAAACAAAGAATTCTGTATTTAGATAATCATCAAAATGATGCGGTTGGACGTTTTGGAAACGTTTTTGATTCACTTTATGGAACGTATTTTTATACCAGAAAATTGCTAGATAATCAAAACAATTTAGAAGATGAAAATACTCTATTTTCAGTAGATTTACACAATCATGCTGAACTAGAATGTTGGAAAGCAGACCAAATTTCACTTGACACGTTAAGTTATGTTTGGAAAGATAATGCCTATTTTAGAGGAAATGGATATTATCGAATCAATATCCATGATAAAAATGAGAAAGAAACGTTAGATTTTGGTAGCGGATATTTTTTTGCGGGTAAATTTTATGGTTTTAAAAGTCAAGATGGAATCTTAACAGAAATGTATTGGTATGACTTGGATAATATGAAAAAAGAAATAATTTCAGTAAAGGAGGAAGCGAGATGAAAAAAAGAATTTTATTAGCAGTGCTGATGATTTTAATAATAGCAGGTGGAATTTTTGCATTTAGTAAATGGAAAGGGAATGAAAAGGAAGAACCAAATATAGAATACAAATCAAATAAAAATTTAGAAATTGTGTTATCTTTGGAAGATGAAATCAGTGATAATACAGCTTGGTGTGGAACATTTAATTTGATTTGGAACGATTTAAAAAATGATTTAGCCAAACAAGATATTCTATTTACACCACAAAAAAAGTTGGTTGAAAACCTAAATAAAGGTACCTTCAATACTTCACATTTATCCGAAAATAGCTATTATAAAGTATATGGTAGACCGACTTTAGAATTAAAAGCTGAAATCGAAAAAGCGATTCAAGAAAAGTTTAACGAAACCAGCGATATTTTAGACGATTTTGATTGGAACAATCGTAATCCTGAAGATTATTTTTTGTATAGTATGCTCAAAAAAGAATTTGAATTTCCAAAAGCATTTTCTGAGTTGGAAGAGGGAACATTCGGAAATTATGAAAATGTAACTTATTTTGGAATTGATGAAAGTACAGATGAGCAAGTGAGAAAGCAAGTGGAAGTATTATACTATTATTCGAAAGATGATTTTGCAGTTAAATTATTCACCAAAGAAAATGATGAAGTGATTTTGGCAAAAGGACGCGAGGAAAATTCATTTGGAAAAATGTACGAAACAATTCAAAAAGAAAAGGAAAATTACGACGGAGAAATCAGTTTTGGGGAAGAAGATATTTTAAAAATACCCAATATCAAAATCAATTTAAAAGAAGAATTTCATGAATTAGAAAATGAGCCATTTTTATTTTCCAATGGTAATGAATACCAAATCGAAACTGCTTTACAAACCATTCAATTTGAGTTGGATAAAAAAGGCGGAAAAATCAAAAGTGAAGCAGGTATGATGGTAAGAAAAATGGCAATCATGATGCCAGAAGAATCAAGACAATTTCTAATAGATGATACCTTTACGATTTTTCTATTAGAAGAAAATCGAGATTTACCATACTTTGCAGCGAAAATATCAGATATTACAGTCGTACAAAATCAAGCAACCAAAAGTGGTAATTCACAAAATGCAGATAATCAGGAAAAGGTTTATTTTTATGGAAAAATCATCGAATCCAATGAAAATTCTATTATAGTAGAGCCAAATGAAAACGAAGAAATTCGAAAATCAGCTGACAAAATTTCGATTGCATTAGAGAAAAATTTGGACTATATGTATGAAGTGGGAACAAATGTGAAAATAACATACAATGGCGTTATCATGGAAACGTATCCTGCGCAAGTTGAGGCAATGGATATTGAAATCAAATCAGCTGAAAATTTTGAAATTCATTTTGTGAATCAGCAACATGAAAGTAGAGATAAAGTTCGTCCTATTTTAGAAAAGACGGAAACGGAGAAATATGATTATAATATTTATGCTTATTTAGGAGAAGTTAATATCGTAATTAATGGAAAAGAAATGTCGCTTCGAGAAGCTTTGTTAGAAAACAAAATCACAATGGATGAGATGATTGCCAAAGCAAATGAAGATGTAGACAGTGAAAAAATAAAAGGCGATATGTATAAGGATGGCGGAAGTATGATTTATCGCTATGAGGAATATACAATCATCAAAGTGCATAATTTAGATGGAAATCGTGATGTTTATATTGGTATTCCAGAGATGGAATTGAAGGATGTGGAATCATAAAATATAAAAGAAAAAATCTCAATTATAAGACGTAGTCTAATATTGGGATTTTTTTTTGCAAAAGTCATTGGATAAATGTGAAACTTATACACAAAAGTCGTAATAGAAATGTGAAACAATACCACAAAAGTCCTTTACAAAACGTGGAAAGCATGATATAATATAAGTATGAAATGATTTTGAAGGAAGTGATGAAAATGTATCGAATAGGTGTCGAGGAATTAAAGAAATGGAAAAATTCAAATCATCGAAAACCATTGATTATAAGAGGGGCAAGACAAGTTGGAAAAACCTGGTTAATGAAGGAATTTGGTGCTAAATTTTATAAAAAGTGTGCGTATATTAATTTTGATGATAACACAAGAATGAGCCAACTTTTTGAAGAAGATTTTGATATGAATCGAATCATACAGGGCTTAAAAATTGAATCGGGTGTGAATATAGAACCTGAAAATACATTAATTATTTTGGATGAAATTCAGGAAACGCCAAAAGCATTAAAATCACTGAAATATTTTTGCGAAAACGCAAATGAATATCATATTATTTCTGCTGGTTCTTTGCTAGGAGTAGCCATTCATCAAAATATCTCATTTCCTGTGGGAAAAGTAGACTTTCTAGATTTGACGCCATTTAGTTTTTTTGAATTTTTGAAAGCACTAGGAGAAGAAGAATTATTAGAACTCTTGAAAAAAAATGACATTCCTTTAATTGAAATATTTCATACAAAATTTAAGGAATTATTGAAATTATATTATTACGTAGGTGGGATGCCAGAAGCAGTAGAGGAATATGTGATGAATCGTGATTTACAAGAAGTACGAAAGATTCAAAAAAAATTGTTAGAAGCGTATGAACAAGACTTTTCAAAACATGCGCCTAATACCATAATTCCTAAGATTAGACAACTTTGGCGTAATATTCCAACACAACTTGCAAAAGAAAATAAAAAATTTATTTATGGTTTGGTGCGAGAAGGAGCTAGAGCTAGAGAATATGAAACTGCACTATCTTGGCTAATTGATTGTGGGCTTGTTTATCAAGTAAATCGTGTTAATAATAGTAAAGTGCCATTGTCGGCCTATCAAGATTTTAATGCCTTTAAATTATATTTGTTAGATGTCGGTTTATTGGGTGCTATGTCAGGAATTGATGCTAAAACATTATTGGAAGGAAATGACATTTTTGAGGAATTTAAAGGAAGTTTAACAGAGCAGTATGTATTGTGCCAATTAAAGCAATGTACAGATTTATCTGTTTTTTATTGGACCTCGAATACAGGAACGGCTGAAGTTGACTTTATTACGCAAATTGGGAGAAAGAATGTACCGATTGAAGTAAAGGCAAGTGAAAATTTGCAAGCTAAGAGTTTGAAAATGTTTATGCAAAAATATCATACCAATGTAAATGTAAGAACCTCTATGTCAACGTATAGACAGGAGGAAAAGCTTGTAAATATTCCACTTTATATGATTGGAAATATTCAAAAATTGGTAAGAAAAAGAAAAATATAAAAAGTCATTATAAAAATGTGATAAAAATCACAAAAGTTGTACGAGAAATGTGAAATAATATCCCAAAAGTCCAATGACTTTTGGGATATTGTTATTCATAACTCTCAATATACAAAGCTTTCGCAATATAAGGCACAATCTCATTTATCGAATACCAGCCAGAACTTTTGCTATCATTTTCGAGTCCGTTTGGATTTGATAAATAAACCATATCTTTGCCATCGGTGGCAAGAAGAACCATGTAGTGTGACTTGGTTGTCCAACGATTTTCTTCGGGTTGATTCCAAACACAGATTAAAACAGGGCGATTGGTTTTTAAATGTTCAAGAATAGCATGTTTGGATAAATGCGCATGATCAAAGTAAAAATCTGTATTTTCAATTCCAAAGGTAGAAGATAATTCTTTAGAAATAGCATCTTGTTTTAAAACGGGTGCATATTTTTTTCGTAAATCTTCTGGTGTTACATCTTGCTTATAGCCACTAAGAATAATGGCAATAGAAGTGATACCACAACCGTTTTCTTCCATTGTTCCGCCCCAGTAAGGAAGTTTACTCCAAGGTGTATTTCCGTTTTGTTTATATTCTTTGTAAGTTTTTTGATGAGTGGATTGGGTTGTGAAAGTAGTGAAATAAGCATCGTTGTCTTTTATTTTTTCTTGCCCAATTCCAGCATAATTTTTATTTTGGTCTTGCTTAATGATTTTATATTGTGTAATATTTTGTTTTTGATAAATGTTCCAAATTAGGATAGCAAGTAATCCTAAAAAAATAATTTTTTTCAATCTAAATTTTTTCTTTTTTTGTTTTTTCATAGGCTCCTCCTTATATTAATTTTATTATACATGAAAAAATGCTAAAAAGTTTTAAGGAAATCTTAAAGGTTTATTAAGGTTTTCTTAAAATTTGGAAAAAGACTTGAAAAATGAAAAATACATACTATAATTAAATTAAGAGAGACATAAAACCTTGAAAAAACGAAAATGCAACTGAGAATTGACAAAAAACAACTCAAAATTGGTAGAATGCAACCAGTAGAAGTTGTAAAATGAAAACAAGAAAGGAGTGATTTTTTAGATGAAATTATCAGAAAATTTGAGAAGAATACGAAAGGAAAATCATTTATCACAAGAACAATTAGCAGAAAAGTTGGGGGTTTCGAGACAGGCAGTTTCGAAATGGGAATCTGGACAGAGTTATCCAGAAATGGATAAAGTGTTGCTGATTTGCAAACTGTTTGATTATAAAATGGATGAATTGATGAATGAAAATGTAAAAGAAGTGGAAGAAATAAGACAATCGAAAAATAATATCAATCAGTATATTGATGAGTTTTTTGATAAAGTTACCAAAATTGTTAGCATGCTAAGCAGTATGAATTGGAGACAACGATTGGGCTGTTTGATGGAACAAATTATGGTTGGAATTGTTTTGTCTTGCATTTTAGCAATATTAGGTGGAATTGGACATTCGATTTTGATAGGCGTTATTCATAATTTTCCAGTTGGAGTAAGTTCTTTTATAGAAAATATTTTAGGTTCGATTTATCTTATTTTAGCTTTTGTGGTTGGCATCACAGTTTTCTTACATATTTTTAAAATTCGCTATTTGGATTATTATGAAATTGTGAAAGAAGAAAAAACAGAAGATGCCGATGTTTCAGAAGAGCCAGAAAAATTGGAAATAGAAAAAGTTTTGCTAGAAAAGAAAAAAGAAAAAATTGTGATTCGAGACCCACAACATTCTCAATCAAGATTTTTGACAGAAATGATGAAAGTGATTTTATGGGGAATTAAATTTGTGGCATTTTGGTTTGCTTGTATTTTTGCTTTTTCATTAATTGGTTTTGTGATGTTGTTCATTCTTAGTTTCTTGTTTGTTGGAACAGGACAGGTATTTTGGGGAAGCTTGTGTGGAATTTTAGGCGCAATTGTGATTAATGTGGTTATTTTGGAATTGTTTTATGACTTTATTGCAAGTAGAAAACCGAAGAAAAGCCGAATGGCGATTTCTGTTTTAGCAGGATTAGTTTTGATTGGATGTAGTATTGGAATGATACTAATCGGACTTACTGGATTTCATTATGAAGAAAATGCGGAAGTAAGTTATGAAAAAGAAGCGGTTTTTGAAACAGCAATGACAGAGAATTTGTCGATTAATCGATGGTTTCGTGAGGTGGAATTTGTGGAAACAGATTCAGCAGATGTACGTGTTGTGGTAAAACATTCGAAATATTATGTAGCAGATATTAGTGAGGAAAATGAAACAATTTTTATTCATTATTGGCAAGATGAATCGAAAATTATGGATGCCATTCGTGAGAATATTGAAGATATTAATCATAGAGTGATTAAAAACTATTATGTACCAAGTATTTGTGTGTATGCATCAAAAGAAAATATTGAGAAAATGATTCAAAATGAGAGAAATAAAAAAGAGCAAGAAGAACAAATGGAATCGATTAAATTACAAGAAGCCATGAATGAAATGGAAATTCAGTTGTTAGAGTTAGAACAGGAGATAGACGAAAAAGACTTGCAGATTGAAACATTAACAGAGCAAGTGGAACAATTTGAACAAGAAAGAATGTTGGAAAGAGAAATGTAGAATCTTACAAAAATGTAAGATTATTGAAAGGTAAATCCATACGCAAAACGAGAAAAACAAGGTATAATCATTTTAAAAGGGGAAAGGGAAAAAAGAATGAATATTTTAATTTTGACAGCCAAATGTGGAATGGGACATTATACTGCTTCTATGTCCTTGAAACAAGAATTAGAAAATGAAAATACACGGAGTAGAGGTAATAGACTTTTTTGAGCTTATTTTTCCAAAAATGAAAACAATGATTTATGGAATCTTTAATTTTTTGGTGAGTCGATGTAGTTGTGTTTATAATTTCTTTTATAAATTTTCAGCCAATACAAAATTTGCGCCGTTTAAAAGTATGATGCGAAAGCGAATTGAGAAAATATTGGAAGAAAAAAAGATTGATATTGTGATTTCTACATTTCCAGTATGCTCAAAATATGTTTCGGTTTATAAGAAAGTAAAAAATACAAATTTGAAGTTATATACATACATTACGGATGTGGAAGTAAATCAAGAATGGCTGACAGATGAAACAGATGCTTATTTTGTGGCTTCAGATGAAACGAAATGGCAAATGATGCAAAATGGAGTTTCAAGTAATCGAATCAAAGTAGTGGGAATTCCTGTGAAACGAGAGTTTAAAAAGACAAGTTTTGAAAAAGGCAAAAATGAGATTCTGGTAATGGGAGGTGGCTTAGGCTTACTGCCAGCAATGGAGGAAACATTAGAGAATTTAGCAAAACATCAAGAAATACATATTACATTGTTAACGGGAAAAAACCAGAAAATGTTTGAAAAATATTACGGAAAATATAGTAATATGAAGGTGGTTGGTTATACCGATAAAGTATATGAATATCTGGAAAAGGCAGAATTGATTCTTACCAAAGCTGGAGGAATTACGCTTTTTGAAGCCATTCATTCGAAGACGCCAATGTATGTTTTGAATCCGTTTTTAAGTCAGGAAATTGGAAATGCGAAATTTATTGAAAAAAATGAAATGGGAAAAGTGGTTTGGAATAAAACAGGAAATGTCGCAAAAGATATTTTAGATTTATTAAAATCGCCAGACGAATTGGAACAGATGCGAAAAAATATGCAGAGGATTAAAAGCCAATTAGAAGAAATAACGGTAATGGATTTGTACGAGAAGGGAGCTTAAAAATGTTGATTGTGGGAATTGTTTTTTTGGTGCTTTTGAGTTTATTTCTAGTGTATGGATTTTTACCGTCATATCTGAATAAACAAAAATTTTTTCGAAAACAGAAACCAGAAGGAAATGCAATTTATTTAACATTTGATGATGGACCAAGTGAATATACCGAAAAACTATTACAACTTTTGAATCGCTATCAAATAAAAGCAACTTTTTTCTGTGTCGCTAATTTTGCGAAAGAACGAAAAAACGTGATTGAAAAAATGAAACAATCAGGTCATGTAATTGCGCTTCATTCTTTAAAACACAAAAATTCAATGTTGCAAGGAATAATCGAAACCAAATTGGATTTGGAAAAAAGTTTGCAGACAATGGAAGCACTTGATGTTTCTGTAAAATATTATAGGCCACCTTGGGGGGATGCTAATTGGTATTTGCTTCGTGAATTGAAAAAGAAGAAAATTCCTTGCATTTTGTGGAATGTTATGGCAGAAGATTGGGAAGCAGATACTACAGAAGAAATCATTGCTGACAAACTTTTGGCAAGAGTCAAAAAAGGCGATATTATTTGTTTACACGACGGAAGAGGAAAAAAGGAAGCGCCACAAAAGACGATTTTAGCATTAGAAAAAGTGATACCAATATTTTTAGAGAAAGGATTTCAGTTTAAAACGATTGATGAATACGAAGTTTAAAAAGGGAATTTTGAATGCTTTTATTTTTTTATTTTTTGTGAGTTTGACATTTTATATTGTGCTGAAAGATAACAGCATTATAGAAATTTTGCAGATTGTAAAACAGGTGGATAAAAAATTTATTTTGCTGGCTATATTTTGCATGTTTTGGTTTGTGTTATCAGAGGGAATTAATATTGCGAGGACATTGAAGTTGCTGGATTGTAAAATTAGTTTTCGAAAAGGATTGAAATATGCATTTGTTGGATTTTTCTTTAGTTCGGTGACGCCAAGTGCTTCAGGTGGAGATCCAATGCAGATTTATTACATGAAAAAAGATGGCTTACCGATTGGACATTCTGCTTTGGCAATTTTGACGGAATTTTCGAGTTTTCAATTTGTAACGGTTGTGATGGCACTGGTTGGATTTGTAACAAGTTGTGGATTTATTGAAAATTCGATGGGAAATATTAAGTATTTTTTATGTTTGGGCGTTGCAATTAATGTGGGAATTTTGGCAATTGTGTTGCTGAGCATTTTTTCGAAGAATTTAATTCGAAAATTGGTGGATGTGGTTTGTAAGATTTTGGAGAAATTTCATTATCAGAAAGTGGAAGATTTTCGAGGGAAATGTTTGGACCAAATTAGGGAATATAAGGCTGGTGGTGAGCTTTTAAAAAAACATCCGAGAGTGCTTTTGAAAATTGTTGGAACAACGGTGGTGCAGGTAATTTTGTATCATAGTATTCCCTATTTTATTTATGCATCGTTTGGATTAGGGGAAGCCAGCTTTTGGCAGTTTTTAGCATTGCAGTCAGTGCTGTATATAGCGGTTTCTTGTATGCCACTTCCGGGGGCAGTTGGTGTGAGTGAAGGCGGATTTTTGATGATTTATAGAGTATTATTTCCAATGCGGATTGCTAAATAGTGCGATGCTTTTGAGTCGAGGAATTAGTTTTTATTTGTTTGTGGTAGTAAGTGGATTGGCAGTTTTGAGTTTTAGTTTGAGGAAAAAATGAGATGAGGAAAGTTTAGATATTTTGTGAAAACACGAAATGTCTAAACTTTTTTGTAATACTAAAAAAATAATTATTTGTATAGACTTTTTCACACTTGTCTGTTATAATCAACTTGAGAAATGAAAGGAGAAAAAATGAAGGTAAAAGAGTTTTTAAAAGAAAATGTGGCTCCATTTGTTATAATTTTGATATTTGGTTTGATAACTTATGGGATAAAATTAGTAACTTATACTTATTCGATTGATACAGAAAGTTTTTTATTTAACAGAACAGAACTATTAAATTCTTGGCTTACGGTATCAAGATATGGATTGGTATTTTTGAAGCATATTATTGATTTTGCGAATATTAATTTGTATTTAGCAAATTTTATGGGATTTCTATTTTTGTTTTTATCGATTATTGTTTGTATTTACAATGTGTCATTGCTGACTAATCATAAAGATAAAAGAATTCATGCTTTGCTTGGTGGATTGATTATAACAAGTCCGATTATTGTAGAGCAATTTAATTTTACGTTACAATGTGCAGAAGTAGCTTTTGCTGTATTGTTGGTGAATTTAGCGTTTACGATTATAAATCGATGTTTGCTACATAAGGATAAATATTTCTTACTGATATTGCCAGTGATTTTTTTGGTAATTGCTTTTGCTTGTTATCAGTCAACTGTGGTGTTGATGATTGCGCTTAGTGCATTTTTTGCGATGTTATTTTTTAAGGAAAAAGACGAAAAAGGCTTACGAGTAATATTACATTATATAGTTTTATTTGTAGTTAGTTTTTTAGTTTATAAAATCATTGACAAAATGGTAATGAAAGTGAATCATATTACATCGGCTTCCTATTTAAGTGACCAAATTTTATGGGGAAAAGACAGTTTTGGAAAAGTTGTGATACAAGTGATAAGAAATATAATTGATATTGTATTAGCAAGAGGAATGTATCATAATTTGGGATTATTGATATGTGTCGTAGAATTTATTTATTTGATTTGCTATCAATTCCAGAGAAAAAATTGGGTGTTGTATATTTCAATGATGACATTTTTGATGGCTACGTTTGGTTTAAATATTGTTTTAGGAGGAGCTACTGCAATTAGAACACAGTTGCCATTACCATTTATTGTGGCGTTAGCGGTATATTTCCTATTTATAAATACGGAACATGAAGTGCAAAAAAGAATTTATATGATTGTTTTTGGAATGATCATTTTTGTGCAAGCAGTTACATCTTTTGAATTATTTTATTCCGATGCACAAGTTTTTAAGCAACAAAAATTATTCGCAATTGATATTCAACATGATATAAAAGAAAAAAATATTGATGCTTCTAAAACAATAGTTGTGATAGGGAATTTTTCTGCTGATGGACCAGATATAATTCGAAAAGGTGAAACAATGGGAAGCACATTTTTTGAATGGGATGCGACTTCTGAGATAAGTTCTAATTTTAGAATTAGAAATTTCTTTGCAACATTAGGCTTTCCACGTTATGAATTAATATCGAAAGAACAATTTGAAGAAGCAAAAATAATTTCCCAAGAAATGCCGAATTATCCACAAGAAGGCTATATAAGAGAAGAGGCAGATTATACAATTGTTAAATTAAATTCTATATAAGTAAAAGAAAGAAAGACTCCTTTAGAAAAATGATTTTCTAAAGGAGTTTTTTATGTGTAATGTATAATTTTACATAAAAATCTTGCGATGTTTCTATTTTTGTGATAGAATATTGCCAGAATAACTCATAGAAAGGGGATTGAAAATGGGTTTAATATTAAAAAACGTATCCAAAACATTTGTAGGAAAAAAAGCTGTTGATAATGTTTCATTAGTCTTGGATAAGCCAGGAGTATATGGTTTGCTTGGTACAAATGGAGCAGGAAAAACAACAACGATTCGAATGATATTAGGCATTATTAAAAAAGAGAGTGGCGAGATTACTTGGAATGGAAAAGCGGTGGATCGTAAGAGTGTCAATTTTGGTTATTTGCCAGAAGAAAGAGGGGTGTATCCAAAGACAAAAATTGTGGATCAATTGATGTATTTTGCAGAATTGAAAGGAATGAAAAAAACGGAAGCACAACAATCGATTCAAAAATGGGCAAAAGAATTAAAAGTAGAAGAATACTTAAATATGACAGCTGAAAAACTTTCGAAAGGAAATCAGCAAAAAATACAATTCATGACAGCTGTGATTCATAATCCAGAATTAGTGGTTTTAGATGAACCGTTTAGTGGATTGGACCCAGTTAATACCGAAATTTTGAAAAATATTATTATTGATTTAGTAAAAAATGGAAAATATGTGATTATGTCAGCGCATCAAATGGCGACAATTGAGGAGTTTTGTAGCGACATCTTGATTTTATGCAAAGGAAAGACCGTTTTACAGGGAAACTTGAAGGAAATTAAGGAATCGTATCCGGCCAACCGTGTAAAAGTGGATGTGAATCAAAAGATTGATTCGTACATAAAAGAGTTTGGGTTAGAAATTGAAAATGAGAAAAATAACGAATATACCTTAAAAATCACCGAAGAAGAAAAGGCGCATAAACTTTTGAATAAAATCGTGTCAGAAGGTGTGACACTGAATAAATTTGAAATTATGAAGCCAACGCTGAATGATATATTTATAGAAAAGGTAGGTGAATAAAGTGAAAGATATTATAACCGTTATGAAATTTACCATGAAGGAAATGGTAAAAAGAAAGTCATTTGTGATATCAACCTTATTGATTTTGGCGTTGATTGTGATTGGATTTCATGTTCCTAATTGGCTAAAATCAGTGAATGGCGAAGACACGACTAAAGAAAAGCTTTTGATTGTAGATACAGAAAATATTTTTGAAGGAAATTTGGAAGCTTTGAAAAATACAGATTTGGATTACGAAGTGGAAATTGGAAAAAATAGTTATGAGGAAATTAAGCAAAAAATCGAGGCAGAAGAAATTGATGCAAGTATCATGATTGTAAAAGAGGAAAATCAAATAAAGATTCGATATATTGTAGAAAATGCCAACATGATGACATCTGTGCCAGAAGATATTATTGCTGGAATCAATGCATTGTATACGAATTTGCAGATTGGAAAATTAGGTTTAACAGAAGAGCAGTTGCAATCGATTACACCGAATTTTGAATTCAGTTTAGAGCAAACAAATGAAGAGGAAGCCAGTGGAAATATTTTTGCGATGATGGTAATGTCGATTGTATTATTTTATGCGATTTATTTTTGTGCGTATCAAGTTTCAAGTTCGATTACAACGGAAAAAACGTCAAAAATTATGGAAACATTAGTGACTTCTACCAGTCCAAGAACAATTGTATTGGGAAAGACAATTGGCATTGGTTTGGTTGGATTATTTCAAATGATTTTAATTGTGGCGACTGCTTTGATAAGTGCTAAATCTTGTTTGGATGAAGAACTATTAAATTCGGTATTGGATATGTCTAAGGTTACGGTTTATTTAGGCGTTATTACAATGGTGTATTTTATATTGGGCTATTTTGCTTATGCTTTATTGTATGCGTTAACTGGTTCAACGGTAAGCAAGCCAGAAGATATTCAGTCAGCTAATACACCAGTTGCACTTTTAGCAGTAATTGGATTTTATTTATCTTATTTTACCATGATGAACCCGACGAGTGGACTGAATGTATTTGCATCGCTATTCCCAATTTCTTCACCATTTTGTATGCCATTTAGAATTATGATGGGATTGGCAAGTGGAGCAGATGTTTTGATTTCGATTGCAATTTTGTTGGTAACGATTTTAGTTATTGCACAAATTGCCATTAAGATTTATTCAAGTGCAATTTTGAATTATGGAACGAAAATGAGTTTGAAAGATATTGTCAATATTTATAAAGATAAACAAAATTAAGAAAGAATAGCAGAGTTTTCTGCTATTTTTTTGTGTAATAAACAAAAAAATAAAAAGATAGAAGCAATCGAATAATTTCATCAGAATAAAATAATTGCTAACGGACAACCTAATAAAAAGGAGAAAGTTATGTTCAAACCAACAGCAATTTATTTTGAGAAAAATATTGAAAATTATGATTTAGGAAAAATGTTATTGGAAAAATATAAAGAAGTTCCGAAAATTGAAATAGAAAATCATAATAATATTGAAGAAATGAGGAAAAAGGAAAATTCCGAATTTTTGAAAATGAAAAAGAATTTAATTATTGGGGTTCGTAAAACGCATCAATTTGTGGAAAATCATAAAGTGTCAGATTATTTGGTGCCATACACTTCATCTGGTTGCACAGCAAGTTGTATGTATTGTTATTTGGTTTGTCATTATAATAAATGTGCGTATATGCGATTGTTTGTAAATCGTGAGCAGATGTTGGAAAAAATTATCAAAACGGCAAATCGTTCGGAGAAAGAATTGACATTTGAAATTGGAAGCAATAGTGATTTGATTTTGGAAAATACAATTACCAATAATTTAGTTTGGACGATTGAAAATTTTAAAAATGTTTCGAGCGGAAAATTAACGTTTCCAACAAAATTTTCTTTTGTGGATGATTTGCTTCCTTTGTCACATAACAAAAAAGTTATTGTTCGTATGAGTGTTAATCCAGAATATATAATTGAACATGTGGAATTTGGAACGTCGCGTTTAAAAGATAGAGTCGAAGCGATTAATAAATTGGTAGAGGCAGATTATGATGTGGGAATTTTAATTGCGCCTGTAATTTTTTTGGAAGATTGGAAAGAACAATATCATGAATTGATTGTATATTTACAAGAAATGTTAAGTGAAAAAGCCAAACAAAAAATCTTTTTTGAAGTCATTTTTATGACGTATAGTTATGTGCATAATGCGATTAATCAAGAAGCATTTGCAAATCCTATTCCATTATTTGACAAAACAAAAATGACAGGACGAGGGCGAGGAAAATATATGTACAAAACGGATTTGAGAAAAGAAGGAGAAATTTTCTTTCGAGAGGAATTAGGTCGTTATTTCGAGAGAAATAAAATTTGGTATATTGTGTAGAAAGCAAAATTTAGATTGTTAAAAAAACTGAGTCTCCCCAAAAAACAGTAAGTTTTTTTGGGGAGACTAATTGTTTTGAGCAAAAGCTCAAGGAAGTTTAATTCAGATTGTAATGCAATAATCCATTCTTGAAAGCGCACCAGTTGCTTCAGCAAAGGTAATAGGCATTGCCAGAATTTCATCGTTCAGAGGAGATGAACATAATTTTCCTTTGCTATACCTACATGAAAATTTTTGATGTAAGGAGTCATTTTTAGTAACTTTTATGACTCCAGTTTCCGTCTTCCGCTCTTCAAGAACGAATTGAATAAACATCTCCACGGTGCATGGTGGCTCAAAAACGACTTTATAAGTTGTGCTGCCGTTGTTTGAACCAGATGGTAGTAGTTGTAACATAGACAAATTACCTCCTTTAAATTGAATATACTATAAAATACAAATCTATTATAATAGAAAATCCGCAAAGCGTCAATATGAAATTTTTAATTTAGAAAATCCTATAGATTTTACAAAAGTTGACTTTTTATGTAAAATATGCTATAATATAAATATACGAGAGAAGTTTTTACTGAACGAAAGAAAAAGAGGTGATGTTTATGAATAAGAAAAAAGTCATTTTAATGGTAGGATTGGTGATATTTATTTGTGTTGTGCTATTTTTAGGATTTACCATTCGTAAAATGGTGATTTTGGATGGTTTAGCTAAAAAAGTAGAAACGTATGCAAAAAGTGATAATTACTACGAAAAAATCGTTAATGAATCTGCTTCAACAAAAACGGTTACAGAATATTATTGCAAAGGCAATAATGCTGTATTGTTTTTGAATACTACGGTAAAAAGTACAGGGCAAACAAGAGTGTTGATGAATTATTATAAAGGAGAAAAGGCAAATTCGTATTTTAATGTAGGGGAACAAAAAGTTGCTATTTTAGATTCACAAGGCATTGGCAGATCAATGATTCTTGCTATTGATTATGATGATGATTTGTGGCTATTATTCCAAATGGCAGCTACGATGTCGATTAGAACAGAAGAGTGGAACGGTAAAGAATGCTATGTTGTAACATATGGACGAGGTTCTAATGAAACCGTAAATTATCATGAGAAAGAAACTGGTTTGATAATAAAAGCAAAAGAGGGTACACAAACCGATGAAAATGGAAATACATCTGACTGCATGGTAGAATATACATATAAATTTGGAAATGTACAGGATAGCGTTTTTGTGGAGCCAGATTTAACAGAATATAAAATAGAAGAATAAGAAATATGGAATAAAAAGAGCTGTTAGATGTTATGTCTAACAGCTCTTTTAAATATTAATGTTTTCTTAATGTTGGCTGGATTCTATTTACGAGCTTAGATTTGTAGCGTATAATGAAATTGTTAAAACAATATTGTGAAAGAAAGGGAAATTTTATGGAAATATTGAGAGTGGAGAATTTGAGTAAAGTTTATGGAAAAGGCAGTACACAAGTAAAAGCAATTGATAATTTGTCTTTTAGCGTGAAAAAAGGGGAATTTGTGGCAATTGTAGGGGCGTCACGGAAGTGGAAAATCAACGCTTTTGCATTTGCTTGGTGGAGTTGATAGGCCAACGAGTGGAAAGGTTTTTATTGATGGAGAAGATATTTATCAATTGAATGATGATGAACTTGCTGTTTTTAGGAGGAGAAAAGTGGGATTGATTTATCAATTTTATAATTTGATTCCAATTTTAAATGTAGAAGAAAATGTAACTTTACCATTGAAATTAGATAATCGAGAAGTGGATGATAGGAAATTGAATGAATTGATAACATTGCTTGGTTTGGAAAAGCGAAAAACGCATTTACCGAATGAATTGTCTGGAGGACAACAACAAAGAACATCGATTGCAAGAAGTATGATTACGAGTCCAGCGATTATTTTGGCTGATGAGCCGACAGGGAATTTGGATTCAAAGGCGAGTGATGAAATTGTGGCGTTGCTGAAAAAATCGAATGAAGAATATCAGCAAACGATTATTATGATTACGCATAATATGGAAATTGCAAATGTGGCAGACCGAATTTTGAAAATCGAAGATGGAAAATTGGTTTAGGGAGGTTTGAAAGGTGAATATTCTGAAACAGTTATCAATTAAAAGTTTGAAGTTGAATCGAAAAAGAACGATTAGTACGATGATTGGAATTATTTTGTCCTGCAGTTTGATTTGTGCAGTGGCAACAATGGTAACAAGTTTCCAAGCAACTTTAGTGGAAAATGCGGTGAATGAAACGGGATATTATCATTTGAAAATTTCAGATTTGACAGATGGCGATATAGAGGAGTTGAAAAAGAATTCGGAAATTAAAGAAATACAGGCAGGCTATGAATTGGGTTATGGCAAATTGGAAAAGGGACAGAATGAGAGTAAGCCATATTTGAAATTATATTCTATGGATAAAAAATTGTTTGAGTATTTGAAGTTTCATTTGGTAGAAGGAAGATTTGCGAGTCATGAAAATGAAGTTGTGATTAGTAAGCATATTCTTAAAAATGGGAAAGTAGATTATAAAATTGGTGATACGATTAAAATTGATGTGGGAGAGAGAAAAACGAATGCTGGAGAGGCGTTGGATTTTTCAAATCCTTATTATGCAGAAGAAGAACAGTTGGTGGATACGAAGAGTTATGAATTTACGGTTGTTGGAATTATGGAAAGACCAGAATATAGTTTTGAGGCGTATTCTGACCCGGGTTATACGGTGATTACGACGAATCAAAATGGAGGAAAGAAACAGGCGTATCTTTCGTTGAAAAAACCCCGAAGTTATAAGGAAACTATTCCAGAAATTTTGGGTGTTTCGGATTATAGTCAGTTGCAAATGGGAGATTTGAAGTATGAAAATTATGAACTGAATACGGAACTTTTAAGGTGGGAAGCGTTTGCTTTTGCTGATAGTACTGTTTCGATGCTTTATAGTGTGGCTGGTGTTGTAATTTTTATTATTATTTTTACGAGTGTTTTTTGTATCCGAAATTCGTTTGCGATAGCAACGACTGAAAAAATGAAGATGTATGGAATGTTAGCAAGTGTTGGCGCTACGAAAAAACAGATTAGAAAAAGTGTCATTTTTGAGAGTTTATTGTTGGGAATGGCGGGAATTCCAGTTGGGATTTTGTCTGGGATTTTGGCAGTAATTGTGCTGATTAAAATTGTAAATAATATTTTGGGTGAATTTTTGCTAGCACATATGGATGGAATTGTGGTGAATATTTCGTTATTGCCAATTGGATTGACGGTTTTGCTTGGTATGATTACAATTTATTTATCGGCCATTTCGTCTGCGAGAAAGGCAAGCAAAGTGAGTCCAATTGATTTGGTGAGAAATGCAAATGAAGTAAAAATCAAAGGTAAAAAATTGAGAACCCCAAAAGTGATTCAAAAGGTGTTTAAGATTGGTGGTGAATTGGCGTATAAAAATTTGAAAAGAAGCAAGAAAAAATATCGTACAACGGTAATTTCGTTGGCAGTGAGCATTTTCATTTTTATTACGATGAATAGCCTTTTAACGAATATGTTTGATTTGACAGGAAATTATTATGAGGATTATGAATATAATATTTCGATTTATTGCAATGGAACGAGTCAGGAGGATGTGGAAAAAATTACGAAGCTTGGCTATATTGAGGAAAGTTTTGTTTTGTATCAAAGTGAAGAATATATGAAAATTAAGGATTTGAGTAAGATTTGTGAAATTCCAGAGCTTGAATTGCAAGAAGATGGCTATTATGATGAAGAAAGCGGTGAATTTATTGAATCGGGAGAAGGAAAAGTAGCAAATTTAAAAGTAGTTGCTTTGGATAATGAGACTTTCCAGAAATATTGCAAAAAGGCAGGTTTAAAACCAGAAAAGGTAAAGAAAACGGGAATTTTGTGTGATACGTATTTATATTATGATGATGCTGGCAGACAAGTTGAAATGAGAAGATATAACTATTCTGCGGGAGAGACAATCATAGGAAAAATGGCGGAAGAAGAAACTAAGTTGACAATTGGAGCAGTTACAGATGTACGTCCTTATGGATTGGAAAAATCGTATTATTCGGATGGCTGTTTAGTGGTTAATTTAGAGGAATTTGAGGAGATGAAATTTGCTCCAGTAGAGGTTAGTATACAATCGAATAGCACGGATGATTTTATTGAAGAATTGGAAAATTTGAAGTTGGAGGATATTGGTTATTCGAATTTGGAAGAATCGGCTAGAGCGGAAAAGGCAATGGCTTTGGTTGTAAAAATATTTTTGTATGGATTTATTACGGTAATTACGTTGATTGGAGTGACGAATATTTTTAATACAATTACTTCGAATATGGAATTAAGACAGAAAGAATTTGCGATGCTAAAAAGTATTGGGATGACGAAAAAAGAATTTAATCGTATGATTCATTTGGAAACGATTTTCTATTCATCGAAAGCACTTGTTTATGGAATTGTGATGGGAATATTGGGAACGTTTGGGTTGTATAAGGCATTTTCTGTGAAAATTCAAACAGGGATGTATTTGCCATTAAAGCCAATTGGAATTTCAATTGTTGCGGTATTTGTGTTGGTATTTGTGATTATGAAATATTCGATGGCAAAAATTAATCGTCAAAATACAATTGAAACGATTCGAAATGAAAATATTTAGAAAGAGGAATGAATTGTTAGAAATAGCAATTCATTTTTTTGGGGGAAATTTGGAAAAATACTTGCAATTTGTAAAATAGTATGTTAAAATTTCCAATACAAAATGTATAAAGAAAGGAGGAAAATATGGAAGAAAAGTTAGTAAAGATTTTGAATGAAATGAATGAAAAATTTGACAAAAAATTCGATGAACTAGATGATAAAATCACGGAAGTAAGAGAACAACAATTTTTATTCGAACAGGAATATGGCACAAAAATTGATGCTATTTTTGACGCAGTTACATTAGAATTAGACAAAAATCTAGAAAAGTCTGAGAAAATTCGCAAGCTAGAAGGAAGAATGGATAGAACAGAAGCGAATATGTTTAGTTATGAAAAAAGAATTTCAAATCTTGAATTAAATCGTTAATATTTTATTCTAAAAAATTCAAAGAAAACAGAGAGCATACAAATTATTTTTATGAAAAAAGTAATTTGTATGCTCTCTGTTTTTGTGCTATAAAAGTGTAAAGTTTTTTAGGATTAATATGTACTTTTTTGAAAAATGGTGTTATAATTCAGATGATAAATGCTAATTTATAGGTGGGATTATCATATAAAGAAATAAGAGAGGAAATAAAAATGGAAGAAAAAGAAATTGATAAAATTTTAAATCCAAAAAGGAAATTGATCATTTTGTTAGTTATTTATTTGAGTATTGCTTTTGTATTTATTGGATTGGTTTTTTTGGCACGATTCAGAAATAAAGAAGAAGCGGTGAATATCTCTGAAGTTGTTTTAAGTGATGGTCAAAATGCGGGAAAATGTGTTAAAGTAGAGATTGATACTTTACCAATATTACTGACGCCAATTTCAAAAAAAGAAACGCAATTTTATTATATAACAGATGTTAATAATAGAGGATATGTTGTAAATTTATCCAATGAAACATTTAAAAATATAAGTGGAACAATAAATACAGAAACAGGAAAATTTGAGACGATTTATCAGTTAGAAGGTATTTTGAATAATATGGATGATGAAATAAAAAAATTTGTATTATCAAATGTTGAGAAAGTATTTGAAGAGAGTGAATTAAATTCTGAGAATTTTTCAGAACATTTGGGAACCTTTTATATAAAAGAAAATTCTGTAAGCAGAAGGATGATTACGCTATATACATGTTCAGCACTTTTTGGAGTATTTTTTCTTATTTTAGCTTTGGGCTATTTATTGCCTGGTATTTTAAAAGCAAATAAAAGATTAAAAAATCAAGAATTAATGGAGGAATTAAGAACAGAATTACAGAATTTGACAGATACGCCTTATAAAAAACAACATGTATATTTAACGAGAAATTATATTGTTTTTGGTGTGCAAGCAATGAAATATGATGAGATTGCTTGGGGATATATCGAGGAAGAAAAAAAGTATGAAATGACAGTGGGAAAAAATTTGATAGTTTATGACCAAGATGATAAAAAATATATGATTGCTTCTGTTGCGGGAAATAAGAATAATATTCTAGATGATATTCTAGCAGATATAAGTAGTAGAAATGCGAATATAAAGATTGGCTGTCTTGAAGAAAATACAGAATCTTTTGAAAAATAGAAAAAGTAGAGTAAGCTATTTGATAAATAAAAACGGAGGCAAAAAATGCAAAAAATATTAATTGTCGAAGACGACGAAAAATTGCGAAATGAGTTAGAAATATTTTTAAACCATAATGGTTATCAAGCAGAATCACTAAAGAAATTTGATTGCACGATACAGGATATTTTACAAGTTCATCCAGATTTACTTTTGCTAGATATTAATTTGCCCAATGCAGATGGAGAATTTATTTGCAAGGAAATTCGCAAACAATCTGAAATGCCGATTATTATTATAACCAGTAGAGATAACGAAATTGATGAATTAATTTCTATTAATTATGGCGCTGACCATTATGTTACAAAGCCATTTAATATTCAAATCTTGCTTGCTAAAATTGCTTCAATTTTGCGAAGAACAAATGTGGAAATTAGCAATCAAGATAAAATTGATTGCAAAGAATTTATTTTAAATATTTCCAAAAGTACAATTATAAAAGAAAATAAGGAAATTGAATTAACCAAAAATGAGCTAAAAATATTGCGATATTTAGTGGAACAACGTGAAAAAATTGTTTCCAGAGAAGAAATTATGGAGCGTTTGTGGGATACAGACAGTTTTATTGATGATAACACGCTAAGTGTGAATATCACAAGACTGCGCAATAAATTAGAAGAATTGGGATTGAAGGAATTACTAGAAACAAAACGTGGACAAGGTTATATGCTAAAAAGGGGAGAAAATTAATGAATTTTAAAGAGTTTTTAAAAGATAAAATATTATTTTTAATTTTATTTTTGTTGGGACTCTTAGCAATCGAAATATTTTTGATTCCTTATCCATTTGCCAATTTTATTAAAATTTATATTCCAGTTAGCTTGCTTTTTTTGGTGATAATTAGTTTGATGATAGAATATTTTACTAAGCGAAAATTTTATCAAAATATTTCTCAGATTATGGAGGAATTAGAGGAAAAATATTTGATTACAGAGATTATAAAAAAACCTGATTTTGTGGAAGGAAAATTGTTCAAAATTTGGCTAGAAGAAATTGATAAATCAATGTATGAAAATGTGAATCGTTATAAATATTTAACGCAAGATTACAAAGACTACATAGAACTTTGGATTCACGAAATCAAAACACCGATTGCAACCAGTAAAATGGTAATTGAAAATAATAAAAATGCAGTGACCAAAAGTATTGATGAAGAATTAGACAAAATCGAAAATTATATTGAGCAAGCTTTATTTTATGCACGTAGTAACACGGTGGAGAAAGATTATTATATTAAGAAAGTTTGTTTAAAAGAAATCGTAAATGAAAGTATTAAGAAAAATAAAAATGCCTTGATGCAAGAAAAAATAAAGATTCAGCTTTCTGATTTAGAGGAAATAGTAAATACGGATAGCAAATGGATTGTTTTTATTCTGAATCAGATTTTACAAAATAGTTGCAAATATCATAAGCCAGAAAAGGATTTGACAATTGAAATTTTTGCAAAAGTAGGAAAAGAAAATGTGACTTTATCCATTAAAGATAATGGAGTTGGTATGAAAAATAGCGAGATTTCACGTGTTTTTGAAAAAGGTTTTACGGGAATGAATGGAAGAAAGTCAAATAGAAAATCAACGGGAATTGGATTGTATTTATGTAAAAAATTATGCGATAAATTAGGAATTGGAATTGAGGTTGATTCGGTTGAAGAGGAAGGAACAGAAGTAAGATTGGTGTTTCCGATTGGGAGTTATAGTAATTTTTAGCCGTTGACATTTTATGTGAAATATAGTATAATAATCGAAAACCCTGTTGTATGAATATCTAATAATTATTGGAATTTAAAACCTGCTTTTTGAATAATTTTCGAGAGGAGACAGAAAATATGGAAATATTAAATGCAATTTATAATTTTTCGTATCTTATAGCAAGTATTTTGATTATAGCTTATGCTATTTTCTATGCAACAAAGAAGGAGAATATCCAAATTCGGTTTGCTTTGGCTTTCACAATGGCAATTATAGCAATCAGTTGGATTTCTTTGGATATTTTAGTAACAAGACCAGTTCAGCCAGTACAGCGAAATATTGTTTATATAGTTGTATGGATAAGCTATATTGTTATTGAGTTTCTGGATTCGAAAAAGAATAACAGAAGCTAAAAGGTATTAATGCAGGGATAGCAAGAAGTAAGGTTTTGGGAAAGATGAAGAAGTTTTTCATCTTTTTCTTTTTTATCAAAAAAACAATTTATTTGATAAAATGTATTTTTATACCTTAAATCGATTTTATAAGTTTACGGAAAACAATTGAAATTTATTAAAAAATGTGTTATAATAATAATCGTCTTATGTTGTAAAATAAAATAATGTATCAAGAGGAGGCAATTTATGTCAAAAGAATTTGATATGATGTACGGCATTATAAAATATACTATAGTGTTGGACGAATCAAACAAGCTTTATGCCATGCGGGTAGGAGAGACCGAATGTTTTAAAACAGAATATCTCCGAAAGAAAATTTCTCAGAAAGCGCTAAAAGACTTCTTTAAGTGTTTGCTACTGGAAAAACCAGAGCAGTTTGCGGAACTGTATTGCATCTTAAAACAAAATGATGCAGAAATCTTTGCCTATGCGCATGAACTTTCCTGTGAAATGAGAGATTTTTTCACGAAACTGACCGAAGGGTGATTTCAATTAAGGAGGCAAAATGGCAAGAGGAAAAGAAATTCGGGTGTATTGCGGTGTAATTAACTATACTGTTATACTTGACGAATCTAACAGGATTTATGCTTTGCAGGAAGGAAACTGTGATAAGTATTTTCGGGATTGTTGGGGAAAAGATGACATTGACCGAAAGATGTTACGGGAAGCTTTTAGGTACATGCTCATAGCAGAACCAGAACGGTTTAAAGAACTGTATAAGCTGCTCAAAGAAAATGATAGAGACATGTTTTTACATGCCGATGCGGTAGTACATAAAATCAAAGATTATTGTATGGAAATTGTAAAAGATGAATAATTTCAATTGATGCATGAAAAGGAAAAATTCGAATTGCCAGAAATTTTGGCGGTTCGGATTTTTTTGTAATCTTACAAAAATGTAAGGTTTTCGTCACGAAAATCGATAGCAATGCCGAGAAAAATAGAGTATAATGGAAACAAGTTGAAAGGAGTTTTGAGGAATGGAAAAAATTTTGCAAGTAAAAAATATTGAAAAATTTTATGGAAGTAAATCAAATTTGACAAAAGCCATTGATAATATTAGTTTTGATGTGGATAAAGGAGAATTTGTTGGTATCATGGGAGCTTCACGGAAGTGGAAAAACCACACTGCTAAACTGTATTTCCACAATTGATAGGGTAACTTGTGGACACATTATCATCAATGGAGAAGATATTACCAAACTAAAAGGAAATCGTTTAAACAAATTTAGACGTGAAGAGCTCGGTTTTATTTTCCAAGATTTTAATTTGTTGGATACACTAACGGCCTATGAAAATATTGCGTTAGCATTAACCATTCAAAAAGTCAATCCAAACGAGATTGACCAAAGAGTAAATAACATAGCTAAACAGTTAGGAATTCAGGAAATATTAAAAAAATATCCATACCAAGTTTCTGGCGGACAAAAGCAAAGAATTGCGTCTAGTAGAGCCATGATTACAAATCCGAAATTGGTGCTAGCAGACGAACCAACAGGTGCTTTGGATTCCAAATCAGCAAGGCAATTATTGGAAAATTTTGAATCGTTGAATCAAACGAACCAAGCTACTATTTTAATGGTTACACATGACGCTTTTACGGCATCGTATGCGAATCGAATTTTATTTATCAAAGATGGCAAAATTTTCAATGAATTAATCAAAGGAAAAGATACAAGAAAACAATTTTTTGAGAAAATTATTGAAGTGCAGACACTTCTTGGAGGTGATTTGAATCATGTTATTTAAGTTGTCTTTTCAAAATATGAAAAAAAGTATAAAAGATTATAGCATTTATTTTTTGACTTTGGTCTTAGGTGTGGCAATTTTTTATATGTTCAATTCATTAGATAGTCAAGAAGCAATGCTGAAAGTTTCTAGTTCTACTAAGGAAATTATAAAATTGATGGTTAGTATGTTGGGACTGGTTTCTGTTTTTGTGGCAGTAGTTTTGGGATTGTTAATTGTGTATGCCAATCATTTTTTAATTAACAGGCGAAAGAAGGAATTTGCTATTTACATGACACTTCGGAATGGGAAGAAGGCAAATTTCCAAAATTATTTTGTGTGAAACGGTTTTTATTGGAATTATTTCACTTGGTGTTGGTTTAGTGGTTGGCATATTTGGGTCGCAATTTATGTCCATTTTGGTTTCGAAATTGTTTGAAGCGGATATGAGTAAATTTGAGTTCGTTTTTTCAAAAGCGGCTTGTGTTAAAACATGCCTATATTTTGCAGTAATGTATTTAGCGGTGGCTATTTTTAATACAGTTACGATTTCACGTTATAAATTAATCAATTTATTAAATGCAATGAAGAAAAATGAAAAAGTGAAAATGAAAAATCCATTTTTGTCGATTGTTGTGTTTGCGATTGCTTCTGGAATATTGGGATATTCGTATTGGAAAGTAACAGCTGATGTTCGTTCATTAAATACAGCCAATAAAACATTTTTTGTTATTTTGCTGGGAATTGTTGGAACAATTTTGGTATTTTGGTCGCTATCAGGATTTATTTTGAGTGTCGTGAAGGCTAATAAAAATCTTTATTTAAAAGATGTGAATATGTTTGTTTTAAGACAAATTAATAATAAGATTAATACAATGGTTGTTAGTATGAGTGTAATTTGTTTGATGTTGTTTGTGACAATTACAGTTTTGTCATCTAGTTTGGCACTTAGAAATACAATGCAACGAGATTTATTAGAAATGACACCAGTGGATTTGAATTTATACAAAATAGCAAATTTGCCAGAAAAATCACACTTACGGAAAAGAAACGATTTATACAGAAGCACAAAGACAAGATTCTCGAATTACAATAGAAGAAACGTTGCAAAATAATGGGTTAGATAGAAATATTTTGAAGGATACAATAGAAATTCCGATTTATGCTGGTTCAGAATTGACATGGGAAAAATTTTTCGGAGAAGAAGTAGGAAGTGTCAAAGAAGTATTTCCATTGTTACAATTTAAAACCGCAGAGCAAATTATTAAAATTTCAGATTATAATAAAATAGCAAGACTATATGGGAATGAAGAATATGAATTAGAAGATGACGAATATATTATGTTGTGTGATTTCGAAAATATGAAAGAATTGAGAAACAAGGTTTTGAAGAAAGGAAATCATGTTATAGAAGTTGCAGGAAAACAATATATTTCGAAATATTCAGAATGTAAAAGTGGATTTATTGAGATGTCGACAAGTCATGTCAATACAGGAATTATTTTAGTGCCAGATAGTTGTGCTGTAACAGATGAAATGAAAGAACGAGCGTTTTTGGCGGCTAATTATAATGCAGATACGGAAGAAAAAAGGGAAGAAATCGAAGCAATTTTTACAAGTGGTGATTCTGGTTTTATCCAAAATTTATCGAATCAAGGGTTAGAAATAGATGGCATTACGAAAATTAAAATTATTGAATCAAGTGTTGGTTTAGCGACGATTGTTACATTTATTGCCATTTATTTAGGAATTATATTTTTAATTGCAAGTTCTGCTATTTTGGCATTAAAACAATTGACAGAAAGTTCAGATAATAAGCAAAGATACACCATTTTGCGAAAAATTGGTTGTGATGAAAAAATGATTCAGAAAGCATTGTTCAGGCAAATTGGAATCTTTTTTATGACACCACTAATTTTGGCAATCATTCATTCTGTTTTTGGAATTCAGTTTGCGTTATCTATGTTAGCAGGCATAGCAGATAAGAAAGATTTATTGCCTTCTATTATTGCCACAATTTTGGTTATGGGAGCTATCTACGGAACTTATTTTATGGCGACTTATTGGGAAAGTAAGAATATTATTCGTGAAGAATAAATTAAAAAAGACAATTCTTAGGTAAGAATTGTCTTTAAATTTATCAAAAAGTATTGACAAACAAATTAAAACATAGTATCATTGTGTTATGCAAGTAATACAATGAAGAAAGGAAAAAGTCGTGGATTATATTTTTGATAATGATAGACCAATTTATATACAATTAGTGGAAAAGCTAAAAATAGAAATTATTTCTGGAAAATTAAAAATAGGAGAAAGATTGCCTTCTGTAAGAGAGCTAGCACTTATGGTGAGAGTCAATCCAAATACCATGCAAAAAGCATTGGCAGAATTAGAAGACGACGGATTAATTTTCACGGAAAGAACCAATGGGAAATTTGTGACGCAAGACCAGAAATTAATTGAAAAAATGAAAAAACAATTGGCAAAAGAAAAAGTGAATCATTATTTGAATGATATGAAAGACATTGGTATTACGTATGAAGAGGCAATTGCTTACTTGCAAGAATTAGGAGGGAAGTAGAATGGAATTGTTAGAATGTAGACATGTATATAAAGAATTTGACCATAAACCAATTTTGACAGATATCAATTTCAAAATTCCAAGAGGAAAAATTATTGGACTTTTGGGAAAAAATGGAGTTGGCAAAAGTACTCTGATTAAATTAATGAACGATTTACTAACACCCACTTCAGGCGAAATTTTAATGCAAGGAAAAAAGCCTGGAATCGAATCTAAAAAAATGATTGCATATTTGCCAGAAAGAACGTATTTGGATAAAGAAATGACAGTAAAGCAAGTTCTTCAATATTTTGCCGAATTTTACGAAAATTTTGATACACAAAAAGCCACCAAATTGTTACAAGATTTGAATTTGGAAATGGATAGAAAATTGAGCAAAATGTCAAAAGGAATGCAGGAAAAAGTACAATTAATTTTGGTGATGAGTCGTGAAGCAGATTTATATATTTTAGATGAACCACTTCGGAGGAGTCGATCCAGCTACAAGAGATTACATTTTAGATACGATTCTTTCCAATTTCAAAGAAGGTGCTAGTGTGATAATTTCTACGCATTTAATTGCAGATATTGAACGTATTTTGGATGAAGTAATTTTGATGGATCAGGGAAAAATTATTTTGACATCTTCTGCTGATGAATTGAGAAAGAAAGAAAATGCTTCAATTGATGAAATATTTAGGAGGTATTTTAAATGTTAAAAAAACTATTAAAATATGATTTGAAATGGTGTTATAAACCATTAATCGTTTTTTATATTTTAGCTTTAATTTTAGCGGTATTTACAAGAATAATAGAGCAATTTGAGAAAGGATTGATTTTTCTAATTTTAGATAAAATCTGTTCAGGCGTATTGATTGCGATGTTAATTAATATATTGATTAACAATTTTATAAGAATTTGGGTGAGATTTATTCGAAATTTATACAAAGATGAATCGTATTTAACTCATACATTGCCTGTTAGTAAAAATAGGATTTATGTTTCCAAAATCGTAACAACGATTATAACAATGTTTACTTCGGCAATTGTAATTATTGCGTGTCTTGCCATTGTTTGTGTGCGAAAAGATACTTGGGACGTCCTAAAAGCTTCGATGGAGCAAACGGCTCTCTATTTTGAAAGTTCGGTTTCTAGCCTTTTAATTGTCATAATTATTACGATATTTTGTCAAATGTTGTTTGCAATATTTTCTGGTTTTATGGGAATTATGATAGGGCATAGAGCGAATAATTGGAAGCTGATAAAATCGATTTTGATTGGATTTTTGTGCTATATCATACCTTCTATGGTGACTTTTGGTGTGATTTATGGAATCGGAATGGTTAATCCAGAAGTGATGAAATTATTTACCACAGTTTCAGGATTTAGTACAGAGGCACTCAAAACAATTTTATTCACTGGAATTGTGATGTATATTTTGTATGATATTTTATATTATATTATAGGAAGAAAAATTTTAGAAAAAGGCGTAAATGTAGATTAAAAAGCAAAAGATAGATTTATAGGGATGAAGTTATAGTGAGATAAAATGGAAAGTGCGTGTCAACTAATTGATACGCACTTTTTGAGAAATTAAAAAAAATCAAATAAAAAGAAATTATTTTTAAGTGGCAGAAAATTTAATAAAACTATTGACTCCTAATTTTTAATATGGTATTCTATTAAGACTTAAATAAATTAAGACGTCATCGGAGGGTATATCAAGAAACATATACTAGATAAGATGTGTGATTAAAGCAATCATTTCTTGTCTATTTTTTTATTTAAAAGGAGGAAAAATGAAAATACAATTATCGGAACATTTTACATATCAAAAATTAATTAAATTTACTATACCAACCATTATTATGATGATATTTACATCCATTTATGGAATTGTAGATGGAATTTTTGTATCCAATTGTGTGGGAAGTGAAGCTTTTGCATCTGTAAATTTAATCATGCCAGCTTTGATGATTTTAGGAACAGTAGGATTTATGATTGGAGCTGGAGGAAGCGCATTAGTTTCTAAAACGATTGGAGAAGGAAAAAAGGAAAAAGCAAATCAATATTTTTCGATGTTAATTTATATACTGGTCATAGTTGGAATTTTGTTTACAGTAATTAGTGCTGTAGCAATAGAGCCAATGTCTAAATTATTGGGAGCAGATGAAAATATGCTCACAGATTGCGTTACTTATGGAAGAACATTGATGCTATTTTTAGTGCCATTTCTTTTACAAAATAGTTTTCAAAGTTTTCTGATTGTAGCAGAAAAACCTACGTTTGGACTAATTGTATCGGTAGTGATAGGTGTGCTAAATATGGTACTTGACTTTTTATTTATGTATGTTTTAAAAATGGGTGTATTTGGTGCAGCGCTAGCAACAGGAATAAGTCAATTGCTCGGAGGCTTGATTCCACTAACTTATTTTATACGAAAAAATAATAGTCCTTTACAACTTATCAAAACCAAATTGGAGTTAAAACCAATTTTACAAGCTTGTGCTAATGGCTCATCTGAAATGTTGACTAATTTATCTATGTCGCTTGTGAATATGTTATACAATATGCAATTAATGAAATATGCTGGTTCAGATGGTGTGGTTGCTTATGGAATTATCATGTATGTAGGATTTATATTTGTTGGAACGTACTTGGGATATTCGATTGGAACAGCGCCAATTGTAGGCTATCATTACGGGGCAGGAAATACAGATGAATTAAAAAGTTTATTAAAGAAAAGTTTGAGATTAATTGCGGTAACCTCTTTGATTATGACATGTTTAGCAGAGCTCATCTCTCCAGTATTAGCTTCGATATTTGTAAGTTATGATGCTGAGTTACTTGCAATGACAACGAACGCCATTCGTCTATTTGCCATTTCTTATTTAATTAGTGGGTTTAATATTTTTGCCTCCTCGTTTTTTACGGCGTTAAATAATGGAGGTGTTTCAGCAGCCATTTCGTTTTTGCGAACGCTAGTATTCCAAGTTGTGATGATATTTTTGCTACCTGTTTTATTTGGGTTAAACGGTATTTGGCTTGCGGTTGTTGCTGCGGAAATTTTGGCAGTTATTGTAAGTAGTGCGTTTTTGATTGGAAATCGAAAAAAGTATCAGTATGATTAAAGTTAATATGTAGTTGGCATTGAAAAATATTTATTTTTGTGGTATGATAAAAAATAAATTATCTTAAAAGGGAGAAATGAAATGGAGAATTTTGGATTTTCAATGTTATGGTATTGGGGAGCCTATTTTGTAGTTACGAGCATAGGAATATTGCATACGATTTTTAATATTGTGGTATTGCATATGAAATCAATGAAAGATAGTCCAGGTATGGGAGAAGGATATGAAAAAACAAAACCTTGGCATCCTTTATATAATATAGTTATTTTTCCTATATTTGCCTATCTTTATTTGAATGGATTAGAAGAAATAGTTTTATCAAATGTTATTGCAACATCACTTGTTTGGGGAACGATAACTGTCCTATTTGATGTTATTGGCTGGGTTTTAATCAAGCATCCTTGGTCTTTAACTTTTAGGGAGTTCTATATAGATTATCAACCTTGGATAACATTAATCTATTTAGCTATATATGCAAGTCCATTTATAACTTATGGAATCATGAATGTATTATAAGAAAAAAATTTGCAAAAGATGCTTGACAAATACAAACAAAGGTTCTATAATTACAGCAAGGTGAAAACGATGGAAAAACAAATTTTACATATTGATGTAAACAATGCATTTTTAAGCTGGACAGCTGTCGAAATGCTAAAAAATGGAAGCAAAATCGATATTCGAAAGATTCCATGCATTATAGGTGGAGATGAAACAAGACGTAGTGGAATTGTTTTGGCGAAAAGTATGCAAGCAAAAATGTGTGGTGTTGTGACAGCGGAAACGATTTATCAGGCGAAAAGGAAATGTCCCAATTTGCAAATTTTTTCTGGATTGGAGTATCGAAAATATCAGGCATACTCAAATCAATTATATCAATTATTATTGGAATATACCGACAAAATTGAGAGATTTTCGATTGATGAATGTTTTTTGGATATGACAGAATATTTGCAAAAAGATACTTTGCTCACTAAAGCAAGGGAAATCAATAAAAGAGTGAAAGAAGAATTGGGATTTACAGTAAATATTGGTGTTGCACACAACAAATTTCTAGCGAAGATGGCTTCCGATTTTGCAAAACCAGATAAAATTCATACATTATTTCAAGAAGAAATTCCTAGTAAAATGTGGATTTTACCAACTTCTGAAATGTTCATGTTAGGGAAGAAAACAGTTCCAAAATTGTATAATATGAATATTAAAACGATTGGAGATTTGGCAAAAACCAAACGAGAAATTTTAATCAAAAAGTTTGGAAAACACGGAAATTTAATGTGGGAATATGCCAATGGAATTGATGATGCGGAAGTAATGAGTCAACCAGAATTGCCAAAAAGCATTGGTAATTCAACCACTTTTCCAAAGGATATTTCTACTCTTGAAGAACTTGAACCAATCTTGCTAGCTTTAACTGAGCAAGTGGCTTATCGATTGAGAAAATATGATTTATTAGCCAAATGTGTCAGTATTCAATTGAGAACCAATCAATTTGAGAATATTTCACATCAAGGTCAGTTAGAGATAGAGACAGCAAGTACAAAAGAAATTTATCAAAAAGCAAAAGTATTATTGCTAGAACGTTATCAAAATGGAATACCGATTCGACTATTAGGTGTAAAAGTTGATAATTTGACAACCAAAGAAGAAAGGCAACTTTCCTTTTTTACCAAAACAGACGATAAACAGGAGCGATTGGATAAAACCATTGACCAGTTAAAAGATAAATATGGTTATGATTTTGTAACAAGAGCGGGGAAAATGAAAGTGAGAGATTTAGTAAATAAAACTGGGAAAAAGTATGATTTTTAGGATAAGACGAGGAAAAATGGAAAGTAATAATATTTTTAAGTTGGGTCATTGTGGGAGATAAAAACATAATAAAAATTAAAAAAGTAGAAGATAGAGAAGTTTATATTCAAATCTCAGAAATAGACTAATAATTAAAGATGTCAACATTTTTAAGGTTTTCTTAAAAATTTCAATAACCAGTTGCCAAACTCCTAATTTTTTGTTATAATAACTTTTAAATGGAGTGGTATCGAAGTGGTCATAACGAGCTACACTGGAACTGTAGTAGTCCTGTATAAGGGCCCGTGGGTTCGAATCCCACTCACTCCGCCAAAAATTGAAATCCTAGATTGCTTATTTTCTAAGCTTTCTAGGATTTTATTTTTTAAAAAGTATGCAATAGAGTACTTTTAATTTGATTGTTTAAAAAAGTTAAAAGATAAGCGCCTCTGAAGTTAGAAACTTCAGGGGCACTTTTTGGAGATATGTCGTTCGGAATTTAGTCGTCGCCATAAATAAAGTAATACTACAACAAGATTAAGTAGGATATTAAATTGATTTTCAAATGTATATATTTATTGCAACATTCCCAAAACCAAAATTCCTAAATTTTCGCGGTAAATTCCATCAAATTGAGAAATCGGAATCGGATTGGTTCCTAGTCCAACTTCAATGGTGAAACCTGGACGATTATAATAATAAACAAACCAATCTTTGTAACCTGCAAAACTAGAAGATGTTGGAACGTCTTCTACAGAATAACCAGAAACTTGTGCAAAAAGGTTGGCAATTTGAGTGGAATTTGGTGGTGTCATATCTTGATATTTATAGTAAATAACACGCCCTTGTGTATGATATGTTATCATTAATTGAAAATTATGACGCAAGGTGAAATTGTATAAAGCAACAGATTCTGGAGCTGTTAAAGGACCAAATCCAACAAAATCACGTGGCGCAGGTTTATCAAAGCCTTGCTCGTATTTAATTTCTTTAGCTTGTTCCCAGCCAGCAGGGAATTGAAGATTTAAGTCAATTCCGTTCTATATTGGCTTTCCAACCACTTGGAAATGGAATATCTGGAAAATTATTACTAATTGCTTGTGCAGAGTTATAAGCACGTGAACCTGGCGCAATGAGTCCAGTAACTAAATCAACGCCATCTGGATTAACCATTGGTACTAAATAAAGTGAAACTTCTGAGAATAATTCTCTTGGGTCTTTGCCAAAAATTTGCATGCCGTTTACATAGCTTTTAGATAAATTTTCTAAAAATTTCATCAGTAATGGAGTTGTAATCCACTCGTTCGCATGCGTTGAGCCACAGTAAAAGACTTCTTTTGTACCATTTCCAAATTTCACAACAGGAATATTTCTTCCTAACACACTCGTACCAATTAGCGAAATTTCAAGAAATGGGTAAATTGTTTTCAGTGCTGATAAATTCATCTCCATGAAATCGGAAGTATAACTAATATTAGTTGGAACAACCGAACCAAATGGCACAATGATTTGTTGACCAATTTGTAAACTATCTGGGTCAATATCTGGATTGGCATAAATAATGCTATCAATAGTAGTAGAAAAATTATTGGCAATTTTAAAAAGAGTATCTCCACTTCTAACTGTATAGTTTGTGTAACCATTTATGTATGGGAATAGTGCATCCCAAGTGTTGTTTCCAACAATTCCGTCACTTGACAAGCCAAAATTTCTTTGAAAATTTTTCACAGCATTTTCTGTTTGTGGACCAAAATGTCCATCAATACTTCCGCGATAAAATCCTAACTTTTTTAAAGTACTTTGCAAAAGTTCCACATAAGGACCTGTTGAATTTAAACGTAAAATAACCATATTAAAAATCCTTTCTTAAATTGTTTTATTTATAATATGAAGAAAAGAATAATATGTGAAAATTTATTAAAACAAATACAAGCAAATGAAGAATTATCAAGTAATATAGGATATTTACAAGATGATACAAAAACTTGACAAACCAATAAAAATATAATATAAATAAAATATGTTAAATATATATATATTATAAATAAAAAGGGGGAAATTTATATGGATTCAGAAAAGTTTGAACCAATCAATGAGCAGAAGACAAAAGGCAACAAGTCTAAAATAATGATAATTGCCATTATAGCAATTATATTAGTGCTTGTTTTAGCAGTTGTAGCAATTGCTGGAAATAGCAATGCAGAGGCGATTTTTAAAAAACAAATTGACAAAATATTAACTTACGAAACAGCCGACAAATATGACACCATGAAAGGAAGTCTAGATTTAGAGATGAAGATTGAAGGGGAGGAAGCAGATAGTATATCTGAAATCACGAATTTAGTCAACGATACTAAGTTTTCTTTCAATGTAGAAACAGATAGCAAAACACAAACGCAAATATGGGGTATCCAATTAAACAAAGCAGAAGACGAATTAATTAATGCAAAAGCAAAATTAGATACGGAATCAAAAAAAGCTTATCTTGACTTAGGACAGTTTTTCAACAAAAAAATTGAAGTAGACATGGCAGATATTTTAGATGAATCTGACCTAGAAGATGAAGAACCACTAAACTTTATGCAATTTTTAACGGCTAAAAAAGCAATGTCAATTTTAAGAAAAGAAGTAAAAGCAGAACTAAAAAGCGAATATTTTTCAACTGAAAAAACAACCATTGACAATGAAAATGTCACCAAAAACATTTTCAAAGTTTCAGGAAAACAATTTGAAGAAATATTAGAAAATGTATGCACGAATTTATCAAATAATCAAGACTTTTTAGATTGTTTCGAAAATGAAAATGAAGTAAAAAGTAGTTTAGATGAATTTAAAGCTGAATTAGATGAGATAGAATTTTCATACGATATGCAAATGGAAATAGACTTATATACAAAAGGAATTTTCAAAAATATCAACAGAGTTGATATTGCCATGACAGAAGATGGCGAAACAATCGTAGCACAAATCACAAAGTCTTCTAATGAAGAATATGCTTATCAATTATTAGAAAATGACGAAAAAGTTACAGAAGGAACCATAAAAATACATAAAGCAGATACCAAAACAGAAATCGAAGTAGTAGCAGAAGCAGAAGGAATCAAAGCGACAACGAAATTTTCATTAAACACAGTTTATAATGAACCACTAACCGATTTTGATACCACCAATGCAGTAAAAGCAGAAGAGTTAACCACCACTGATATGATGGCATTATATGGTAATTTCATGGGAAGTAAATTATATGAAATATTTCAACAAATTTATGGAACAGTTGAAGAATTACCAGAAACTACAGAAAATGAAATTCCAAATTTACAATCCACACAAGGTAATACAGCTGACAATGTAGTAAAAACTTATGATGGTGACACAATCGAATTCTCAATTCCAGCTGGATTTGAAAAATACAGTTCTGATAGCGATAGCTACAAATTATTCGAAAAAGAATTAGAAGACAATTCCATTGGTGTTGACGTAACAATAGAATATTCTACTTTAGAAGAATATCTAAACGAAGTGAAAGAAACCGTTAAATATTATCAGGAAGAAGAAGAATATAAAAATGTTCAAATATCAGATGTGCAAGAAATAGATGTAAATGGCAACAAATTTTCAAAAGTAGTAATATCTTATGAATATGGATTTTCGGAAGAAGATAGTGAGAAATACGAAGATACGTATATTGCTTATGAGATAAATTCAGATTATTTATATACGGTCGAAATAGAAAATTCAAACTTAATAAATGAGGCAGAATTACAACAATTTTTAACTATTCAAAAAGCTGGTTAATAAAACAAAAATGTACAAAATTAAATTTTAATTTTGTACATTTTTTTATAGAAAAAATTCACCAAAAAGCTTGCTAAATTCAAATAAATAGTATAAAATAAATAATAAAATTCATACCAAAAAACGAGGTAAAAAATGTTAGAAAAAACAGAAAAACAAGAGATAACAAAAACGATTAAATATGCGCAAATATTCAATCATTTTCATTATGAATATACACAAATGTTAAAGGAATTTTTACAAAGACATGACATAACCATAAAAGAAGACGATTGTCTAATTGATTACATCATCAAAACCAGATTTTTCATGCCACAATATTCTTTTTATACCATACCAATCACAAATGCCATGTATAATGAAGATATCCCAGAAGACATGAAATATACATTACTCATGAACAGTTATCAAACTGTAAAAAATGCATTCAAACAATAAGAAAGGAAAGAAAAAATGGATAGAACAATAAAAGGATTAGCACACGAAGGAAAAGTTAGCATTATAGTAACAGAAACAACGCAGTTGATTGAATCCATCCGAAAGTTACAAGATTTAACGCCAACCACAACAGCAGTAATTGGTAGAGTGGCTACTATTTCTGGTATGATGGGCTTGACAGAAATTAAAGAAAAAGAAGATAGCATCACCGCACAAATCAATGGAAGAGGACCAGTTGGTTCCATTGTTTCGGTTATAAAAAGAGAAAACCAGAAATCTTATATAAAACTATATGTCGAAAATCCTAATATAGAGTTACCACTTAATGAAAAAGGAAAAATTGCTGTAGGGCAAGCGGTTGGAACAAACGGATTTTTAAATATTATTAGAGAAAATGATTTGACAGCGAAATCGTATAATGGATTAGTGCCACTTGTTTCAGGAGAAATTGCAGAAGATTTTACAGAATATTTTGCGAAGTCTCAACAAAAACCAACTGTAATTGCGTTGGGCGTTTTGGTAGATAAAAACGGTGTCAAAAGAAGTGGTGGATATATGATTCAACTGATGCCAGATGCGACTGAAAACGAAATTGAAAAAATTGAAAAGGCTATTGCAAATAGTAAACCAATCAGTAGCATGTTAGATGAAGGAATGAGTTTAGAGCAAATTGCCAGAACCATTACCGATGACGAAAATGCATTATTTTTGATAGACGATTTATCCATCGAATTCAAATGTGACTGTTCTAAAGAACGATTTGCAGATGGATTAGCTGCAATTGGAAAAAAGGAAATTGAAGATATCATAAAAGAAGACGGAAAAGCAAATACGAAATGTCATTTTTGTAATAAGGAATACAATTTTTCCAAAGAAGAATTAGAAGAAATACTTGAAACACTAAATTCGTAAAAAAGAGGAAACCAATGAAAAAATTTGAAAAAGTAGCAACCAATAAAAATAGCACAAAATGGAAAAACGCAATCCAAAGAGAAACCCAATTATATTCGCATACTTATGGACTTTCCACTATGCGAACAGACTTTGACAGAGACTACACAAGAATCATCAACACCAATGCTTACAAAAGGCTAAAACACAAAACGCAAGTTTTCTTCTCACCTGAAAATGACCACATATGCACAAGAATTGAACATGTTAATCTAGTGGAATCAGTGAGTTACACAATTGCTAGTTATTTGGGACTAAATACAGAATTAACACGAGCAATTGCAGTGGCACACGATTTGGGGCATAGTTCATTCGGTCATCAAGGAGAAAAAATATTATCAAGCATTTCAGAAAGAGAATATGGGGAAACATTTTGGCATGAAAAAAATGGTTTACATTTTGTCGATAATCTAGAATTATTAGTTGATTTTGAAAATCGAAAAAGAAATTTGAATTTAACATATGCGGTAAGAGATGGGATTATTTCACATTGTGGAGAAATTGACGAAGAGAATTTATTTCCAAGAAATGAATGCTTGAATCTAAAAGAATATCAAATTCCCAATCAATATGCACCTTATACGTGGGAAGCTTGTGTTGTAAAGATTGCTGATAAAATATCCTATATTGGGCGAGATATTGAAGATGCAAAAGTTATGAAAATTTTAACAGATAAACAAGTCCAAAAAATTGATAAACAAATCCAAAAAGTGGATATCAACAATACCAATATCATCAATTTTTTAACGGTTGATTTATGCAAAAATAGTTCTCCCGAAAAAGGATTAAGATTTTCAAAACAAGCAATGGAAGTGATGAAAATGATAAAAGATTTTAACTATCAAAATATTTATCGAAATGAAAAAATTTTGCCAAGTGTTCGATATTTTAAAATTGTAATGAACGAAATTTTTTATTGTTTGCAGAATGAATTTAACGAAAAACGCACAATATATAATTTGAAGAAAATGGCAAGATATTATCCAAACCTTTCACATGAATTTGTAACTTGGTTGTCTAATTATGCAAAAACAGAAGACAGAAATGAAGAAGAATATAATAATAAAATTATTTATAATTTGCAAAACAGGGACGATTATGCTAAATCTATTATTGACTACATTTCTGGTATGACAGACAAATACATCATTCAAATTTATGATGAAATCGTACGTTTTTAATGTAAATTTCCAATAAAAAATGGCTAATTATCCGCCAAATTAGAAAGGAGAAAATAAAATGGAATACAAATTTAATCCACAAGGCGTATGTTCACAAGAAATGATTGTGGATATAGAAAATGGAATCATTCAAAAGGCTCAAATCATTGGAGGATGTGCTGGAAATACAGTCGGATTAACCCAACTATTAATAGGTATGACGATTGAAGAAGCTATCAAAAGGCTAAAAGGAATTCCGTGTGGCTACAGAGGGACTTCTTGTCCAGACCAGTTGGCAAAAGGATTGGAAGAGATTCAAAAAAAGATTGGATAAATCATATAATTCTTTGTAAAAAAATAAATGTGAAAGGTAGCGAAATATAAAAAGGAAGAATTAGAATGAATATTGATACAAGAAAGATGAATTCATATAAAATTGATGAAAAATTAAATACTGTATGTATAGATGACTACACCTGTAATTATAAAAAAAATGGATTTCTTATCTCACTATATCGAAAATTAAAAAAGTTATTAGTAATGCTAAGAACGTATGGAAACAAATATCGATGTCCTTGTTGTGGAAATACCTTTAGGAAAATGCTAAGCTTTAAATATTATTCTAAAATCTATAATAGAGCAATTTATAGAGGTCTTTATAGAAATATAGAATGTCCCTATTGCTATTCTTTGCCAAGACATAGAATAATTTGTGAATATTTAGAGAAACAAATCGACAATATAAGGGGAAGAAAAATCTTGATGTTTGCTTCAGAAAGGGGAATCTTAAATTGGCTAGGAGATAGAAGAATTAGCTGTGTAACAGCAGACTTATATGCACCAGCTGATTTGAAAATAGATATAACAGATATTGAATTAGAAGATGAGAGTATAGATTTGATATTTTGCAATCATGTACTAGAACATGTAATAGATTATCAAAAAGCTTTGCGAGAAATCCATCGAATTTTAACGAAAGAAGGAAAATTAATTTGTAGTGTTCCAATAGATACTGATTCTGAAACAACAGTAGAAGATTTTAATTTGAAAACAGAGGAAGAAAGAAAAAAGGCATATGGACAAGGTGACCACTTTAGAAATTTTGGACTTAATTTTCCAATTATATTAGAAAATCATCATTTCAAAGTACAAATATTAGATGGAGCAACTTATCCAGAAGAAATTATACCAAGAATCGGTCCAGGAAAATATGATTATAATAAAATTTTTATATGTACAAAACAATAAATATAACTATTTATTATAGCATATTTTTAAAGAAAAAAATAAGCTGATATAATAAAAGATAGAAAACAAAAAATAGGAAATCGATAAGATTACCTATTTTTTTTATTTTCATAAATATAGTCAGCAATTTTCCTAAATTGCTCCAAAGTAAGTTTTTCTCCGCGAATTTTTAAATCCAAATCAAAAGATGTCAGCATTTTTTCTAAAAATTCTCGCTCTCCTAAATTAGCAATTAATAAAGTATTGATTAAAGTTTTTCGTTTTTGCAAAAAAGCCGTTTTCACAATTTTAAAAAACAGATTTTCATCTAAAGGCGATACACGAGGTGCATTTAATAATTGCAAATTAATAACGCAAGAATCCACTTTTGGGCTAGGAATAAACGAACTATTTGGAACATTTACGACCAAAGTAGGTTCTGTATAATAATGAATACTATAGGTGATACTTCCACAATTCTTACCACCAGGTGTTTCTGTCAAACGTTCCGCTACTTCCTTTTGTACCATAACGGTAATGCTTTCTAAATTTAATTGTTCTTCTAATAGTTTCATAATAATTGGTGTTGTAATATAATATGGTAAATTTGCTACAACTTTAGCTGATTTATATTGTTTTAAATTTTCATGAATCAAAGATTTCAAATCGACTTTTAGGACATCATTGTTAATTAATTCAAAATTGTTATAAAAAGCAAATCGGTCTTTTAAAATATCTAACATTTTTTTGTCAAGTTCAATGCAAATGACTTTTCCTGCCTTTTCAAGAAGACTTGCAGTAAGAGTACCAAGTCCAGGACCAATTTCAATTACCAAATCTTCTTTTGAAATATGAGCACATTCCACAATTGCGTTCACAATATTTTCATCAATCAAAAAATTTTGTCCATAATTTTTATTTGCTGTAATATGATATTTTTTCATCAAAAATTTTGTTTCTTGTTCAAGGTTCATTTGAAAACTCCTTTCATATTTATTATACTATAGTTTAAGGAAAATAGCAAATTTAAGGGAAAAGAGAATAAAACCATGAAACTACAATGGTAAAATATATTGCTGTTATTAAAAAATTTAATAAATCTTTCAAAGAAACATGATTTCGTGTTTCTTTTTTTGTCATATTTTGACGAAATATGTAGAATTATGTCGTACGATTATGATTGATAAATGGCGAAAAATAGCGATATAATATAAAATATCACTACAAATGTAATGATGAAATAAGGAGAGAAAAAATGGAAGATGAATTAACGAAGAAATTGTATCAAGATACGATATTAAATGGCAGATTTACGAATTCAAAAGTAATTCAGGATTTAGCTGGAAAAATAAATATATATGGCGAGAATAGACAAATTGAAGCAATGTTAAAAGCACGCTCGGCATCTAGCATTGTGCAATTTATAGCAGATGAAGAAGTTGCGGAAGGGATTGCAATTGGAATGGAACTAGGAAAACCAATTTTTGAAGGAATGGGAGAGGAATTTTTGCAATCGAAAATTACCAATTACAGAAAAAGTGGATTAGGTGTTGCTTTAACCAAGGTTTTGTTAAATGGGTTAAGAGGGAAAAGAATAGAGCGAATTTATCAAGGAGTAGAAGATGTTTTAGAAGGCAAAGAAGATCTTTCAGAAGAAGCAAAAGCAGCAAAGTTGGCAACTGAAATATATGATGGTGCAAATAAATATCGAGATAGAGATAAGTTTAGAGGTGTTCATACAGGTGTAATGTCTTGTGTATATGAAGGAACAGAACAAAATGAAAGAGTATGCACAAGTCATCCAGAAAGTCTAGAAGAATTAAGAAATGTAAAATCTGACAAAGACAGAGTAAGAAGAAATCCAGTAAGAAAGAGTGAATTAGAAAATGCTTATAGATATTATATGCGAAGAAATGATGAAATACCAGAAGATTTTAAGAAAGCACTAGAAGGATATGAAAAAGAATCGATAATAGCATATTACGTAGCTTCCATGAGAGAGGACAAAATTCATGAATTGTATGTAGAGCAGACACCAGGTAGGGGAAGATAGTAAATTCAAAAGATGAAGGATTAATTTGAAATGATAAAAGAAAAATTAGAAGAAATATTAAAGTCGATAGATTATATTCAATTAAGTGATTTAAAAGACTTTATTTTAAAATCAAGAGAATATCAAAAATTATTTCGATGTACTCAAATGAGAGATGAAGTTTTAAGAGATGATGATAATACAACCAATAGAGGATTACATACAATCCAAGTTGCTACAAATGCAAGAAAACTATCTACATACTTATTAGAAAGAAAAAACGGTAAGGAATTGACAGAAGTATCAAGAAAAATATAGTTATGAAAATTTATTTAAAAGTAATAAGATTGAAGAAGAACAAATTGAAAATGTTCAAATGATTGAATATAAAGAAGAAGCTATATGGATAAAAATAGTCAATAAATTTAAACTTTTTTTGAAAAAATTATTAGCCAAATAAGAGAAAAAATTTTTTACACTCATTATTTACAAAAGTAGTTTACTTGGACAATATTTCAAACAAGCTAGTTGAAATAAAAAAATAAATATGATATAAATAAAAAAATGTTACTGGAAAGGAAATAAAAAATGAAAGAAGAATTTTTAGGATTATTAAAAACAATCAATCGAGAAGGAATGGATAAATTAATTGAATTTATTGAAAAATCAGATTTTTTCAAAGCACCAGCTAGCACAAGATATCATGGAGCCTATGAAGGAGGGCTTTTGGAACATAGTATGAAAGTATATGAAATATTGGTGAATAAAGTGAAAAATTCAGTAATTGAAATGGAGGTTTCAGATGAAACATTAGTTATTATTGCATTGTTACACGATATCTGCAAAGTTAATTTTTATAAAGTTGATTATCGAAATGCCAAAAATTCTTTTGGAGAATGGGAAAAAGTTCCTTATTATACGGTAGAAGACACAATTCCATATGGTCATGGCGAAAAAAGTGTGATGATGATTACAGAATATATGAAATTAACGGTTGAAGAAAAATATTGTATTCGTTGGCATATGGGATTTACCGAACCTAAGGAAGTTTATGGAACATTAGGACAAGCCTTTAAAAAATTTCCACTTGCTTTACTGCTTCATGAAGCAGACCTAGAAGCAACTTACTTTTTTGATATATAGTATTGCGATAAAATTTCACAAATGATATAATCCAAACAAAAGGAGGGAAGAGTTTTGAGCACATTATATGAATTGTTTAAAGTACCAGAAAATGCAACACAAGATGAAATTACAAAAAGCTATCATAAAATATTACAAAAAGCAGATTCCCTACCACAAACGGAAAAAATAATTGAACAAGTGCGAAGAATGAAAATTGCTTATGGTATTTTATCAAATCCCGAAAAGCGAAAAAAATATGATATAGATTTAGCAACGAAACGTGCAGATGAACTATTACAAAACGTTCAAAGCCAAAAAGAAGAAATAGAAGAAGCCAAACCTTCTCTCGAATTAGAGCAAGAAGTGGAGAAAGTTTCCGAACCTTCCATTGATGAAGTTAAAATAAAGCAAGCAATTTTTAATCAAATCAATAATATGGCGGAAACGCAGAATCAAGTTTCAAAAAAACAAGAAATTTTAAGCCAAAAACAACAAAGAAAACAGCTCAAAAAACAAAAAAGAGAAGCCAAAAAGCAACAACAATTGAAAAAAGAAATGGAAATACAAGCCTATGGTCGATATTTAGAAAATCAAGGCTATAAAGTAAAATATCCATGGACATGGCTTAGGGTGAAACGATTGCTGATTACCATTATTACAATTATCATTAGTTTTTTTATTTTATGGCAAATACCTTTTATTAGGAAAAATCTGACAGATTTATATGAAGGAAATTTTGTGATAAAATTTTTAGTAGATACAGTATTATCTATTTTTAATGGAATAAAAGATAACATAAAATCCATATTTAAGTAAAATACAAATGAGATGGTGGTGAACAAAAATGAAGAAGAAAAATAAAAAAGTAAAAAATAAAAAAAGCAAAGATAAAAAAAGTACAATCCGAAAATTGGGAATGACAGCTTGTATTTTTACATTATGCTTTTTAGGAATCATGGCAAATTTAGGCAGAATTTTGGTTGTGCATGGGAAAGAATATAGCGAAAGTGCTTATAATAATCAGATGAAAAACCAAATTTTAAGCCCCAAAAGAGGAAAAATTTATGATGTAAATGGCAATATATTAGCTATGAGTGTTCCAGTTGAGACGATTTCAATCAATCCTGGAAAAGTAGCTTATTCAAATAAAAAGTCGGTTAAAAATGAAACACTTGCCCAAGGTTTAGCAACAACGCTTGAATTAGATTATAATGAAGTTTTAGAAAAAGTGAATAAAAAATCTTCAGTAGTTGTAATCGCGAAAAAAGTAAGTGAAGAAAAGGCCGAAAATTTAAAAAGCTGGATGAACGAAAATAAAATTACAAGTGGTATTAACATTGATAAAGATACTAAAAGATATTATCCGAACAATACAATTGCTTCTAACTTAATTGGTATTTGCAATGATGATAATGTTGGCACAATTGGCATAGAAAATCGTTGGAATAGCACATTAACAGGAACAGCTGGTAAAATTGTAACTATGCAAGATGTCAACAAAAATCCAATTTCAGATGAAACCGAACAATATGTTCCAGTAGAAAATGGAAGTAATCTTTATCTTACAATTGATATAACCATTCAGCAAATTGCAGAAAAATACCTAAAACAAGCAGTAGAACAAAATTCTTGTTCTGGTGGTGGAAATGTTATTGTTATGAATCCGCAAAATGGCGAAATTTTAGCAATGGCAACTTATCCAAATTATAATTTGAATGAACCATATGCCATTGAACCAACAGGAGCTCTCGAAGTTTGGGATACCTATACAAAAGAACAAAAAACAGAAGCTTATCACAAATTGTGGGTTAATAAATCCGTTTCCCAATTATATGAGCCAGGTTCGACTTTCAAAATTATTACAGCAGCCGTAGCATTAGAAGAAAATATTGTTCAAACAGATACAGAAAACGATTTCATGTGCACAGGTGCTTATCAAGTAGAAGATTATAATATTCATTGTTGGAGAGCAGAACCACATGGTTCACAAAATTTACGACAAGCACTATGCAACTCTTGTAATCCTGCTTTTATGCAATTAGGACAACGAATCGGTGCTACGACATTATACAAATATTACGAAGCACTTGGACTGTTTGACCAAATGGGAAATGATGTTGCTAAAACCTATCCTTCTATTTTTCATAAATTGAAAAATGTAGGAAAAGTCGAGCTTGCGACTATCTCTTTTGGACAAAGATTTGAAATATCACCATTACAGTTAATCACAGCAGTATCTTGCGTTGTGAATGATGGACAATTGGTAGAACCGAAAATTGTAAAACAAATTGAAAATTCAGACACAGGAGTGATTGAAGTTCAAGAAGATAAAAAACTAAGACAAGTAGTGTCCAAAGAAACTTCTGAAAAAATAAGAAATATGATGCAATCGGTTGTTGTAGAAGGAACGGGAAAACGTGCGGCAGTAGAAGGTTATTCAATCGGCGGAAAAAGTGGAACTTCTGAACCAATGTCAGGAAACGAAGAAGCAGGATATGTTGCGTCATTCCTTGCGATTTCGCCAGTTGAAAATCCCCAAATAATTGTTTTGACAGTGCTATATGATCCAGAAGGAGAAAGTTTTCAAGGTGGACAAACGGCAGGTCCAGTTGCTGCTAATATTTTATCAGAAGTGCTACCTTATTTGGATATCAACAAAACAGGTGAAAATGTAACTACCAAAGAAAAAACAACAGCAACTGTGCCCAATGTTTCTTCCAAAACAGTGGCGGCAGCCAGAAATATTTTAGAAGAATATGGTTTTCATGTTAATTCGAATATTACAGGAAATGAAAGCACCAGTATTGTAACAGACCAAATGCCAAAATCTGGGACATTGCTAGAAAAGGATGCAGATGTCTATTTATACACACGGAGAAAATGACACAAGATTATCAGTTCGTGTTCCAACTTTGACTGGTTTAACCATTACAGAAGCAAGGCAAAAGTTGAAGGCTAGCAAACTAAATATTAAAATAGAAGGAGACGAAGGAAAAGTAGTATCACAGGAACCGGCAGGAGAAAAATCAGTAGAAGAAGGGACTGTAGTTGATGTTGTGATACAAAAAGAAGATTCATAAATTCTAAATCGAAACATATAATTTACCGAAGAGGTGGTTATATGTTTTCTTTTTGTAAAATGCAAGGAACAGGCAATGACTTTGTAATCATTGATTGTATGGAAAATGAATTTGAATATAGTTTGCCAGTACTTGCTAAGTTCTTATGTGACAGACATTATGGTGTTGGGGCAGATGGTGTGATTTTATTAGACAAAAGTGAAGTTGCTGATTTTAATATGAGAATTTTCAATAACGATGGAAGCGAAGCAGAAATGTGCGGAAACGGAATTCGCTGTTTGGCGAAATATGTATTTGAAAAAAATAAAATCGATAAAAAAGAATTTTCTATTGAAACCTTAGCAGGCGTTAAAAATGTTGAATTAGAATTAGAAAATCAAAAAGTAATGTCTGTCAAAGTTGATATGGGGGAAGTTGAACTAGATTATTTGAAATATATGATAGAAATTGAAAATAGAGAATATCAAGTGTATCCAATTTCAATGGGAAATCCTCATGCTGTTTGTTTTGTGAAAGATGTAGAGAATTTTGCGGTTGAGAAAATTGGTCCAATATTGGAAAATTATAAATATTTTTCACAAAAAACCAATGTGGAATTTGTAGAAATTATAGACCGTAAAAACATAAAAGTTAGAGTGTGGGAAAGAGGTGTAGGCGAAACAAATAGTTGTGGCACAGGTGCTTGTGCGAGTAGCATGATTGCCATTCACAATAAATTAATAGAAAATACAGCAACTGTAAATCTAAAAGGAGGAAAGTTACAAATTGATTATGATAAAATTAAGCAAACAATTCATCTAACTGGTTCAGCAGAAATTGTATTTGAAGGACAAATTGAAATGATGTGAGCTTTTTGTCGAAAAATGAAAAATTTAGTCAAAATATAGTTGCCCATTGACAAACATTCTGATATAATCAAATTATCATGAAATAAGGAGAAAAAATATGGAAGAAAAATGTGTTGATAAAAGAGTAAAGCAAGAGACAAAAGAAATTGTAGAGCAGTATTTGCCACAAAAAGATCAACTGATTACGATTTTAAATGATGTGCAAGAAAAATATGGATTTATTCCTAAACAAGCACAAATGGTTATTTCAGAATATTTGTCAATTCCGATGGCAGAAATTTACGGAGTCATTACTTTTTATTCTCGTTTTACATTATCCCCAAAAGGAAAATATAATATTTCGATTTGTTTAGGAACGGCTTGTTATGTCAAAGGTTCCCAAAAATTATTAGACCGTGCGAAAGAAAGGTTAAAAATTGAACCTGGTCAAGTCACACCAGACGGAAAATTTTCGATTGATGACGTCAGATGCGTTGGTGCCTGCGGACTAGCACCAGTCTTCATGGTCAATGATGAAGTTTACGGAAATGCAACCGTAAAAGAATTCGATGAAGTAATTGATAGATATATGAAAGAATAAAGGAGGGAATCCATGAAAACAATCCAAGAAATAGAAAAAATAAGAACGGAAAAAAGAGCAGAATTAGATTTAAGAGTCAACACAGAAGCAGATACTAGAGAAAAGCACATTTTAGTTTGTCGAGGAACAGGCTGTACTTCTTCTAAATCGCCCAAAATAATTGAGACTTTTCGAAAAATCATAGAAGAAAAAGGCTTGGAAAACGTGCGTGTCATTCAAACAGGGTGTTTTGGACTTTGTGCCAAAGGACCAATCGTTATTATTCGTCCAGAAGAAACCTTTTATGCCCATGTCAAGCCAGAAGATTGCGAAGAAATTATTCAATCCCACATTTGTGAAGGGAAAAAAGTAGAACGTTTATTATGCAAAAATATGGATGGCAATTTTGCCCAAAAATTAGAGGAATTAGATTTTTATAAAAAGCAAAAAAGAATTGCCTTAAAAAATTGTGGACTCATTGATCCAGAAAAAATCGATGAATACATTGCATTTGATGGCTACCAAGCATTACAAAAAGTATTAACCCAAATGAATCCTGACGAAATTATTGAAGTCATTTCAAAATCTGGTTTACGTGGACGTGGTGGAGCTGGATTTTCGACAGGAACCAAATGGTCTTTTACCAAACAAGCAGAAAGTGACCAAAAATATGTTGTTTGCAACGCAGACGAAGGTGACCCAGGTGCATTCATGGACAGAAGTATATTAGAAGGTGACCCACACGCAATTTTAGAAGCAATGACAATTGCAGGATTTACCATTGGAGCTAATCAGGGATATATCTATGTTAGAGCTGAATATCCGATTGCGGTGCAAAGATTAAAAATTGCGATTAACCAAGCCAGAGAATATGGATTGTTAGGCGAAAATATTTTAGGGACTGGTTTTAAATTCGATATCGATATTCGATTAGGGGCAGGAGCCTTTGTTTGTGGGGAAGAAACGGCACTTTTAGAATCCATTGAAGGAAAAAGAGGACAGCCAAGAGTCAAACCGCCATATCCAGCTACTTGTGGTTTATTTGGTAAACCAACTTTAATTAATAATGTAGAAACTTTAGCCAATATCACAAAAATTATTTTAAATGGGGCAGATTGGTATGCAAGCATCGGAACCGAGAAATCCAAAGGAACGAAAGTATTTGCGTTAGGTGGAAATGTGAATAATGTAGGTTTGGTTGAAGTACCAATGGGAACCACTTTGCGAGAAATTGTCTACGACATTGGTGGCGGAATTCCAAATGGCAGAGGATTTAAAGCAGCACAAACAGGTGGACCTTCTGGCGGTTGTATTCCAGCAGAACATTTAGATACACCAATTGATTATGAATCGCTTGCGCAAATTGGTTCTATGATGGGTTCTGGCGGATTGATTGTTATGGATGATACAAAATGTATGGTAAATTTAGCAAAATTCTATTTAGAATTTACGGTTGCAGAAAGCTGTGGAAAATGCACACCATGCCGAATTGGAACAAAAAGAATGTTAGAAATTCTAGAAAAACTATGTAACGGAGAAGGAACCGAATACGATATTTATCGTTTAGAAAAATTAGCAATCAACATCAAAAAAGCGAGTGTTTGTGGCTTGGGACAAAGTGCTCCAAATCCAGTTTTAAGTACACTAAGATATTTCCGAGAAGAATTCAAAGAACATGCGATTGATAAAAAATGTCGAACCAATGAATGTAAAAAAATTGCCAAAATTGAAATTGACTCAGAAAAATGTAAGGCATGCGGTTTATGTCAAAGAAGTTGCCCAGTTGAGGCAATTGAAGGGGAGGCAAGAGAAATAAGAACAATCAACCAAGAAAAATGTATTAAGTGTGGAACGTGTATTGCAAGTTGCCCATTTAAGGCGATAGGATAAAGCTGTTTTGGAGGAAGAATAAAATGAAAGATAAAACCGATATAACAATTAATACTTATAATTCTATTGTTAATGAGTATATAAATTATTTTAAATCAAAGAATTTAAAAGGAAATGTGCAATTTCAATCAGAGATAAATCTTGTTGTAGAACATTTAAAAAATGGAGCAAAAATACTAGATGCAGGAATTGCATTAGGCGATTACCCTAAATATTTGACAGAAAAGTTAGAAAAAGATTTTGAAGTCATAGGAATTGATGGTGCTGAAAATATGATAAATATAGCAAAACAAAATGCTCCAAAGGCACAGTTTTACAAAATGGATGTAAGAGATATGAATTTTGAAAAATGTTCTTTTGATTGTATATTATGTTTTGCAACACTAATTCATTTAAATGATTTGGATTGTATGAAAGTGCTAAAAAAGTTTGATGAAGTTTTAAAAGAGAATGGAATAATTGCCATAAATGTCATTGAACAGTTAAATAGCGAAAAAGAGATATTTGAGGATGAACCATTTAAGCCTAAATTTAAAACATACTTTAATAAATATAAAAGAACCTTCTTTGAGAAGTATTTTTTGGATAAAGGATACGAAATTATGGCGTTTTATGATAATCCAATGTTTAATGCTGACGAAATAAAAGGAGAAATTGCTAAATCTAATCAATTCTCGATTATTGTAAAGAAAGGAAAATAAATTATGGAAGAAGAATTTATAACGCTTACCATAGATGACCAACCAATCAAAGTAAAAAAAGGAACGACAATTTTAGAAGCTGCCAAACAAGCAGGAATTGACATTCCGACGTTGTGTTTTTTGAAAGAAATCAATGAAGTCGGCGATTGTAGAATGTGTATTGTGGAAGTTGAAGGAAGAAGAGGATTTGCAACTTCTTGTATTCAAAAAGCAGAAGATGGAATGATAGTTCGCACTCATACACCAGAAGTATTAGAGGCAAGACATATCATTTTAGATTTGATTTTGTCAAATCATAAAATTGAATGTTTAACTTGTACACGCTCTGGCAATTGTGAATTGCAAAAATTAGCGGAAAAATTCAATGTACAAAAAATCGAATTTCCAGGAGAAATGACCAAACACACCATTGATGACAAATCCCCATCCATTGTCCGAGATTTCAACAAATGTATTTTATGTAGAAGATGTATTGCAACTTGCAAAAACGTCCAAGAAATTGGCGCCATTGATTGCATTGAGCGTGGTTTTGAATCTTGTATTTCGACCACTTACGATAATAGCCTAAATGACGTTGATTGCACATTTTGCGGTCAATGTATCGAAGCTTGTCCGACAGGTGCTTTACATGAAAAAGAAAACATCGATGATGTTTGGACAAAATTAAAAGACCCAGATACCTATGTAGTAGTTCAAACAGCACCAGCAGTACGAGTTGCTTTGGGAGAAGAATTCGGCATGCCAATTGGAACAAATTGTAAAGGAAAAATGGTAACAGCCCTTAAAAGAATGGGATTTGACAAAGTATTTGATACCAATACAGGTGCTGACCTTACCATTATGGAAGAAGCCAACGAATTTATTGAACGTGTACAAAACGGAGGCACTTTGCCAATGATAACTTCTTGCAGTCCAGGTTGGGTGCGTTTTGCGGAAAAAAATTATGGTGATTTATTGAACCATTTGTCAAGTTGTAAATCGCCACATCAAATGTTTGGAGCAGTGATTAAATCTTATTTTGCAGAAAAATATGGAATTGACAAAAACAAAATTTGTACGGTTTCCATTATGCCATGTATTGCTAAAAAATATGAATGTAGCCGAGAAGAAATGGAAGTTGACGGCATACGTGATGTTGATTATGTGATGACAACGAGAGAATTAGCCAGAATGATTAAACAAGCCAATCTTGATTTTGCCCAACTAGAGGATAATGATTTCGACAATCCAATGGGAGAAGCAAGTGGAGCAGGTGCTATTTTTGGAACAACTGGCGGAGTAATGGAAGCAGCAATCAGAACAGCAGTTGATACATTAGAAAAGAAAAATGTTGAAGAAATTGAATATAAAGAAGTAAGAGGCGAAAAAGGCATTAAAGAAGCAACCTTAAATATTACAGGAATCGAAATAAAAATAGCGGTTGTAAGTGGTTTAGCAAATGCGAAAAAGATGATGGAACAAATCAAAGAAGGAAAATCACCGTATCATTTTATCGAAATTATGGCATGCCCTGGAGGATGTGTTATGGGGGGAGGTCAACCGATTAAAGATGCGAAAACAAGAGCATCTGTTGATGTTAGAAAACAAAGAGCCGATGCTTTATATGCAATTGACGAAAAAAGTGTGATTCGAAAATCCCATGAAAATCCTATTATGAAGCAATTATATGATGAATTTTTCGAAAAACCAGGAAGTCATGTTGCTCATAAATATTTGCATACAAGCTATTGTGCAAAAGAGAAATATGAAATAGATTAAAAATTGAAAAAATGAGAAGAATAAAAAATTCTTCTCATTTTTGTGTTTGGTTACTATAATTTATTGACAAAGTTTTTCTAGAATATTATAATAAAAGAAAATGAAAAGGAGAACCAAAATGAACCATGTATTAAATGCTAAACAGTACACGAAAGAAAGCTTAGAAGAATTATTTACCATAACAGATGATATTAAAAATAATCCACAAAAATATGCGAAAACGTTAGATGGAAAAATTGTAGCAACAATGTTCTATGAACCAAGTACCAGAACAAGATTATCTTTTGAAACAGCAGTATTAAAATTAGGAGGGAAACTAATTAGTACAGAAAATGCTTCTGCCAATTCTTCAGGGAAAAAAGGCGAAAGTTTAGAAGATACTGTGAAAATTTTACAAGGCTATGCAGATGCTATTGTAATCAGACATTCCAGTGATACTTGGCCACAAGAGGCTGCTCAAATTGCAACTGTTCCAATTATTAATGGAGGGGCAGGAAAAGGTGAACATCCAACGCAAGCTTTATTAGATGTTTATACAATTCGCGAATATCGTAAAACACTAAATGGTGTAAAAGTTGCTATTTTAGGAGATTTATTAAACGGTAGAACCATTCATTCCTTATTAAGATTAGTAAGTCTTTATGATAATGTCGAAGTATATGGCTTGAGTAAAGAATGTTTTGCTTTGCCAGAAGAATATATTGATATGTTAAAAACAAGAGGAATTGAATATAAAAAATGTGCAAGTTTTGATGAGATTCCGAAAGATGTTGATGTAATGTATCATACCAGAATTCAGTCTGAAAGATTTGAAGGTGATTTTGGAAGGGAAGAATTTATTATTAATAAGCAAGTATTAAATCAATTCTCAGATGAGACGATTGTTCTTCATCCTTTGCCAAGAAATGAAGAAATTGCAACTGATATTGATGATGACCCAAGAGCATTATATTTTAAACAAGCACACAATGGTTTATATATTAGAATGGCTTTATTTGTACAAGCTTTTGAAAAATAATAGAACAGCGAAAGTTCAACTTTCGCTGTTTGTTTATAATTTATCGATTTTAGAATGGAATAGATTTCCAAAAATGGTATTGGCTTTTGCTCCATTCTGGATGGGGTCATTGGATTCTTCAATTTGACAAGTATCTTGAGTTGGTGTAGTTTTAATAATGGATGAAATCTGATTTGATTTGGCAAACTCATTGATTTTTGCTGAATTCCAAATTTCAATAGAATATTTGGAAATGGTTTTTTTTGCCATATCTGAAATAACTGAATTTCCAGGTACCAAAACGGTGTTATGATAATGATTCTTACTAGCATATTCGACTAATGAATTAATGGTAACATGTGATATAGTAGAGTTATCTTTAATGATATTAAACAAATAATTATCACCATGTAAAATTGCTTTTATTAAACAGTTTGTTTGATTTTGCTGAATGATTGTTATATTACTAAATCCCTGATTACGTAAAGCCGAAATGAGTTTTATTTGAGAATGATTGTTGTATTTTTTAAAAATCGTATAAATAATAAATCCAAAAATGATTAATTCTAACATGCTTTTTTCTCCTAAAATTTATTTTCTAATTTAATTATATCACAAAATGTACTGTTTGACAATGAAAATCATAGAAAAAATCGCTGTGCATTACTGCACAACGATTTCAATACAAATAGCATGAGAAAAATCCAGATAGCCAGATTCTTCGAATTCCTTTTCCATTTTAATCCATGCTTCCAAGCCCTTTTTTGCAACTTCCAGCTCAACCGATGTTGGTTTTTTCAGATAAATAATCTCAAGATATTTTAGCAAATTGAATTTATGCAAAAAGTAAGTTAGAAAGCCAGAAAACGTCAAAAACGAAAGAGCAATGATGAAAAATAAGGTGAAAGTTTTTGCGCGTAAAAATGTAAAAGGTATCAGATAAGTTAAGTAAAAAAGAATTTCGCCGATATCCTTATAATATCCACAATGGACATCAAACATTAAATTATAATTTAGTTTACTCATATTTTCTGGCGCCTCATTAAATTTGTTGTAATAATTAACGATTATGTGCTCTGCCGCGTGAAAACGGGGCGCTCTATTGTCAGTATTTTTATTGATATGAGCATCAAAAAAGAGATGACATAGAGCAAAGAAAAATTCGTAATTAGTTGTAAGAAAACCAAATGTTGCTATGCCAATATTAGGAACAAAGCGATAAAACAGAACATTTAGGACCAAAGCTAGTAAAACTAAAATTGCTGATATTGTTTTGATTTTTCTTTTGCTGAGAAATAAGACATTTTCAGCATAGAGAAGTTCTACTGGAAATGGACGCCGTTCTACCTTAATTTCTCCATTTTCTAAATGACTGTATACACCAAATTCTGGTATATGGTTGGAATAAAAGAATATTCCTTTTTTAAAACTTATGGCTTTGTTTATTCTAAACATTTGCCATTCCTCCTTTAAATATAATTTTTAATTATTAATAGTATATACTATTTTACATAAATTGTCAATTGTTGATAGAATATGGATAGTTACTAAATTTCACTTGGCAAATAAATACGAATGTTTTATGCTAAGAAAGCCGACTTGCTAAGTGGCAGGAAGGAGGTTGTTTCTTTAATGAAGGAATTACTTAATTATTATTACTTCCTTTCATTTCTCTTGAAAAAATCACCAATATAGTATACAATAGGAAAAAACAAACGGAGAAATAAAATGGAACTATTATCGCCAGTTGGCAATTTTGATAATTTAATAGCAGCCATACAAAATGGAGCAGATGCGGTATATTTAGGGGCTAGTAATTTTAATGCGAGAGTTAATGCACAAAATTTCACGCCAGAAGAATTAAAAAGCGCAATTCTTTATGCTAGAAAAAGAGGAGTAGATGTTCATTTAACACTAAATACATTATTGTTCAACTATGAAATTCAAGAAGCACTAAATCTTGCAAAGTTTGCTTATGAAAGTGGAATTTCCAGTATTATTGTTCAAGATATTGGATTAGCTTATCTGCTTATTAAACATTTTCCAGATTTACCAATACATAGTAGCACACAAATGACAATTTCGAATTTGCATGGTGTGAAATTAATGGAACAATTGGGCTTTAAAAGAGTTGTGCTAGCAAGAGAATTATCATTACAAGAAATCGCACAAATTCGAAAAAATACATCGATGGAATTAGAGTGTTTTGGGCATGGAGCTTTGTGTGTTTCGTATTCAGGACAATGCTTGTTTAGCAGTATGGTTGGTAAAAGAAGCGGAAATCGTGGCTTATGTGCGGGCCCATGTAGATTGCCTTATAATTTACTAAAAAATGGAAATACTATTGATAATGGTTATTTACTCAGTCCACGAGATATTTGTACTTTGCAAATTTTGCCAGAATTAATAAAATGTGGCGTGGATAGTTTAAAAATCGAAGGCAGAAAAAAATCGTATGAATACGTGTCTATCGTAACGAAAATGTACCGAAAATATATAGATTTGGCAAAAGATAACACCAAGCCATACAAAGTAGAAGAAGAGGATTTGAAACAGATTCTACAAATTTACAATCGAGGTGGAATGGGAACAGGGTATTTTGAGAATCGAAAAAATATCGTTTTTTCAGAAAAACCAAATCATTTGGGTGTCTATATTGGGCGTGTGAAAGCGATTCAACCAAAACGTAAACAAGTCACACTTGATTTAGCAGAAGAAATTCAAATGGGAGATGTCATTTGTATTGCGGATGATACTTCCTATGTTTCACAAATCATCAACCAAAATACAGTGCGGTGAAATTAAAAATATAAAACAGGTTAAAATGCAAGATAAAGTTTATCGAATTGTTAGCAATTCGCTGAATAAAAAACAATGGGAAAACCATAAAAAAGAGATAAAAAAGACAGATATTTCTTGTAAAATATATCAAAATCGGTGAAAATATATGTCTGGAGCTATACAATGATGCTATTCGCGTAGAATCATCTATAAAATATGAAAAAACAGATGTAAATGAGCTTGACAAAAACAGAATTTTATGTCAAATACAAAAAACAGGAAATACGATTTTTAACATAAAAGAAATTAATTTTCAAGTTGAAAATCTAAAATTACCAATTAGTAAAATTAATCAACTTAGAAGAGAGGCGATTGAAAAATTTGAAATGGCTTTGGAACAAAGCATTCAACGAAAATATGATACAGAGATTTGCTTTGAATTGGAAACAAAAGGCGAAAAAAAGGAAACAAAGCCAAAAGTTAATTTATATTTGCAAAAATATGATGATAAAATAGATTATGAAAGCTTGAATTATCATGAGATTTATGTTCCATTTCAAGATTTGATTGACCAAAAGCAGATGAGAGATTGTATTGCGGTTTTGCCGAATATTATTGATGAAAATTATGAAAAATTGATTTCGAGAAATTTAGCTGTATTTAAGAATGTTAAAGGTGTGATGATTTCCCATTTATCACAAGTGGAATTTTTGAAAAAATGGGGAATAACCAAAAAAATAGTGGGAGATGCTACGTTAAATATTACGAATCAAGTGTCAGAAAAAGTATTGAAAGATTTAGAAATAGAGCGATTTACGTTATCGCCAGAGCTTGACAAAAAGCAGATGAATGAATTTTCGAGTTGCCTAGAAAAAGAATTAGTTGTATATGGCAGAGTTTGTTTGATGACTTCGAAATATTGTCCGATTGGGAAAAATGAAAATTGTCATCAAATTTGTAGACAAGGAAATTATGAATTAAAGGATAGAAAAGATTTTAAATTTCCAGTTGTCGCAGATTGTGTGAATTGTCATACAAGAATTTATAATTCGAAAATTTTGTCAAATTATTATGATAAAATAGAGGTAGATTTTGTAAGAATCGATATTTTAGAAGAAACGCAAGAAGAAATCGAAAACATAATTTCTACCGTAAAAATGGGAAAAAGATTTTCAGGAGAAAATTATACAAATGGAAATTTAGTGTAATTTTCATCATAAATAGAAACAAAATATAATATGATTAAATAAAACATGGAAAAAAATTATATTTTGCTATACAAAAATGAATTTATGATATATAATAATCAAAATGATTAAAAAACAGGCGTTGTGCCTTTATAGTAGAAAGGATTGATAAATCAATGAAATTAAAGGATTTATTAGCAGGAATAGAAAATTTTAAAATAAGAGGTGACCAAGAATTAGAAATTAGTTCTGTTGAAAATAATTCTCAGAAAGTAAAATCAGGTTCGCTATTTGTTGCGATAAAAGGATTTGATTTTGATGGACATCAATTTGTAGAAGAAGCCATCAAAAATGGAGCAGTGGCGTTGATGTTGGATATATCAGCAGACTTAAAATCCATTAAACTGCCAAAAGATATGACAGTTATTTTGAGTGCAGATACAAGAGTTGATTTGGCAAAAGTGGCTTGTAATTTTTACCATCATCCTTCTCGTTATTTTAAATTAATTGGGGTGACAGGAACAAAGGGAAAAACAACAACAACCTATATGATTAAATCGATTTTAGAAAAAGCAGGGCATAAAGTAGGATTGATTGGAACGATTGCAAATTATATTGGCGAAGACCAAATTTCGGAGAGTAATCGAACAACGCCAGAAAGTTTGGAATTGCAAAAGTTATTTTATCAAATGGCAAAGGAAAAAGTAGAGTATGTTGTGATGGAAGTTTCTTCACAAAGCTTGAAATTGCATAGGGTAGATGGCTCTGATTTTGATATGGCGGTATTTACGAATTTTTCGAAAGACCATATTAGTCTGAAAGAACATAGTGATATGGAGGATTATTTTAATTCGAAATTAAAATTATTCCAAATGTGTCCAAAAGGATTTGCCAATAGCGATGATTTCAAATGCGAGAGATTAATGTATTATGCAAAAAATTGCGATATTAAAACGTATTCGGTGGATAATGGTTCGAATTTAATTGCAAAAGATATTACAATTACTAATGCCAGTGTTGATTTTAAAGTGAAGTTAGGGCAAAAAAATGAGAGAGTTAAAGTAAATATTCCGGGAAGATATAGTGTATATAATGCTTTAGCAGCAATTTCAGTTGCGGTTTCGATTGGCGTTGACGCTGAAAAAATCAAAGAAGGATTGCTTGAAATTGTCATACCAGGCAGAAATGAATTGATTCCAAATGAACAAGAATTGACGATTATGATTGATTATGCGCATACAGCCGAGAGTTTAGAAAATGTATTGACATCGATAAAAGCTTATACAATGGGACGAATCATTTGTGTGTTTGGTTGTGGTGGTGACCGTGATAAAACGAAACGACCAGAAATGGGAGAAGTGGCTGGAAGATTAGCTGATTTTTCAATTGTCACAACCGATAATCCAAGAACAGAAAAACCAGAAGACATTATTCAAGATATTGAAGAAGGAATTGCAAAAACAAAGGGAAATTACAAAATTGTGGTGGACCGAAAAGAGGCAATTGCAGAAGCGATTAAAATGGCGACAAAACGAGATATTGTTATTTTAGCGGGTAAAGGGCATGAAAAATATCAAGAAATAAATGGTGTGAAACACGAATTTGATGAACGTAAAATTGTGAAGGAAATATTAAAGAGTAAATAGGAGATTTTATGAGTGTACAAATCATATATTTAATTTTATCATTTGTATTTACAGCGATTTTGGGAAAGTTAGTTATCCCCATCTTAAAAAAATTAAAAATTGGGCAAAGTGAACGAGAAGATGGCCCACGTTCTCATTTGAAAAAACAAGGAACACCAACGATGGGAGGCATCATGATGATGATAACCATTCTTGTTTTTACAGCAATAGCGTGTTTATTAAATCCTGATAAGGAATTTGTCAAGCCGATTTTATTGATTTCGATTGCAAGTTTAGGTTTTGGGATTGTAGGATTTGTGGATGATTTCAAGAAAGTTGTTTTGCATAATACAGAAGGACTGAATCCTAAATTAAAAATGTTAGGTTTATTGATTGTTTCTACGATTTATACGATTCTTTTAATGCAATATACAACGATTGGAACAGAAATTTTATTTCCGTTTACCGATTTTTCACTGGTGCTTCCAAACTGGATTTTTATTCCGTTTACAATTTTTGTGATGTTGAGTGCAACTAATGCAGTGAATTTGACAGATGGAATTGACGGTTTGGCTGCTAGCATTTCAGCTATTATGATAACCGCGATTTCGATTTTAGCCATAAGGCTTGGAAATAGCGAAATTTCAATTTTTGGAAGTATTGTGATTGGAAGTTGCTTAGGATTTTTGGTTTATAATTTTCATAAAGCCAAAGTGATGATGGGAGATACTGGTTCGTTATTACTTCGGAGGTGTGATTTCTAGCATGACAATTTATTTGAGAATTCCAGTTTTTTTAATTCTTATTGCAGTGATTCCTGTGTTAGAAACATTGTCGGTTATTTTACAGGTTATGTATTTTAGAAGAACAGGGAAAAGGCTATTTAGAATGTCGCCTTTGCATCATCATTTTGAATTGATTGGGTGGAGAGAAAATAGAGTGGTCGGTGTATTTTCTCTTGTTACTTTAGTATTTTCAGTGATTGGAATATTGGCGATATAAAAATTTGTCAAGAAAGGACTTTTGAGATAAATGGCGAAAAAGAAAACACAAACAGGAAAAAAGAAAAAGTTTCAACTTTTTACAAAAGGCTCAGTCGATTATATCATCTGGATTACGGTTATGATTTTAGTTGCATTTGGTCTAATTATGGTGCTATCTGCGAGTGCACCTTCTGCCTTATCAGAAACAGATGATAGTTATTCGTACATAAGAAAGCAAGCTATTTCAGCAGTTATAGGATTAGTGGCGATGATGGCGTGTTCTAAAGTAGATTATCATATTTTTCGAAAGTTGAAATGGATTATTTATATTGTTTTTATTGTACTGTTAGTTTTGGTTGGATTTGTAGGAATGGAAGCTGGTCGGTGCTAAACGTTGGATTCGAATTGCGGGATTTAATTTTCAACCATCGGAATTTGCTAAAATTGGATTTATTTTGTTTTTTGCTTCTATCTTGTCAGATGTCAAAGAACATGGAAAAATGAAAACATATAAATATGGATTTATTTATCCATTAGTATTTATGGGGCCGATTGTGGGAGCAATTTTTGTTTTACAAAATCATTTTAGTGCTACGTTTATTATTGCTGTGATAACGGTTGTGCAGATGTTTGTAGCAGGGACAAAAATTTCTCACTTTTTATTAACAGGATTGTTTGGAGCACTTGCTGGTGCTGGCGCAATGATGCTTAAAAATGGTGGCTTAACATTAGGTACTGATTTTAGAAGTTCTAGAATTCAAACATGGTTAGATCCATTTTCAGACCCAACAGGAGATGGGTGGCAAATTATTCAAAGTTTATATGCCATTGGCTCAGGAGGATTATTTGGAGTAGGATTAGGGAATAGTAAGCAAAAATATTTATATTTGCCAGAACCACATAATGATTTTATTTTTTCTGTTTTAGCAGAAGAGTTGGGATTTATTGGTTGTGTTGTGGTTATATTATTATTTACAGTTTTTGTTTGGAGAGGCGTTGTGATATCTATGAAAGCCAAAGACAATTTTGGTTGTTTAATTGCAATTGGAATTGTAACCATGTTAGGACTTCAAGCAATGATTAATATTGCAGTTGTCACAGGAACGATTCCAGTTACAGGAATGCCCTTACCGTTCTTTAGTTATGGTGGCACTTCTTTAATAGCAAATTTGATGGCAGTTGGAATTCTACTTAATATTTCAAGAACGGCGAAATAAAACTTGATTGAAATGCAAGACATTTTAGAAAGGAATTATAAAATGAGAGTTATCGTTTCAGCAGCAGGTACAGCAGGACATATTAACCCTGCTATTAGCATTGCCAATAAAATACGAGAAAAGGAGCCAGATTCCGAAATTATTTTTATCGGAACAAATCGTGGTTTGGAGAATGACTTAGTTCCTCGTGCAGGTTTTAAATTAAAGAGAATAGAAGCATATGGATTGAAAAAAGAAATTTCTATCCAAAATTTAAAGCATATTTTAAAAACCATTCGAAGTACAAAGGAAGTCAAAAAAATAATGGATGATTTTAAACCAGATATTGTTATTGGAACAGGTGGTTATATTTGTGGTCCAGTTTTTGCAGCTGCAACTTCGAAAAAAATACCAACAGTATTGCACGAAAGTAATGCCTATCCGGGAAAAGCGGTTAAGATGTTTGCGAAAGATGTGGATTGTGTTTTGGTTGGTTTTGAAGATGCTAAGCAAAGACTTCAAAATGCAAAAAAGATTGTTGTTACAGGAAATCCAACCAAAATCAAAAAGTTAGAGATTTCGAATGAAAATAAAAAGAAAATTTTAGCCGATTTGAAAGTAAAAGATGATTTACCGATTGTATTAGTATTTGGTGGAAGTCAAGGTGCACAAGCAATTAATGAGGCAACGGTGGACTTGATAAAGGCAAATTTGAATCGAGATTATCAGATGATTTGGGCAACGGGTAGAAATCAATATGATATTGTGAAAGAAAGTTTTGAGAAATTGAATATTTCCATTGGAAATATCAAAAATGTGAAAGCAGTTCCTTATATTTATAATATGGAAGAATTGATTAATATAGCAGATTTAGTCATTTGTAGAAGTGGAGCAATGACAATAACAGAAATTGCAATTTGCGGAAAACCAGCTATTTTTATACCACTACCATCTAAATCGGCAAACCGACAAGAAGATAATGCGAGAGTTTTGGAGAATTTAGGGGCAGCTAAAATTATCTTAAATAATGAGCTAACTGGTGAGAAATTGGCGAAGGAAATAAAGGATATGATTAAGGATAAATTCAAATTACAAGAAATGGGAAAATTAGCTACAAAGATTGCGCCTAGTAAGGTAGAAGAAAAAATTTATGATGAATTAATTCAAATTATAAAGTAAAATAACAAAATTAGGCTTGCCAAATCAAGAATAATGGAGTATACTTACTAGAATAAACATAAGAAGGAGAAAAGAAATGGTTGATAAATTAGTGATTGTGGAGTCGCCTGCTAAGGCAAATACAATCAAAAAATTTCTTGGTGGAAAAAGTAAAGTTGTAGCATCAATGGGACATATTCGTGATTTACCAAAATCCAAAATGGGAATCGATATTGAACATGATTTTGAACCACAATATATTAATATTCGTGGAAAAGCACCACTCATTAATTCATTAAAGAAAGAAGCCCAAAATGCTAAAAAAGTTTATCTTGCAACTGACCCTGACCGTGAAGGGGAAGCAATTGCATGGCATTTGGCCTATCTATTAGGAATTGACCAAGATTCAATTTGCCGTGTAACATTTAATGAAATTACAAAAGATGCTGTCAAAGAGGCGATTCAAAATCCACGAAAAATCGATTTGAATTTAACAGATGCACAGCAGGCAAGACGTGTATTAGACCGAATTGTTGGTTATAAAATTAGTCCTGTTTTGTGGAAAAAGGTAAAGCGTGGATTGTCGGCAGGAAGAGTACAATCTGTTGCGGTAAGATTGATTGTAGAGCGTGAAGAGGAAATTGAGAAATTTATTCCAGAGGAATATTGGAATATTTATCTGCAAGCTTCAGATAAAAAAACAAAGACAAAATTTGATTGCAAATTTGTTGGTAAAAATGGAAAGAAACAAGAACTTCATTCAAAAGAAGAAGTAGATAAAATTTTAGCGGATTTAGAAGGAGCTAAATATAAAGTAGCAGATATCAAAAAAGGCGAGAAAAAGAGAAATCCTGCGCCACCATTTACAACGAGTACAATGCAACAAGAAGCATCTCGAAAGTTAAATTTTGCAATTAAGAAAACGATGTCAGTTGCACAAGGTTTATACGAAGGTGTTAAACTTCCAGAAAAAGGAACAACTGGTTTGATTACTTATATGAGAACAGATTCAACTAGAATTTCCAATGAGGCAAGAGCAGCATCAAAAGAATATATTGTGAAGGAATATGGAGAAAATTATTACGAAAATAGATTTTTCAAAACCAAAACAGATGCTCAAGATGCTCATGAAGCCATTCGACCAACCTATGTAGAATTGTCACCAGATAAAATTAAAGAGCATTTGACACCTGACCAATATAAATTATATCGTTTGATTTATAATCGATTCATTGCCAGCCAAATGGCGCCTGCTGTTTATGATACCTTAGCGGTTTCCATTAATGGAAATGATTACAATTTTAAAGCAAACGGACAAACTATGAAATTTAAAGGTTTTATGACGCTTTATGTGGAAGGTGAGGATAAAAAGCAAGAAGAAGATTTTACCCAAATTCCAGAATTGGAAGTTGGAGAAGAAGTAAAAAAAGAGAAACTAGAGCCAAAGCAAAGTTTCACTGAACCACCACCACGTTATACAGAAGCAAGTTTAGTAAAGACATTAGAGGAAAAAGGAATTGGTAGACCAAGTACCTATGCACCAACGATTACAACAATTTTAGCCAGACGTTATATCGAAAAAATTCAGAAACAATTGGCACCAACAGATTTAGGAAAAATTGTGAATAAGTTATTAATTGAAAATTTTTCGGATGTGATTAATGTTCAATTTACAGCGAAAATGGAAGAAGAATTTGACAAAGTAGCGGATGGAAATGAGAAATGGAAAACTGTGATTCGCCAGTTTTACACACCGTTTGAACAAATTGTGGAAAAAGTAGAAAAAGAATTGGAACATGTGAAATTAGAATATGAAGTATCAGATGTGCCATGTGAAAAATGTGGTAGAATGATGGTAATTAAATATGGTAAATATGGTAAATTTTTGGCGTGTCCTGGATATCCAGAATGCCAAAATGCGAAGCCAATCATTGAAACGATTGATGTACCGTGTCCAAAATGTGGAGCAGTTGTTCAGGTTCGAAAAACGAAGAAAAAACGTAATTACTATATTTGTGAAAATAATTTTGAAGGGAATGAAAATCGTTGTGATTATATTTCTTGGAATAAACCAAAGCCAGGTGAAGAATTTGTTGAAGGAGAAGATGTTTCTGAAATAGAAAAAGAGACAAAGAAGAAAAAAACAGCGAAAAAGAAAACCACAACTAAAAAGAAAAAGGCAAAAAAATAACTGTAAATTTTATAAGAAAAAAAGCCATTCGTTAGAATGGCTTTAATGTTGACATGAGTTATTAAACTTGAAAGATATAGGTATTTTCAGAACTGAAGCGCCTACATTGAAAGATTGTAGTATCATTAATACTGACTTGGTGTATAAACATTTCAGATTTATTTAGCGCAATTACCATCTGAATTTTACGATTATGATTATCATTCCAATCTAGCACAAGAGTACCACGATTCCGTTTTGGATTTTTTGGATTTATTTCTTCCAGTAATTTCCGATGTGTCTCGTTATCATTGCGAATTTTGTAATGATTCTCAGAAGAGTTGTCAGAATTGCTAGGATTTTCTTCAGAGTTGCTAGAATTTTTTTCTATGAAACTGACAATATAACTAAGCAATTCCATGTCATTTGGTACTTTTTGAATAAGTGGTTCCATCCTTTAGTTTCCTCCTTTAAATACCACAAAAATTTATATTTAAATATTATAGCATATTTTTATCTTTTTTACAAGGTTTTATTGGAAAAAATTTATAAAGAAAAATTATTTGAAATTTTAATAAGTTATGTTATAATTATTAAAAATACAAAAGAGGTAGATATTTATGGAGTATGAAAATATAAAATTAGGAATATTAGATAGATTTAGGGTTTATTTAAAAAGAAAAGAGGCAGAAAAAACAGAAGAAGAACGTAGAAAATATGAGCCAAATGATGATTATTGTCCAGATTACTCAAAGGCTTAGAGAAAGAATTATTGGAGAAAAAGATACATAAATTAAAAGTTAAAAATGAAAAAAGACAAGCGAAGTTAAATAAAAGAAACAATGTTCTAATGCTAGCAGGCATGCAAAAGACTTATGAACAGCCATCGAATAAAATGACACAATATGAAGTAAAAGAAACACCAAGATACAAACTTCAAGAAGGAACTTTAGAGTATGCTTTAGATCAATACTTGAAAGGTATTAAATTTATGACACAAACAAAAGGAAGTTATAATTTTTATAATGTGTTGATTAATTTGAGTGCTTTTTCTAATCAAGAGCCAGGAAATAATCTGCAAAATGAGAAACAATTAATTCAGAATTTAGAAAAGAGACAAGTACAAGCAAAAAATTTTATGTTGCAAAGACAACCAAAAGATACATCTAAAGAAACCATATTTTATCATGTTGGAAAAAATCCTGATTTTAAAGTTAAAAAGAGAATATATCTGAATTGCAAAAGGAAAAATATAGCAGTATTGGCTTATAATTTAATGAAAAATTTTGAGGACTTAGATTCCTATTATTTAAAATTTTCTTCAGATAAACAAGCTGAAAGGGTAGACAGGTCGGAGCAGATAGTTATTTATTTAAAGGATGATAAACATTTGATGGATATCGCTACAAGAATTGAAAAAACAAAGACAGAGTTTCCTCAATTATTTGAAGGTTGTAAGAATATAAATCCATTTATAAAAAACTATGGGGGATATTTAGCTTATGCCAATCAACCAGTAAGTGAAGAAATAAAAGTACAAAATGAACAAAATCAAACGATTGAAAATATGCCAAAAAAAGCAGTAATATATGAAGACATGAAAAGTGGTAAGAAATTACTGAAAGCAAGTTATAATGAAATGTTAGCCACTGCTTTAGAAGAATCGGAATAAATGCTATGTTAACAACAGACCCTATTTTCCTCAAAACAGTTGAAGATATGAAACTCGGAAAAGAAGCATTAGATAACGCTTCTGCTTGTACTATTGCCATTTTGCCTACAATTCTGGAGGATGACCAAAGGAAAATGAATTTAATTGCGAATATGAAACAAGGATTAAGGGTATTGAGTGAAAAAAATCCGACTTTAGAAATAAATGGTATTAATGATGAGACTTCAAAGCAAGCTGGTAATACAAAATAAAAAATAATATAAAATTTCCAAAAAAAACTATTGACAAAATCGAAATATGGGTATAATATATTAGCAGTCTAGATTGAAGACTGCTAATTTTAATTTGCAAAGTAAAATGCAAATTAGAAAGGAATGAAATAAATGGCAGATGATTTAGATAACCGAAAAAAAAGAATATTACAAGCCATTATCGAAGAATATATTGAAACTGCAGAACCAGTCAGCTCGGGAAACCTAGTGAAAGAATTAGATTGCAGTAGTGCCACCATTCGAAATGAAATGGCAGAATTAGAACATATTGGTTTTTTGGAAAAGACACACACATCAAGTGGCAGAGTTCCATCACAAAAAGGCTATCGTTACTATGTTGACCAACTTATCCGAGATGATAATTTAACCAAACAAGAAATGCAAATCATCAAAGAACGTTTGGAAACCAAAGTAAATGGTTTAGAAGAATTAGCTAGAATTGCGACAACAACATTATCAGAAATAACACATTATACAACAGTTAGTGTTGGACCAGACATGAATAATCATACGATTATTGATATTAAATTTGTCTTATTACGGAAGCAGAGTTTTGATGGCTGTTATTTTAACAGATTCAGGAATTATTCGAGAATCTGTTATCAAATTTGATGAAGATTTAGACCAAGTACAGGTAGAAGATTTGACTTATATTTTCAAAAATAAATTAGTTGGAAAGCCACTAGAAAAATTCGATGGTCCAATTGAAGAATTTATCATGTCAGAGGTAAATACAGGTATTAATATCATCAAAAAAATCATAGAAGAAATCAATAAATTATTGGACGAATCAAAACAAATTTATCTAGAAGGTGCTGGAAAAGTTGTTGATATGCCAGAATTTAAAAAAGTGGATGTTGCCAAAGATTTTTTAAATGTATTAGATGCCAAAGATTTGGTAGCAGATATTTTAAACACAGGAATTGCAGATAATATCAATGTTTACATTGGCGAAGAATCCGAGCATGAAGAACTTAAAAACTTTAGTATTGTAACTTTCAATCATTTGCTTGAAAACAAAGATATTGGTACAATTGGCATTATTGGTCCAACTAGAATGGATTATTCAAAAGTCATTTCAGTTATGAAATATATTAGTAAAAAATTGAATGAAGATTTTAAAAATGGAAAATTTTAAAGGGAGGTTTTAAATTGGAAGAAGAAAAGAAGAAAGAAGAAAATGTTGAGCTAGAAAGTGAAACGACAGAAAAACCAATGACAGAACTAGAGGAATTAGAAGACAGATACAAACGCTTATATGCTGAGTTTGAAAATTACAAAAAAAGAAGTAGCAAAGAAAGAGAAGGATTGTATAATATGGTTACTGGCGAAGTTTTGCTAGTGATGTTACCAATTATGGATAATCTAGAAAAAGCAGCATCTGCTGAAACGACAGACAAAAGTTATCAAGAAGGAATTAATCTAGTGATAAAACAATATGCAACTGCGTTAGAGAAATTTGGATTAAAAACCATTGAAACAATTGGAAAGCGATTTGACCCAGAATTACACGAAGCAGTTAGTCATATTGATGATGGCACAAAAGGTGAACAAGAAATTGTCGAAGAATACCGAAAAGGTTACATGATTGGAACAAAAGTGATTCGTCATGCATTAGTTGTTGTAGCGAACTAACAATGTTAATAATTAAAAATTATTATAAATCCAACAAAAGAAAAGAGAGCTGTTTTAGTAGACAGCAATTTACAGATATTTTATGCAACAAACAAAAGCCAAGTTGCATACCATTAAAATAATTTATTTTAGGAGGTTTTTAAAATGGGAAAAATTATAGGAATTGACTTAGGAACAACAAATTCATGTGTATCTGTTATGGAAGGTGGGGACCCAGTTGTTATTCCAAACAGCGAGGGAAATAGAACAACTCCATCTGTTGTTGCTTTTTCAAAAAACGGAGAAAGATTGGTAGGACAAATTGCTAAACGTCAAGCTGTTACCAATCCAGAAAACACAGTTATTTCCATCAAAAGAAAAATGGGAACAAGTGAAAAAGTAAAAATCGAAGGAGATGAATTTTCACCACAAGAAATTTCAGCCATGATTTTACAAAAATTAAAAGCAGATGCAGAAAACTATTTAGGAACAAAAGTTACACAAGCGGTTATCACAGTTCCAGCTTATTTTAGCGATAGTGAAAGACAAGCAACCAAAGATGCTGGTAGAATTGCAGGTTTGGAAGTATTAAGAATCATTAACGAGCCAACTGCTGCAGCACTTGCTTATGGAATGGATAAAGAAGCACAAGACCAAAAAATCATGATTTACGATTTAGGTGGTGGAACATTTGATGTTTCTATCCTAGAAATTGGCGATGGTGTTTTTGAAGTATTATCAACCAACGGAAATACTCACTTAGGAGGAGACGATTTTGATAATGCCATTATTGATTATTTAGTGGACGAATTCAAAAAGTCAAATGGAATAGATTTAAAAGCGGACAAAATGGCAATGCAACGTTTAAAAGAAGCAGCTGAAAAAGCTAAAATTGAATTATCAGGTGTACAACAAACACAAATTAATTTACCATTCATTACAGCTGATTCAACAGGTCCAAAACATTTAGATATCAACTTGACAAGAGCTAAATTTGAAGAATTAATTCATGATTTAGTAGAAGAAACAAGAATTCCAGTAGAACAAGCTATCAAAGATGCAGGAATTACTGCTGATCAACTTCATAAAGTATTATTGGTGGGTGGTTCTACAAGAGTTCCAGCTGTTCAAGAAATGGTAAAAAGAATTACAGGAAGAGAAGCTGACAAAGGAATTAATCCAGATGAATGTGTTGCAATTGGTGCAGGTATTCAAGGTGGTGTTTTATCAGGAGATGTTAAAGATTTAGTATTATTGGATGTAACACCATTATCATTAGGTATTGAGACATATGGTGGTGTATTTACAAAATTAATTGAAAGAAATACAACAATCCCTACGAAAAAATCTCAAATTTTCTCAACAGCAGGAGATGGTCAAACATCTGTTGAAGTTCACGTTTTACAAGGTGAAAGAGAAATGGCTGCTTACAACAAAACACTAGGAAGATTTCAATTAACAGGAATTCCAGCAGCACCTAGAGGTGTACCACAAATTGAAGTAACTTTTGATATTGATGCGAACGGAATTGTTCACGTTTCTGCTAAAGACCAAGGAACAGGAAATGAGCAAAAAGTAGTTATTACAGCAAGTACAAATTTATCAGAAGATGATATCAACGAAGCAATCAAAGATGCTGAAGCACATGCTTCAGAAGATAAAAAGAGAAAAGAAGAAATCGAAGTTAAGAATAATGCAGAAAGTTTGGTATATAACAGTGAAAAAACATTAGAAGAATTAGGTGACAAAATCAGTGGAGAAGAAAAAGCAAAAGTTGAAACTGAAATTGAAGCTACCAAAAAAGCATTAGAAACTAACAATGTTGAAACCATTAAAGAAGCAACAGATAAATTAACAAAAGTATTCTACGAATTATCTGAAAAATTATATTCACAAGCAGGAGCAGCGAACCAAGCTGCATCAGATGCAACAACAGAAGATGCAACATCTGCTGAAAGTGACAACGTAGTTGATGCAGATTACGAAGTAGAAGATAATGACAAAAAAGACGAATAAAAAATATAGGGGCAGGGTTCCACCCCTGCTCTAAATATTTCATTTTGAAAAGAATTGTTAAACAACAAAACAGAAAAAATAGGATATAATGAAAGGTTAGGTAGCTATTTTTACATATATGTATTAGAAGTAGTATATATATGTAAAGACAGAAAAAATGGATTAGAATAAATAAACAAGAAAAAAGGAGATAAAATGGCAAATAAAAGAGATTATTATGAAGTCTTAGGTGTCAGCAAAAGTGCGACAGATGATGAATTAAAAAAAGCGTATCGAAAATTAGCTAAGAAATATCATCCAGATGCGAATCCAGATAATAAAGAAGAAGCAGAAAAGAAATTCAAAGAAGTCAATGAAGCTTATGAGACGCTATCTGATAAGCAAAAACGTCAAATGTATGACCAATTTGGTTTTGATGGTCCACAATATGGTGGTGGTCAAGGAGGAGGTTATTATTCCTATGGTTCTGGATTTGATGGATTTGGAGGTTTCAGCGATTTTGGTGATTTTGGTGACTTAGGTGATATTTTTTCATCCTTTTTTGGAGGAGGCTCTTCGCGTTCTAGAAATACCAATGGTCCACGAAAAGGTGCTGATTTAAGAGTGAATTTGAATATTACATTCGAAGAAGCCTATTCTGGTGTAGAAAAAGAAATTACTTTGAATCGAAATGAAACCTGTAATTCTTGTAATGGAACAGGAGCACAAAAAGGTTCATCACCAGAAACATGTGGTGTATGTGGCGGAAAAGGAAAAATCAAACAAGTTGTGACAACGCCATTTGGTCAAATGTCGACACAAAAAGTTTGTTCTACTTGTGGTGGTAGTGGAAAAGTGATTAAAAATCCATGTTCAAGTTGTCATGGAAAAGGAATCAACCGAAAGTCTGTAAAAATTAAAGTTAAAATTCCAGAAGGAATTGACGATGGTCAAACAGTAGTTTTAAAAGGAGAAGGTGAGCCAGGAGCAAATAATGGACCAAAAGGAAATTTATATATTGTGGTTCATTTAAAAAAACACAGTGTTTATACAAGGCAAGGAGAACATGTGCTTTGCGAGATTCCAATTACATTTACAGGAGCAACGCTTGGAACAGAATTAGAAATTCCAATGGTAGATGGTAAAAAAGAAAAATATAAAATCCCAGAAGGGACACAAACAGGAACACGATTTGTGATTAAAAATAAAGGATTTAAAAGTGTGAATGGAAATTGGAGAGGCGATTTTGTTTTTACCGTCAATGTGCAGATTCCAAAAAAACTAACAGCAGAGCAAAGAAAATTAGTTACAGAGCTTGCCAAAACTATGAATGAACAGCCACCAGTTAAGAAAAGAGGGATTTTTGGATAAATTTTAAAAAAAGTCTAAAAAGTATTGATTTTCTAAAATTTTTATGCTATAATTATTATGTATATAATATACAAATTAAAATGAAAGGGTGACTACCAAAATGGGTGCGCTTGCAAATATAAAAAAGAATTTTAAAGAGGATCCAGTTGTTCAGCTATTAGGAGAAGCCTATTTAGCTTTGGTTAATCAGATAAATTCTGTTGAAATAGACGATGTTGAAGGTGTGGAAGATATGAAAACATCTGTTACAAAAGCTGTTTCGATGACAGAATTAGATGACACGGAATCAAAAAAACATACTGTAATTGCTGGTAAATTGGATGAAGTATTAACTGAAATGGAAGAGAATATATTGAATTCATCTAATACTTTTGGGACTTCAATGGGCGAAAAAGATGTAGCTGGATTTAAGGAAATAAAAAATAATTTGAGTAATATAAAAGCAGAAGTATCAGAAAACAATGTTCAGAAGCAACAAAATAATAGAGAATCAGATGAAGAACAAAGAAATATATAAAATAAAGCGTAGTTAGTAAGCATTGCTAATTGCGCTTTTTACGTTTTTTAAAATAGCAGTTGAAAAAAATTACATTAAATGATACAATAAAAATAATTTAATCGCAAGGGGGAAAATATGAGTAGTATTTTATTAAAAAATGGAACAGTTATAGACTATGCTAGTAAAACGGAAGAAAAGTTAGATGTTTTAATTGTAAGCGACAAAATAGCTAAAATAGCAAAAGATATTAAAGAACAAGCAGATAAAACAATCGATTGCGAAGGATTATACATTATGCCTGGTATGATTGATATGCATTGTCATTTAAGAGAGCCAGGTGGCGAACATAAAGAAACCATTGAAACGGGCTCAAAAAGTGCGGTAAAAGGTGGATTTACAACGATTTGCCCAATGCCAAACACCAATCCAACACCAGATAATCCAGAAGTGCTAAAAAGAATTATTGATGAGGCAAAAAGAGTTAATCTTTGTAATGTTTTGCCATATTCTAGCGTTACAAAAGGGGAAAAAGGCGAAGCGTTAGTTGATATGCCTACTCAATTAGAAGCAGGAGCCATTGCTTTTTCAGATGACGGAATTCCACTTACCAATTCTTTACATATGAGAAATGCAATTATTGAAGCCGATAAGTTAGGAACATTTGTGTCTTCTCATTGTGAAGATAAATTTGTAGGAAGTGGTGCAATTAATGCAGGAAAAGTGGCAGAAGAACTTGGTGTACAAGGGGTGTATCCAGAAGCTGAAGAAATTATGGCGGCTCGTGAAATCGTGATAGCAAGTACGAATGATGCACACGCTCATATTTGCCATATTAGCACGAAAGGAACAGTTGCTTTAGTGAGAGATGCGAAAGCAAGAGGCGTTAAAGTAACGTGTGAAACATGTCCACATTATTATAGTTTTACTGTGGAAGAAGTGAAAACTTCAGGAGTAAATGCGAAAATGAATCCTCCACTTCGAGAAGAAGAAGATAAAAAAGCGATTATTGAAGCGTTGAAAGATGGAACAATAGACAATATCATTACAGACCACGCACCACATGCCAAAGAAGAAAAAGCAAAAGGTTTAGCAGTAGCTCCAAATGGAATTATTGGATTTGAAACAGCTTTGGCAGCGACAATCACAAATTTAGTTGAACCAGGACATATTTCTTATTTAGATATGGTCAGATTGATGTCTTATAATCCAGCTCAAATTTTAAAAATCGATCGTGGGGAAATCAAAGAAGGTGCAGTGGCAGATGTAACAATTTTCAATCCAAAGGAAGTTTATACTTACGAAGAAGCAAGCATTGTTTCAAAATCAAAAAATACACCTTGGATTGGAAAGAAATTGCAAGGCAAAGTGCAATATACGATTGTATCGGGTGACGTAAAATATGATGTAAATGATACGGAAATTGCATAAAAAATATTGACAAAACAGAAAATAAACGTTATACTAAATTTATAAATTAAGAATGAAAATTTAAACATAATCAAATCCTCCTTTCCCATATAATAAGTATAAATAGGGCATCACCTCCTTTCAACTATGGTAAGAAAGATAGTTATTGGAAAAATTCTTATTGAAAAATAAGAATAAAGAAATAATTTTCAATAGTATATATTGCTCAAAGAAAAAATGCAAGAGATTTAAAATATATTTTCCCAAAAGAATTGAATTTTTTACAAAAATATGATATAAGAAATAAAAAAGGAAGGAAAGAAAAAATGAATGCAATTGATAAACTAATAAATAAAATAAAAGAAACCAACAATCCAACAGTAATTGGATTGGATCCAAGATACGATATGCTACCAAACTGCATCAAAGAAAAGTATAGTGGAAGTATGGAGAAAATTTGTGAAGGAATTTTGGAATATAACAAAGCTTTAATTGACAGTGTTTGTGATATTATTCCAGCAGTAAAACCGCAAATGGCATTTTACGAAGCCTTTGGCATGGATGGAATGAAATGTTTTCAGGAAACTTGCAAATATGCTAAAGAAAAAAACATGATTGTCATTGTCGATGCCAAAAGAGGCGATATTGGCTCAACGGCAGAAAGTTATTCTAATGCTTATATTGGAAAAACCAAAGTAGAAGATAAATTATATGGAATTGATTATATTGATTTTATAACTGTAAATGCTTATTTTGGCACAGATTGTGTCAAACCATTTATCGAAGATTGCCAAAAATATGACAAAGGAATTTTTATTTTAGTAAAAACTTCGAATCCTTCTTCTGGAGAGTTGCAAGATTTGAAATTAGAAAACGGAAAAACCATTTACGAAACAATGGGAAATCTAGTAGAAAATTGGGGAAAAGAATTAGTTGGCGAAAATGGATATAGCAGTATTGCAGCAGTAGTTGGTGCTACTTATCCAGAGCAATTGCAAACATTAAGAGAACAAATGCCTCACACCTTTTTCTTAATTCCAGGTTATGGTGCACAACGGAGGAAAAGCAAAAGATGTTGCACTTGGATTTGATAAAAATGGAATTGGTGGAATTATCAATAGTTCTAGAAGTTTGATGTGTGCTTATAAATCAGACATGTGGAAAGAGCAATTTTCAGATGAAGAATATGCAAAAGCAACCCGTGCAGAAGCAATTCGCATGAGAGACGAATTAAACGGAGCAATTCAAAAATAGGAGAAAATATGATTCAAGGTAAAGATTACATAGGCGTTGGTTGTGGCGCCTTTATTATAAATGATAAAGGTGAATTGTTATTGCAACTTAGAAATAAAGCACCAGAAAAAGAATATTGGAGTATTCCTGGTGGAAGAGTGGAATTATTCGAAACATTTGAAGAGGCTGTGAAAAGAGAAGTGAAAGAAGAAACTGGAGTTGAGGTTGAGGTAATTTCTTTGTTGGGAATTTGTGACCATATTATCAAAAATGAGGAAAGGCATTGGGTTTCACCAAGTTATTTGTGTAAAATTATAGAAGGAGAACCACAGATTTTGGAGCCGACGAAGCATTTAGATATCAAATGGTTTTCGCTTGATAAATTGCCAGAAAAAATCACAATTACAACAAAAGATGCCATTAGGAATTATAAAAAATATAATACATAAGATTAAGTAAATCAAGAAATGTATTTCACATTTCAGAAAGGAAAGGGCATGTTATTTAATCATAAAGTAAAAGCCTATGCTTTTGTTGGGCCATCTGGAACAGGAAAAAGCTACAGAGCACAAATGATAGCAGGGGAACAAGGCATTAAATATATTATTGACGATGGTTTATTAGTTAGTGAAAATGAAGTTTTAGCAGGAATTTCGGCCAAAAAAGCACCTACTAAGGTAGAAACGGTGCGTAATGCTATTTTTTACAGTGAGGATAAACGAAAAGAAATGCAGACTGCAATTAAGAAATATAAACCAGATAAAATATTAATTTTGGGAACATCAGATGAAATGGTCAAAAAAATAGCAGATAGTTTAGAAATTGGTCCAATTCTAGGAACAACATATATCACAGATGTAGCAACACCAGAAGAAATGGAAATGGCTAAAAGTATTCGAGTTACACAAGGAAAACATGTTATTCCTGTACCAACGTTTGCGATAAAAAAAGATTTTTCAGGTTATTTATTAGATCCGCTTCAAATTTTTAAATCGAAAGGAAAAGGAAACAAGCCATATATTGCAGAAAAATCAATTATTCGACCAACGTTTAGTTATATGGGAAATTTTAAAATATCAGATACGGTGTTTAAACAAATTATTGATGTGGTGGCGGAAAAGACGGAAAGTATTTATAAAGTACACAGAACAATTATTAAAAAACATGAGGGAATAGAAGATGGAATTTATCTTTATATTGAGGTAATTTTAGAAGTTGGATACAATGTTTCAGAAGCAATTCAAGTGTTGAAATCTAATATTGTGAAAGATATTGAGCATTTAACTTCGATGAATGTCCTTAGTACAGACATTGTGGCAAAAGGTGTTCATGTGAATAATGAGAATTAAAAAGGAGAAATAAAATGTCATTTGTTGTAGCGATTGATGGACCAGCAGGAACGGGGAAGGGAACCGTTACGAAAATTATTGCGGAAGATTTGCAATTGGTGTATATTGATACAGGTGCTATGTATCGTTGTGTGGCGTTAGAAGCGATAAAAAAACAGATAGAGCCAATGGAAAGTCAAAGATTATTGGAATTGTTGGATAATATAGAAATTGTTTTTAAGAAAAATGGAACCACACAAGAGACTTGGTTGAATGGTGAAAATGTTTCAGAAGAAATACGAAGTACTACAATTGATACGAATGTTGACAAATTTGCTGCTTTAAAATGTGTTAGAAGTAAAATGACTCCATTGCAGAGAAAAATGGGAGAAAATAGTAATATTATCATCGAAGGAAGAGATTGTGGAACGGTTATTTTTCCAAATGCGGATGTGAAAGTTTATTTGGATTGTTCTATGGAAGAAAGGGCGAATAGAAGATATAAACAATATTTAGAAAAAGGTATAAAGGCAACATATGAAGAAGTTTTGGAAAATATAAAACAAAGATATAAAATAGAAACACAAAGAGAAGTTACACCTTTGAAAAAGGCAGAAGATGCGATTTTGGTGGATTCTACGAATTTGACAATAGAAGAAGTTGTAAAGAAAATAGAAGATATGATAAAAGAGAAAATGGGTTAGGAAATATTTTGCCTAACCTTTCATTATATCATATTTTTTGATATTATGTCAAGTTGACAAAATTGTGAAAATGTGATATAAACTAACTTATTATTGAAACCAAAAAACGTCAAAGAGTGGAGGTTTCAATACCTCTACTGCAAAATGAAGGAGGTAATACGATGAGTGATGTAACAGAACAACAATTTCAGGAAGATTGGGCAAGTACCATAGAGCGGGCCGAAAAGGTTCTCTTCCGTGAAGTAAAGGAGTATTTAGAAGAAAAAAATCCTTTGACCATAAGAGTGTATTCTTCTGAAGAAATGAAAGAATACGTAAAGTGTACTGACATATACCATGACATTAAGTTACGTGGAGTGAAGGTGTGTGTACATTTTTGTTTTGAGTCGCATAGCATGTGGAAATATAAAATTAGTTGTGAAGCACTGGGAATAGAAGAAATAGAACCTATAAGTCGAAAGGAGTTTTTTGCTCAAGGAACTTTAATATTCAATGTTTTTTGGGACAGCCCATATGGCAATGAAAAGTTGCAAAAGGAAGTGAGTTTATGGAAGGTGCCTCTGTAATCATTTATAGGAATAGCTCATTGAGTCATCGATGAGCTATTTTTTTCATTTATATTGAAATTTTAGAAAATTTGTTATAAAATAAAGAAAATAAATTAAAAGAGGAAAGAATATGAAAAAATTTTTTAAAAAGACGTTAAGAGTGATTGTTGCATTTTCCATTTTTTGGTATTGCAAATTTGTGTATCGAATCAAAATTGTGGGGAAGGAAAATGTGCCAAAAGAGGGGGCACTTCTGTTTTGTGGAAATCATAGAACCTATTTGGATCCACCATTAATTACAGTAACAGCGGGAAGAAAAATGAGTTTTATGGCAAAAGAGGAATTAAAAAACAATCCATTTATAAGATTTTTATGTTTTACATTTGATGGAATTTGGGTGAAAAGAGATAATAAAGATATTGGTTCTTTAAAAAGTGCTATGAAAATATTGAAAAATGGTGGATGCGTTGGTATTTTTCCAGAAGGAACACGTAATGGAATGGAAAAAAATGAGGGAAAATTGAAAAATGGTGCATCTTATATGGCTTTAAAAACAGGAGCCAAAATTGTACCAATTGGAATTCAAGGACCAGCGAAACCATTTACTAAAAATACAATTATTTATGGAGAACCATTGGATTTTTCAGAATATACTTCAGGAAAAATAGATAAAGACATCGAAGATAAAGTAAGTGAAGAATTAAAAGAAAAAATTATTGCATTGACAAACATGCAAATATAAGATATAATATTAAAGTTAAATTAGTAAGGGCACGAGGTATCGTGCCTTTGTAAACGGTAAAACGCAGAAAGGAAATAAAAAGATGAAAATCAATGAAAAAATCAGAAATGTAGCAATCATTGCCCACGTTGACCATGGAAAAACAACTATGGTTGATGCTATGCTTAGACAAAGTGGAATTTTTAGAAGTAATGAACAAGTACAAGAAAGAGTTATGGATTCGAACGATTTAGAAAAGGAAAGAGGAATCACGATTCTTTCGAAAAATACAGCTGTCCAATATAAAGATATTAAAATCAATATTGTTGATACACCAGGACATGCTGATTTTGGTGGAGAAGTAGAACGTGTTTTGAAAATGGTAGATGGGGTTGTGTTGTTAGTTGATGCTTTTGAAGGTGCAATGCCTCAAACGAGAGAAGTTTTGAAAAAATCTTTGGCACTGAAATTAAAACCAATTGTTGTAATTAATAAAATTGACCGTCCAGGTTCTCAACCATTGAAAGTGGTAGATGATGTTTTAGAATTATTTATTGACTTAGGAGCAGATGATGACCAGTTAGAATTCCCAGTTGTTTATGCTTCTGCTAAAAACGGAATTGCCACTTTGGATTTGAACAAGCCTGGTGAAGATTTGCAATGTTTGTTTGAAACTATTATTAACACAATCGAACCACCAAAATGCGATTTAGAGGGAACCATGCAAATGTTAGTTTCGAATATTGATTATGATGATTATGTAGGAAGAATTGCGATTGGAAGAGTGGAAAGAGGAACGATTGAAGTAGGGCAAGCAGTTGCAATTTGTAAAGATGAAGATAAGATTTTGAATAGTCGAGTAACGAAATTAAATACGTATGAAGGCTTGAAGAGAATCGAAGTAGAAAGTGCTGAAGCGGGTGATATTATTGCTTTATCTGGTGTGAATGACATTAATATTGGAGATACGATTTGCGATTATAATAATCCTGAAAAAATCCCATTTGTCAATATTGATGAACCAACTGTTTCGATGACATTTAGTGTAAATAATGGACCTTTTGCAGGAAAGGAAGGCGAGTTTATTACTTCAAGACATTTACGTGACCGATTATTTAAAGAACTTGACAGAAATGTCAGTCTTCGTGTAAAAGAAACGGATTCGGCAGATAGTTTTGAAGTATCACGGAAGAGGAGAATTGCATTTATCAGTTTTAATTGAAAATATGAGAAGAGAAGGTTATGAATTGATTGTTTCTAGACCAAAAGTTATTTTCAAGGAAATCGATGGTGTGAAATGTGAGCCAATGGAATTGTTGGTGGTCAATGTGCCAGATGATTGTGTGGGAAATGTGATTGAAAAATTAGGTAGAAGAAAAGCGGAAATGACGAATATGGAACCAGCAGAAGCTGGGCATACCAAAATTGAATTCAGAATTCCAGCACGTGGTATTATTGGTTACAGAACGGAATTTTTGACAGATACCAAAGGAGAAGGCACGATGAATCATATTTTTGATAGCTATGAACCATTTAAAGGTGACATTCAAGCACGTACGAGAGGAACGATTATTGCTTTTGAAAATGGTAAATCAATCACATATGGTTTATTTAATGCACAGGATAAAGGGGAATTATTTATTGGACCTGGTGTAGAAGTGTATGAAGGAATGATTGTGGGATTGAATTCAAGAGGCGAAGATTTGGCGATTAATGTTTGTAAGGAAAAACATTTGACAAATACGAGAGCATCTGGTTCTGACGAAGCATTAAGATTGGTTCCTCCAATTCAAATGAGTTTGGAACAAGCAATTGAATTTATCCAAGAAGACGAACTTGTGGAAGTAACACCAAAGTCAATTCGTTTGAGAAAGAAGATTTTGAATAATAAGGAAAGAGAAAGAGCAGCAAGGAGAAGTTAAAATAATAGACAAAAGCCAGTCCAAGGGAACTGGCTTTTTTAAAATTGGCTTCCTACTAATAAAGATTTACTGTGATGTACCCAGGTTTTTTTTAGATGCACGTATTTTTGCTTGCAAATGTGGTCTATATAGTGTATAATAGATATATTAAAAAGGAGAAAAATATGAAAATTTCATTTTTTGAAGAAGTGCATCGAATGAAACGATGGCAAACTTAATATTGTTTTAAAGTAAGAGAGAAAAGGAGAGATAAAAAAATGGAAAAGAAAACGATATTAAGTGGCATTCAAGCAACGGGAAATTTGACGCTTGGAAATTATTTAGGAGCGATTCATAATTGGATAAAAATGCAGGAAGAATACGATTGTTATTATATGATTGCAGATTTACATTCTCTAACGGTTAGAAATGACCCAGAAACTTTGCGTAAACGAGCATTGCGAGTTTTGGCGATTTATGTAGCGAGCGGTTTGGATCCAGAAAAAAATACCATATTTTTGCAATCGCAAGTAGACGCACATGTGAAATTAAATTGGATTTTGAATTGTTACACCTATATGGGGGAGCTAAATCGTATGACGCAGTTTAAGGATAAATCGGCGAAACATGCGGATAATATCAATAGCGGATTGTTTACGTATCCTGTTTTAATGGCATCTGATATTTTGGTTTATAACGCAGATTTGGTGCCAGTTGGCGAGGACCAAAAGCAACATTTGGAAATTACGCGTGATATTGCTGAAAGATTTAATACGATTTATGGTGAAACTTTCATAATTCCAGAACCATTTATTGCAAAACAAGGTGCTAGAATTATGGGATTGCAAGAACCGACAGCCAAAATGAGCAAAAGTACAACCAATTTAAATGATGTTATTTTCTTGAATGATTCACCAGATGAGATTCGAAAAAAGCTAAAAAAAGCGGTTACCGATTCAGAAAATTGTGTGAGATATGATAAAGAAAATAAGCCAGGTGTCAGCAATTTGATGACAATTTATGGCTTAATCGAAGGAAAAACAATGGAAAAAATTGAAACAGAATTTGCGGGAAAAGGTTATGGTGATTTTAAAAATGCAACAGCTGAATCCATTATCAAGAAGCTACAACCGTTACAGAAAAAATACTATGATTTATTAGAAAATCCAGATAAATTGAAGGAAATTTACGAAAAAGGTGCTAAAAAAGCACGAGAAAGAGCAGATAAAATTGTAAATGAGGTTTATCGAAAGGTAGGATTGATTATAGGTGAATAAGTATATTAAAAAGTTTTCTAAAGAACCAAATTTTAAAAGAAATGGCTTTGATGGATATTGTGCTGAAATAGATTGTGAAAATATAGATATTGTTTATGAAAAAGTTTATAAAGGGCATGATAAATATTGTACGAATACAAAAATTACGCATATTTATTATGTGATTTCAGGAAATGGAAAATTTAAAATTGATGATACCATTTATGCGGTTGAAAAAGGCGATATTGTGGAAATTCCAGCAGGGATAAAATTCATTTTTGCTGGAGAAATGGAGCTATTATTAATTATGAATCCGAAATTTAGTCGTGATGGTGAGATTGTAGGAGAAGATAATGATTTGTATTAGAGATATTTGGAATAACCTATTTTAATATTGACAAAATAATAAAAAGTGGTATAATGTATATAATATGATATATGAAATTTAAGAAATCTATATTATATAAAAGTATTAAAGCGTTTCATATAAAATAGGTAGCTTTGCCAGAAGCTACCTATTTTTACTTAAAAACCAAAAATGTTTAATATTTTTTCAATGAGTGTAAGTACAAAAAGTATATGTTTTCCTAAAGTATGTATAAAGTTTTTAAGTTTTTCTTTTTGTTTTGCATTGAAGCGTTTCATAACATGCATCACCTCCTTTCGTGAAGTGGTACGATGTATGAAATTTAAGTTTATTTGTGGAAGTAGTGCTCAGAAATGAGCAAGAGACTACAAATATAGATAAAATAAATTATAGCATGATAAAATATAAAAAGCAAGAATAATTTGAAAAAAGGAGTAAAAATATGTTTATCGATTATGCCAAAATTATTATAAAATCGGGCGATGGTGGAAATGGAGCTACGTCTTTTAGGCGTGAAAAATATGTTGCTGCTGGTGGGCCAGATGGTGGAGATGGCGGAAAAGGCGGTGATGTCTATTTTGTGGTTGACCCAGATAGTAATACATTGATTGATTTTCGTTTCAACAAGAAATATAAAGCGCAAAACGGTGAAAATGGAAGAGGTAGTAATTGCTATGGAAAAAATGGTGAGGATTGCGATATTAAAGTGCCAATTGGAACGGTTGTGAAGGATTTTAAAACGGGAAAAGTGATTGTTGATTTATCGGAAAAAGGACAAAAGGAATTGGTGTTAAAAGGCGGACGAGGCGGAAAAGGAAATACCCATTTTGCCACTTCTACTAGACAAGCTCCTAATTTTTCGATAGATGGTGAAAAAGGGAAAGAAAAGGAAATTATTTTGGAATTGAAATCTTTGGCGGATGTAGGTTTAGTAGGTTTTCCGAATGTTGGAAAATCGACGATTCTTTCTAAAGTAACGGCTGCTCAACCTAAAATTGCGGATTATCATTTTACTACGATTGACCCAAATCTTGGCGTTGTGAAAACAGAATATGGAGACAGTTTTGTGATAGCGGATATTCCAGGAATTATTGAGGGAGCAAGTGAAGGGATTGGTTTGGGAATGCAATTTTTGAGACATGTGGAAAGAACGCGTTTGCTTTTGCATGTTTTGGATGTGGCAGGAACCGAAGGTAGAAATCCAGTAGAAGATTTTTATAAAATTAATGAGGAATTGAAAAAATATAGTGAGAAATTAGCGACGCGAAAACAAATAATTGTAGCCAATAAAATAGATAGTGTGCAAGAGGAGAAAAATTTGAAAGAGATAGAAAAATTGGCTAAAAAAGAAAATTTAGAAATTTATAAAATTTCCGCAGTAACAGGTGAGGGGTTAAAGGAATTATTTAACTATGTTTCTGAAGTGATAAAAATGCTTCCAAAGGAGGAAATTGTGGATGTGGAAGATAGAATTGTTTATACTTTGGAAGAAGAAGTAGAACCTTTTACGGTTGAAATTATTAATGGAGAATTTGTGGTGCAAGGACCTGCTGCTGAGCGAATTATGCGAAGGGTGAATGTGGGAGATAATGAATCGTTTGCTTATTTACAAAGAAGCTTGAAAAAAATCGGAATTGATGATGCTTTGCGCGAAAAGGGAATTCAAGAGGGCGATAGTGTTGTTTTGGTAGATTGGGAATTTGAATGGTATGATTAACAAAATACTCTCTTTTGCATAGTATATGCAAAAGGGAGGTTTTTTTATGAATAATCAAGATTTAAGTTTTGGATTGAGAGAAATGAATAAAATTCCATATCCGGAACTTTGTAATGTTACGCCAGATTATAAATTTGGGAGATTAGTTTATGATAGTTATGCGGGAAGTGAGAGTGAGTTGACAACTATTTTATCTTACGTTTTTCAAAATTTGACTAATCGAAAAACAGAAGATGTGGCTATGTTTTTGGGGATAATTGCTAAGCAAGAAATGAAACATTTGGATTTATTGGGCGAAATATTGGTAAGTTTGGGACTGGAACCGTATTATATGAGTACATATGGAAATAAATGGTGTTCGGATAATGTGAGAACAAATTTTACGAGTTTGGAAGAAATGTTGTCTTGTAATATTGAGTCGGAGAGAGAAGCGATTAAGGAGTATCAGCATTTGATGAAGATTGCTCAAAATGAAAGTATTAAAGCGGTGTTGGCAAGAATTATTATGGATGAGGAAAATCATGTGCAGATTTTTGAGATGTTGAAAGCGAAGTATTCTAATTGTAATTGTAAAGATTAGAAAGAAAAATGATGTAGAAATAGAAACTACATCATTTTTTTTAAGAGGAATTATTTTCACATGAAGATTGTATATCTGCAATGACAGAGAGGTTAGAGCCTAGAGCTGAAAAAAAGTCACCTAAAGTACTAATATTATCAGGAGATAAGTTTTTAGAGATGATGCAGGATAAGGTACTTGCTAAAGTAACAAGTTCACAGCCAGAAAGGCAGTTGCGAGATTTCATAAATATCACCTGTTTTATTTTATGTTTAAAAATAGGGTTTATGATAAAGAGAATAAAAAAAATATGAACTTTTGTTTGACAAATCAAATGTTTTGTGATAAGATTATTTTACGAATAAAAGTTTTCCTATAAAGAGAGAAAAAAGGAGTGGTATATATGAAGAAAAAAGACCCAAATAGTATTAATAAAAGAGAAAAGGCAATTTTAAAATGCATTGAAAAACAAATCAAAGAAAAAGGATATCCACCATCGGTTCGCGAAATTGGAAAAGCAGTTGGTTTAAAATCAACGGCAACTGTGCATGGATATTTGGCAGCATTAGAGAAGAAAGGATATATTAAAAAAGAAAATCAAAAAGGTAGAACATTAAAATTATTAAAAGGTGGAGCATTAGAGGAAGAAAAACAAGAAACTTTTGAAAAAGATTTTTATTCGAATCGAGAAATGGTGGAAGTTCCAATTATAGGAAAAATTACAGCAGGAGAGCCAATTTTAGCAGTTGAAAATATAACCGACACATTTCCAATTCCGTTAGATTTTGTAGGAAATAGCGAAAGTTTTATGCTAGTGGTAAGAGGCGAAAGCATGATTGAAGCTGGTATTTTGAGTGGAGATTATATTTTAGTTCGAAAACAAAATACTGCGATTAACGGAGAAATTGTGGTTGCTTTAATTGAAGATGAAGCAACAGTGAAAACTTTTTATAAAGAAGAAGACCATATTCGTTTGCAACCAGAAAATTGTACAATGGAACCAATTATAGTTCCAAATTGCGAAATTTTGGGAAAAGTAACGGGTGTATTCCGAAAAATGTAATTTTGTATAAAATTGAAAAAAAAGTAAATCCTATTAGCATGAAAAAGAAAAATTTTTGGAAAAACATGCTAGTAGGATTTTTTGCGGGAATGATTAGTGGATTTTTTAGTAGTGGTGGAGGATTAATCTTAGTTCCTTACATGACTTCCATTTTGAAAAAAGATAGAGTAAATACTCGTGCTACAACGATATTTTGCATTTTTTTTATGGTTTTTACAAGTGGATGTTTTTATTTTAAACAAGATTATATTGATTGGGCAATGGCTGTAAAGTGTGCTGTTCGGTGGTATGATTGGTGGTTACATTGGGTCAAAGGTATTGTGGAATGCAGGGAAAAATTTTTTGGAAATTTCCTTTATTATTTTTTTGCTATATGCAGGGATTAAAATGATAATGGGATGAGGAAAATGAAATGAAAGAAATTATTTTTGGTGGAATAGCAGGAATTGTTGCAGCAACTGGAATGGGTGGTGGCACGATTCTAATTTTGTTATTAAATTTATTTGGAAATATTGATCAACATATGATTCAAGGAATTAATTTGGTGTTTTTTATTCCTACTTCAATTGTTGCGATTTATATGAATGTTAAGCATAAAGTAATTGATTATCAATTATCAAAAAATTTAATTTTTTTTGGAATAATAGGAGCCATTTTTCGGAAGTTTATTATCGTTTAAAATTAATAATCAATCTTTAAAAAAATATTTTGGAATTTTTTTGATAATGATAGCAATTTTTCAAATTTATTCATTTTTTACACAGTATAGATTGAATAAAAAAGAAAATAATAAATAATATAAAATATTGTAGAAAGGTGGGTCAAAATATGAATTTTACAAAAGGTTTAATGGTGGGAACACTTCTTACAGCAGGTGCTATGATGATGTATTCAGAAGGAGTTGACAATAGTAAGAAGAAAATGGTCAAAAAAGGAAAACAATTTATGAGAAAAATGGGTATTTAACAATAAAAAATCTTCCGTGTTGGAAGATTTTTTTGTATTTATTGTTCTTCTGAACCAAAAATTAAATTTGGTAATTTTACTAACAATTTATAAAGAGATAATTTTATATGTTTTCGAAACAAATAAAATTTGTTCAATTTTCTAGGGCTAATAAGAAATACATCTTCTGTATTAATTAATGCAGTTTCTTTTGAAGTTTCTGGAGTTTGCTCAATTTCATTTATAGTTTCATTTTCAAAAAGCTCAACAGGAGTTTCTTCAATGACGGTGCAAGCAAGAATTTCATCTAAAGTAGAATATTCTACTAAATTTTCGGAAGTATCTTCTAAACTTATTTGTGATAATATATTGCTAATTTCAAGTCCTAAATCAATGGGTTCTTGAGAGATTTGAACAGTAGTATTTTCTTCTTTTTCTGAAGCTGATTTTTCGATGATGGGATCTAGGATTTCTTCAATTAAAGCATCAATATCGAATTTTGGTGTAGCAGGACATGGTGAAATGGTAGATGTGTAGTTGCAGTGATTGTTGTTATCCCATTCATTATTAGAATTTTTAAAACAGAAATGAAAAGTATCAAAATCTAGCATATTAATTTTTGCAGAAAAACCAGAAGAATTTTTCTCCATTAAAGTTTCGGTTGTATGTTCCCAAGATTCACCAAAACCACATACAAGAGTTAATTCATTAGAATCACTTAAAAAACCATGATAAGTAATGGTTGTTTCTTGTCCTACGACAGGAGAATTATTAAATTCAATGTTTTTAGCAAATTCCATACTTTTACTCCTTTTTTTATTTATTTTAATTATACAAATAATGTCAAAAAATAGCAACCCTAATTTGACAAAAAAATATAAAATTTTTATTACATTTTTGTTACAGAAATATTACAAAATAATGTATATAATTTCAAAATTTGTTAAAAATATGGTAAAAGGTGGAGGTTAGTATGGAAAAACGTAATTATTTAATAGGAATTTTAGTTTTGGGAATAATTTTATATTTGATTTTATCTAGATTACCAATGGCTTATGCAATTTCACAGTATGGTTCTAATGGGGAAGAAGTAAAACAAATACAAACTAAATTAAAATCTTGGGGATATTATAATGGAAATGTAGATGGAGTTTTTGGTTCAAAAACATACAATGCTGTAAAAGCTTTTCAAAAAAAGAATGGCTTGACAGCAGATGGAATTGTTGGTTCACAAACACTAGCTGCATTGGGAATTAATTCTGGTTCGTCTTCAGGAGGAGGAAGCAGTAGTAACAATAGTGATTTGAATTTGTTAAGTCATCTAGTTTATGGAGAAGCTAGAGGAGAACCATATAATGGGATGGTGGCTGTGGCTGCTACTGTTATGAATCGAGTTGCTGATTCGAGATTTCCTAATTCGATTTCTGGAGTTATTTATCAATCAGGTGCTTATACGTGTGTTTCAGATGGTCAAATTAATTTAGGTTATGATGATAGTAGTAAAAAAGCTGCGCAAGATGCAATTAATGGATGGGATCCGACTTCTGGATGTGTTTATTATTTTAATCCCGATACAGCAACATCTGGTTGGATTTGGAGTAGACCACAGGTGATGACAATTGGAAAGCATATATTTTGTAAATAAATGAAAAAAGGGTATATTCTAATTTAGAATATACTCCTTTTTTCATTTTAATATAATTCATTAAATTTTATATCTGATTCAGGATATTCTTCTGGTTTTAATCCCACACGAGATTTCATATAAGAAAGGACAATTAAAATAATGATTGTAAAAGCGATACCAATAATTAATGTGGAAACGGCAGTTGATAAATTTTCTGTCAAGTAAGATACAATAAAAGAGATGATTGTACAAGTGATATTTTCAACTAACATACTGGCAGAGGATATTTTTGTTCGCATGCTACTGGTAGCAAAACTACCAAGATATCTTTGAATTAATGTTTGGAATGGACCTTTGATAATATATTGAAGGGATAGCATACATAAAACAACAAAGTATACAAGAAATGGTGGTAAGCCAGATAATATTGCGACAAGTCCAGAAAACACAACAGATAAAGTATAAGTGACACCAAGGAAGGATAACGTTTGGTTACCAAACCTTTTTTGGATACTGTTGGAAGAGTTAACTGAGAAGGCAGCAATTAATCCCCAAATGGCAAATAATATACCGAAGTATTCGTCTGGAATGGATAATTCTTTTAATAGACTACGTCTAACGGTAGTTAGAATGGATAATAAGTTTGAAAATAGTGCATAAAAGATAATGAGAGCACGTAATCGGTTCGATTTTAAGATAAATTTGAAAGCTTCTTTTAGGTCACTAATATAAAATTTTAATTGCTTAGCAAAAGATTTATTTTGCTTAGAAGATTCTTGTTCAAAATTGGATGTTTTTTCAACAGGAATTTCTTTAAACTGGAACGTTAATGCAAAAGAGCAAACCGCTAAAAATAAGCAAATTGTCATTGGAATATAGGGATTAATAACAAATAAGAATCCGGAAATAGCGGATGTAATAGCGTCAAAAACATAATATAAGGAGGATCCCATACTATCGATTTTTGAAAAAATAGTACGTTTATTTTCCACATTTCCAATAGAATCGTAAAGAAGATTGGATTCTGTGATTCCTTTAATAATAAATGCAAAAGCACAGAAAATATTTGCCACAATATAGCCATATTTAGTCGACAATCCCATGACAATCAAAACATAAGTGACAAGTGATAAATTGGCTATGATTAGACTTTTTCGTTTTCCTAATTTTTCAATTAACATGGTACAAGGAAGCTGGAAAATTAATTTGAATAAAGGGTAAAAAGCATCTGCAAAAATGATTTGCGAGGTAGAAAGCCCTTTTTCCTGTGTTAAAAATAAAAAAGATATTGCATAATAAAATAATAAATCCCAAGAAATCATTTTATAAATTTTGTACAAATTTTGATTGTATTTTCGATTTTTTGTTAAAACTTCTTCTTTTGAATGTTCCATTGTTACCTCCGATTTTTTTTTATAAATATTCCTATTTTAAATTATTATAACAATTAAAAAATATTTTGTAAATAAATTTGACAAAATTATAAGATATTGGTAAGATATAAATACAAAGAAAGGAAGAAATCTATGTTTATTTACCCAGATTATTATTGTGATAAAGTAACAGATGTCACAATGGATTTACTAGAGAAAAATGAAATAAAAGGAATTTTATTAGATGTAGACAATACATTAATTGATTTTGAGCGAAATTTATTAGAAGGGGCAAAAGATTGGGTGGATAATGTAAAAAGAAATCACATTCAATGCATGATTTTGTCTAATAGTAATAAACTTGATAAAGTAACATCTGTTGCTAAAATATTAGATTTACCGTATATTCATTTTGCAACAAAACCGTTAAAAAGAGGATTTAAAAGAGCAAGAAAGCAGTTGGGATTGGAAAATGAAAACATTGCAGTAATTGGCGACCAAATTTTTACGGATGTGATTGGTGCGAATCGTAATAAAATGTTTTCGATTTTAGTGAATCCAATTGCTAAAAAAGATATATGGATTACAAAATTAAAAAGACCAATGGAAGAATTTATCATCAAATCATATGTAAAAAAACAAAAGAAGAAAGAGGAATAAAAAATGTACGATAAAAACAATGTGCACATTTTAGTCTATGTAGCATTTGGATTTTTAGCATTAGTTGTTGGAAAACTGGTTGCTTGGCTGAATGTGAGATTACCAGAAGAAAAAAAAGTGTTTTCCAAAGAATTTTTTGCAGAAAATAAAAAAGGCATTGAAAAAGCTTATATAAATATGATTGTTATGGTTCTATTATACATAGCACTTTTGCATAAATTTGGTCTTGGTGATACGTTTATGCAAAATTTAGACCTTATCAAATTTATGATTTTAATGCCAATGTTATTGAGTTCCTTTATGATTGATTTAAAACACAGAATATTACCAAATCGATTAAATTTAACCATATTTGAAGTGGGATTAATTTTAACCTTTATTTATGGAATTAACAATATTAATCTTGCCAAAGATATGTTATTGGGTATGCTTACAGGAGCAGGAATTTTTGGGGCAATTACGCTACTTGGAGGATTGATTGCAGGAAAAGAAGCGATGGGTTTAGGCGATGTAAAGTTTATGGGAGCGATTCGGTTTGTATTTTGGTGTAAGTAGTATTGCGCAAGTTTCATTATTGGCATTTTTTGTGGGAGCGATCGTTTCTGTTTTTGTATTAATCATTCGAAATGCTATTTTGAAGAGCAAGGATGAATATATGCCGTTTGGACCATTTTTGGTAATTGGTGCGATTGCCTGTATCTTTTTGCCAGATAATACAGTGTTTATATGGTTTATGGCAATTTGTAAAATCATCAGTGATAAAATTTTAAGTATCCTATAAAAAGGAGGTATTTTATGAATATACGAATCAAGTGGCTAAGAGACCAATTAAAATCCATGGAATTAGAAGGAATGATTGTGTCAAATCCGATAAATGTGAAGTATTTGACTGGCTTAGAAGAAGAGGGAGTTTTGATTGTAGCGCCAAAAGAAAATGTATTTTTGACAGATTCACGTTATATTGAAAGTGTGAATAACAAATTAACCATTGATGATGAAATCATTGCTTATGATGTAAGAAATATGAGCAAATTTGATTATGAAGGATTTTTCATGTGCTCCAATGATATTGGGTTTGAAGAAAAATATGTAACTTATGAAATCTACAAAAAATATTTGCAAACATATCAAGTGAATTTGGTAGAAACGGAAGGCATTATTGAAAATCACAGAATGGTAAAAGATGAAGAAGAAATTGATTTAATTAAAAAAGCATGTGCAATAACAGATAGTACGTTTGAATATGTCAAAAAGATATTAAATTATGGCATAACAGAAAAAGAGCTTAGTTTTGAGATTGAGAAATTTATGATTGAAAATGGTGCAGATGGATTAGCCTTTGATTCGATTGTTGCTTTTGGCGAAAATACTTCTATGCCACATGCTGTGCCGGGAGACAGGAAGTTGGAATCAGGAGATATCATCCAGTTTGATATTGGGGCAAAGTACAAAGGGTATTGTGCAGATTTTTCAAGAGTAATGTTTGTGGATTATATGAAAAATGAATATGAAGATAGCTACCAGTTTGTATTGGAGCAACAGAAAAAGATAGTGGATAGTTTTAAAAACGGAGTGAATATAAAACAAATCATAAAAGATAGAGAAACAGATTATCATTTAAAGAATTTCACGGTGATGCATAGTTTTGGACATGGTGTTGGAATGGATGTTCATGAAGAGCCTATTTTAAGTTCTAAGATGGATGTATATCTTAAAGAAAATTCTATTTTAGCAATTGAACCAGGTGTGTATAAACCAGGAAGGTTTGGCATAAGAATAGAAGATACGTATCACATTACAAAAGATTCGTGTATAAATTTGGGCAAATTTGGAAAAAATGATATTGTCCTAAATTTGAAAGATAGGAAATGATATAAAAACACTTGATTTTCGGAAAGTTATGTGGTATAATTGCAAAGTTAAAATAAAAAAATATTTTAAAGAAATGAGGTAAAAAATATGGCTGACGTATATATGGCAGGAGATTTAAGAAATGGAACAACATTTGAATTAGATAGTAATGTATTTAGAGTAGTTGAGTTCCAACATGTAAAACCTGGAAAAGGAGCTGCATTTGTTCGTGTAAAAATGAAAAATGTAATTACAGGAGCTGTTTTAGAAAGAACCTTTAATCCATCTGAAAAGTTGCAAGGTGCGGAAATTGAAAAAAGAGATATGCAATATTTATATAATGATGGAGAATTATATTATTTTATGGATAATAATACATATGACCAAATGCCTTTAAATGCAGACCAAATCGGAGATGCATTAAAATACATCAAGGAAAATATGAATGTTTCAATGTTATCTTTTAAAGGAAAAGTATTTGCAGTAGAGCCACCAATGTTTGTGGAATTAGAGGTTACTTATACAGAACCTGGATTTAGTGGAAACACCACAACAACTTCAGGAAAACCAGCAACTTTAGAAAATGGATTAGAAATCTCAGTTCCATTATTTGTCAACATTGGTGACAAAATCAGAATTGATACAAGAACAGGTCAATATATGGAAAGAATTTAATTGATTGATGAGAGGAGAAAAATTGTTTTAATGCTAAATAAAAAGTTTAAAGAAGTCATTCAAAATTTAGAAGGAAATATGGAAAACAAAAAAGATTTGGATTATGCCAAATTACAAATTACAGAATTATCGATGGAGTATTTGAACCAATTAGAAAATCTAGAATCCGTTTATAAACAAAAAATTGCAGTATTTGAAAATAGGCTTAATGATTTAGAAGTGGAAATGCAACGATTGGATCATGAAATTTTCCAAGATAGTGATGACGAAGAAATGGATTTAGAACCAATTAAATGTCCTTATTGCAATACAAACTTTTTTATAGAATTTGATAGTACTAAAAAAGAAATTAAATGTCCAGATTGTAAAAATATCATTGAATTAGATTGGGGCAATTTTGAAGACGATATGTAATCAATGAAATAGTGTTAAGGGATCGATGGCTTTGCCATCGATTTTTACGCCAAAATGTAAGTGTGGACCAGTTGTTGCTCCATTGGTTTGGTTACCGAAAAGAGTCTGTGTAAGGATTATTGGGAATGTTGGGAATATATTTTGAACCGACTGAACCGATTTTTTGATTTTGGTGAATGGTTTCACCAAGTTGAAATATAAAATTAGGTGAAATATGCGAATAGGTAAAAAGAGTATTTGAATTTTGTATCATAATAGTATAGCCATTTGCACCATTAAAATCTAAGTAAGTGACAATACCAGAAGAAGCAGAGTAAATTGCGGTGTTTTCTGGGGCAGGAATGTCAATTCCTGAGTGATAGATAGAAGCGCCTGTTGTAGGAGAAAGGCGCAATCCAAAAGGAGAAGAAATAGTGTGATAATTTGGCAATGGCCAGCTGTAATCATTAGTTGAAAAGTAGTATTCTGTGGGAGAAGTTGTAAAAGAATTGTTAGAATAAACTACAAATGTAGAAATACAAGTTATCAAAAATAAGAAACAAAATAGAGTGCAAAATACAAAGAAAATTTTTTTCATAGAACCTCCAAATATAAATTTTTTAGGGATAAAAATGTGCGATGTGCACGGAAAAAATATAAAATAATTTAAAAGTAAATGAATTATAACAGCATGAAATGAAAATGTCAAGAAAATTTAAGATAATTTCTAAAATATTGTCAAAGACTAATTTTTATAATATAATAAAATCAAATGTACAAATAAAACAAAATAAGCATAAAATATCTTGGGTGATAAAATTGAAAGAGAAAATTTATAATCGACAAAAATGTTTGGAATATGCGAATCAGTGGGCACTTTCGAGAAATCCTGCATATTATGATTATGAAAAAATTGGAGGCGATTGTACGAATTTTGCGTCTCAATGCATTTTTGCAGGAAGTGGCGTGATGAATTATAATTCCTGGTATTATAAAAATGGAAATAATAAATCGCCATCGTGGACAGGAGTAGAATTTTTGTACAACTTCTTGGTCAATAATAAAGGTGTTGGGCCACATGGAATGGAGGTTTTGCAAAATCAAATTCAAGTGGGAGATTTGGTTCAATTGTCCAGCAATGGGCAAAGATTTACGCATAGTTTGATAATTGTTGACATTGGAAATGTGAATTATTTGAGCGATATTTTGATTGCAACACACACGTATGATGCTTTAAGAAGACCACTGGTAACATATGATTTTGAAAAAATAAGATTTGTGCATATTGATAAAATATATGAATAGGAGAAAAATGTGAGAATAGCGATTATATCAGATATTCATGGGAATTTAGAAGCGTTAAAAACTTGTTTGGCAGATATCCAAAAACGAAAAATAGACAAAATTTTTTGTTTAGGTGATATTGTGGAAAAAGGATGTCATGCAGAAGAATGTGTGAAATTAGTGCGAGAAAATTGTGCAGTTGTGGTACAGGGAAATTGTGATGTAGATGTTGATGCATCGGTTTACAAGGTTAGTAAACATAATATTCCGGTAGAATTGATGCATAAAAGAGCAAATTGGTTAAATAGTTTACTGTCGGAAGAATCAAAAGAATATTTATTAAATCTACCATTTTGTTATGAATTTTATATGAGTGGAAGTTTGATTCGAATGTTTCATGCGCATCCTGAAAAGAAAACGGGTGTGATTATCAATGAAGATACGTATGAAACCAAATATAGAATGTTTGAACCAAGTGAAAATACAGTTTCTAAGGAAGTGGCTGACATTGTCATTTATGGGCATTTGCATGCTCCATTTATGAACAAAATGTATAACAAAACTTTAATCAATGTTGGAAGTGTTGGCAATAGTTTTAATGTGGTAAGAGATGATGAAAAAGATAGTGATGTATTAGAAACAACAGCGATTCATTATTTAATCTTAGAAGGAGAATATGGCGCAAAAGAATATGGGGGAAGTTTCAGTTTCGAATTTGTGCGTGTTCCTTATGATATTGACAAGGAATTGGAAGATTTAGAACAAAATATTGAACCAGAAGATTATCGAAAAGAATTGAAAGAAGGCAGATACAGAAATATGAGCAAAATTCAAGAAAAAGCAGAGGAACTAAAAAAGAAAGGAGAAAAAGCATGAAAGATGCGAGAGTGCAAAAGTTAGCAAATCAACTAATCAATTATTCTGTCAGTTTAAAAGAGAATGAGAAAATTTTAATTGAAGTAATCGGAGAGGACGGAATCCCGCTTGCCAAAGAATTGATAAAAGAAGCCTATAAGGTAAAAGCGATGCCGTTTTTTAATCTTATCAATCAATCTTTGCTAAAGGATATGCTAGAAGGTTTGACAGAAGAACAAATTAAATTATATGGCAAGCAGGATGCTTCTCGTATGCAAGATATGGATGCTTATATTGGAATTCGAGCTTCTAATAATACGTCAGAGCTATCTGGAATTTCAAGTGAAAAATTGAATTTGTATAATGAGTTTTACACGGTTCCAGTTCATTTTGAGGAAAGAGTAAAGCATACGAAATGGTGTATTTTGCGCTATCCGAATTATTCGATGGCACAGATGAGCAAGATGAGTTTGGAAGAATTTGAAGATTTTTATTTTAAGGTGTGTAACTTGGATTATAGTAAAATGTCAAAGGCAATGGATGCTTTGGTAAACTTGATGAACCAAACGGATAAAGTTCACATTGTAGGTTCAGGAACGGATTTAACCTTTAGCATGAAGGGAATTCCTGCGGAAAAATATAGAGGGACTTTTAATATTCCAGATGGTGAAGTGGCATCTGCTCCAGTAAAAAATTCGGTTAATGGTTATATTACCTATAATACAGAAACCACTTACAATGGCTACACTTTTCATGATGTGCATTTTGAATTCGAAAATGGAAAAATTGTAAAAGCAACTGCTTCTAATACAGAAATGCTAAATAAAATTTTAGATACAGATGAAGGTGCACGTTATATTGGCGAATTTGCAATTGGCTTAAATCCATATATTGAAAAATCAATTGGCGATACTTTATTTGATGAAAAAATAAAAGGAAGTTTTCACTTCACGCCAGGAGACGCTCTGGAAGAAAGCGATAATGGAAATCGTTCAAGTATTCATTGGGATATTGTGAATATTCAAAGACCTGAGTTTGGTGGCGGAGAGATTTGGTTTGATGATGTATTGATTCGAAAAGATGGTGAATTTGTGTTAGAGGAATTGTTGCCATTGAATCCTGAAAATTTGGTTTAAAAAATAGGGATATTCTTTTTATGGAATATCTCTATTTCAATTTACATAATATTCACAAGTTTTCCACTTATTTTTCACAATCGTGTGCTATTGCTTTTGCATTCGGCTACCAAGTTGAGTAATGATTTCACGAGAGGATTGGTTAGCTAGTTCAAAGGTGGATTGAACCCACGAAGAGTTGATTTCAGTTGTGTAAGCATATTCTCTTAAAACAGTGGAAAAGAAAGCGTCTCCAGCGCCAGAAGTATCGGTTGCTTGAACAATGATTTGTGGTGCTAAATCTAACGTTTTGGTTGTGCCGTTTTCGCTAAATACGAAAAGTGCACCTTTTTTTCCTTTAGTGGAAATGAGTAAATCTAAAGGATATTTTTCGAAAAGTTCTTGCTCATTTTTTACCTGTAATCGTTCGAAAAGAAGTTTAGTTACGTTATCATTGATTTGCACGAAATTGGCTAATGCTAAGAATTGAGATAAGTATTGGTTTGTAAAATGTTCGAAAAAGCGAATATGACCAATATCTAAACAAATTTTTTTAGGTGTTTTAATATTTCTAATAAATTCGAGATTGATTGGTAAGAATTTATCTAAAATGATATAAAGCATTTTATTGTTGAGTTCTTCTGGTACAGTAACTGGTAGATTGTTGGAGAAATTCATAGTATATTCGAGAGTAATTGGATTGTACCACGAATGAAGCACGGAATTGTCTTCTAATTTAGAATTAGGAATAACAATGTTCATAATGTTGGTTGGTTTTTCCTCGAAAATAATATGTTCGATATTAGTACCAGATTTTTTTAAAGAATTTAAGGCAATTTGACCTTCTTTATCATTTCCGTACAGAGCCAATGGCATAGCAGGTTTCGCCCATTTGAGCTAGATTGTAAAGGTCGTTCCAGTTACAGCCACCGCCATCTTGTTTGATTAAATTTAGATTTTCATCATAGATATTATCTAATATAATATCTCCATGTGAAACAAAAATGTTTTGTTGCGACATCGTTTTTCTCCTTTTTTAGAATACTATTATTATATCGAATTTTGTAGAATTTTGCAAGTTTTTTTGAAAGGAGTGGAAGAAATTGAGTAAAGCAATTGACAAAGTCAGAAAAAATCAGTATAATATAAATATAATTTAAGTGAATATGAAAACACTTAATGAGAATCTTACTAAAATTAGTCAGAAAAAACCAGTAGTATGCCCACTACTGGTTTTTTCATGATGTCATTATTTATGATGTAAAATTTCTATGATTAATTTAATAATTTCAAGAACGAGCTTATGTATTTCAAGTTTTTGAGTAAAAAAAACTATTTACATTTTATGTAAAATATGATATAATTAAATTACTTTTATTGATTTTGAAAGGGAATATAAAATGGAAAATAAAAAAACGATGTATGAACAAAAGCAAAATTCAATGAAAAGATTAAGAAAATATGCTAGTGTCATCAATTTGGTTTTGAACGATTATAGCCGAAAAAGTACAGATGAAACGATGATGATTAAAAGTTTTCGAAAATCAAATCCGGAGTCAACGAATCGAAAAACACATTCTGAAAATTTAGAAAATATAGCTGGTTTGATGGCCGAAGGAATTGGTTTAAATGTACCAGTTGTAAAATTAATGGCGAGATATCATGATATTGGTCATACTTTTTTGGGTCATAGTGGAGAATGGTGGCTTTCTGAAATTAAGAAAAACTTGGGTTTGGGATGTTATGTCCATAATAGTATTGGTGTTAGAGATTTATTGTATACACATGATGTAGAAAGGGAAATCCGAGATGCTCTTTATCAATTTTATGGTGGAGAAAATCAGGAAGATATTGAGAATGTTTGCGAAGATTTATGGATTATTTTTGACGGAATTAATTCACATAACGGCGAGCTTTCGGAGTCAACTTATATACCAAATTTCGAAAAAACAAAAGAGGATTCTGAGCAAGAATTGTTGAAATGTCATACGAAAGAAGGATACGATGAAAGCTTGATTCCTGGAACAGCTGAAGCAAGCTTGATGCGATTAGCGGATAAAATTGTTTACATTCCATTTGATATGATAGATGGTTTAAGGGAAGGCATGACTGACCGATTAGATGAGGAATATATAGATGTATTAGTTCCTATTTTAACTAGTGATGGAACAATGACAGCAGAAGAAGCAGTTCGATTTGTAAATAACGCTGTTACCAAACAAAAATATAATCCACTTGCTCATCGTTTACAATTAATTTTTGCAAAGGATGTAATTCAAAATAGTACAAAGGAAAAAATTGCTATGTCTGAAAAAATGTCAGAACGTATGCATAAATTGAGAGATATTAATAATGAAAAAGTAGTTAAGTATGTTTTAATGGAAGAAGACCATGAAACGTATCCAAAAGCTTTGGAAGAATTGATGCATGAATGTAAAGAAATTATTTTGAAAGAGAAAATATTAGAACGTTTAAACGGGGCAGGGGAAGACATGAGATTAAGTGCAGAATTGGAAGAAAAATATAAGGATACACCCTATTTTAATTTTGTAAGATATATTGCAAGAACTAGCTCAAAGGATTTTGAATGGACTAAGAATATGGTAAAAGAGGCTCAGAAAGAAGCAATAGAAGAAGAGCTAGAAGAAAGTTTAGAAGTAGCCAAGAAAAATGAAGTGGTTGGATTTGCACAAGGTCAGGAAAAAAGAGCCCGTAGAATTCGATTTTTTGCCAAAGTTTATAGAGAACAAATTGGAAAAATGGAAGCGAAAGGATATCAATTAGAAGATGCTGATTATGAGCAGATGAAAGCATTTCAAATGACAAATTCAGTTCCCAAATTATATCCTGATATGAAAGAAAGCATGGCTTGTGAATTTGGCGCAAAATATTTAGCGAATTTAAGTGATACAGAATTTATGGATTTATTAAAAGCGACAGGAAAAGTAAGCGAAGAACAAGAACAAAGTTTAACTAGAAAATATAAAGACATTGATTTAGAAAAAGAATATATGACACATGGTCAATGGGATAAAATTTCTGCTGAACAAAGTTTAGCAAGAAAAGGAAGAAGTCTTGGCGAAGAATAATCGTATTAAAAATCTGATTTTGAAATACTTCAAATCAGATTTTTTTTGATTCTTTGAGATGAAAAAATGCTTGCTTATTTTTTAAAATTAAGATAAAATGAAAAAGCAAAAAACAAAAAGAGGAAAATAAAATGTATTTAAAAAACTTAGAAATGTATGGATTCAAATCATTTGCGGATAAAACCGTGTTGGATTTTAAAACTGGAATTACGACCGTAATTGGTCCAAATGGTTCGGGAAAAAGTAATATATCAGATTGTATTCGTTGGATTTTGGGAGAGCAAAGTATGAAATCTTTGCGTGGTTCAAAATCGGAGGATATTATTTTTGCGGGAACGCAGAATCGAAAATCGCTTCGGTTATGCAGAAGCTTCTTTGGTTTTTGATAATTCAGATGGAAAATTGCCAATTGAATATAGTGAAGTGACGGTGACAAGAAGAATCTATCGAAGTGGAGAATCTGGCTATTTTATTAATAAGACAGCGTGTCGCTTGAAGGATGTACAAGAATTGTTTATGGATACAGGAATTGGAAAAGATGGTTATTCGATTATTGGACAAGGCAAAATTGACGAAATTTTGAGCAATAAATCAGAAGACAGAAGACATATTTTTGAAGAGGCGGCTGGGATTGTAAAATATCGAACGAGAAAAGTGGAATCGGAAAAAAAGTTGGAAAATACAAAATTGAATTTGCTTCGTGTAAATGATATTATTTCTGAGTTAGAAAGTAATATGAATCCTTTGAAAACGCAGTCAGAGAAGGCGAAGAAATTTTTGCATTTGAGGGATGAATTGAAAAATATTGAAATTGGTTTGTTTGTGCATAAAATAGAGGATTTTAAGGCGAAGATAAAAGAAATTGAAGAAAATAGCGATATTTTCGAAACACAAAAAGTCAGAGAAGAGGAAAAGGCAAATCAAATTCAAACGGAAAAAGAAACTTTAAAAGAAACGATTGATAAGTTGATTGAAGAAATTGAAAAGGTTCAAAATTTGGGATTTGAAGTTTCTCAAAAAAAGGAACAAATCAATAGTGAAATTGGCATTAGTAAAGAAAGAATTTCGAATAATTTAAGCAATCGAACAACTTATCAAACCGATATAGAAAATCTAGAAAAAAGAAATACCGAATTAGAAGATGAAAAATCGCAAAAATTAGAACGCAGAAGCGATATGCTAAATAACAAAGAAAAATACGAAAAAGAGCTAAAAGAAAAAGAGGAAGAATTGGCAAAATATAGCCAAACTTTGTCTGAAAAAGCAATGGAAATCGAAGCCAAAAAGAAAAAAGTCGAGGAAAATACTGACCAAAAATATGAAATTTTGAATGAGCAAAGCACGCAAAAAGCTAATTTTGAGAATTTGGAAAAACAAGAAAATCATTTGAAAAATCAAATACAGGATACAATTTCTGATTTAGATGGCTCACGTTCGAATAAAGAGGATTTGGCTAAAGAATTTTATGAAGTCGAAAAACAAAAAAATGATTTATCAAATGAATTAGAGCAGATGAAGCATAAAAAAGAAGAATCGTCTGTAAAGCTGAAGGAATTTGACGATAAAATCAATCAAGTTCAGTCAGAATATCGTATGAAAGAAACGCGATTCAAGTTTTTGGTGGAAACGGAAAAGGAAAAAGAAGGGTATCACAAAAGTGTTAAAAATTTAATGAATGCCATTGAAAAGGACAATTATCTTGGAAAAGGGGTTCATGGAATCGTGGCAAATTTGATTTCTGTAGAAGAAAAATACCAAACAGCGATGGAAATGACCTTAGGTGCCAGCCTTCAAAATATTGTCACCGATACAGAAGAAGAAGCCAAAAAGCTAGTGAATTATTTAAAAGAACATAATATGGGAAGAGCCTCTTTTTTACCAATTAGTTCTGTGAAAGGACAAAAATTGAGTACCATTATTGCAAGTGGAATCAAAGGATACATAGGAATTGCTTCAGATTTAGTGGAATATGACAAAAAATATGAAGGAATTATTCAAAATTTACTTGGCAGAACGGTTTTAGTAGAAGACATGGATTCTGCAATTGCTCTTGCTAAGAAAAATAAATATGCTTTTAAAATTGTGACAATTAGTGGCGATATTATTAATCCACATGGTATGATTTCAGGTGGTTCGGTTGCGCAAAAAACAGTTAGTATTTTAGGAAGAGAAAATGAAATCAAAAAATTAGAAAAAGAATTAAAAGACTTAAATGAGCAAATGAAACAATTAGAAACTGAAAAGGAAACTTACGAAAATAGCATCAAAGATATTTTACTTATTTTTGATGAAAAGCAAAAGAAATTACAAGAAGCAGAAATTTTATATGCAACCGAAAAACAGAAAATGGATACACTCGAACAAGAAATTCTAAAATTTGATAGCAAACTTGCTAAATTACGCGAAGATTTGGAAAATACAAAACAAGAAAAACAAGAAAATTTAGCAAAACAAGAACAATTTTCTTCACAAGTGAATACAATAGAACAGGAAAATAAAGAATTAAATGAAGTGATAAATCAATTTGTAGAAGTGAATCAAGAAAATCAAAAATATATAGATGATTTGAATTTTAATATTACCAATTTAAAAATTTCAGTCTCGTCATTTGATGAAGGAGAAGCTTCGTTGAATGAAATTATGGAAAGAATTAACCAAGAAATAGAAAATAATACACAAGCGATAAGCAATAAAAAAGAATCTATGGAAAAAGTTTTAGTAGAAAATGAACAACTAGAAACGAAAATTCAAGAATTAAATCAAAAAATAATTGATTTAGATAAAGAAGTGGAGAAATCATCAGAAAAAGTAGAAAGTTTGAAACAAGAAAGAGTTACAAAAAATGAGAAATTAAAGAAACTTGAAGAGGAAATTGAAGACCAAAATAAAAAAGTCGAAGAAATTAAAAATCAAATTTCAAAGTTAGAAATCAAGAAATCAAAATTGGATTTTGAGCAAAATGAAATTGTGAATAAAATGTGGGAAGAATACGAATTAACGCCAAATAATATAGGCGATGTACCAAAAATTGAAAATCCTACAGAAGTACAAAAACAAGTGAATAGGCTAAGAAGTGAAATTCGTGATTTAGGAAGTGTGGATATTGATTCGATTAAACGTTATCAAGAAGTGAAAGAACGCTATGATTTCCTAAGTGAACAAAGGTTAGATTTAGAAGATTCTATGGCAAAATTAAGAAAAGTGATTGAAGAAATGACAGAAACCATGAAAAAGCAATTCACAGAACAATTTAAAATTATTAATCAAAATTTTGGCGAAGTATTTCAAGAGTTATTTGGTGGCGGAAAAGCAGAATTGATTTTGGCAGATGAAGAAAATATTTTGGAATCTGGGATAGAAATTGAGGTTCAACCACCAGGAAAGAAACTTCAAAATATGACGTTATTATCAGGAGGCGAAAGAGCTTTTACGGCAATTGCGTTATTGTTTGCCATTTTAAAAATCAATCCAGCACCATTTTGTGTGTTGGACGAAATTGAAGCAGCACTGGATGATGTCAATGTTTACCGATTTGCAGAATATTTGAAAAAATTCTGTGCAGATACACAATTTTTAGTTATAACGCATCGAAAAGGTACCATGGAAGTAGCCAATACAGTTTATGGAATTACGATGGAAGAAAAAGGAATTAGTAAATTACTATCGATGAAATTAAATTAAAAAAGGGTCGGTTTTCCGACTCTTTCTGATACATGACAAAAATGGATAATATAGAAAAAAAGAGAAAAATGAAGAAAAAACAAGATGAGATAAGAAATGGTAAAAAAATCCATTACCAGTAATGCATAATTTTACAAAAAAATTCTAAAAATAGATTTATACCATAAAAAGTAGATTGCAAAATTTGTCAAAAAATGGTATAATTATATTTATGTTGCAAAAAAAACATGGCAATTGAAACCATGTATATATATTTAACAATATCAGAAAAGGAAGTGAATGTTTATTTTATTGAATTGGGTGAAATATTACACAAAAGAAATAGCAAAAGCCCTAAAAGTAACCAGTATTGGTGCAATTATCATACTAAGCGTAGTATGTATAAAATATAAACCGGCTTATGAAGTGACAATTGGAGAGACAGAATTAGGCTATATCAAAAATAAAGAAAAAATAGAATTAAAAATAAAAAATTATATGGAAGATACGACTGGAAATATTGCTTTCAAAGAGCAAACAGCAACACCATCGTATGCTTTAAAATTAGTAAATAGAAAAAAAGACTTACAAGAAAAACAAGTGCTATTGGCGGTTGAAAATTCTACTATCATAACTTACAAAACATATGCTGTAACAGTAGATGGAGCTATTCAAACAACGGTTTCAAGCGAAGAACAAGCCAAAACTATCATAGACCATATGAAGGTAGATATGGATGAAAATATTGAGTTAAATGTAGGAATTGTTGAACAATATTCTACAGATTTCAAAATTCAATCAGAAGAAGAAGCCTCTCAAATCTTAGATGGAATAAAAATTGCAAAAGTTACAGAATACAACGAAAAAAAGGAAGCAGAACGTAAACGTCAAGAAGCAGAAGCAAGAAGAAAAGTAATTTCTAATAAAACAATAACGAATGTTGGAACGATTGCTGGTATTAATTTAGCAAGACCAGTAAATGGAATTATAACTTCAAGATATGGTAGTAGAAGTGCAAGACGTTCGAGTAGTCATACAGGATTAGATATTGCAACTTCAACAGGAACACCAATTACGCCAATTGCCGCAGGAACAGTAACGTATGCTGGTGTAAAAGGAAGTTATGGCAATTTAGTGATTATTAATCATGGAAATGGAATTCAGTCCTATTATGCGCATTGCCATCAAATATATGCAACGGTAGGGCAAAAGGTAGAAAAAAATACAGTCATATCAACGGTTGGTTCAACAGGAAATTCAACAGGACCACATTTGCATTTAGAAATTAGACAAAATGGTGGAACGTTAAATCCAGAAAATTATTTATATTAATTAGATAGATAAAACGAATTACTTTTGCAGTAATTCGTTTTTTAAATTTATTTTGCTAATGCATAAATTGCTTTTGCATAAATTTTACTACTTAGAACCAAAGTGTCAATGTCGATAAATTCGTCGACTTGATGGCACATATCTTTTTGTCCTGGCATATTAGCGCCAAAAGCTACACAATTTGGAAAAGCACGGGCATACGTTCCACCGCCAATGGCGATAGGGTTCAAGTTTTGACCACTTTTTTCATTAAATATTCTAGTTAGAGTTTGGACTAAATAGCTATCTTTAGGCATATATAAAGCAGGATTCTCAAGAGTAAATTTTATTTGTATCGCAGGAAAAATTTTATCAAGTTCTTGGAATTTTGCTTTGATTGTATCAAGTGAGGTGTTGACTGGTATTCTTAAATTCAAACCGATTTCTAAAATGTTATTTTCAAAACCTAAAAAGCCAACATTTGAAGTTAAAATACCAGACTCATCTTGAATAGTATCTTTTGATAAAAATTTTGGACTTGTTATATCAAAAAGTCCCATTTCGTATAGCTTCGATAAAAAGGTAAATTCATTTTCTGTTAAATCTTTATTAAATTGAGAATTTAAGTTTTGCACTAATTTTGTAATTGCATTATCGCCCAAGTCTGGATGTGCTGCATGTGCAGAAACTCCATGAAATTCTAATGTTGTCATTTTTTCAGAAATGTTATCTTTTAAGGTAATGGAGCAATATTTTGGAACAACATTAAGGGCATTATTATTGCAATTAATATTTAAAATGGTCTTATCTTTAATGGAAAAAGGATGTTGTAAACGTACAGATAAAATTCCTTTTTCAGCATAAATACAAGGAAAATCTGCATCTGGACTAAAACCAATGCTAGGTATTTCTTCACCGATTTCTTTATAGTGATGGATGCATTTCCAATCTTTTTCTTCATTTAAACCTAAAATTAAGCGAACCCTTTTATTTAATTTTTCTCCAGAATCCAAAATTGCTTTCATAGCATAAAGACTTGCGATAACAGGTCCTTTATCATCAATAGCACCACGTCCATAAATTTTGTTGTTACGGATGTCTGGTTCAAAAGGATGGGTTTTCCAGCCGTCTTGTAAGTCAGCAGGAACCACATCTAAATGTCCGACGATTCCAAGCAATTCTTCTCCTTCGCCGAATTCAATATAACCACAATATCCATCCAAATTCTTTGTCTTAAATCCAAAAGATTTTGCTAAGTTTAAAGTATAATCCAATGCTTTTTTGCATTCTTCCCCAAATGGCATTTCTGGCGAGTTTGTTTCAGAAGAAACACTTTGGAATTTGATTAATTCGCAAACAGAATGAATCATATCGTTTTTTTGAGTTTCTATTATTTTATCAAACATAAAAACCTCCTAAATTATTATATTCATAATAGTATCATTGTATACAAAATGTGTCAATTGGTTGAATTTGCTTTTTTATGACGACCGTGATATAATAACGCTATCAACCCATATGGGAGAATAGAAAGGAGTAATATAATATGGCAACAGAATTTGAAAAGAAACTTCGGAAATTTTTTAGGAAGTGCCAGAGAAAAAATCTTGGCTTAGGATTTAAACGGGGAGTGTTTATGTTTAAGTTAGTTCGAAGCCTTCCCTTGGATGAGTATCAAAAGCTTGAACCAAATTTGAGCGCGGATGAATTATATGACCTTCGAGAAAAGTTGAAGGTATATGAATTGGAAGAAGCATTTTTCTACATGATTAAACCACATACTTGGTATAATCGATGTTGCGCTGATATGCGGTTATTTGATAGCTTTTCTGATGAACAATTAGGAAAGGTATTGAATGCTAAGGAAGGAAACATTTCATCACTCTTTTTTGCGGATGGACAAAATGCGGGTCGGCGATCAAGAATCCTGAAGTTGTTAAATGAGAATTCTCTTGAAAGTTGGATAAAATTGCTTTCAACAGTTAATAACCGATTGATGAATGTTAAAATGCCAGAAGGACTTGCTATTCCAAGCAATGATACTATTTTTAAAAAATTAGCAACACTTTCAAATTATGCTGTTACGAAGTTGATGGAAATTTTAGGAGTGGGACCAGCAAGGCGACTTTTGCAGGAGATAATTTGTTTGGAGCGAGATGTGTTTTCTATTTGCAAGGAAATAGAAAAAAACAAACTCTACGAGGTTGTAATTGTCAAGTTGGATTTGTTGAAGGATGCAGATGTCGAAAGAACGGCGGAAATGTATTCTTGGTTGTATTCTAATATTCCAATCAAATGCAAATTTTTGACCTATTTAATGGAAGAAAAGTTGGATGAAATTGTTCTTTTCGATGCAGAAATTTGCGGAGAGATTTGTAGTATGAAGAAAGAAGAGCAAGTGGAAGATTTTGTTAGAAAGGTCATTGAAAGAAAAGAAAAGTCTGGAGATTTTTATGAAGATTTTTATCAGAAGATAAGGCCTGAGGAAAAAGAACAATTTTTTCAAGAGCTTTTAAAAGATGAAACAGGAAAACGAATCATAAGGAGTGTGTTGAAGAAAAAGGAAAGCTTGAGTTTATTGGAAGCGTTAGTTCTTGAAAAGTTATAAGTGAAAGAAAATGGATTACTCAAAAAGGTTACGATGGTGCCTTAAAAAAGCTAGTGATTGTTTTAAAATGACAATTACTAGCTTTTTTCTAAGATAGAATTGACAGCAATTTGAAAATATTATAAACTAGATTCAAAGTAAAATTTATCATATAAAAGGAGAAAATTATGGGAGTTATTGAATTAAATCATCCACTTGTATCACATAAATTAGCGATTTTAAGAAATAAGAATACAGGAACAAAAGAATTTCGAGAAATTGTTGGAGAATTGTCAACGATTCTTTGTTATGAAGCTTTGAAAGATGCTAAAACAGTAGAGGAAGAAATCGAAACACCACTTTGTAAAATGAAAGCGCATAAAATAAATGAAGATAATTACGCATTTATCCCAATTTTGCGAGCGGGAACTGGTATGTTAGATGGCTTAATTAACATTATGCCAAATGCGAAAATTGGACATATTGGAATGTATCGAAACGAAGAAACTTTGAAACCAGTAAAATATTATTATAAAACTCCGAAAAATTTAGCCAAAAGAGAAGTGATTGTTCTTGACCCAATGCTTGCAACAGGTGGTTCAGCAATGGATGCAATTACAATGTTAAAAGAAGATGGAGCAATAAATTTGAAGTTTTTGTGCATTTTGGCGGCACCAGAAGGCATCCAAAAAATGCAGGAAATTCATCCAGATGTACCGATTTACTGTACAGCAATTGACGAACATTTAAACGAAAATGGCTATATTGTGCCAGGTTTGGGAGATGCTGGAGATCGAATTTTTGGAACGAAATAAATCATAAAAAATGAAAATCTGACCACTCGTTCTATTCCATTTTTAGAAAAAGTGTTATATAATGCAAAAGTAAATCATAAAAATAAGGGGAAAAGCTATGAAATTAGGGTTTATTTTTCCAGGTCAAGGCGCGCAAAGCGTTGGCATGGGGAAAGATTTATATGATGAATATGAAGAAATAAGAGAAATTTACCAAAAAGCAAGTCAAATTTCTGGAATCGATATTGCAAAATTGACGTTTGATTCACCAGAAGAAGAGTTGTTTCAAACAAAAAATACACAAATTGCAATTTTGACAATGAGCATTGCGATTTTAGAATTATTAAAGAAACATGGAATTCAAGCCGAATATACCGCAGGATTGAGTTTAGGAGAATATTCTGCCTTATATTGTGGAGATGCGATTGATTTTGAAAATGTGATAAAAATCGTAAAAAAACGTGGCGAATTTATGCAAAATCTAGTACCAGAAGGCGAGTGGGCAATGGCTGCTATATTAGGATTGGAAAATTCGGTGGTAGAAAAAGTTTGTGAGCAAATAACGGAGGGATTTGTTGTTCCAGCTAATTATAATTGTCCTGGTCAAATTGCTATTTCAGGAGATAAAATCGGTGTTGCCATGGCAATGGAAAAATTAAAAGAAGCAGGCGCTAAACGTTGTTTGGAATTAAAAACAGCAGGACCATTTCATACAATAAAATTGCAAAAGGCGTCCGATGAATTAAGAAAAGAATTAGAAAATATTGAAATAAAAGTGCCACAAATTGCAGTTGTCAAAAATATGGATGCAAAGCCATATACAGAAAAAGACAATGGAAAAGATATTTTGGCAAACCATGTGATTCATCCTGTTCGATTTTCAGATTCCATTCAATATATGATAGAAAATGGAGTGGACACATTTGTTGAAATTGGACCAGGAAAGGTATTAACAGGATTTGTAAAAAAAGTAAATAAAGAAGTAAATTGCATGAACATTAATGATGTTGCATCATTCGAGAACGCAATTGAAAATTTGAAGGTTTAGAAAGGAAAATAAAATTATGAAAAATGGGAAAACAGCATTTATCACAGGTGCAACACGTGGAATTGGAAAAGAAATCGCTGTAAAATTAGCCAAAGAAGGCTATGATGTAGCAATTAATTACCGAACGATGAATGAGGAGGTAGAAAAACTAAAAACGGAAATCGAGCAAAATTTTGATGTAAAATGTGCTTTAGTACAAGGCGATGTTTCAAAATTTGAAGACGCAGAAAAAATGGTCAAAGAAGTAATAGAAACTTTAGGGAAAATTGACGTTTTAGTCAACAATGCCGGAATCACCAAAGATGGTTTATTAATGCGAATGGCAAAAGAAGATTTTGAAAGTGTTATAGATATTAATTTAGTAGGAACGTTCAATGTTACCCGAAACGTGATTCCGCTCATGATTAAACAAAAATCTGGTAGAGTCATTAATATTTCATCAGTTGTCGGAGTTGCTGGAAATGCTGGGCAAACAAATTATTCTGCTTCCAAAGCAGGAATCATTGGATTTACTAAAAGTTTAGCCAGAGAAGTAGCTAGCCGAAATATTCTAGTAAATGCTGTTGCACCGGGATTTATTGCAACCGATATGACGAGTGTTTTAAATGATAGCCAAAAAGAAAATATTAGTACACAAATTCCATTAAAAAGAATGGGAGAAGCGCAAGATGTTGCTAATTTAGTAAAATTTTTAGCATCGGAAGAAGCATCTTATATTACAGGTCAAGTTATCCATGTTGATGGCGGAATGATTATGTAAAAGTATAGGAGTAAGATTCCAAACTTACTTAGAATAAAAATAAAATAAAGGAGAAATCAATGGAAAGAAGAGTAGTTATAACAGGATTAGGTTGTATTACACCAATCGGAAATAATGTAGAAGAATTTTGGAAAGGAATTGAAGAAACAAAATGTGGGATTGATAAAATCACATCATTTGATATAACAGACCATAAAGTGAGTTTAGCAGGTGAAGTAAAAAATTTCAATCCAGAAGATTATATTGATAGAAAAGAAGCCAAAAGAATGGATCGTTTTACACAATTTGCTTTAGTGGCAGCTAAAGAGGTTATGGAAGATAGTAAGTTGAAAGTAGAAGAAATCGATGCTACTCGCTTTGGTGTGATTGTTGGTTCAGGAATTGGAGGATTAATCACAACAGAAACGGGAAGTACAATTTTAAATGAAAAAGGACCAGCAAGAGTGTCTCCATTTTTCATTCCAATGGCAATTAGCAATATGGCGGCAGGAAATGTTTCCATAGAAGTGGGAGCGAAAGGACAATCTTTTTGCTTGACAACCGCATGCGCTAGTGGAACAGATTCGATTGGAGAAGCTTTCCGCATGATTAGACATGGCTATCAAGATGTAATTATGGCAGGAGGAACAGAGGCTCCTATTACACCAATTGCAGTATCTGGATTTGCTAATATGAAAGCATTATCAACAGCGGAAGATAAAACAAGAGCTAGTATTCCATTTGATAAAGAAAGAAATGGATTTGTCATGGGAGAAGGTTGTGGATTGATTATGTTAGAAGAATTAGAACATGCTCAAAAAAGAGGTGCGAAAATTTATGCTGAAATCATTGGTTATGGAGCAAGTTCGGATAGTTTTCACATTACGTCTCCAGCACCAAATGGAGAAGGTGGAGCAAGAGCAATGACACTTGCAATGCAAGATGCTAAAATTAAACCAGAGCAAATCACTTATATTAATGCACATGGAACATCTACCCATTTGAATGATGCAGGAGAAACTTCAGCTGTCAAAATTGCATTCGGTGAAGCAAGTAAAAATGTCATGATGAGTTCAACAAAAGGAAATACAGGACATTTACTAGGTGCTGCTGGTGGAATTGAGGCGATTGCATGTATTAAAGCAATTGAGAAAGGATTAGTGCCACCAACGATTCATTATCAAGTTTCAGATGAAGAATGCGATTTAGATGTTGTTCCAAATGAGCCAAGAAAAGCAGATGTAAAATATGCAATGTCCAATTCACTAGGATTCGGCGGACACAATGGCAGTATTATATTTAAAAAATATGAACAATAATCAAAACTGATTTTAGGAATTTAAAAAGGAAAGGAGAAAAATATGGAATATAATGAAATCAAAAAATTGATGGATGATATGGGAAATTCGAAATTAACGGAATTAGAAATTGAATTTCCAGACGGAATCAAAATTAGTATGAAAAAAGAGGATGGAAAAAAACTTTCAGCACCAGTACCAGCAGTTATTTCACAGCCACAACCTCCAATGAATATTACACCAGCGCAAGTTCCAATGGAAATAAAACAAGAAACCTCTAAAATGGAGGGAAAGGTTATAAAATCGCCAATGGTTGGGACTTTTTATTCCAAATCTGCACCAACAGCAGAAGCATATGTAAAAATTGGGAGTAAAGTAAAAAAAGGAGATACTTTGTGCATTATTGAAGCTATGAAATTGATGAATGAAATTGAATCAGAATTTGATGGAGAAATCATAGAAATTCTAGTTAATGATGATGAAATGGTGGAATATAATCAACCATTATTTGTGATAAAATAGGCATAGTATGGTGTATAAGTAATGAAAATTATGTAAATTTTGTGTGAAATCTCAAGAAGGAGAAAATCGGATGTTAGAAAACAAATTAGGGGCGAAAAATCCTCTAGAACTTGCAGAAATGGAAGAGAAAATAACGAAAAAAAAAGCACTGGAATTGTTTGAAACTCAGAAATTGGATAATTTTGAAATAGGAACTTTTGCAGGATTATCGGCAATCCATAAATTTCTATTTGAGGACGTTTATGAATTTGCTGGAAAAATTCGTAAGGAAAATATTGCTAAAAATAATTTTCGATTCGCTTCTGCTATGTATTTAGAAAATGCCTTATTAGAGATTGATAAAATGCCACAATCTAATTTTGATGAAATCATAGAAAAGTATATTGAGATGAATATTGCACATCCTTTTCGAGAAGGCAATGGAAGAAGTACAAGGATTTGGTTAGATGCTATTTTAAAGAAAGAATTAAAACAAGTGATTGATTGGAGTAAAATTAATAAACAAGATTATTTGCTAGCAATGGAAAGAAGTCCAATTAAGAATTTGGAAATCAAGACTTTATTAAAAAATGCATTAACAAATCAAATTGATGATAGAGATGTTTACATGAAGGGGATTGATGCAAGTTATCTTTATGAAGGATATAATTTGTACAAAGCCCAAGATTTATAATAAAAGGAGAAAAATATGTTAAATATAAATGAAATCATGGAAATTATTCCACAACGTGCGCCTTTTTTGATGATTGATAAAGTGGAAGAATATGTGCCGGGAGAAAGTTGTACAGCGTATAAAAATGTATGTATTAATGAACCACATTTTGCAGGTCATTTTCCTGGTCAACCAATCATGCCTGGTGTGCTAATTGTGGAAGCTTTGGCACAAACGGGAGCAGTTGCGATTTTGTCGATGAAAGAAAATAAGGGCAAAAATGCGTTATTTGGCGGAATCGATAAATTGCGTTTCAAAAGACAAGTGGTTCCAGGAGATGTACTAAAATTAGAAGTTAAAATTATCAAGAAAAAAGGACCAATTGGAGTTGGTGAAGCCATTGCCACAGTGGATGGGCAAGTGGCAGCAAAAGGGGAGCTTACGTTTGCGATTGTGGGATAAAGAAAAGTCACGCAAGCAAATAAGATGTATTTGCCTGCGTGACTTTGAGGTGTAACTTTAGCAGTTACTGCGAATCGGAAACATCCTCAAAATAAACGATAGTTTTTCCGTATTCGTTGGTGTAGCGGGTGATTTTCAGACTACCAATTTCGGAGAAAATGCGGGAAATATCTCTGCGTTTATAATGTCTCGAAAATTTAATTTTTTTGGGAAACGGAGCAGAATATCGATTTTTCTTAAAGAAATGGTTTATTTCTTTTACCAAAGGTTTGTACCGAGTTACTGTTCGTTCGCTAATTCCAAAATAAGCAGTTGAGCAAAAACCACAATATCGTGTGTATACATTGTTAAATCTTGCTTCAAGTATTCTTGCCATAAAAAACACCTCCAAAAATTTGATAGATATATTATATAAAAATTTTCATAAAAGTCAATAAGAAAGGAATGAAAACATGCTGAAAAAAGTTTTAATTGCCAATCGTGGCGAAATTGCAGTTCGTATTATTAGAGCTTGTAGAGAGCTTGGAATTTCTACGGTTGCGGTATATTCTGAAGCCGATAAAAATGCTTTGCATACGCGTTTAGCAGATGAAGCTGTGTGTATTGGCCCAGCCAAATCGGCACAAAGTTATTTGAATATTAAAAATATTTTACAAGCTGCTTGTGGGACTGGTAGTGATAGTATCCATCCAGGATTTGGTTTTTTATCGGAAAATGCCAATTTTGCAAAAATGTGTGAGGAAAGTCATATCAAATTTATTGGACCTTCCTATAAAATCATTGACTTAATGGGTAACAAATCCAATGCCAAAGAGCTCATGAAACGTGCAGGAGTTCCAGTGGTTCCAGGTTCAGAAGGAAGTATTAAAAGTTTTGAGGAAGCCAAAGAAATTGCTGAACGTATTGGTTATCCGATTATGATAAAAGCAGCAGCAGGCGGTGGCGGAAAAGGAATTCGTCTTGTGAATGCTTCAGACGAATTGAAAGAAGCTTACGAAATCGTAAAGCAAGAAGCAAAAATTTCATTTAATGATGATGAAATTTACATAGAAAAATTTATTGAAAATCCAAGACATGTCGAAATTCAAGTGTTGGCGGATGAATTTGGAAATTGTATTCATTTAGGAGAAAGAGATTGTTCGGTGCAAAGACGAAATCAGAAGGTTTTAGAAGAAAGTCCTTCTACGGTTTTGAATGAAACGTTACGTAAAAAAATGGGGGAAGCAGCGATAAATGCTGTGAAAGCTTCGCATTATTCGAATGCAGGAACGATTGAATTTTTGGTTGACAAATATCAAAATTTCTATTTTATGGAAATGAATACGAGAATTCAAGTGGAACATCCTGTGACAGAATGGGTGACAGGTGTTGATATTGTAAAAGAACAGCTACGAATTGCATCAGGTGAAAAATTACGTTATTCACAACAGGACATTTCAGTTAAGGGGCATAGTATTGAATGTAGAATTAACGCTGAAAATCCAGAGAAAAATTTTATGCCTTGTCCAGGAACGATTAATGATTTACATTTGCCAGGCGGAAACGGCGTAAGAATTGATACGGCAGTCTATACAGGCTACAAAATTCCACCAGTATATGATTCGATGATTGCTAAAATTATTGTGCATAGCGAAACCAGAGAAGAAGCGATTGCCAAAATGAAAGTTGCACTCGAAGAATGTGTGATGGATGGTGTTGATACAAATATTGATTTTTTATATCAAATTTTAGAAAACGAAAATTTTGTTTCTGGTAATTTTGATACATCATTTATAAAAAAAGAATTTGATATATAAGGGAGTAAAAAATGGTTATCGATAAAATCAAGAAAAGAGGAAATAAAAATATACGTCAACCAGAAAATAAAGGAGATATTCCAGTTGGAAAATGGCTGAAATGCGAGAAATGTGGCGAGATATTATATCGAGAAGATGTGCGAGAAAATTACAGTGTGTGTATGAATTGTGGACATCATGTTCGTTTGTCAAGTAGACGTAGAATTTGGCAAACGCTAGATGAGAATTCATTTCAGGCTTTTGATTTGAATTTAAAAACCGTCAATCCATTGGAAATGGAGGATTATGCTGAAAAATTAAAACATCTCCAAACCGTACTAGAGATTGATGATGCTGTGGTTTGTGGAACAGGAAAAATCAATCAAGAAGAGGTTGTGATTTGCGTGATGGATGGAAATTTTCTGATGGGAAGCATGGGAAGTGTCGTTGGTGAAAAAATTACGTATTCTATTGAAAAGGCAATCGAATTAAAGGTGCCATTGATTATTTTTTCGGTTTCTGGTGGAGCGAGAATGCAAGAAGGAATTATTTCACTAATGCAAATGGCGAAGACATCTGCAGCAATTGCTAAATTGAATGAAGCAGGCGGATTGTTTATTTCGGTATTGACTGACCCAACTTATGGTGGTGTGACAGCAAGTTTTGCTTCTTTGGGAGATATTATTTTGGCAGAACCAAATGCAATGATTGGTTTTGCAGGAAAACGAGTAATAAAACAAACGATTGGTGAAGATTTACCAGAAGGATTTCAGACAGCAGAATTTTTGTTGGAGCATGGATTTGTGGATAAAATTGTGGAGAGAAAAGATATGAAGGAGACACTTTATCGCATTATTAAGTTTCATAAGTAGGAGAATGAGATGAAAGAAATAGATAGCATTATTTTTGATTTGGATGGTACTTTGTGGAGTACGATTGAAAGTGCTGAAAAATGTTTGGCTGTCATAAAAAGCAAGCATGAGGATATTTTGCAGGATTTGTCTTCGGAAGATGTAAGAAAAGCAATGGGGTTACCTTTTAGAGAAGGGGCAAAAGTGTATTATGGATATTTGGAAGAGAAAAAAGCAATGCAATATGCGCAAGAAGCTTTTATGTTAAATATAGAGAATTTGAAGAAACAGGGAGGAAATCTATATCCAAAAGTATATGATACGATTAAAGAATTAGCAAAAAAATTCAAGCTATGCATTGTTAGTAACTGTTTGGAGGGATATATTGAAGCTTTTTTAAATAATCATCATTTGGAGGAATATTTTTGCGATTATGAAAGTCATGGAAAAACAGGACTTAACAAAGGCGAAAATATAAAATTAGTCATGCAAAGAAATGCTTTAAAAAATCCGATTTATGTGGGAGATACCATAGGCGATAAAACTGCTGCAGATTTTGCAGGGATTCCATTTGTGTATGCGGCTTATGGATTTGGAGAAGTCGCAGAATATGATGCTAAATTAAACGATATAGGAGATTTGTTAGCGATTGTTTATCAGAAAAAAAGAGATGATTATTATTTTGCAAAATAAAAAATATTTGACTTTTGCGAAATGTATACAAAAATAATAGGAGGAAAAAATGGAAAATAAAATCTGTCAAAGTTGTGGAATGCCAATGACATCAAAGGAAGAATGGGGAACCAATCAAGACGGAAGTTTGAGTGTAGAGTACTGTAAGTATTGCTATGAAAATGGCAAGTTTAAAGACAAAGTTAGTATGGAAGAATACATCGAAATGTGTTCAGAGTATGCTGACCAAGCAGGAATGACCAAAGAACAAATGAAAGAATATTGTAAAAAGTTATTTCCTACATTAAAAAGATGGAAATGTACTTGTACAGAAGCGTGTGCTAGTGGGTATAATCCAAATTGTAGTTGTACAAATCCAGAGTGCCATTGTAGGGAAAAATAGAAAATTGAAGAGGAGGTGAACATTTTGCCGAAAAGTAAGGAATTGACGGAAATTGAAGAATTAGAAAATACGGTAAAAGAGTTGAAAAATATTAGTCAAGACAAAATGATTGATGTTTCAAGCGAATTAAAAGAGGCAACGGCAAAGTTGCAAAAATTGGCACGTAAAGAAAACAGCAAATTGACTGCTTGGCAAAGATTAGAAATCGCACGAAATCCAAAACGTCCCACAGCACTTGATTATATGGATATTATTTTTGACGAATTTATGGAACTTCATGGTGACCGCGTTTATCGCGATGATGAAGCAATGGTTTGTGGTTTAGGAAGAATTGGAAAACAGAATTTTACGATTATTGCAGAGCAAAAAGGAAGAAACACAAAGGAAAATATTAAGCGTAATTTTGGTATGCCAAATCCAGAGAGCTATCGAAAAGCGATTCGTTTGATGAAACAAGCTGAGAAATTTGGGAGACCAATTGTGACTTTTATTGATACAAAAGGTGCCTATCCTGGCATTGGCGCGGAAGAGCGTGGGCAAGGTGAAGCAATTGCGAAAAGCATGATGGAAATGGCTAATTTAAAAACACCGATTATTTGTATTGTTATTGGAGAAGGTTCGAGTGGTGGAGCACTTGCAATTGGCGTGGGAGATGAAATTTTGATGTTGGAAAATGCAGTGTATTCAGTACTTTCGCCAGAAGGATTTTCCAGTATTTTATGGAAAGACGGAACCAGAGTCAAAGAGGCTGCCGAAAAAATGAAAATGACAGCAGGGGACTTGAAAAAATTTAAAGTAATTGATAAAATTATCGAAGAACCAATTGGCGGTGCACAAAATGATGTAGAAATAGTGGCTGAAAGTTTAAAAAAGGCGATTGTTTCTAGTACTAAGAGATTGAAAAAGTTATCTGTGGAGGACTTAGTGGATGAGAGGTATCATAAGTTCCGTGCTATGGGTGAATATATAAAATAAAAATTTTTAGGAGGATTTTAAAATGATTTTAAAGGACAAAACAATTCTAATTATGGGAATTAGAAACAAATGGAGTATTGCGTATGGAGCGGCAAAATCTGCTTTCGACCAAGGTGCAAAAGTAATTTTTACTTTTATGGGAGAAGAAAATAGAGAAAAAATTGAGGAATTAATTTCTGAATTCGGCGAGCCAAAAGCTTACACATGTGACGCGTCAATCGATACCGAATTAGAAACTTTATTTGAAAATATAAAAAAAGATTTTGGAAAAATTGACGGAATTGTGCATTGTATCGCACATGCTTTTACAGATGACTTACATAATCCATTTGTAGAAACAAGTAAAGAAGGCTATTCGCATGCTGTAGATGTAAGTGCTTATACATTTGTGGCAACTGCTAGAATTGCAAAAGAGAAAGACGTTTTGGCAGAGGAGGCAAGTTTGGTAAGTTTGACATATCATGGTTCTACAAAAGTGCTTCCAAATTATAATGTAATGGGTGTTGCGAAAGCTGCTTTAGAATGTAGTGTACGTTATTTAGCTGATAATCTTGGACCAATGGGAATGCGTGTTAACGCTGTTTCAGCAGGACCAATCAAAACGTTGTCTGCCAAAGGAATTAAGGATTTTGGTTCGATTTTGAATGTCGTAGAAGAAAAAGCACCACTTAGAAGAAATGTGACAAAAGAGCAAGTTGGTGATAGTGTTGCCTTTTTACTAAGTTCGATGTCAGGAGCAATTACAGGGCAAATTATTTATGCAGATAGTGGTTATAATATTATGGGAATTTAGGATAAAGTAGCGAGGACTAAGGAAAGAAATGGGATTTTTTAAAAACTTGATTAAGAAATTTAGAAATAGAAATGTTCAAAAGTTACCACCAATTCAGACAATTAACTTTTTAACAAGTGATGGGATGGAGGCTAGTTTAAATGGAATAAAAGAAATAACGGAAGTTACTTATCCAAATAGTAAAACAAAATTGTATTCAGCAAGTTTGCTAAAAGGAGGAAATGGCGATTTAGGCAAAATGGATATCGTTTGTTTTGAGTTGCCAGAGAATCTGCCACTTGAGCAATCTCAAGCTTGTGTACAATATATGGTTTCTAATGCTTATCATCAAATTAATACGAATGATAGAAATGATTCGTATTATCATATGGGGGTTATCAATTATGATGAAAATGGAGCGTTGCAAATGTATAACCCTGAGAAAAATATTTTAGATTGGGTTGAAAAAAATTTGAATGAGCCGTTATGGCAACGTAGAAGATATGCAAATGAAGTTAATCAAGCCAATTCTCAAAGATTTGAGGAACAAGGAAGACAAAAAATTCAACAAAGTTATAATGCAAATGAACAATATGAACAAAATCAATATGCTGAAAAAGTAAATCGATTCAATTATCCAATTTTTGAAGATGCTATTGATTTTGAAGGAAAAAGAGGATACAGGTTTTATCAACAGCCAGATTTAAATGATTCATCTAAACTGACTGGATTTACGACTTTAAAAAATGTACAGAGTGTTTGTACATTAGAACATGGAGATGGAAATAAAGGGTATGTATATTCAGCTCATGTTTTTAATGGGACAGAAAAGACAGCTGAAGAATTTGCCAAAATTTATCCTAAAATATGTTTTGAATTGCCATGTCCAATCGAAGAAATAGGTCAAAGATTACAAATGGGCGATAAAAGTATCGTTCAAACTTTAGGGCAAATAACATGTGAAGCCAATTTGGCAAGTCATGAAGTAAAACGCAATGGAGAACAAACTTGGATGGGAAGAATTGTATCAGCTGGACAAGGTAAATGCTATATTGAGAATAGAATGTCTGAACCAGTTAGAAAATATATTGAGCAGGAAAATGAAGTTGTGAAAAGAATGAATCAAAGTCGAAGTAGCTATCAATCAGATTTGGGGAATTGTGACAGAGAACAATACTAGAATTAAAAAGAGAACTTACATAAATATTATGTGAAAGTTCTCTTTCTTTCATGTCTAAAAATGAGACACGAAAGCCTTGAAAAAAGCGAAATGTTAATTTCAGTTGACAAATTTCCAACTCAAATTGGTAGATGCAACTTGTAAAAAATGGTATAATTTGATTAAGTTAGGAGGGTGATTTTTAAGTGAATTTTGGAGAAAAATTATATGAATTAAGAAAAGAAAAAAATTTATCGCAAGAGGAGGTAGCAGAAAAATTAAATGTAACAAGACAAACGGTTTCTAAATGGGAAACGAATCAAAGTACACCAGATTTTGATAAAATACTTCCTTTGTGCGAGTTATTTGGTATTAGCACAGAGGAATTGTTGATAGGAAAGAAAGTGGAAGAAAAGGAATGTGAATCGGTTAAAGAAGAAGAACCAGAGAAAATTCCAACTAAACAAGAGATACGAAGAAAATCGGCAGAAGTTGTGAGTACAGCAGTTTTTATTTATATAGCAGCAGTAGCACTTTTGATTGTAGCAATTCCAGTTTTAAAAATGAATCCAATGGTTGTGACAGCATTATTTTTGTGTATGATTGGATGGGCAACTGCTAAAATTATTAAACATTATATGTCAATTCCGAAATTTCAAGAAACAGAGAAAGAAAAACAAGAAACAGAGATTGTGAAATCTATTGAAGGAATTATTGATGCGATTTGTGTTGCTGTTTATTTTATCGTAAGTTTTATCACAATGGCTTGGCATATTACGTGGGTTATTTTTATTATTAATGGATTATTGTGTCAGGTTGTGAAGTTATTCTTTATGTTAAAGGAGGAGAAAGATGAAAAATAGAGGATTGATTATTACGTTGATTGTTTTATTAATAATTATCATTATTTTGTTGATGCTTTTTTTGTATTTCTATTTAAGTGGTAGTATTGGATTTAAGAATTGGTCGGTTAACAAAAGTAGTAGTGTGATTTTTGAGGAAAGTTATGAGTTGGAGGCAGTTGAAAATTTGGAAATTTTGTCAACAGCGGGAGACATTAAATTTGAGGAAAGTCTGGATGGAAAGATTAAAGTATTGGTTTATGGTGAAGATGCGGAAGAGTTGAAAGTGGATTTTGAGAATCAAAAATTAAGAGTAGATTATTCTCAGTATAAAAATAAAAGGTGGTTTGGCATGAACTTTTATATGAATGATATGATTGTTTATTTGCCAAAAGAGTATGCAAAGGAAATTAATGTAAAAGCCAATTATGGAGATATTAAAGGAATTGATTTAGAAAATGCGACGATTCGAATAGAAGAGGATTGCGGAGATGTGACTTTTGGGAAAGTGAAAAATGCTTTTGTGAAAAATCATTATGGAAATATTAAAATAGAATCGGTTGGAAATAAGGTTGAGGTGACATCGGATTGTGGAGATGTGAAAATAGGTTCTTTGACAATTATGGAAGATTCTTCTATTGAAAACAATCTTGGTGATATCAAAATTGGGGAAACAAATGAAATTTTTGTTGATGCAAAAACGAGTTTGGGAGATGTAAAAGTGAATCAAAATAATCGTCATAGTGAAGTGACATTGAAGATAAAAAATGATTGTGGCGATATTAAAGTAGAGAATTAAGAGTGGGATTTTCCTACTCTTAAATTTTTGTTTGGGTGTTGATAATGAATTGATTTTGTGATAATATCCAATTAAAGATAAGGATAGTAGGAGAAGCAAAAATGAAGTGGAAAAGATTGAATGCACAAATGTCAGAAAGTTTAGTAAATGCAATTTTTCTTTTGATGTCAGGAGGATTCCAAGATGCGTATACTTATTTTTTTCGAGGGAAAGTATTTGCGAATGCACAAACAGGGAATATTGTTTTGATGAGCTCTTATTTGTTTCAATTGGATTTGAAACATGCTTTATATTATTGTATTCCATTAGTTTCTTTTGCAGTAGGCGTTTTTGTGGCGGAGCTAATTCATTACCATTGTAAAGAGATGAAAAAAGTACATTGGAGACAGCTTATTTTAGTTGCAGAAATTGTGTTCTTATTTATGGTTGGATTTATTCCTGATTCGCTTCATACAATTGCCAATGCGGTTGTTTCCTTTGTTTGTGCGATGCAGGTTCAGTCATTTAAAAAAGTAAATGGAAGAAGTTATGCAAGTACGATGTGTATTGGAAATATGAGAAGTATGATGGAGACTTTATGTGTGTATGTGAATACGAAGGATAAAAAAGCGTTAAAAAGTTTCTTACATTATTTTATTGTCATATTTGTATTTGGTATGGGGGCTGGATTAGGCTATGTATTTTCCAAGCTTTTTGGAGCAAAAGCAATTTGGTTTTCTTGTGTTCTTTTAATGATAAGTTTTTGTATCATGACAATAAAAGAGAAAAATGAAGTAAAAGAAGAGGAGAAAAAGTTAGAATTATTAGGGAATAAAAAATAATAAGGAGAGAAAACCATGTTCACAGGAAAAAAAGTAATTATTTTTGATATGGATGGAACTTTGATTGATTCAGTTGGAATTTGGAATCAAGTGGATCAAGAATTGATAGCTAAATTGGGATGTACAGAAAGTTTGAAAGAAGCTGAAATTCAAAAACAAAGAGATGTGCTGCTTCGAAATTATAGCAAAGCAGAAAATCCTTATATTGAATATTGTAAAACATTGGGAGAAAAATATCATGCCAATTTAGCAACAGAAGAAATTTTAAAATTGCGTTATGAAATTGCAGAAAATTATTTGAAAAATGAAATTGATTATAAACCAGATGCAGAAAAGCTCATAAAAAAATTAAAGGAAAAAAATTATATTTTAGCCATTGCCAGTGCCACTAGAAAACCACATATGGACATTTATCGCATGCAAAATCAACATATTTTAAATAAAGCGAAAATCGATGAATATTTTTCACTCATTTTACTAAAAGAAGATGTCAAAGAAATGAAACCAAATCCAGAAATTTTTTTGAAAGTAGTCGAAAAGTTGAAGGTTTCAAAAGAAGAATGCCTGATTTTTGAAGATGCTTTAGTTGGCGTAGAAGCAGCTAAAAATGCAGGAATAGAATGTGTTGCGATGTATGACCAATATTCAGACGGCGAACGAGACCGAATCCATCAACTAGCAGATTACAAAATGAATACTTATGCAGAAGCAATACAGCTTTTAGAAAATGAAAACTAGAAATTTTACAAAATTTGCTATTTTTCTTGATTATTTTGCGCAAATATATTATAATAGACAAAATATATGAAGGAGGAAATTATGTCAGTAGTAGAACAAGTCAAAATTGTAACAAAAGAACAGCTGAAAAACGATATTTTTAAATTTACGATTCAATCCGAAAAAATGTCAAACGAAGCGTTACCAGGACAATTCCTAGAAATACGAGTAAATAGTGATATCGAACCTTTCCTAAGAAGACCAATTAGTATTCATAAAATTAACAAAGAAAAAAATGAGCTAGAATTCATTTTCCAAGTAAAAGGAAAAGGAACGGAGATTCTAGCAAACAAAGAAGTGAATGATAAAATCAGTATTATCGGACCACTTGGAAAAGGAAATTTCCAATTTGAAAATTATAAAAATATTAGTATTATTGGTGGTGGAATCGGTATTTTTCCACTATACGAATTAGCAAGACAAGCAAGCCAAAATGCCAATATAACAACTTACTTAGGATTTCGAAATAAAGATTTTGTTGTACTAGAAGACGAATTTTCTAAGGTTTCAAACCAACTTGTGATTACGACAGATGATGGAAGCTATCAAAAAAGTGGATTTGCTATCAATTATTTGAAAGCAGATTGTGAAAAACAAAAGCCAGATTGTATCTATGCATGTGGGCCACTTCCTATGCTAAAAGCAGTCAGAGATTTTGCCAATGAAATGAACATTCCTGCACAAGTTTCGTTAGAAGAAAGAATGGGATGCGGAATTGGAATTTGTTTAGGCTGTGCTGTAAAAGATAAACATGCCGAAGGATATAAACATGTCTGCAAAGACGGACCAGTGTTTGATGTAAATGATGTAGAATTTTAATAGTAGGGACGATGGAAAATCGTCCGTTTGTTGTGTAAAGGTGAAAATTTTATAAAATAGAAAGGAAGAAAAAGAATGAAAACAGAAATTAATTTTGCTGGAATTCAAATGAAAAATCCTGTAACAGTTGCTTCTGGAACATTTGGTTATGGACGTGAAATGGCAGAATATATTGATTTGAGTAAGCTAGGAGCAATTATCACAAAAGGAACTTTTTTAAAGCCACGTGCTGGTAACAAATCGCCACGTGTTTGCGAAACAGCAAGTGGAATGATGAACGCGATTGGTTTAGAAAATCCAGGAATTGAGCATTTTGCAGAAGAAGATTTGCCTTGGCTAAAGCAATTTGGAACGCCCATTATTTTGAATGTAGGCGCTAGCTCCCTAGATGAATATGTTGAAGTGTGTAGATTTGCAAACAAATTAGATATTGATGCCGTAGAGCTAAATTTATCTTGTCCCAATGTACATGCTGGCTGTATGGCTTTTGGAGTTTCTTATGAAGGCGTAAAAGAAGCAACAAGTGCAGTTAGAAAAGTTTTAGATAAGCCACTAATTGTAAAATTAACGCCAAATGTTACAGATATAACGCTTCCAGCCAAAGGAGCAGAAGATGCAGGAGCTGATGCTGTTTCAGCTATTAACACGGTATTAGCTATGAAAATTGATGTAAAAAAACGAAAACCAATTTTAGCAAATAACACAGGAGGACTTTCTGGTCCAGCAATTAAGCCAATTGGTGTGAGAATGGTTTATCAAATTGCCCAAAAAATAAAAATTCCTGTGATGGGGTTAGGTGGCATTGTGACTGGCGAAGATGCGGTTGAATATATGCTAGCAGGTGCTAAATGTGTTTCCATCGGTTGCGGAAATTTCATTGACCCAGCAACGAGTTTAAATGTAATTGAACAAATTGAAGAATATATGAAAGAAAATAAAGTAGAAGATATTAATGAGATTGTTGGTGGAGTTACGATGAATTAGAATTTTTCCTTGCATATTTAGCTGAAATATGTTATAATATAACAATCAAAATATAGAAAGAAGGAAAGATAATGAGCCGAAAAGTAGGATATCTAGATGAAAGCTATGGTACTGATGGAAAAAAGGGGTATACTTGGGAAAAAGCTTCTGAACGGAAAGTCCAAATAGAGGCTGAGTTACGAAAGGATCCGAGCATTATTGAAGTAAGGGTCAATATTTTGCCTCTTGAGGGAAGAGATGTTCAGGAAGGGCAATATTATGTACATAATACGAGTTCTTACAGAAAGGATTTGTAAGAATTTTGCAAACTTGCGACCTTCAACTAAAAAACTCATTTGTTTTGACTGGCTCATTTGCCAGTTTTTTTATTGCAAATCGTTTTAAAAATACCGAAAAATTATTTTAAGGGATTTTCTAACGCAACAATATATTATGTATACTACAATAAAAATAAAGCCTCTACGGCGATTTAGTACGTTATTATAAAAAATGATTTTTCTGATAGAGTGCTTTTTTTATCCTCTAAAAAATTCAGAAAAATACGGAAATCCCATTTTTTTTAAAAATAGTCATTTATCATCAGAAATTTAAAAAAGTGACTTAAAATTGAAAAGAAAAAGAATTGATTAATTCGTAAGGATATGATATATAAAAGAAAAAAGGAGAAAAGTATGAATACAATTAAGAAACATATTATTATATCAGGCGTTCCAAGAACAGGAAAAACACAAAGTATTTGTAGAAAATTGGCAGAGATGGGCTATTATCAACATGTGATGATGGATTCGATTACACAATCTTTTGAATATATTTTTCCGCAATTAGAGATTTTTGACGGGCATACTTGGGAAGTTGGGATGCCGAATGTGAGCAAAAAATTAATTGATTTTTTAGCACATCTTGTACATACTGAAAAATATGATGATTTAGAATATCGTATGTTAGTTGATATGTATCAATTAATGCCAGAAGATTACATACAAAAAATAAATCCAGAATGTTGCAAGGTTTATTTTGTTGGCTATCCTAACGTGGATTTGGAGGAAAAATTTAAGAGTATTCGAGAACACGAAACAAAATGGGACTGGACAAAAAACATGAAAGACGAGGATTTAAAGGAAAGAATTAGAGTTTATACACAAGAAAGTAAATTGATTCAAGCGCAATGTGAAAAATATCATTTGCCGTTTTTTGATTTTAGTTATAATCGTGAGGAAAAAACAGAGGAGATTGTAAAATATATTTTGGAGGATAATGGATATAAATCATGGAATTAGAAGGTCAAATAGAAGAATTTATTTATCAAAATGAAGCAAATGATTATTCTATTGCTGTTTTTTCGACGTTAGATAAAGAAATCATAACAGTAGTTGGATATTTACCCTTTGTGGCAATCGGAGATTGTCTGAAATTGCAAGGGAAAATGGTCGTTCATCAAGAATATGGCGAACAATTTAAAATTGATACATTTGAAAAAATCATGCCCAAAACCGCAGAATCGCTTGGTAAATATCTGGCAAGCCGGTACGATAAAAGGGATTGGACCAGCGACGGCAAAAAGAATTATTGACAAGTTTGGAGATGAAACATTAAGCGTTTTTCAATCAGAACCAGAAAGATTGGCTGAGGTAAAAGGCATTACCAAAGAGCGAGCGATTGAAATTAGTGAGGAATTCAATGAAAAATGGGAAGTTTGGCAGATTGTAAGTTTTTTAGAAGGCTTTGGCATTGGTGCTAACAACGCCAAAAAAGTTTATGATGCGTTAGGCAAAGATGCTGTTCCGAAAATCGCAGAAAATCCATACATTTTGGTGGATATTGTGTATGGTGTTGATTTTAATAAAATTGATAAAATTGCGATGCAAATTGGCATTGCGGAAGATAGTGATTATCGCATTAAAAGTGGCATTAAATATGCCCTTTTAGTTTCTAGTTATAATGGAAATACTTGTGTATTGCAGGAAAATTTAATTCAATATGTGGAACAAATTTTAGAAGTAAGCAGAGAAAATATTGAGAATAATTTGATTGCTTTAAATGTGGGGCAAGAAATTGTCATTGAAAAAAGGGAAGAAGAGGATTGGATTTATTTGTATCCATTTTATAAAGCGGAAAAAAATATTAGTGAACGCTTGGATTTGCTAGACCATTGCGAAAATGCGAAATATATCAAACAGTTTGAGAAGGAAATTAAGAAGCAAGAGAAGAATATTGGAATGGAATTATCAGAAAAGCAGTTTGAGGCGATTGCGCAGGTGAATCATCATAATGTATCGATTATTACAGGTGGACCAGGTACGGGAAAAACAACGATTATTAAATGTTTGATTGAAATTTATAAAAATCACAAAAAGAAAATTGTTTTGTGCGCGCCAACTGGTCGAGCAGCCAAACGAATGACAGAAACGACTGGTGAAGAGGCTAAAACCATTCATCGATTACTTGAAATCGGCAAAATCGAAGACGACAAATTACGGAAGCGTTGACAATGACATTTCTCCAATTGATAGCGATGTTCTTGTCATTGATGAAATGTCTATGGTGGATATTTTTTTGATGAATTATATTGTAAAAGCAGTATATTTAGGAACAAAGTTGGTATTTGTTGGCGATGTGAACCAACTTCCATCGGTTGGACCAGGGAGCATTTTGAAAGATTTGATTGAAAGTGAAGCTTTTGCAACGATTCATTTGGATAAAATTTTTAGGCAAGCAGCTAAAAGTAAGATTATTGTGAATTCGCATGATGTGAATAAAGGAATTAATTTTGTCGGGAAAAAAGATTATGGAGAAGAGGCGCAAGATGATTTTTTCTATATTAATGAATCGGTTCAAGACAAGATTTTGGCACAAGTAACAAGCCTTAGTAGTGGCAGATTGAAGAAATATGGCAATTATGATTTTATAGAAAATATTCAAATATTGACGCCTACGAAAAAAGGAAAACTTGGTACAAAAGAATTAAATAAAAATTTGCAAGATATTTTAAATCCTAAAACAGATGAAATCGAGGCAAAATCTTATGGCGATATTGAGTTTCGCGAAGGTGACCGCGTGATGCAAATTAAAAATAATTATGACATTTATTGGGAAAAAAGGAATGGTAAAACAGACTTTAAAACCACCCCACGGGAGTGGCGTTTTTAACGGAGAATTGGGGATTGTTTCAAAAATTGATTCAGAGGAAAAAAATATACAAGTAGAATTTGATGATGGCAAAGTTGCATGGTATGCCTTTTCTGAATTAGACCAGCTAGAACATGCCTACGCAATTACAATTCACAAAGCACAACGGAAGTGAATTTGATGTGGTCATTTTGGTTGTGCCACAGGCTTCGAGCATGTTACTTACGCGAAATTTATTGTATACAGGAATGACGAGGGCGAGAAAACTTTTGATTATTATAGGAAATAAAAATTTGATTGAGTTTATGATTGGGAATTATGAGATTAAGAAGAGGAATACGGGACTCAAGTATAAATTATTGAAGTTAGCGGATTAGCTTACCAGAAAAAGATTTTTGCCTAAATTAAGCAAAAGTCTTTTTCAGTTTTTTATCGAAAATAGAATTTTTAGTCATAAAACTGTCCTTCACGAATACGATTTAAGGAAAGATGTACTAGGAGGGAGTATTTTTATGGAAAACTTTGAAATATATCAAGACATCAAAAACAGAACGGATGGGGATATTTATATTGGTGTGGTGGGTCCTGTCCGAACAGGAAAATCAACGTTTATTAAAAAATTTATGGAATTGTTGGTTTTACCAAATATCGATAATGATTACAAACGAGAAAGAGCAATTGACGAGCTTCCACAAAGCGCTGGTGGCAGAACCATCATGACAACTGAACCCAAATTTATTCCAAATGAGGCAGTTGAAATTAATTTAAATGACAATGTTACTATGAAAACAAGATTGGTAGACTGCGTGGGATATTTAGTTAATAATGCGCTTGGCTATTTGGAAGATGACACACCAAGAATGGTCAAAACACCATGGTCTGATACCGAAATGCCATTTGAAACGGCAGCGGAACTTGGCACGAAAAAAGTCATTGTAGAGCATTCTACTGTTGGAATTGTAATTACTACGGATGGAAGCATTACAGACATTCCACGTGAAGATTATGAAGGACCAGAAGAAAGAGTGATTAACGAATTAAAGGAACTTAATAAACCATTCATTATTTTGATGAATTGTCAAAATCCAAGTGATGGCTATAGTTTAAATTTGGCGAATCAAATGGCAGAAAAATATCAAACGCCAGTTATGCCAATCAATTGTGAGAATTTGAATTTAGAAGATATTAATGAAATTTTCTCAAAATTATTGTATGAATTTATGATTGACAAAATCAACATTCGTTTTCCACGTTGGATTAATGGCTTGGAAAATGGAAACGATTTGAAAACAACATTATTTACAAAAGTAAGAGACACTTTTGAAGGAACCAAAAGGCTTAAAGATGTCAACGATAATTATCCGAGATTGGAAGAATGCGAAGAAATTAAAAAAGTAAATGTAGACGAAATTAATTTAGGAAATGGTGTTGTGACAATTGGAATTGAATTGCAAGATAGCTTGTTCTATAATACTTTAACTGAATTGACAGGCGTTGCAATTCAAAATGAAGGTGAGTTATTTTCTTGTATTACTTCACTGGCAAGTGCCAAAAAAGAATACGATAAAATGGCGTATGCTTTGCACGAAGTAAATGAAAAAGGCTATGGAATTGTTTCTCCTGGAATTGATGATTTGATTTTGGAAGAACCAGAAATTGTTAAACAAGGGCAAAAATATGGTGTGAAATTAAAGGCAAAAGCACCATCCATTCATATGATAAAAATTGATACGGAAACCGAAGTTTCGCCAATTGTGGGAAGTGAAAAACAATCGGAAGATTTGGTAAAATATTTACTTTCTGAATTTGAAAGTGACCCAAAGAAGATTTGGGAATCCAATATTTTTGGCAAAAGCTTGCATGAACTGGTAAATGAAGGTTTACAAAACAAATTAAACAGAATGCCAGAAGATGCTCAAGGAAAATTACAAGAAACTTTACAAAGAATTGTCAATGAAGGTAGTGGCGGATTAATTTGTATTATTCTTTAAAACATAGGCACGGGAAACCGTGTCTTTTTGCATACTTGACAAAAAAATAAAAAAATATATAATAGAAATAAATTAGGAGGATAAAATATGGAAGAAAGACCAATTGTGATTATGTGTGCTATGGAAGTAGAAATGGATTTTTTATTAGAAAAGTTGGAAAATGCCAAATGCGAAGTAGTGGGAAAATACAAATTTTATGAAGGAACTATAAAAAATTATCCAGTGGTCATTTGTCAGTGTTTTGTGATGAGTATTAATGCAACAGTAGCAACCTATATTGCAATTCAAAAGTATCAACCAAAAGCAATCATTAGCCAAGGAACAGCTGGTGCGCATGGAAAAAATATTCATACAGGAGATATTGTAGTTGGAGAAAAGTGTATCAATATTGTATCTTGTAAAACGCCAGCAAAAAAAGAAGGAGAAGGCAGTAATAGTTTAGAATGGGATTTGGTGAATTTTATTTCTGGCGAAGAAGATAGGTTAGAATATCAATATGGCGATGAACATTTGATAGAACTTGCCAAACAGCTTTCTTATGAGGATGGAAACGTTCATTTTGGAATGATTGGAAGTGGCGATGTCTGGAATTGTGAGGCAGACCGAATTTTATGGCTTAACGAAAAATATGGCACACTTTGTGAGGAAATGGAAGGGATTGCTGTTTATAAGTTAGCCAATGATTTCCAAGTACCTGTATTGGGGATTCGAATTATTTCGAATAATGAAATCTTATGCGAGCCATATGATCGAAATATAGGTAGGAAATCGCAGGAATTTGCCTATGAATTAGTTTTGAAAATGATAGGAGAAGTTGGAAAAGAATAAAAATAGGGCGAATCAATTTATATATAATAAACATAAAACTATTGACATAAGAGGAATTGCTTTGTTATTATTAAAATAAAGAGCGAATTAATAACTATTCAAAAAAAATAAGAAAAGGAAATGTGAAAAATGAACGAAAGAAAAATGAGAAATAATCGAGCTATTACTTTGATAGCGTTAGTAATTACAATAATTATTTTATTAATTTTAGCTGGGGTAAGTTTAAGATTAATTTCAGGGGATGAAGGAATTTTAGAAAGAGCTGAGTCAGCGGTAAATAAAAATCAAAAAGCAATCGAAGAAGAAGAACTTAATTTAGCGATATCAGACTTAAAAATAGCATATTATGAAAATTATGATACAAATAAAAACATGCTTTTATCCGAATATATAAAAAACAATTTAAATAATTATAAAACACCAAGTGGAGGAACAATCAATTGTAATGAAGATGGGCAAATAATATATACAGATAAGAATGGTAATACAAAAATAGTCACAATAACAGAAGATGGAAATATAGTGCTAGGAGAAGAGAGTAATGTGCCTTATTATAGTATAATAAAAAAATTAGCTGAAGGAGTAAGTCTTAGTAATAGTGCAAGTCGTATCAAAGAAAATGAAAAATATACAACAAAAATAATAGCAGAAGTTGGATACGAAATAGATAATGTTATTGTAAAAATGGAAAATGAAGAAATAACATTAGATGAACTAACGGAAATTAATATTGAAAACGTAATAGGAGATATAGAAATAATTGTAGAGGCACAAAAAATAATTATTGATTATTGGCCATTAACATCAAATTTAAACAATGTAGTAAAAAATAGAGATAACATGGAAGTGAAAAAAGGGGAAATAGCATTTAGTGATGGATTGTATATAGACGGAGATGCAGTAGTGGAAACACCTACGAATTATACTTTTCCAGATGGAGATTTTTCTCTATGTTTGGATGTGAAATTATCAAGTGTCTCTAGTTTGTCAAGAAGTGTATGGCTACTTAATGTTGGTACGACAGGGTGTGATTACAATGGTTGTCTTGGCTGTGGATTTCATTATGATTCACATTATCCTTTGATTGGAGGTATGTGTTACACAAATACAAATGGCTATTATGGTTATTTTATAGATAGTACGAAACCTTGGTGGAAATGGGATACTTGGGATTCTCTTGCTCTAGTATGTTCTGGAAATCGTGTGACGACCTATATAAATGGGGTGTCAATGGGAACACCAAATTATGATATGTTAAACAGAGATTGGTCATCTCCACTTGGAATTAATCGTGGTAACGAGGGGGGAAATACGAAAATAAAAGGATATTTTCGTAATATTAAAGTATATGGCAAAGCGTTGACTGAAGAAGAATTGCAATAAGTAAAACGAATCATAATAGCATATTTTTATGATAAAGTCAAGTTGACATAAATTTAAAAATGTGATATAATAGAAGGTGGAGGGTGATTTTCTAAAATTTACAAATTAAATTTTAGAAAATCATTGACTTATTTTAAAAATGATGATAAAATATAATACGCTTATAGCTGGATTATTTATTTCCGTAAGCTAAGAAGCGTATTTTTAATTTTGAAAAGGAAACGAGGTGAAGAAAAAAGAATGCCAACAATTAACCAATTAGTTAGAAAAGGAAGAAAAACATCAACGACAAAATCGACTGCTCCTGCTTTACAAAAAGGTTATAACTCTAGAAAAAAAGTTCAAACAGATAACAGAGCTCCTCAAAAAAGAGGTGTGTGTACAGTTGTAAAAACAGTTACACCTAAAAAACCAAACTCTGCTTTAAGAAAAGTTGCTAGGGTTAAACTTTCAAACGGATATGAAGTAACATCTTATATCCCAGGAGAAGGTCACAATTTGCAAGAACACAGTGTTGTATTAATCAGAGGTGGAAGGGTAAAAGATTTACCAGGTGTGAGATATCACATTATCAGAGGAACCTTAGATACAGCAGGTGTAAAAGACAGAATGCAAGCTCGTTCAAAATACGGTGCTAAAAAACCTAAAAAAGCATAATGTCAAATTGTAAGGGCGATTATCAATTGCCCCAAATAGTGCAAAATAAAATTGTAGTTGATTAAACATAGATTTTATAAATTGCACTATGACGGGAAAGTGAAAGAATCTTTCCAGAGTACCTTTTAGTGTTATAAATGGTTAAACACTAAATATAAATAAGGAGGGAAAATATAGTGCCAAGAAAAGGATATATTGCAAAAAGAGAAGTTTTACCAGATCCATTATATAATAGTAAAGTGGTTACAAAATTAATCAATAATATTATGTTAGATGGTAAAAAGACAGTTGCTCAAAGTATTGTTTATGATGCATTTAATATGATAAAAGAAAAAGAAAATAAAGATGCATTAGAAGTATTTGAAGCAGCTTTAGAAAATATCATGCCAGTTTTAGAAGTAAAAGCAAGACGTGTAGGTGGTGCAACTTACCAAGTACCACTAGAAATTAGACCAGAAAGAAGACAAACTTTAGGCTTGAGATGGCTTGTTATGTATGCTAGAAAAAGACATGAAAAAACAATGTCTGAAAAACTAGCTGGTGAAATTTTAGATGCAATTGCTGGAAACGGTGGAGCATTTAAGAAGAAAGAAGATACACATAAAATGGCAGAAGCAAACAAAGCATTTGCACATTATAAATTCTAATACTGAGACTGTTCGAACGTAAGTGAGTGACAGTATTAGTAGTTAATTTACGTTAGCAAGTTAACTACATTAAAATAAAAAAAGGAGGAAAAAATAGTGGCAGGAAGAGAATACCCATTAGAGAGAACAAGAAACATAGGAATTATGGCTCACATTGATGCTGGTAAAACAACAACAACAGAGAGAATTCTATTTTATACAGGAAAAGTTCATAAAATAGGGGAAACACACGAAGGAGCAGCAACAATGGACTGGATGGCACAAGAGCAAGAAAGAGGAATCACCATTACTTCTGCTTGTACAACTTGTTTCTGGAATAACAATCGTATTAATATTATTGATACACCAGGACACGTTGATTTTACAGTTGAAGTACAAAGATCTTTAAAAGTTCTTGATGGAGCTGTTACTGTATTGGCAGCTAAAGGTGGTGTTCAACCACAAACAGAAACGGTTTGGAGACAAGCGGATAAATATAGTGTACCAAGAATGGTATATGTTAATAAAATGGATATTACTGGTGCAAACTTCATGCTTTGTATTGACCAATTGAAAAATCGTTTGAAAGCCAATGCTGTTCCAATCCAATTACCAATTGGAGCAGAGGATAATTTCCAAGGAATTGTTGACTTAGTAAAAATGAGAGCTTTTATTCACAAAGACGATTTAGGAAAAGAAGTGGAAGAAACAGATATTCCAGACGATATGAAAGATTTAGCAAATGAATATCGTGAAAAAATGGTTGAATCGGTGGCTGAACAAGATGAAGAATTGATGATGAAATATTTAGAAGGAGAACAACTTTCTGAAGAAGAAATTAAAAAAGGTTTACGTTTAGGAACTATTGCAAACAAAATCGTTCCAGTAACTTGTGGTTCTTCTTACAAAAATAAAGGTGTGCAAGAATTATTGGATGCGGTTGTTGATTATATGCCAGCACCAACGGATATTGCCCATATTAAAGGAGAAACATTAGACGGTGAAGAAACAGAAGCTAAAACTTCCGATTCTGAACCATTTGCTGCATTGGCTTTCAAAATTGCAACAGACCCATTTGTTGGAAAATTATGTTTCTTTAGAGTTTATTCAGGGACTTTAGAATCAGGTTCTACGGTATTAAACTCAAGTAAAGATAAAAAAGAAAGAATTGGTAGAATTCTTCAAATGCATTCAAACCATAGAGAAGACATTGAAAAAGTATATGCTGGAGATATTGCAGCAGCAGTTGGTTTGAAGGATGTTACAACAGGAAACACTTTGTGTGACCCAGCACATCCAATTATTCTAGAATCTATGGAATTCCCAGAGCCAGTTATCGATATTGCGATTGAGCCAAAAGATAAAGCTGCGCAAGAAAAAATGGGAATTGCCTTAGCAAAATTAGCAGAAGAAGATCCAACTTTCAAAACTTATACCAATCAAGAAACCGGTCAAACAATTATTGCTGGTATGGGTGAATTACACTTAGATATTATTGTTGACAGATTAAAAAGAGAATTCAAAGTAGAATGTAATGTTGGTAAACCACAAGTTGCTTACAAAGAAACTATTCGTAAGCAAGTTCGCGTGGAAGGAAAATTCATTCGTCAATCTGGTGGACGTGGTCAATATGGTCATGTTTGGATTGAAATGGAACCATTAGAGCCAGGTTCAGGAATTGAGTTTGAAAGCAAAATCGTGGGTGGTGTTGTTCCAAAAGAATACATCAAACCAACCGAAGAAGGAATTCGTGAAGCTGCGGAAAGTGGTACACTTGCTGGTTATCCAGTTATCGACTTTAAAGCAACTTTAGTGGATGGTTCTTACCACGATGTCGATTCATCAGAAATGGCATTCAAAATTGCTGGTTCTATGGCATTTAAAGAAGGATGTCGTCAAGCAAAATCTGTTATTTTGGAACCAATCATGAAAGTTGAAATTACTGTTCCAGAAGAATATATGGGAGATGTTATTGGAGACGTTAACTCAAGACGTGGAAGAATGGAAGGAATGGACGGAGATGACGGAATGCAAGAAATTCATGCATTTATTCCACTTTCAGAAATGTTTGGTTATGCAACAGATTTACGTTCAAAAACACAAGGTAGAGGAACGTATTCAATGGAACCATCTCATTATGACGAAGTGCCAAAATCAATTTTGGACAATATTGTTGCAACAAGAACGAACAAAGAAGGTTAATTTTAAAATTTTAGAAAAATTTTAGAAAATAGCTTGCATTTTATGGAAATATAGTGTAAAATGCAAATAATTGAAAATAAAAATTTTAAAGAAGTAGAGAAACTACTTCAAGAAAGGAAGGAATCAAAAATGGCAAAAGCTAAATTTGAAAGAACAAAACCACATGTTAACATTGGTACAATCGGTCACGTTGACCATGGAAAAACAACAACAACAGCTGCTATCACAAAATATTTAAGTTTATTAGGAAAAGCTGAATTTTCAGCATATGACAAAATCGACGGAGCACCAGAAGAACAAGCAAGAGGAATCACAATCAACACAGCTCACGTAGAATATGAAACAGAAAACAG
>CANSKZ010000001.1 GCA_947647595.1 uncultured Clostridium sp. | reverse complement strand
TTAGTAAATTTTATTTTTTGCTTTCTTCGTCGTCAGCAAGATTTATTTTAGCACATATTTTTTTTCTTGTCAATAACTTTTTTAAAAAATTTAAAAATATTTTTTATAGCCTTTTTTAACATGCTTTTTTTCTCTTCACTTTCGACTTTTTTCGTCATCAGCGTGTTTTATTTTAGCACCTTTATTTTGGTTTGTCAATACCTATTTTAATTTTATTTATAATAATTATCCCCCAGTATAACTAGGAGATTTACACAATTAATAAAAATAGGGGCAATTGCCCCTATTTTGGGTATTTCTTTTCTTGAAAAAATCCGTACTGTTACACTGCCATTATCAGTTAAAATCTGAATTCGAATACTGTATTCTAAAGTTGAAATGAAGTAAAAATCCTTCCATACACTCCTTGCAATAGAAGCTTCTTTATCGCCTCTTTCTGGATTAATATATGCTGGTGGTTTCCCTGTTCTAAGAGTAATAGAATGTGGTTCGGCATGTAAATATTCCTCATCTGTGCTCTGTTCCGTTTGCTGTATAGCACTGTTCGTTGTAGTAGTTATATGACAGATTCCACCACCTATCCCATCAACCAATTGGCCGTTTTGATATTCTGGTGCTGCTTTAAATCCCTTTTCTTCTGTTATTTCTCCTAAGGTTTCTAAAGCAGAAAATTTTTTTCCTGGATCTAGTATATAACCATCTGTTCCACCTGTACCCCTATTTATTATATCGGCAGCAATAGCTAGATTGGAATTTCTATTAGCACTAGAATTAGGATTGTTAATTGTATACTCTGCAATTAATTCTTCCACTATTTCAGCTTCCAGTTTCATCTCTACTTCTGCCTCTGTTTCTATTTCCACTTCTGTTTCCATTTTAGAATCATCCACAAGTTTATCGGCAGAATTATCACTCGTAGAAACTTCAACAGAGTTGTCATGATGAATAAACAAAAATATCCCACCTATTCCAAGTGTGATTACTAATAAAATTCCAATTAAAAGTCCTCCTTGGAATTTTTTGCGGCTTCTCCTTTTCCGTTCTTTTTTCCAGTCTCTTCTAGTCCTCTTTCGGTTTGAATTTAAGTTAAAGTCTTTTCTCCGTCCTTTCTCTTTTCTCATTTTTGATACCTCCCTAAATTTTTTATTACTAATATTTTACCATATTTTTACAACTTTTTCAACCCTTTTTACAAAAATAATTTACATAATTCATTTTTATGCTTTACATTTTACCATTTTTGTTATATAATAGAAGAATCTTATTAATTAGGAGGAATTTTTATGAAAGCTTTAATTAGTGTATCGGATAAAGCTGGTATTGTGGAATTGGCTAGAGAATTGGAATCTTTGGGAATTGAAATTATTTCAACTGGTGGTACTTTTAAAAAATTGAAGGAAGAAAATGTTAAGGTAACTGAAATTTCTGATTTAACTGGATTTCCAGAATGTCTGGACGGTCGTGTAAAAACACTTCATCCAAAAGTACATGCCGGAATATTGGCAATGAGAAACAATGCAAATCACATGAAACAATTGGCAGATTTGGATATTGGCACCATTGATTTTGTTATTGTTAATTTGTATCCATTTAAGCAAACAATGATGAAAGAAAATGTAACTCGCCCGGAATGTGTTGAAAATATTGATATCGGTGGTCCAACTATGCTTCGTTCTGCAGCTAAGAATTATCAAGATGTGACTGTTATTACTGATCCAAATGATTATTCAAAAGTATTAGAAGAATTAAAAACAGATGGACAAGTTTCTTTGGATACGAAATTTTATTTAATGCAAAAAGTATTTGAACATACTGCAAATTATGATGCTATGATTTGTAATTACATAAAAAATGAACGACAAGATAACTCTTATCCCCAAACGCTTTCTTTAACTTTTGAAAAAGTGCAAGAAATGCGTTATGGTGAAAATCCTCACCAAACAGGATGTTTATATAAGGAAGTTGGAAAATGCGAAGGTTCTTTAGTAACGGCAAAACAATTAAATGGAAAAGAATTATCTTTTAATAATATTAATGATACAAACGGCGCTTTAGAATTATTGAAAGAATTTGAAGAACCAACGGTAGTTGCTTGTAAACATGGAAATCCTTGTGGTGTTGGAAGTGATAACGATATTTATCAAGCTTGGCGAAAAGCTTATTTGGCTGATAAGATGTCGATTTTTGGTGGCATTGTGGTTGCCAATCGTGAAATTAATGAAGCCATTGCAAATGAAATGTCTGAGATGTTTTTAGAAGTTATCGTGGCACCTTCTTATTCTGAGAAAGCTTTGGAAATTTTAAGAAAAAAGAAAAACGTTCGTGTGTTAGAATTGCCTGAAATTACAACGAAGCAAAACGAAAATTCTTATGATATCAAAAAAATTAATGGTGGAATGATTGTTCAAACCATTGATGCAAAATTGCTAGATGAATACGAAGTTGTAACCGACAGAAAGCCTACCGATAAAGAATTAGAAGATTTGATGTTTGCTTGGAAAGTCGTAAAATTTGTAAAATCAAATGGAATCGCACTTGCCAAAGATAAACAAACTGTGGGAATCGGTCCTGGACAAGTCAATCGTATTTGGTCCACCAAACAATGTGTAGAACATGCTGAAGAACTGATTGGTAAAGATGCAACACAAAATGCTGTTTTAGCATCAGACGCCTTTTTCCCTTTTGATGACTGTGTAGAAGCAGCTCACGTCGCTGGAATTACAGCTATTATTCAACCTGGTGGTGCCAAAAAAGACCAACTTTCAATTGATAAATGCAATGAATATGGCATGACTATGATATTTACGCATATGAGACATTTTAAACACTAATATAAATTTAAAGTGCTAGAAAAGATATTTCTAGCACTTTTGTTTTGTCTTGTCAAATTTTAGCAGAATGTTTTGCTTGCAAAATTGATATTTCTTATTCTACAATTAATTCATCTCTTCCCGCACCTGTTCCAATAAATTTCACTGGTACGCCAACTAATTCTTGAATTCTAGTTATATATTTTTTTGCATTTTCTGGTAAATCTTCACGTTTCTTAATCCCAGAAATATCTCCGAAATTTCCTTCAAATTCTTCATAGACTGGTTCGCATTTTGACACATAATCTGGGTTTGTCGAAAATTTCATATTTTCTATACCATCGTGTCTATAAGCAACACACAATTTTATTTTATCTAATTTTCCAATGGTATCTAAATGATTCATTGCTAGTCCTGTGATTCCATTGACCATAACAGCATACTTCAGGGCAACCGCATCTAACCAACCACAACGGCGAGGTCTTTTGGTTGTGGTTCCATATTCATGTCCCAATTCTCTGATTTTGTCCCCAATTTCATTATCCTCTTCTGTCAAATATGGTCCACTTCCCACTCTTGAAGAATATGCTTTCAAAACCCCATACACTTCACCAATGTATTTTGCACCAATTCCACTACCACTTGAAATCCCCCCAATGGTTGGATTCGAAGATGTTACAAATGGATAACTTCCAAAATCAATATCCAACAAAGTCGCTTGTGCTCCTTCACACAATATTGTTTTATTTTGCTCCAATGCTTCATGCAGCATGCTTACTGTATCCACAACATATTTTTTCAAATAATCTGCATACTTTTTATATTCTTCAAAAATTTGATTGCTGTCAAACTGCTCACAACCATACAATTCTAAAATCTTATTTCGTTGCCCTACATTTCTCTTTAGTAAAGTTTCAAATCGGTCAGATATAAAATCTTCAAATCGAATTCCACTTCTTTCAAATTTATCACAATATGCTGGACCAATTCCTCTTTTCGTGGTTCCAATTTTGTCATTTTTATCTCTCAAATCCTCTAACAGCTGATCAAACTCAATATGATATGGGAAAATCACATGTGCTTTATCACTTATGTATAAATTATTTACTTCATATCCATTGCTTTTTAAATTTTCAATTTCTTCCATTAGAACTTTCGGATCAACTACAACTCCATTTCCAATAATTGCTTTTGTGTTCGCATTCAAAATTCCAGAAGGAATAAGATGGAAAGCAAATTTTTTTTCGTCCACATAAATCGTATGTCCTGCGTTATTTCCCCCTGTACATCTGACAGCAAAATCTGCATCTTTTGATAAATAGTCAATAATTTTGCCTTTTCCTTCATCTCCATAAAAAGTTCCGAATCACTACATTTACTTTTGCCATATTTTTGTTCCTTTCAACTCTATATTTTTTCAAAGTATTTTAGGCATGGTATTCCATGCCTCTATATAAATTTTATACATTCACATTTCCAATATCAATATTTAATAAATCCTGATATTGTTGTAAAATTGGATTTACAATACTTTCGATAAAATCTGTTACTTGATTTGTACTGCGACCGCATAAATTATCTGGGCTTAAAGCTGACAAAATTTCTTCTTTTGTCATACCAAATGTTTCATCCTTTGCAATTCGCTCTACTAAATCATTTGGTCTGCCAAATTCTTTGACTTCTCTTCCTGCTTCCATAGAATATATACGAATCTTTTCATGTAATTCTTGTCTGTCCCCGCCTTTTAAAACAGCATTCATCAAAATTTCTTCGGTTCCCATAAAAGGCAATTCTTGCATCATATTGGTTTTGATAACATTTTCATAAACCACAATTCCACTTGTGATATTGGCATATAAAATCAGAATCGAATCTACTGCTAAAAATGCTTCTGGTACACAAATTCTTTTGTTAGCAGAATCATCTAAGGTTCTTTCTAGCCATTGGGTACTAGCTGTCATATTAGGATCCATAGAAAGTGCTATTACGTGTCTGCTCAATGAATTGATACGTTCGCTTCGCATTGGATTTCTTTTATACGCCATTGCAGATGAACCAATTTGACCTTTTTCAAATGGTTCTTCTAATTCTTTTTCGTGTTGTAATAATCGCATATCATTAGCAAATTTCGACGCACTTTGTGCAATTTGGGATAGCAAACTTAAAACTCTGCTATCTAATTTTCTGGTGTAGGTTTGTCCGAGATACAGAAAATACTTTATCAAATCCCATTTTCTCTGCGATTTTGCCATCGATTTGTTTCACTTTTTCTTCATCTTTAAATAATTTCATGAAACTTTCTTGGGTTCCTGTTGTTCCTTTACAACCCAATAATTTCATATGGCTTTCCACAAATTCTAATTCTTCTAAATCTTCGATTAAATCTTGTAACCAAAGCGTTGCTCTTTTACCAACTGTTGTTAATTGTGCTGGTTGAAAATGTGTATATCCCAAACAAGTAACACTCTTGTATTGTTCTGCAAAATTTTTCAAATTATGAATTACCACGACTAACTTTTGCTTGATTAATTTAAGCGCTTCTGTCATCAAAATAACATCTGTATTATCTGTTACATAACATGAAGTTGCTCCCAAATGAATAATTGGCTTGGCTGAAGGGCATTTTGTGCCAAATTCATAAACATGTGACATGACATCATGTCTACATTCTGCCTCTCTTTGGGCAACCACATTATAATCGATATCAAAAACATGTTGTTTCATTTCATTAATTTGTTCATCTGTAATATCAATCCCTAGTTCTTTTTCTGTTTCAGCAAGTGCAATCCACAACTTACGCCAAGTAGAATATTTGCTGTCATCTGACCAAATGTAATTCATTTCTTGGCTTGGATATCTGCCACTTAATGGAGTCATATATTTATTTTTTTCCATAAAAATCTCCTTTTATTTTTTGTACATTGATATCATATAATTTTTTGGGAAAATAGTCAAGTTTTAATGACAAAAAAATCCCGCCATTTCATAGTTTTAAAACAGCGGAATTTTTAGCAGACTTTTTACGGATCTTTATTTAAAAAACCAGTTTCTATATAAGAAACTTTTCCAAGAAACTGAGAACCGTTGTGACTTACTTCTATGGGCGTAGGTTTAACTGGAAATGTTTTTAAGGAAAAATCTGTTGTTTCTTTTCTCCATTTGAAATCAAATCTAGCTATCTCATCACCAGAAATATCCAGTTCAAAGGTTTCGATTATACTTCTTACTATATCAAAAACCTTTTCACTACTTGCAAGCTTATTCTCCCGTATCCCTTTTTCCATGGTCCTTCTCCTTTCTGCTTTTCAAATTTTTAAAACATTTATAATATATCATATTTATGTAAATTTGTCAATTTAAAAAATTGACAAATTTATTACTACCACGCAAGGCAGATAAAAATCTGCCTTGCAATTATCATTTTATGAAAAATACGCAACTCCTGATTCAAACAACTTCTGGTCTTTTTTTCCTGGCATATTTTTGTAAATATCGGTATAACATCTTTCGGAATGCCCCATTTTTCCCATAATTCTTCCATCTGGACTTGTAATACATTCAATAGCATGATTTGAACCATTTGGATTAAAAGCAATATCCATTGAAGCATTTCCTGCGAAATCAACATATTGTGTCGCAATTTGTCCATTTTGAAGTAACTCTTGGTACATTTCCTCAGATACTACAAATCTTCCTTCTCCATGTGAAACTGGAATGGTAAATACTTCTCCCATTTCTATTTTGCTGAACCAAGGTGACAATTTTGATGTTACTTTTGTTTGCACCATACAAGATTGGTGTCTTGCAATTTGGTTAAAAGTAAGCGTTGGCATCGTGTCATCCATTTCTATAATTTTTCCATATGGCAATAATCCTGTTTTTACTAACGCTTGGAAACCATTGCAAATTCCTAGCATTAATCCATCTTCTTCATATAAATGAGCATGAATTAAATCTTTCAATTTTGGATTTCGAAATACTGATGCGATGAATTTTCCAGAACCGTCTGGTTCATCACCTGCACTAAAGCCTCCTGGCAACATAATAATTTGGGCTTGTTTAATTTGTTTTGCAAATTCCTCAATGGATTCTGCAACATCGTTTGTTTTTACGTTTTTAAATACGCTGGTATGTACCATTGCCCCTGCATCTTCAAATGCTTTTGTCAAATCGTATTCACAGTTTGTACCTGGAAATACTGGAATAAATACACGTGGTTTTGCAATTGGTTTTGAACATTTTATGGTACATTTTTTATCGGACGCAATATTTTCTACTTTTGAATTTTCTGCTTTTGCTTTGGTTGGAAATACTTTTTCTAATGGTTGTTGCCAAACTTTTATTAATTCTTCAATTGGCATTTTCACTTCACCAATTACAATATTAGCACAATCACACGTTGTTCCTAATTCAATGAATTTTGGATTTTCAACATTTTCTGCTAATTCAATCACAAAAGAACCATACATTAATTCAAATGGATTTACATCTGCTGTCATCTTGAAACCTAGTTTATTTCCTATACAAGCTTTTGTTAAACAATCTGCTAATCCGCCATTTCGAACTGTTGAAATGGACAACACCTTTCCTTCTTGGATTAATTTATGTACAATTTCATAATTCTCCTTTAAATCTTCAAAATCCGGCAAATAATCATTATCCATTTTGTTTCTTAACAATACCACTTTTGAATCTGCTTTTTTAAAGTCATTGGAAACTACCTTTTCAATATCAACAGTTGAAACACTGAATGAAACAACAGTTGGTGGTACATCTAATTCGTTGTAAGAACCAGACATACTATCTTTTCCACCAATGGAAGCAATGCCTAATTTTTCTTGTATTAGATAGGTTCCCAATAAAGCTGAAAATGGTTTGCCCCAACGTTTGCTATCTGTTCCTAATTTTTCAAAATATTCCTGAAGTGTTAACCAAGATTCTTTATAATCTCCACCAATGGCAACTAACTTCGTCACTGATTCAAGAATCGCATATAGTGCTCCATGAAATGGGCTCCATTTTGCAATTTCTGGATTATAGCCATAAGTCATAATAGTTCCAGTATTGGTGTAACCTTTTAAAGTTGGAATTCTAGCAACCATTCCTTCTGCTGGCGTTAATTGATATTTTCCACCAAATGGCATTAACACTGTGTTCGCGCCGATTGTACTATCAAATCTTTCGACTAATCCTTTTTGAGAGCAACAATTTAAACTAGAAATCGTTTCTTTCCATTTTGCTTCTAAATCTTTTGGAGCTTGTTGTGCCTTCAATGGAGATTTCTCGTAATCTGGCTTTTGAACAGATGCCTCCGTCTTTTTAACATCTCCATTGGTATCTAAAAATTCTCTGGCTATATCCACAATGCATTTTTCTCGCCAATACATTTTTACACGTGGTTCTTCCACAACTTCTGCTACAATTGTGGATTCAATATTTTCGGTTTCGGCTAACTGAATAAATTTTTCTGCATTTTCTTTGGAAACAACAACTGCCATCCTTTCTTGCGATTCAGAAATAGCAAGTTCTGTTCCATCCAAACCTTCGTATTTTTTAGGTACTTTGTCTAATTGAATCACTAAACCGTCTGCCAATTCTCCAATGGCAACCGATACACCACCTGCACCAAAATCGTTGCATCGTTTGATTAACTTTGTGGCTTCTGGATTTCGGAATAATCTTTGAATTTTTCTTTCTTCTGGAGCATTTCCTTTTTGGACTTCTGCACCACAAGTTGTTAACGATTCACTGGTATGGGCTTTGGAACTTCCTGTTGCTCCTCCACATCCGTCACGTCCTGTACGACCACCTAGAAGGACAACAATGTCACCTGGCTCAGGACGCTCTCGTACAACATTTTCTTTTGGTGCTGCTCCGATTAAGGCACCTAATTCCATTCTTTTGGCTAGATAGCCATCATCATAAATTTCAGCAACTTGTCCTGTAGCAAGTCCAATTTGGTTTCCGTAAGAGCTATATCCACGTGCTGCTTCGTTGGTTAATTTACGTTGTGGCAATTTATTTGGCATGGTATCTGCTACGGATTGTGTTGGATTTCCACAACCTGTAATACGCATGGCTTGATATACATACACTCTGCCTGATAATGGGTCACGAATACAACCGCCTAAACAAGTGGCTGCTCCACCGAATGGTTCGATTTCTGTTGGATGATTATGGGTTTCGTTTTTGAACATAATTAAATATTCTTCTGGTTTCCCATCGACTAAAATTTCAGCACGAAAACTGCAAGCATTGATTTCTTCGGATTCATCTAAATTTTTCAGTACGCCTCTTTTCTTTAATTCTTTCGCAACAATCGTTCCTAAATCCATTAAGCAAACATCTTTTGCACGTCTTCCTTCATAAACATATTCTCTGGATTTGGTATATTGTTCATAAATTTTAGAAAGTAAATCCCAGTTGATGTCAATTTTTTCTAATTTTGTTAAGAAAGTTGTGTGACGGCAGTGGTCTGACCAGTAAGTGTCAATCATTTTCATTTCTGTCATGGTAGGATTTCTTTTTTCCGTTTCTTTGAAATAGGTTTGGCAAAATTTTAAGTCTGCCATATCCATGGCAAATCCGTATTTTTTGTAGAATTTTTCACTATCTTCGTCAGTCATGTTAATAAATCCTTCGATGATGGCAACCTCTTGTGGTTCTTCCATATTATCTTCTAAGGTGTCCACTTTTGCTAAAGAACATTCTCTAGAATCAACTGGATTGATGATATATTTTTTGATTTTATCGATTTCTTCGTTGCTTATATTTCCTGATAATACATAGATTTTTGCTGATTTACTGGTTGGCTTTTTGCCACCAGATAAGATTTGTAAACATTCGGATAACGAATTAGCTCTTTGGTCAAATTGACCTGGCAAAAATTCGACGCCAAAAACATTCGTATTTTCTTCTATTGGATAGTCTTCTACAAAATAATGGTCCACTTGTGGCTCAGAAAAAATGGTTCCTTTGGCTTGGTCAAAAACCTCTTGCGTGATTCCTTCAACGTCGTATCTATTTAATACAACGATTTTTTCTATATTGCTGATTTGTAGATTTTCTTTGATATCATTTAATAAATCGATTTGCTCTACATCAAAACCTGGCTTCTTTTGAACATAAATTCTTTTGACTGACATGGAAATACCTCCTAAAATTTTATTTTCGTTTTTTTGATATATTTATTATATTATAAAATTGTAAATTTTTCAAGGAAATTGTAGAAAAAAAGAAAAAAGCGGACGAACTTGAACATTTTATTCTCGTTCGCCCGCCTTTTTCTTATCTTTCTTTTTCTTCTTCCTCCATCTCTCTTATTTTTTCTTTCTCTCGTTCTTCAGGAGGAGTTGCCGAAACAGCGTCAGAAGTGTTATCAGAATCATCTTCTGCGTCACTGCTTTTATGGAACAATTTTTTCAAGCTTTCCAGCCTTCTCCACAGCCAAATCTGAAATTTTTCTAAGGCGGTTCTGTGATAGTGCCATGCAAAGCCATCATACGGATGAAATTCTACCGTATACTTCTTGGCAAATTTGCGCTCATGCGTTGAAACAAGCCTGCCGTCTTCATCCCAGTTTTCCCAAGAAACTATCATCCTACCTTTTGACTCAAAGGAAAGATTCTCATACAGAAAAATTCCCTTTTCCTCCATCGCCGTTATGAACGCCTCGTCAACATGTTCCTTTTCCATCTGGTGCCGAATTTCTTCTTTAGAAAACTGCGAATTTAATATCAGAGTCCGTTCACATATTCGTTCACATCCTCCTTTTGAATGATTTTCAATTATTACATAATACCACATAGTTGCTCCTTCCTGCCACCAAAGTGACGCTTGCTAAATTTATATATTTTGTTATTATAATTGTATCATATTTACATAAAATTGTCAATTTTTCCTTATTCGTCTGCCTTAAAAACCTTATTATGCAAATACACCACCAAATTTGCTATTTCTCGGTCAAAAATCTCTTTGGAGCAATCTAGTTTTAACAAGTTTTTTCGCATAGTTGGTAATAATTCTAAGATTTTGCTAAACTTGCAGTTTTCTTGAATACATTCTTTCCATCTGCCAATTCCCACAAAATCAATTTTATCTGCATCACGAATAATGATTCCTTCTAGCGTTTCAGGTTCTTCTCTCCAGCCATGTTTATAAATGGCTAAATAGCATTTTTGAATCAATTCTTCTTCATAGCCTAATTTTCTCATTTCTTCCTGAAGCATCTTGGCACTAACCTTAGCATGACCTTCTGCTTTTTCTATTCTTCCTACATCATGCCAATAAGCAGAAATGATGCATACTTCTTTATCAGCTTTTTCTACTTTTTCTAGGATTTCTTTTGTGTAAGTTACAACCGATTCTACATGGGACAAAGAATGTTTTATATCTTGTACATTTTTCATGATTTCGATTGCTTTGTCAATTAAAATTCTGTGTTTTTGTTCGATTTGTTGAAATGTGTTCATTGGTTTTCTCCTTTTGCTTTCTATTTATTATAAAATACCATATTCACATAACACTGTCAAGCTAGTGTTCTTCTCCTTTATATTCTTCTTTGGAAACTGAAATTGTTGCAACTTTTTGTTTACTCTGCTCATATTCTTTTCTGTATTTTTCTTGGTCAGCTTCTGGTTCACTTAAAGTTAACTCTTTTCTTATTTTTCCTTCATAGACTAAACTCTTTAAATCCTTTTCATTAATAATAGTTTGTCCTTGATTTTCAAATTCTCCATCATTTCTTATCGTATGTAATAAATCATATAAATCTGTTGGCATGTAAGATAATGTATCAGCCAATCTTCCGCAAATTAAGGCAACATCATTTTTGGCATCTCCACTTAATTCAGATACTAAATAAACACTATGATTTTGCACCCCTTCTACTATGTAATCAACAAATTTGCTTTTTTGTATTAATTCTATTTCTTTTTTTGAAAATATCTCAACTCCCAATTCTTCATCATAATTATTTTCGAACATCTTTTCAAACATTCTAGCAATAATCGGTCCACTCATCTGTGCATGATTAAATTGTGGTTTTTTTATATTTTTAAATATTTCTTCTTTTTGATATTCATCGCTTAAAACAATTTCTGTAGCATGTCCCATTGGGAGATGTCCCAAATCGTGACCAAGCCCTACAATAACTGCTCTTTTTGCCGTCTTTTCATCACCAGAATATGCCATTGCTAAATTCTTTGAATTTACTGATACTTGTTTTGAATGCTCTCCTCGAGTAGTTCGAGTGGGATTTTCCTCTTTTACTACATCATTAATCATTTGCGTACACTTAAATAATTTATTAAATTCTTGAGAATTCTTAATATAATCAATGATTTTATTTAAAGTTTCTGATTCTATTTGGTTGAAATCGTATTTTTTTATTTCATCTTCCGTTTTTTCCATTTTCTATGATTCTCTTTCCACATTTTTTTCTTGTTCATAAATCATATGTAAGAGTTCTTCTTCTCTTGATGCTACATAGTATGAAATAATTCTGTTTCGATTACATCCTTCTAATCTACTTACAAAATCCATTGGTATCTCATCATAATGCTGAGCATAATACTTATATCCGCTTTCCAGCTCTTTTCTTCTGACTGGGTTTCGCTTCACAATGTCCTTTTCTGAGGGTAATTCCAGACATTTCTGATATACATCTGGCATTGTAACTGTTCCAGCTTCATAACATACTTCACGCAATTTTGATAAAATAATAGTAGCCCTTCTAGGTCTCTTTTCTCCTTCAAATTTATTTGTTACGTCTGTAACTTTAATGGCTCCTATTGCACTTTTTTCTTCTTCTGTATAATTTCCTCTTTTTTCTAAAACATTCTCAACCCCCTGTATAATTTTGCTACATCTTTGACTATCAACTCCCCCTAATAAAACTTTCGTTAAAGCCACTCCCAACTCACTATCTTTATAATCTGGTATATGACTTTTCAAAAATGCTTTTCCATACTCATCAAAAGTTGGCTTTCCAAGTTCTACCCCAATTGCTATTCCTTGTGCAACAACAGAATCTGTGCCTTCTATGCATTCACAAATCTCTTTTGCCGATTCTGATTTCAACAAAACTTCAGCTGTTCGCCATTCTCCATATTTATTTTTCTGTCCTTGCAATGGTCTTAATACCCAAGATGTCGTAAAACGCCCGTTAAATATAATTCCTTCATATAAATCTTTCATTTCATCATTATTTTTTTCTTTCATTTTTTCTCCTTTATCTTTACGTTCGTAAAACTAATTTAATTATATTATTTTTCGCATTATATTATCAACTACAATCGTATTACATTTTTCGACAAAATTAGACAAAAAAAAGAACTTATACAAGAACATTTTTGTTCTCATATAAGCTCTTTGAAAACTTATTTTTAACTAATTAAATGATATGTATTTCTTTCTTTCCTTCTACCACTTCCCCAATCAAATATGCCTCTTCACCGCATTCTTTCAGTATTTTCATTGATTTTTCGACTTCGTTTTCTGGTACAATAATTGCCATACCAATTCCCATGTTGAATGTATTGTACATGTCATGAGTCGGAATATTGCCTACTTTTTGCATTAGTTTGAAAATAGTTGGAATTTCATAAGCATCTGCTTTGATGTTTAGAGCAACACCTTCTTTTAATATACGTGGCATATTTTCATAAAAACCGCCTCCTGTGATGTGAGAAATTCCTTTGACATTCACATTAGAAATTAGTTCTAAGGCTGATTTTACATAAATTTTAGTTGGTGTTAATAAACATTCTCCTAATGGCATGCCTAATTCTTCTTGATACTTATTTAAGGCATTCTCTTCGGTTCCAATGTGAAACAACTTTCGAATTAAAGAGAATCCATTAGAATGCACTCCGCTAGAGGCTAATCCAATTACTTTGTCTCCAATTTCAATATTTTCACTGTTAATCATTTTTTCTTTATCTACAATTCCTACAGAAAAACCGGCTAAATCGTATTCGTTTTCTGCATACATGCCTGGCATTTCAGCCGTTTCTCCTCCGATTAAAGCACATCCTGCTTGCTTGCAACCTTCTGCTACGCCACTTACAATGTCTGCTACCATTTCTGGAATATTTTTCCATAGAGACATGTAATCCAAGAAAAACATTGGTTTTGCGCCTGAACATACAATATCGTTGACACACATAGCAACACAGTCTTGTCCAATTGTATTGTGTTTGTTCATTAGAAAGGCTAATTTTAGTTTGGTTCCAACACCGTCAGTTCCGTGATACTAAAATTGGTTCTTTCATGCCATCTATATTGGGTGCGAAGAGTCCACCAAATCCGCCAATATCTCCGATAACACCTTCATTATAGGTACTTTTAATTGATTTTTTCATGAGTTCTACTGATTTGTAACCTGCTGTTACGTCTACTCCTGCATTTTTATAACTCTCACTAAAACTTTTTTCCATTAAAATTTCTCCTTTTTTCAAGATACATTTATTATATTACAGTTTTTATAAAATAGCAATAGTTGTTTTACTTTTATTATGTAAGAAAGCTTTTGATTTTTCATCAAAAGCCCTATCTTTTATTATATCATATTTATGTAAATTTGTCAATTGACAAGTCTTGCTAAATGTGCTCTCTTCTGGTATTTCAACGTTTCATTTGTTTTAAGATTTCTTTTTGCTTTGGGTCGATTCGGTAGGATTCGCGCATTTTCTGAAGTGCTTTATTGAAGGTAAATTTGTCTAAATGATTTTCGCCTTTTAAGTATTTCATTGCTTTTTCATTAAATTTGATTCCAATTTCACAGACTGTCCAGGCAACTGCCATTTTGACATAATAGCCTTCGTGTGAGATTTTATCTAATTTCTCTATTACGTTATCAACATATTCATCGGTTATATAATAATCTAACATCATGATGATGGCAAAACGTACATAAAATTCTTGACTTGCGTTTAAATATGACTGAATAAATTCCCAAACCTTTGGCAAGTCTTGTGGTTTGATTTTAAGGGTTGGGCAAAAAGTATCGGAAATTGCCCAACTATCGATTTTGGGAACAAACCATTTAATGTATTCTAATTTTTCATCGATTGGAATTTTGGCATACCCAATTACCAAGCCTTGTAATAATACTTCTTCAAAATAATTGTCATCTGCTTGCTTTAGAAACTCTTGCCAGTTGTATTCTTTGACAATTTTTTGTGCTAACTTTCGAAGGACTGGCACACGGATGCCAAGCATTTTCTTTTTGGTATCTGGACATAATTTTTGATTGAATTTGGCGTATTCTGAATCGATTAAATTTTGTAATTCTTGTTTGATTGAATTCATATTTTGCCTCCTTTTTCTTGCATTTATTTTTGTTTTATGGTATAATTTGTTTAATATTATTGTTGAAGGAGAATTTTATGAGAAAAAGATTCTTCGGTTTTCTCTCAACTACTTTGTTGTTTGTTATGTGGTTTTTGATTATTGTTACCATTCTTGCGACATTGTAGCTTGGGCTAGCGAGTGCGTTTTCGTACTCGCTTTTTTATGATTTTTTCTTGATTAATAAATTAATCTCCAAAGTCGAAATAATGGATAGAATAAAAATCACATAAAATATATTTGTGTTTACAAAATAACTAATTAAGCTAAGCCCCAAAAATACGATTAATTCTGTGAAGCATAAACTCATTTGTACGATGGTTGATAAAATGGTACTATCTTCGTCTGATTCTTTTATTATATTTTGTATGGATGTTTGAATGGTAGTTTCATAGACTTTTTCAAAATTATCGCTTAGTGCTTTGTTAAAGGAAATCGCTACTTTATTTTGAACAAATAGATAAATGGTTGTAATTAGGGTTCGAATAATAGTTACGATATCACTTGTTTTTTGGGAGTTTTTATCTGTCAATTTTCCAATAATTATAACTGTAATAATTTGAATTAGTAAGGATACTCTTATCACTGTGGAAAATGCAACAAAATCTTGTAATACTAAATAAACATATAATGGCACAAATAATCTTTCAATAATATGATTCGTTCTTAACGCATAAATTAATTCATATTTGTTCCTATTTTTGAACATATATTTTATGGTTTCTTTGAAAACATGCTCGTTGGTTAACTTTGGTCTGTAATCTATAACTCCAATGCATAAATAGTCTAATAAAAAAGCCATGGCGATAATTAAAAGCAATAGTGTATTATTGTCAGATGTAACACCCCAAGCAACAAATACACTGGCTAGAGCTTGTCCACAAATCCTGAAAATGTTTTGCATGCTGTTATATCTGCCACGACGCTCTGTTTCTACATATTTGCCAAAAGTAGCATCTTCCATCGGATTTCGTAAGGCTCCTGGTAATCCCATGATTATGATAAATAGTAGGATATTATTTTGTGCACCCTTTTGAATCATATAACTGCTAGCAATTTTTAAAAGATTGGCTAAAATAGCACAGCTAGCAATTCCAGATTTGGAAGATACTTTTAGGAATAATGGTGAGCATAATCCCATGATTCCAAAACGCAAACCATAAATAAAAAGAATCATATAGAGTGGCATTCCATTTTTGTGTAACATGACAACACCAAATATATCAATAAATGAATTGGCAAAAGAAAAAAAGAATTTTGATAAATAAAGCCATTTGTATTCACTTTTATAAAAATATTCTTTCATTTTTACTCCTCAATTTTCTTGCGTATTTCTTCTAAACTTTGCTTGTTTTCATTACGAAATTCAATGATTGTTCCTAAGTTGATTTGGTGGTCTTCCTTTGTATCATTTTCTTCTTTTAGTTTATAATAATCCATATTTTGTACTTTTTCATATTGATTTTTGTATAAAGGATTATATTCACTTCGTTCATGACTTGGATGTCTTTCATCACTAAAATCTCGTTTGATAATTCTGTCCCAATTTTCATCAAAGTCATCTACGATACTATTAATTGTGATGACATTGTAGTTGTATTTTTGGGAAAAGTTTTGAAATGTGTTTTTCCATTCTATGGAAAATGGATATTCGATGATTATTGTTTCATCTTTACGTTTCATACTTTCTTCTAATAAACTCGTAAAAAATTGGTTGGATAATTGGTTTAAATTTTCCTTTTGTTCTGTATTTTTAAACCCAATTGTATCTGCAACTGATTCTTTGACTTGATCTAATGATAATAAAATGGAATTTTGAATTGTTTGATTCAAATATCTGGCTAATGTGGTTTTTCCTGAACCTGATATTCCTGTTATAATAATTAATTTATTCATATACTTTTTCCCTAACTTTTAAATTGGCTAATTTTTTTCTTTTAAAAACATGTGGTTTTTCTGTTTGTAAACGCATTTCGTCGTTGAATTCGGCAGAATTTAGTTCGTATAAAATCAAAAACATGGCAAATACAATTATCATAATATTGGTGCTTCCGTGTTAATGCCATTAAGATAAATAAGCTTTGACTAATGAATCTTCCTATATATAAGAAAAACTCCATTCCAACAAAATATTCTACTTTATATTCTTTTTTCAATGCTTGCACATTGGCAAGGCTATAACAATTGTAATCACTAATCAATATAGTTAATTCTTTTGAAATGGTTTGCAAAAAGTTAAATAAAATAACGGTGAACAGATTACAATTGGTAATCATCGCAAATAGGGATAAAACTGTAAATACAGTAGTAATTTTTATATTGCGACTATAATTTTCTGGTTTCATGAATTTGGCAAAACCGATGCCAAGCAAACAAGTGACAACACTAAAAACAGAAGTGAAAATCCCCAAACTAACACTATTGGAAAATATTTTGATGATATAAATGGTTACAATGCTTGCAAAAGCTCCTTCTGAGTAAGTAAGTCCTGCATAAATTTGCCATTTGTATAATTGTCTTACTTTTCTATTTTGGTTTACAATTTTTAGGTATTCGCCAAAATTGGTTCTATCTCCTGTTGGTAAATTGTTGTCTTTAAATTGAAAGGATAAAATAATTCTTACTGCTACAATGACTAACACTACAATAACTGCACTTAAAAAACCAGAAGTAAAAATATAACTTCCCATTAAAATTGGAAATATCATGGCTAGAATAGATTTTACAGAAGTATAGGTTCCTGTAAATTTGGCTCTTTCTTCATTTGTAATTCCGTCTGACTCAAACATGTTGTAAACGGAAAAATAAAATCCTTCTTCTAAGCCATATAAAGCTCCCACCAAATAAATGTAGTCTACTACTTTTTCTCGTAATAATAAAATCGTTAAAAAATAAACAAAGTCTAAACAAATTCCAATTCGCATCAAATTTACACGATGTTTTGATTTGGCAATATTTCTCACACAAAATATGGTTCCAAATACAAATGTCATTGCCACTAATTTATAAATTCCAAGTGGTAAAATATTGCTGTCGGATAATTCTAAAAAATATAATACTAAAAAGCTATCTACAAAAGTGGTTAGAATGCTTTTTAAGATACGCAAATAAAATAATACTTTATAATTATTCATTGGTTACTTTCTCCTCTACTTTTTCTACAAATTCGATGTCTTCTTTTGTATATTGTTCTGGTTTTAAGCCGAAACGTGTTCGCATATAATCTAAAATTAAAATTAAAATCACAAGTGAAGCTAAGCTAACTACTAAAATCGCATCTTTGATGTTGATTATGTTTAATACAAGACCTCCTAAAATAGCCATGATACTTGCTACAATTCCATTCACAAATTCGTAGGCAAAGGTAATTTTCCCTCGCATTTCAGGTGTGCTAAAATTCTTCAAATATTTATATTCTAAGATGTACCAAATAGAAACTGCAATTCTAGAAAAACAATACATTGTCAAAATAATTGGCAATAACAGATTTCCTGAAAAGTTGGTTACTAAACTTCCTACCATTACAAAACTTACAATATACATGAGTGATATAAATGTCAAGACTCTGTTTTTAAATTTCTTTTCTAAGCTTGGGATTAAACTAACGGAAATTCCTCCTATGAAACTTAAAATTGCAAGTATCATAGAATATTGTTCTTCTGGCACGCCAATCTCGGTTAGTAAATTGCCTTTGTAGGTATCAAATATACAGATAATTCCATAAAAAATGGCGCCAAATACTATGTAAGATTTCATTCTTCTGGATTTTGAAATGAATTTCATAGACATTTTTAGATCATCTTGATACCCTTTTAGAAATTCGCCTAAAGGCTTTCTTTCTTCTTTTTTGGGTGGATAAATTTCTTTAAAAAAGAAAGATAATATGGTTGATGCTAAAACAAATCCTAAACAAATATACATTGGTAAATAATTGTTAATTACAAATAAATAACCTGCTGTTAAAGAGGCAACGCCGTCTAATAGATAATACCAGCTTCCACCTTTGGCGTCTAGTTTTGTATATAAGCCGTCTCCACCACGTGTGGCTACAGAATCATAAACTAAATTTGATTCGGAAATTGCTTTCATCATCCAACCTAAAGAAGAAATTAGATTGGCAAGGATGACGCTTGTGGCACCTGGCATTACAATTAATATTACTATATTTAAAAGCACCAAAATATTTCCATAAATCATACCTTTTCGTTTCCCGATTCGATCGCAAATGGCAATGGCTGGAATGTTCATTAGAACTTTAAATATGATATAAAGTCCATTTATTGTCAATATTTCTGCGGCAGTTAGTCCTTTGGTTATGGTATAAAATAAAAATTCTATGGAATAGAAAAATAGTAAATCCCAAGAAAACATTTTGTAAATGGGATACAGTTTGGCATTGATTCTTCTGGCTTTGTTTAATTTTTTTCGTTCCTTTAATTCCATTTTTGTTCCTTTCTTTTGTGGCGAATCATTAGGCATTGACTAATTTATAATACTCGCCTTGTTTTTTCATTAAATCTTCGTGATTTCCTTCTTCGATTATTTTTCCATTTTGCATTAAAAGAATTTTGTCACAGTTTTTAATTGTGGATAATCGATGGGCAATGATAAAACTGATTTTGTTTTTGGTAATTTCATCAATGGCATTTCTAACGAGCATTTCAGATTTATAGCTAAGAGAGGCAGTTGCTTCGTCTAGAATGATAATTTCTGGATTTTCAATCATCACTCGTGCAAAATTAATCATTTGTTTTTCGCCATTGGAAAATCGGTCGGTTTCGTTATTGATTATGGTTTCATAGCCATTTTCAAATTGCATGATTTTGTCGTGTAAATTTAATTTTTTACAAACTTCTATGATTTCTTGTTTGGAAACTTCTTTGTTGGCATAGTTGATGTTTTCTAAAATAGTGCCATCAAAAATGACGACTTTTTGCATGATATAACCAATTTTATCGCGTAAACTGTGAATGCTATATTTTTTATAATCTTGTCCATTGATTAAAATTTGTCCATCGTTTATATCATAAAATCGGCAAATAAGATTGACCAAACTCGTTTTTCCACTTCCTGTTCTGCCAATTAAGGCAACTTTTTCGTTTTGGTTTACGTTTAGCGAAATGCCATTTAATACATTTTGATTTTCATAATACGCAAATTGGATTTTTTGAAATTCTATTTTTTCAACCTTTTGTAACGTTTCTCCTGTTTCCGTATTTTCTTCTGGTTTCTCCAGAATTTCTAGAATTTTTTGATATGAAATTCGGCATACATTTCTAATTTGGAATCCTTCTAATATCCATTTGGCATAAATTTTTGGAGATGAAATGTACCTTGCTAAAATAACTAACACGCCATAAGAAACTAGTCCCTTTATCGCCCCGATTCCGCTTAAAAGGATGGTTACCACTAAAACAAACGAAATAATGTAATCATAAAGACATGTATAGATTCGAATATTTTTTTCTAGTTGATGAACACTTTTTTCGTATTCTTTTAGTAATTCTTTTAATTTTTTCATTCTTTGTGCTTGTATTTCTAAAGACTTTATCGTTTCAAATCCGCTTACTTGTTCGTTGGAAAAATTTAAAATTTGGCTATTTATTTTTCTTTTTTGTTCTGTGAATTTTAGCGATTTATGATTAAAGCCAAATGCCACAAAAAAACCTATGGCATAGATTAACATGGTAACCATTATGATAAAACTGTTTAAATATAATAAAACAGCTAAACTCCCAATGAGTCTTAAAAGTCCAGCAGCATAAGAACGGTCAATTCCCCAAGTATAATATCTGGCAACTTCTTTGGTGTCATTTAACATATTTTCTAGAATATCACCTGCTTTTAGTTGTTCGATTTCAAATTGTTTCATGTTTTGCAATTTCACAAATATTTTTTCTCGATAATCTGCTTCTACATTTTTTTCTAATTTTACTTCTGAAAAGTCTTCCCAAAATGTTGCAATTGCCCTTAGAATATTTACCAATAAATACAAGATTCCTAATTTTATAATCAAATCGATGTCTTTACTTGGAATCGCAAATTCTACTATGATTACCATAAAGGAAATGAAAACAACAACCATAATACTGGTGGCGATTCTTCCTAAGGTAGAATGAATCGCTATTTTTTTATAAGCTTTAAAAATTTCTTTTAACATCACTCTTCCTCATCTTCTAAAATATTATTTTGTCTCATTTCAATGATTTGTCGATAATTTGAATTGTTTTCCATAAAATAATCGTGTGTATTCATTTGTAGCTTTTTGTCATGAATAAAAATAACCTTGCTACATGCCTTTACGACACTGATATCATGTGATATGATAATTATTCCTTTATGCATTGAAATGATATTTTGTAAAATATTGAGTTTGGTTCTCGTATCTAATTTAGATAACGAATCATCTAAAATGATAAATTGATTATCGGAAATAATATTGCGAGCAATCGCTAATCTTTGCTTTTGCCCACCAGATAAATTATCACCACCATTTTCTAGCATCGTATCTAACTTTTGTTCAAAATTTTGTACGTCTTGATACATATCAGCAACTTTTAAACTTTCTTCGATTTCGCAATCTAATACTTCTTGATTCGTAATATTTATATTATTTCGAATCGTATCATGAAACAAATAGGTATCTTGTAGAGCAATCCCGATGTAGTTTCTTATGGCTTGAGGATTTATGTTTTTTAGATTGGTTTCTCCAATTAAAATTTCGCCATCGTATTCATAAAATCCCATAAGCGTTTTGGCAAGAACTGTTTTTCCGAACACCATTGTCGCCGATTACAGCAATGTTTTCGCCTGATTTTATTTGCAGATTAATCTTTTCAATAATGGTATTTTCATTTGCTTTTATGGTTACATTTTTGAAAATGATATCTCCATTTAATTGCTGTTTTTCTTGCTTTTCCGTTTCTTCTTTTGTTTGCATTAAACGGGATAGTTTCTGATAGGAAACTAAAAATTGATTAACATCTTTTAATTTATCAACTGTATCATAAATATAGTCAGAAATTTTAGTAGCAAGTGTCAATAAAATGGAAACGGTGGCTAAAGTCATTTGACCTCGTACTACTAAAATTCCGCCGAGCAATAAGACAAATGGTTCTTTAAAATTTCGAACGGAATGGGTGCCTATGCCATAAACAACTCTATATTTACCAAGTTTCAATTCCTTGTTTCGATAATCTTCATTTAATTTTCTAAAATGCGCTATTTCACTATTTTTTCGATTAAAGGCTTTTTGCATCTTCGAATTCATGACAGCTTGTCTTGTTTGTTCAATGATGTTTTTATTGGCTTCCATCGTATCTTCCACTAATGGTTTTGACACTTTATAATACCAATAAGACAACAAAATAATCAGGATGCAAATCACAAATACAAATATACCACATACCATATTTAATTCGAAAATTTGTATAATGGAAAATCCTACAATAAAAATGGTATCTAAAAATAAATTGATTTGTGTATTAAAAAAGTTTGCATAAATGATGGCGTCATTATTCACTCTTTGAATAACGTCAGAATTATTGATATTGCTAAATTCCATATATTCTAATTTTGATACATGATTCAAAATCGTGCATTTTACATTTCGATTGATTTTTAAATTAAATTTGATACTTTCTTTATTTCTCCAATATTGAACGATAAACATCGTTGAGTTTACCCCAATTAAAAGCACGGTTAAAATGATTAATTTGATAAATGGGCTATCCGCATAAAATAAATTTCGAATCCACATCGGAATCACAGATTCATCTTTTAGGACAACACCATCTAAGGCGTATTGAATAAACATGGGTACATAAACATTTAATTTTGAATGAATGATGGTTAATAGTAAAATTAAAAAAATTCGTTCTTTGGTTCCTTTTAATGTTTCTTTTAAGAAACTGTATTTCTTTTTCCTTTGCATACTTATCCACTCTATCTCTTTTTTTCTACATTATATCCATAAATTGTCAAGAATGCAACTATTAAATACAAAAAATAACACCAAATACAAATCATATTTGATGTTATTTCCTTTATTCTCTTTCTTTAATAAAATCGTCCTTCTTTTTTTCCGTAACTGGCTGAGGAGAAAGCTCCTGCATTGCTTTATTGATTCTTCCAGATAACGCATTTTCTGGTAAAAGTCCATTTAAAATTTCTAGATTTTGCTCAAATCCATATTTTTGATATAAATCTGGATGCACTCCTTTTAAAGTTCTTGCACTTTCCACAAGTTCTAAGAATTCATTTGGATTACTATATTCTACTTTCCCTTCTCTTACTTTTTGCTGATTTAAATATAATCCAATTCCTGCCATCTTTCGCAAAGCATGATGAGAAGCTTCATCATTTACTAAAGCTCTCCCTGCCTGCGAAGCTTGATAGCTATCCTCACAAATTCGATAAACAAAATTATTTTCAGAAACGCCACATCTTGCAAAATCTTGAGAACGAATCTGCCACATTTCTTGTAATGTTTCTTTGTGAATATCAACTCCTTCAGACGCATATTTTGCACCTAACAAAAATACATTTGCCATTTCAAAAGCATTGGGGTCTTTTGCCCATTCTTCTTTTTCGCGATACTCTTTAATCCAATTTACAATTCCTTCTGCTCGTTCATTAAATTCTTCTGCATAAATATTTTCTCCGCAAATTTTTATATTCCATAAATCATATTCCTTTCTTGTTTTAGGAATATTATTTGCAATTTTTTTAATGATTTACAAGCAATTTTTGGTAATCAAAATTTTTAAATTAACATTAATTCTTTCAATTTTTTCTTTGTTTGAAGATAGCCTTGTTCATACAATTCATCCACTTTTTTCCAATCCAATAATCCAACATTGTCATGCTTAATCTCCAGCAAATAATCCGTTCCATCCCATTCATATTCGGCTAACTCATGGCACAAAATGCCAAAGGATTTGTCTAATACTTGCACTAGATTATCACAACATTTCTTTTGCTTTTTATCGACAAAAACAATACTCAAAACTTTGTCAGCACCAATTCTTTTGGTTTCACGCCAAGGTAAATTTTCTGAAACACCTCCATCCACCAAAAGTGTATTTTTATATTGGCAAGGACAAAAAATTCCCGGATAACTACAACTTGCCTGAACCGCGGTTCCAATATCCACATGGTTAATATATTTAATATTTTTTTCATTTTTAATTGGCGGTCCCGAATGAAAAACATACAATTCTTCTGTGTAAATATTGACCGTCGGAATTAGTAATGTTCTTTGGATTTCGTGAATATTGGAAATTCCTTTGGCACCACAGAGTTTATGAGCAAAATCATAAATGGATTTTCCACTATTTAATCCTGTCAATTTTACTTTTCCCGTTTTGACAAAATTCTTAGTTACATTCCAAACATTATTCCAATCCCAATAGCCAATTTTTTTGGCATATTTTTTAAATGCAACATAAATTTCATCTGTCGTATAACCACAAGCATACAATGTTGCAACAATACTTCCCGAAGATGTCCCTGAAATATAATCAAAATGCAAACCAGCTTCTTTCAAAGCTTTTATCGCTCCAACATGTGCCGCTCCTTTGATACCGCCACCTGATAAACACAAACCTAATTTCATAAAAAAACTCACCCAGAATATAATATTCTGAGCAAGTTTTTTTGTTTATATTTAAATTTAAAAAATGATAATTTTAGTTAACCGCCTTAGCATGATGATAACACATATCACTTACCGAGATTATGGCATGTTTTCTAAGGACTTACTGTTTAACTATGATTTTATTTTAACACCTTATTTTACATTTGTCAATATAATTTTTAAAAATTTTTTGTTTGTTTTGGAAATCGAAACAAGGGCAAAATGTATCCATCTTTCACAAGTTTTTCTAATTCCTTTTGATATGCGCCATGCGTCATAATGTTAGAATACATAATATTTGAAAAAACATCTGCAATTTGAATCAGCTGGTTTCGTGCTGAATCGTAATACTGAACATGAACTATATCCATTAAATCTAGATTTAAGACAATTTCTTGATTCAAATAATCTTCTAACGAAAAACGCGAATCTGTTTTCACATTTCTTTCATCAATATGCAAAAACATTTCTCGCCCTAAAATATATTTTCTTTGCAAACCACTTGTCAAAAATAATTTCAGCAAATAGTTAAAAGTTCTCGCCTTATTTAAAATAAATCTTTCTTGCAATTGATTATTATCTAAAATAATATAACCAATTTTTAATAAATGATTTTGGCAAAAAAATTGTAGAAATTCTAATTTCATTTGTTTATTAAAGCAATATCCTTTTAGCTCTAGAAATTTACCACTTTTTTCAAACATCTTATTTTGTTTATCTAAATCCTTTAATTTTTCAAAATTTTTTCGTACAAAAAGTTTATAAACTCTTTTGAGCTTTTTAATGTCATTTGGCATCATAATACCAATGATAAAAAAGCGATTTAAGTCACTTGAAACAGAATGCACACTGCCTGATTCATCCATGTATAAATTCATATAATTTCGTCCTTTTATCTAATTTTATTTTGTGAAATTCGGGGCAAGAATTTTGCCACGTTGAATAAAAATTTCGTTGATTGTATCATGATTGGTTACGTTTGTCAATAAATTATTCTAAAAAAAGATTTACCTTCACAGATAAATCTTTTCCTTTCCTAAAATATTCCTACAATCTCTCCTTCATCATCCACATAAATCTCTTCTGCTGCTGGAACTTTTGGAAGTCCTGGCATCGTAAATATTTTTCCTGTCTTTACAACCACAAATTCCGCTCCTGTTTTTAAAATCACTTCACTCACGTGAATTTTAAATGGATCTTTGCATTCTAAATTTTTCGCATCATCTGAGAAAGAATATTGTGTTTTTGCAATACAAACTGGATAATTTCGATACCCCAATTTTTCAATATTTTCAATTTCTCGCATTGCTTCTTCTGTATATTCTACACCTTCGGCACCATAAATATTAGTCGCAATTTTCTCAATTTTTGTTTTGATAGCATCTTCTTCCTCATAGACAAAATGGATGGTTTCTTTTTCCGCAATTTTCATCACTTTTTCCGCTAAATCAATAGCTCCTTCTGAACCTTTGCCCCACACTTCTGCAAGACTCAATTCCACGCCAGCTTCTCTCAATTTATTCGACAAAAACTCGATTTCCTTATCCGTATCCGAAACAAATTTATTAATCGCAACCACTACATTAATTCCATATTGCTGTTTTATATTTTCCACATGTTTCAGCAAATTCTCAATACCATTTTCCAATGCTTCCAAATTCTCTGATGTACATTCTTTAACATCCAATCCACCATGATATTTTAGAGCTTTCAAAGTCGCAACACAAACGCTTGCTGAAGGTTTCAAAGCAGATTTTCTGCATTTAATATCCACAAATTTTTCAGCCCCTAAATCTGCACCAAATCCAGCTTCTGTTACCACATAATCACCGATTTTTAAAGCCATTTTGGTGGCAATCACACTATTGCATCCATGTGCAATATTGGCAAAAGGTCCACCATGAATAAACGCCAAATTATGCTCTAATGTTTGTACAATATTAGGATTCATCGCATCTTTCATTAAGGCTGTTACAGCTCCTTGTGCTTTTAAATCACTAACTTTGATTGGTTCATCATCTTCATTAAAGCCAATCGTTATATTTCCAACTCTTCGTTCGAAGTCTTTCAAATCATTTGACAAACATAAAATAGCCATAATTTCAGAAGCAACCGTAATGTCAAATCCGTCTTCTCTTGGAACAACTTTCTTTTCGCCAGAAAGTCCCACTTTAATTTCACGCAAAGATCTGTCATTCAAATCCATGCATCTTTTCCAAATAATTTTCTTAAAACGCAATTTATTTCCAAAATATAAATGATTATCAATCATAGCTGAAATTAAATTATTCGCTGAAGTGATGCTATGAATATCTCCCGTAAAATGCAAATTAATTTCATCCATTGGAGCAACTTGCGCATATCCTCCTCCTGTTGCACCACCTTTCATACCAAAAACTGGACCCAAAGATGGTTCTCTTAATGCCAATACTGATTTTTTCCCCAATCGATTTAATCCATCTGATAAACCAATTGAAATAGTCGTTTTTCCTTCTCCGAAGTGGCGTTGGGTTAATGGAAGTAACTAAAATCAGTTTTCCATTTTCTTTATTGGCTAATTTTTTCATTAACTTATTATCCACTTTGGCTTTATATTTTCCATATGGAATTAAGTCTTCTTCTGTAATTCCAAACTTTTCTGCTACATTGGTTATTTTCTCTAATGGTACACTTTTTGCAATTTCAATATCATTCATATTTTTCTATCCTTTCTTCTTTAAATTAAGGCTCCTACAACAATTCCTAATATTGCACCAACAAATACCTGAATCGGCGTATGCCCTAACATTTCAACCAATTTTTCTTGAACTTGTACGGTTGTCATCCCTGGTGTTTCTAATATTTTATTTAATATACCAGCTTGTTTTCCGGCAGCACGTCTAACACCTGCTGCATCATACATAACCACAAATGCCATCACCATTGCAATCGCAAAAATTCCGCTACTGAAACTATACTCTTTTCCTATACAAGTCGCTAATGAACACACAACTGCTGAATGTGAACTTGGCATTCCACCTGCTCCTATAATTCTTTTAACATTCAATCTTTTATTCATAATTAATTCTGTTAATACCTTAAATGTCTGTATCAAAATCCATAAAACAAACGGAACATAAATACATTTATTATGTGCTATTTCATTTAAAATCTGCATAACCCGTTATTCTCCATCTTCGTCTTCTTGGATGAAGTTTTCCTCCTTAATCTCATCATTTTCCTGCACTAATAGCATAATTTTTTTCTCAGCCTTTTCAATCTGCTGATTACATTTTTTCGAAATTTCAATTCCTTCTTCAAATAACTTCATCGACTCTTCTAACGAAGTATTTTCTTCTTTTTCTAATTGCGCAGTAATTCCTTCTAATTTTGCTAATAATTCTTCAAAAGATTCTTCCTTTTTCATCTTATCCCCCTATTAATCTAGCTCTACTGTTTCTGTTTCCAAATTTACTCTGAAATAATATTTTACTGTAGCGGAAGCTTTATCTTTTACCGCAATTACATATTCTCCATTTTCATTAATATAATCAAACACATAATTAACTGTATTATCTTCTCCCCACTCTTTTTTTACAAGCTCAATTGCCTTTTGTTTTTGGTCTGTCACAGCTGGTTTAGCTGGAGCTGAATTTTGATTTTTATTCGTATCAGTATTAATGCTTGTATTTTCTGTTTCATCATTTATTCCATTTTCCGCTAAATTATTTTCTAACATTTTTTGTTCTTCGTCAGTCGTCTTATTCTCTTCACTATCTATTACATTTTCTTCATCTATTTTGGCAATTTTACCTTTGATGTCATGTAACATATAAAATGTAATTCCAACTATCAAAATACAAATAATTGGCACCCAAACTTTCAAATTTAATTTACTTTTCTTTTCTCTTCTAGCCATTTTTCTCTCCTTTTCATTCTTTTATGATTTTCGCTTTCGCCTTTCCATCTTGGAATTTCAAGTCCACTTCCATATTGGATTTTAATTTATCCGCTCGTGAAACAATTTGGTTATCTGCTTCTACAATACAATATCCTCTTGCTAGCGTTTTGAGTGGACTTAATGTATCTAGCTTTGTGACCTCTTGTGAAAATTGCATTTTGATTTCTTTGATTCTCTTTTGTGTTGCATTTTCCATTTGCTTTGCTAATCGGTCAACTAGCAAATAATACTGATTTATTTTTTGTAATGGTTCTTTATAAACTCTAGCACTCATACACTTTTCCAATTTCAATTTCATCAGCTCTGTTTTTCTTTTCAAAGAAAACTTTAATCGATTTTGATAAATTGAAATTGTATTTTGCAAATCTTCACAATCTGCCACAACCAATTCTGCTGCTGCCGAAGGTGTTGGGGCACGTAAATCTGCCACAAAATCCGCAATCGTAAAATCCGTTTCATGCCCAACGCTAGAAACCACTGGCAATTCTGAATCGTAAATCGCACGTGCGACAATTTCCTCATTAAATGGCCATAAATCCTCTAAAGAACCGCCACCTCTTGCCAAAATAATTACATCTGCCAATTTCTTTTCATTCATCAATCGAATCGCCTCTACGATTTTTACCGCTGCGCCTTCGCCTTGCACAGGAATTGGTAACAAACGAATATACACATTTGGATTTCTTCTCGTCGAAACATTAATAATATCACGAATCACGGCGCCTGTATTCGAAGTCAAAACGCCAATAATTTTTGGCATAAATGGGATTTTCTTTTTATGCGATTCTTCAAATAATCCCTCTGCTTCAAGCCTTTCTTTTAATGCTTCATATTTGGCATACAAATTTCCAATTCCATCTTCTTGCATGGCTTGCACATAAATTTGGTAAACGCCATCACGCTCAAATACGCCAACACTTCCTAAAACATTTACTTTCATCCCATCTTTTGGAATAAAATTCAAATGCGGTGTCGCACTTTTAAACATCACACATTTAATCAAAGAATTCTCATCTTTTAATGTAAAATACATATGCCCTGTATAATGATGCTTAAAATTCGAAATTTCTCCTGCTACATAAACAGCATTTAAAAATTCATCACTTGCCACTTTGTTTTTCACATATTTATTCAATTCAGTTACAGAAATTGGCTTTATTTTCATTTTATTTCACCTTTGCATCCAATTTTTTATCCTTCACAACACTTGCCAAAATTCCATTAATAAACACTGGCGCTGATTCATCTGAATATTTCTTTGCAAGTTCAATCACTTCATTAATCGCAACTTTATAAGGTACCTCTTTGTACAACATTTCATAAATTGCAATTTTAATTAAACTCAAATTGATTTTCGAAACTCTGCTCAAACTCCAATTTTCTTTTAAATTTTTCTCAATTAAATCATTCATTTCATTGGAATGTTCCATCACTCCATTTTGAATATCTTTTAAATATTGAATTACTTTTTCATTTGTTATCTCATTATTTTCGATAAATATTTCAATTTGTTCTAAATCTTCTAAATTTTTTTGCATTTCTAGTCCATAGATAAATTTAAAAGCTAGTTCTCGCATCGCAGACCTTTGCATGATTTCCTCCTAAAATTTGTCAATAAAATTCTTTAAATTTTCTTTCACATCTTCTTTATTATTTTGGATATAATTTCCCAAATAAATTGCGCCAACAATCACAATTACAGCAACACACAATTTATATAGTGCTGTACTTAAAAGAATGATCGCGATTATTGCACCAATTATAGCACCTTTGTATTTATCCCAAAATTCTTTAAAATTGTTAGAATGATCCATTTTAAACTTCCTTTCCTACGAATTAATTTCTTCCTCTTTCTTGGCTTCATTTGTATTTTCTGTTTCTTCAGCTGCTGGCAATCCTTTGATTTTTTTATTGGTAATATTTTTTACCTTTACATTCACTTGTTTTACTTCTAAATCAGCTGTTTTACTTAAAGCTTCTTTGATTTTATCTTGAATTTCTATCGATACTTCTTTTATCATCATATCTTTTGAAACTAAAGTTGTTACATACACAATCAAATTATTGTTTTTATCCAAAATCGTTCTACTTGAAATTGCTTCGATTCCTTGCACATCTTTCACAACATTAGCAATTAGATTTTCTAAGCTTTCTCTTGAAATCACCAATTTCCCAGAACCATTTTCCAAAGTTACGCCATTTCTACCATCATCTTCACGTGCTGGTCGGAAGAAAATGCATTTTATGGCAAGCAACAACGCAACAATTGAAATACCTAATGTTATTTTCATGGATAAATTATCATTTAATAATAATGCTACTGTTTTGGTTATGACATTTACTTCTATCACATCTAACATAATCAAAATCAAAGCAATTGATAATACACTAATAATTAGTGAAAATAAAATTAAAGCTACTTTTTCCAAAAACTTCATCTTTTTTCCTCCGTTTACTCTTCTATATTTCCATTTGAACTTTCTGCCGTATTCTCTTTTTCTTCTAATTCTTTTTCTGTCATTTTATGAACACCTTGTACATGTACATTGACTTCAAGTACTTTTAAATCTGTCATTGCTTCTACTGATTTTTTGATTCTAGTTTGAATTTCATAAGCAACTTCTGGAATTCTAGCACCATATTCTACAATAATATTGACATCAATTTTCGTGCTTTTTTCGCCAACATCTACTTTAATTCCTTTGCTTAAATTCTTTTTTCCACTAATCGCCTCTGTAATTCCTGCAAATCCACCTGCTGTAGAATAAACTCCCTCTACCTCTGACACTGCAATTCCTGCATACGTTGCCACAACATCATTTGAGATTTTAATTGTATCATTTCCCATAACAGCAACTTCTTCTTGTTCTTTATTTTCTATTATTTCATTATTTTCAGACATATTCTACTTTCCTCCTTTTTTACTTTTATCTAGTATATCAATATATGGAAGAATTTACAAGTATTTTTCTTAAATTTTCAAAACTTTTCTTGCTATAACAAAAAAAGAAACAACATTTTTGTCATTTCTTTTAAAAATCCTCTATCTTTTATTATATCATATTTATGTAAATTTGTCAATTTGCTGAGACTGTTAAAACTCGCTTGTTACAGTTTGAGTATTAACATCTTTTTCCAAATTTCCCTTGCATTCTGCGAGTACTAATTTTAAATCATTCCAAAAATCAATTTTCTTTGTATCATCTCTAAGTAGTGCTGCTGGATGAAAGGTTGGCATATATTTGATTCCTTTTTTTTCAATCCATTTGCCTCGACTTGAGGTGATTCCATATTGGTCCCCTAAAATATTTTTAAGTGCTGTATTTCCCATTAATACAACAATTTCTGGTTTCACCAACAAAACTTGATTTCGCAGATAATCTAAACAAGCATTTGCTTCGTTTTTAAGTGGCGTTCGATTTCCAGGCGGTCTACATTTTACGATGTTGGCTATGTATATTTTTTCACGCTCAATGCCAAGTCCTTTAAATGCCTGATTCATTAATTGTCCTGCTTTTCCAACAAAAGGAACACCTTGTTTATCCTCATCTGCACCTGGACCTTCTCCAATGAACATCACTTTTGCATTGGGATTTCCATCCGCAAATACAGTGTTGGTTCGGTTTTCGCATAAACCACATTTGGTACATTTTTTGACTTCTTCATTTATTTCTTCTAGTGTTTGGTACATTGATTTTTCCTCTCTCATTTTAGTTTATAAAATAAATTTATGAATAAAATTGGCAATTCCATTTTTCCCTGCTCTTTTCGGCTAAATTTCATCATATTTTTCTAAATTAATCTTTCAAAATTTCTCTTATTATACAATAATCTCGCTATTTGCATAAGAGTATCTTTCATAGTATAAATAATTGTATAATTTCCTACATAAATTCTATACCATTTATGATTTCTCTTCTTCTCTTCCTTGTATATCTCAAATCCTTCTGGATTCGTACTTCGATCGATAATTGCCTTTTGAATATTTTGTATTAACTTTTCAGCAGCATTCTTATTATTTTATTTATAGATAATATAATAAAGTGTTTCCTCAATTTCTCTATCAAATGATGGCAAATATTCAATTTCGTACTCATATTTCGCCATCTAAAATCCTCCTTGCTTTTCCAAACACCTCTTCATGTGTCAAAAATTTTGTATCTGGATTTTCGATTTGTTTTTCTAATTCGTCAATTATTTTTTCCATATCTTTTTCACCAAACCTTTCTTCTAATTTGTTTTGCATTTCGATTTCTTTTGTTAATTTTGAATATTTCTCTAAACTCATGACTACCATGGTTCCATATCCATTTTTAGTTAAATATACTTCTTCATCCTCTTTTAATACTAATTCCTCTATTTCTGGATATTTATTTCTTAAATCGGATACTGGTCTTATATTTATCATAAATCATCCCCCCTTTAATTTATTATCATATTTTTATCATAACTTTATCATAATGTCAATCATTTTTTTGAGAAAATTAATTTTCAAGAATCCAGTTATTATATCCTCTTTTGACTAATTCTTCATAAGCCTGCCAAACTTCATCTGGTATATCAACTTCTGTTGACCAACCTTTTTGCGGATATAATTTCATTCTTTGAATATCCCCTACTAATACGCTGATTTCTTCTATTTTCGAATCACTTTTATATCGATTAAAATATGCTTCACATATAACCTCTTCTGATGTGATAATTGCCTTATATTCTGGCATAATTTTTTTCAAATATGTATATGTTCTTTTTTCAACATATGGTCTTCCTACAATGATACAAGATTGGATGTTCATTTTATTTTCTTCGATTAATTTTTTGACAAATTGAAAATTTTCGCTTGTATTCGTGGATTGATTTTCAAGATAAATCTTCTCTTTTGGAACGCCCATTTCTATTGCAATTTTAGCAAATTTCTCTGCCTCTGGTTCATTCCAAACTTTCTTCGTTTTTTTGCCATATCCACCTGAAAAAATAAGTTTATCTGCATAGCCTCTTTTGTATAAATTTGCTGCCACTTTAGCAACATTTAAGTCCATACATCCCAAACCAATAATACAATCACATTTTTCCAATCTTTGGTGTAATTGCATATAATCCCACAAAATCTGAACCAATTCCATATCTGTCACTTACTTCATCCTCCCTTATTTTATAATGTAATAATTGCTGTTGCTCTTTTAAATCCTTCTCCTTCTACTCTTGCTGAATGAATTTTGTCTTGATTGCAAACACTACAAATTCTGCAATCTATAATATTGCTTTCTTTTAAACCTAAATCTTGTAATAATATTTTATTAATCAAAACCGTATCAATCATATATTTAGTCTTTCCTTCTTTGATTTCTCCCACTTCGATGATTTCTTCTAAACGATTCGTAAAACTAAATATTTCAGCACACAAATCTTTCACATCTTCATCCACTTCAAAATGGCACTTTCGAATACTCGGACAAATACAACAAATGATATCACTTGGTTTACACTGATAATGACTTATCATTTTTGCAACCGTTTTTTCTGCAATCTTTTGAAATGTCCCTTTCCAACCAGAATGCACATTAGCAATGACTTTTTTGACAGGGTCATAAAATAGAAATAAAATACAGTCAGCGTTTTTGGTGGTTAAGGTAATATTTTTTCGGTTTGTAATTAATCCATCTACATCTTGTAATTCTTCACTTTCCTGTACTTGAGAAATACATTTGACTTGGCTTTTATGGGTTTGGATTGGTTTGACAAATGTATCTTCTGGTATTTCTAATGCTTTTGCAAGGCGTGAATAACTGGATTTTTCATCTGGTACATGATGGCTAAAATCTAGATTTTCACCTTTTAAAGTATACGCATGTTGGATTCCATATTTTAGTAATTTTTTAAATTGAATATATTGGATGTCTCCCTTGTCTTGAAAAATGATATTTTCGTTTGAAAAATTGAACATGGTTTTATCCTTTCATCGCACAAATATTATAAAAAGCCACATTTTTCTGTGGCTCGTCTGTTAGATATTTGACAGGTGTGCCCTTTCCTGTATTTCTTTTGACCTATTGCTAGGTGTGTAGAAGCACTTTCTCTACTTCAAATATCTTTACTTTATTATAGTATATTATACCACATTTATTCTTTTTTGTAAAGTATTTTATTTTTTTGTCTTAACTTTTCTAAATTTCGATTTCTTCTAAGCCAAGCTGTCATTATAGAATTCTGAGGATGTTCTTTACTATTTGTAGTATTCAATCTTACCACAACATTTAAATGATTTTTTTCTACTTTATCAATTAGATAGATTGTATCTGTATTTTTTAAATTTTCAATTACTTCCTTTGGATTTAAGACAACTTTATCTATATGATGCATGATTAATGCAAAATCATTTGTATGAGTTTGAAAAATATGTTCCTTTCTTTCATCTGTTAACACAATATCTTTCGTAACTATTTTTTTGCCATAATTTCCGATTTTGTTTGTATCTATTTTCCCAATATAATGCACGTAATTTTCCTTTTATTTTGAAACTTTAGCAGAAACGCCTTTTGAATTTTCTTCGTTTGAATAAACGACTTGATTAATAATGTGCATTATATTACGATTATTTACGTTTGTCAATATTTATTTTAAATTATTTTCTCCTATTTCACTCAAAATCTCCTGATTACTTCCATTTCTAATATAATCGTATTCATTTCCTTTTAGATTTGGGTTAAACATGCAAATGGATTGATATTTGCAATAATCGCAACCAGTTTTTTGTTTGTATTGATATGGTTTAATAGCAATTCTGCCTTTCAAGATTTCGCTTGCAATTTCTTTGATGATTTTTTGAACTGCCTTTTGCAATCTTGCCAATTCTTCTTTGCTGGCAACACTTGATTTTTTGCTTAATTCTCCGTCTTTTCCAATATAAGCTGGAACAATATCGGAATAACCCTGTTCTAATTTATGGTCCATCATTTTGACAACATTGACATCAGCCAAAAGTAAACCTTGCATTTTAAAGCCTTTTCGGATTTCCTTTTCGATTTCTTCTTCGGATAAATTTTTCTTGGCTTTTACAATATTGTCAATCAAACCTAGATATAATACGCCAGCTGGTTCAAGATTGGATTGGCTTGTAATGGCATCTAAATAGGTAATGAGTTGAATTTGTAATCCGCTTGTCACTTGCGTTAAATCTAACTTTTTGGTTTGAGATTTATAATCAATAATTCTAACATATTGTTTATCTTTCCATTTTCCAATGTCAACGCGGTCAATTTTGCCAATTATTTCAATATTTTCGCCAGTATCCAATGTTAAATTAATTGGCTTGTAATCGCCATTATTTCCAAATTCTACTTCATGTCCGAATTGCTTCAAAATCGCTGTATTTTAAGGAATATACAATATAATTCATGGATTGCAAAACAACTTTTTTAAGCCTTCTTGTCATCATGCGAAATTTGGCTGAGCTGGAGAATATGTAATATCTTGAAGTTTGTAGCAATTCATCTATGATTTTGTTTACAATTTGTGTGATTTCCTCTTCTGTGATTTCTTTTAAGTTTCGTTCTTGCTCATCTAACGTTTGAAAAAATGTGTCAATCACTTCATGCATAAAAGAACCTGTGTCAATTGTGGTCATTTGAAAATTGTCATTTTCTTTTAGTTTTAGCCCATATGTCATATGAAAGGAAAACGGACATTTTCGATAATTTTCTAATCTTGAAATCGTGGTTTTTAAATTGGTTCCATACATTCTTTGGATATTTTCCAAAGAAATTTGCTCTGCTTGATTGGTATAATTAGCACCTGAAATTGCCTTCGAAAATGATTTTTTCTTTTCTTGATAAAAATAGCACAAAATTTCTTTCCATTTTTCTTCAATTTCGTTTCCTTCCAGATATTCTTGATAGACTTGCAACGCTTCTCCGAATGTAGCTTTTTCATTTGTGATTTCATAGGTTTTGGAAACCACATCGCTTTTTTCCGTCAGCTTTGGAAAAATTCGTTTCAATTTTTTTATCATAATGGACGGACGAATGGATTTTCCTTCTTTATCAGAAGACGAATAACTTAAAAACAATTTTTCTTCTGGAATCGTTAAAGTTCGATAAATGTTAAATTGATTTTCATAAATCGCATCTAACGAAGTTTTGGCAAGTGTGATTCCTGCTTCTGCTAGCAGAATTCGATCACGGTCATTCAAATAGCCTTCTTGCCTATTTTCTTTTGGAAACATTCCATCATTCATGCCAAGAACAAACAACACTTTGATTTGATTGCTTCTGGTTCGGTCAATATCGCCGAGCAAAACTTGGTCTTGTGTGGCTGGAATTTTGCCTAATTCAGAAGTCTGTATGCCAATTGTTAATAATTCTTTATAACGTGCAAATGTTACTTTTTCTTCGCCGAAACAAATTCACCATTTCTTCTAAAATGGCAATTAAAATTTTATAACTGGTGTTATATTCATTCGCTATTTCAAGATTTTGATAGGCTTTTATTTTAGCATCTAAATGTTCGATTATTTGGTTGTCTATCAAAAATTCATAAATTGCTTGTGTTAATTCTAAAACCGTTTTGTTTTCCATAAAATTTTGTTTCAATTTTAATAATGGATTGACAATTTGTTTTCTGATGTTTTCTAACTTTTCTTGTTTTTCATTGATTGGCTCATATTGAAATTCTTGCTTGTACCATTTCGTACCTCGAATTCCCCATTTTTTGCAGTAATTTTCAAGAACACAAATGGTTTCATAATCCAAACTTAGCAAATTCATTTTGAGATAATGAAACACAGCATCATGAGACCAATTTTGTTCGAAAATTTCGAGTAAACTGATGATAAATTGAATTAAAATATTTTGATTCAACTCTTTTTTTTCATCCACAAAAAGAGGAATATCGTATTTAGCAAAAATGGCTTTGGCGTCTTCTGCGTAATTTTCAATGTCGTTTGTTACCATTCCAATTTCTCGATATTTGTATCCACAATTCTTGACCAAATTGTGGATATTTTTTGCTATATTTTCCATTTCGGAATAAGGATTATTCGCCAAAAATATTTGGATATTTTCGGTTTCTTTTTCGTATTTTTTGTTTCCATGATATAAATTTTTTTCTAGTTCAATTAATTCTTGTCTTTTAAAACGATACGTTTTACTTAAATTCACTAAATTAATTTTGCAATTTTGCGTGCTTGCTATTTCTAATATTTTTTTGGCAAATTTTCGATTAAAATAAAAAATATCACTTTCTTTATTTTTGTCACTTTCTAGGTTATCTAATGTAATCATAATAGACATTTCTGTACATTTTTTTAATAATTCCTCAAAAATAACAAATTCTTGTGGCGTAAATCCGAAAAAATCGTCGATATAAATGGCTGTATTTTCGAACAACTTGGAATGTTTTATTTGTTGCCCTAGTTTGGTTAATTGGTCATTTTCATCAAGCAAACCATTGGTTAAACGCTCTTCATATTTTTCATATAAATATTGAATATCTTTTAATTTAAGTGTTGTATATTTATCTTCTAATGTAACGTTTTTTAGGTTTTCCATTGTGATATTATGTTTTTTTAGTTCAGTAAACAAATTCTCCACGATTTCAATGTTTTTTTCAGATTTTCCTAAAAAACTTAGATTTTTTTTGTGCTTGCTTAATAAATCATAAATTATCATGGATTTTCCAACTTTGGATAAAGCAGAAGTTGCTTCTCCTATTTCATTTGAAACACGATAAGCCATTCTGCTCAAAGTTAGTACTTCTACATTAAATAAAGATTTTCTGCCTGTAATTTCAAAAAATCTTTTTTCGCAAGTCAAATTGCTTTGTTCTGGAACAATCATAAAAATTTTCTGAAAATCATTTATTTTTTGGTCAATGTCATGATACATCCATTGGCTTTTTCCTGTACCACTTTTACCATAAATTAAATTTAATTTCGTCTGTTTTTCCATGTTTGTTCCCCTTTTATTTCTCATAATTTGTTTTACTTAAAATTGGATATTGAAAATTAGCATTTCCGACAATATTTCCATCTTCCGTATGATTTTGAAAAAATTCATCAGAACCTTTTAAATAATATTTATATTTTATACTATTACTTACATATCCTCTTCCTACAATCACTGGATCGTCCCATGTAACATCAATGGCATACCAATTTCCATTTAAGCAAACATAATTCCAAGCGTGATTTTCTGTCTCTCCACTACTATTAACAGCAACTCCACAAGCAATTAAGCAAGGAATTCCTAAATCATCCATGAGATATTTAAAACTACGTGCATAGCCTTCACATACCGTAGAATGATTGATGAGTGCTCCATATAAGTTATAAATATTATCTTTAGAAAGTGTGCTATCATATTCTAGTTGGTCTACTAAATAATCATGTACCCCTTTGATTTGATTTTCTATATCTCCTTTCAAGGTTGCTTTGATGTTTTCTTTTTCAGCTTGAATGCGGTTAATGGCTTGATTGACATCATTTTCATTGGCAAATGCTACATTCAAATAACTTTGTCCTTGACTACTTCCAATTTCGACTTCATAAGTTGTTTTCCAAAGTTTAGTTGTGATTTTAGTCAGCAAATAAATTTTAGAAACATCTAAATAAAACAAATCAGGATGATCAAAATTTAAAGCATTTATCGCTAATTGAAATGATTGATTTAATGACTCTTCTCCATTTTCTTGATGTAATAAATCATCAAAGGTTTTTCCAAATTGAATATTATAGGTTCCTGACTTCATATTGTCTAAATTCTTTTCTAATTCTTGATAAATGATTTTGGCATTATCATCTAATTGATGATAATATAAAAAATCAGCGTTTCGTGCCTCTAGATTAGAGGGATTTTGAGAAGATTGATAATTCCCAATTTGTGTCATATCAAAATGAGAATTTTCCGAAGAATCGATTGCATTTTCCACTTCAATTCTAACTTTTCTGTAAGTATTTTCTAAAACGCCTTCTCCCTCTTCTAATGTCATTTCCTTTGAACTCTCCGATATCCAATGTAATACACTGTATTCTTCTGGTACTTCAATTAAATTTAAAACATCTAAACAAATATAAACTGTTAATACAAAAATAATAAATATGAATAAATAAGCTATTATATGGAAAAAACCATTTTGATTTTTTGTTTTCATTTTTCTCTCCTTTTTCTTACGAGGTTTCACGTTTCCAATAAAATAAATATTGTTGAGCTAATCCTGACATGGCTTGAAACTTTTGTCTGGCAAATTCTGTTAGCATTTTGGAATTGACTTTTTCTTCGTTTTCATGATGAATATATAAATCATTCATCACTCTTCTGACCCATACATCAATTGGGAAAACATCCCATCGTTTGAGTGAAAAAAGTAGAATGCAATCTGCAACTTTGGGCCCAACACCATCTAGTTTTAAAATTTCATTACGCATCGATTCTGTGCGGTTTAAGTTTTCTATTTTGGCTAAATCGACTTCTTTTTTTTGAATCATTTGGGTTGTAGTAAAAATTCTTTTGTCACGAAATCCTAATCCGTAGAGCGCGCAAGTCTTCCACACTTGCTTTAGCTAATTCTTCTGGTGTTGGAAACAGATAATATTCCTGACCGTTAAATTCTAGTTTTTTACCATACTCTTTTGAAATTCTTTCAATAATTTTTTTAATTCTTGGTATATTATTGTTTGCAGATATGATAAAAGAAATAATACATTCCCACAAATCTTGATGCAAAATTCTGATGCCTTCACCAAAGTGAGTACTGATTTTCATAAATTCATCCACTTGCGATAATTTTCGTTTCATGTTGTCATAGTTTGTTTCTAAATCAAAATAATTGCTTACAATCGATTTTAAATCGCCCTGACAAACGCCTTCAAAAACGAGCGTTTCTCCTTGCTTTTTTACTTGCAAAACACCCTCTTTTATCACACCTATATAACTTCCATCTTGTTGTTCATGCCAACGAAAACATTGACCACATTCGAAAATATGTTTTAGCTGAAAAGATTCTTGCTTTTCTAAAATATATTCTTGTTTTTTCATTTTACGACTCTACCTTTACAATAATTATATCATAGACTGGATAATTTTATCAATCATAATTGATAGAATTTACAAAAAAAGCACGGTTTTTTTCCGTGCTCTCTTTTATTTTTACATAAGATGTTCGTATGCTGAGAATAAGAATCCACCCATGTAAATTTGAATACATGGTACTAGAACAACAACTACGAAGAAAATTAACACAACACCAACAATAGCATACGATATTTCTGGTAATACTTTTACAATTTTCTCTAATGCATTATCGATATCAATATCCATATATTCGACTAATTTTTCCATCATTTCAGAAAGGTCTGTTTGCATTCCGATTTTTAACATTTCAATTGTCATGGGATTGGAAAAACTGGTACGCTCAAATGGTTCAATCCAAGATTTTCCTTCATAAATATTATTGATTGCCATATCTACCATAGACAGCATTACGTTATTTTTAATAACATTTTTACTAACCTCTAATGCCTCTTGGATACGAATGCCATTTTGTAAATTTAGTAACATATTTTTAAGCAATCTTGAAAAATCGATTAGATAAATTAAATGACCAAAAATTGGCATTGTATACTTAAATTCATCTAATTTATAACTTCCTGTTGGTGATTTAAAGTAAATAATGGTTCCTGTTACGGCACCTCCAATTGCTAAAAATATAAGATACCAATATTGTATCATTTTGTCAACCACTCCTGCAAACCACAGCGTAATCCATGGTAATTGGTCCTTTGTTCCAATAGATTCAAAAATGTCTTGTATCAATGGAACTCCCACAATAACACATATAAATAGCATGATTGTAATACCAACAAACATACCAATATTCGGTAATAAAATTCTTTTTATTTTTGTTCTTAATGCTTCACTTTCGTCTAAATATTTAATGGCTTGTTGCAATGATAATTCTAAAGAACCAGAAAGCTCTCCCACTTTTATCATATTAATATAAATATACGGGAAAACTTCTGAATAATATTCTAACGTTGTATGCATAAATTCTCCTGCTTCAACCCCATATAATACATCTTCTAAAATGAGTTTCAATTTAGGATTTTCAGTTGCTTCGATTACCGTTGTTAAGGCATGAACATTGTTAAAGTTTGCCTTTTTCAAAAGATAAAAATTTTGGGTAAAGATTCTAATATCTCTTGATGTAATTTTAGCACTTCCCATTAATTTTAGAATGATTCTCTCTCGTAATGTTTTTCTTTTGGTAGCATTTTCTTGTAATCTTTTTTGACCAATTTGCTTTAATTGACGGTCTACTTTTCTATAATTTCTAGGTTGCTTTTTTACTTTTTTTTCTGTTCGTAGAGACGGAACAATACTAATCGGAACTAAGTCATTTTTCTTTAATCGTTTGATGCAATCCATTTTGTTGACATCTGTTATTTTATTTTTGACAATTTGTCCCTGTTTCGTCATGGCTTTATACAGATAGGTTGGCATTTCTACTTCCTCCATTTAAAAATTTATTTTTGCTATTTTTTAATGTCTTCTTTTCAAATTTAATTGCATGATGGTCCTGTTTAATGTCTCATAATTCTTTTCTTCTACTTGTGATTTTATTTGTTCTAATGATAATTTTCCTTGCACATATAAATTAGCAAGTGAATTAATTAATCCAATGGAACCTTTATCACCATTTCCCTGTATCGCATCTTCAATTTCTGAAACACTAAATTTTTCTTTTCGAATACAAGCAGCTATAATATTGTCTACTACCATTACTTCTGGAACTAATACTAATTCTCCCGTTTCTTTTGATTTCAACAATCTTTGCGAAACAACTAATTTTAATAAAGCTGAAATTAAATTTTTTACATTGGTTTGGTCACGCACTTCATAAAAATTAATCATTCTGTCAATGGTTTCTGCACAAGACCTTGTATGCAATGTTCCAATGACTAAATGTCCGAGATTCTACCATATCAATGGCAGCTTCCATCGTTTCTTTATCACGAATTTCTCCGATGACAAGAATATCGCAATCCTCTCTTAAAGAGTTTTTTACCCCTTCAATAAAGGTTTCAACATCCTTTCCATGCCCTACTTCTTTTTGAACAATCATTGACTTTTTGCTTTTATGTCTATATTCTACTGGATTTTCTAAAGTTAATATTTTTTTGTTTAAATTTTCATTAATATCATCGATTAATGAATTCAGCGTTGTGGTTTTTCCTGAATTCGTCTTACCTGTAACTAATATCAAACCTTGTGGTTGACGTGTCATGGTTCTTACTACTTCTGGTACACCTAAAGTTTCAAAAGCAGGCAAAACATCTTTAATCAAACGCATGGTAAATACTGGAATGTCATCTGAAAAAGAACAGTTTACCCTCAAACGAATATTTTTGAATACCAACGATGTATCTAATCTTCTTTTGTTGATATATTCTTCATTTTTTCCAACATTTCCTTTTACGATATAATCGTAAATATCATATAATTGCGCTTCATCTAATATATCAAAATCTTTCAATTCTACTAAATTTCTTGTAATTCTTAAAATAGGTTTCATTCCATTGATTAAATGGATATCTGATGCATCTTTTTCGATGGCTTCTTTCATTATACTTTCTATTAATATCATTTGAATTTTCCTCCCCATTTTTAGTATAAAGCTAATCGATTATTGACTTCTTCAATTGTAGTAATTCCATCAAGTACTTTTTGGAAAGCATCGATTACTAACGGTCTGTAACCTTGCTCAAGTGCCAATTCTCTAATTTTTAAACTAGAACTACCAGAAACAATCAAATCTTTTATCTCATCTGTCAATTCTAATATTTCGAACACAGCAATTCGATCTAAATAACCTGTATGGTTACATTCTTTACAGCCTTTGATATCATAAGTATGTTTTCCAGCAAAGTCAAATTGTACATGATAGCGTTCTCCAAATCTATTGATAATTTCTTTTTCTTGTTTTGAAAATGCTCTTTTTACAGCACATTTTGGGCATATTTTTCTAACTAATCTTTGTGAAACTGCGGTTGCTAATGTGCTTGAAATATCATAATCGGAAATGCCCATTTTTCTTAATCTGGTAATGACTTCTATCGCATTAATTGTATGAATGGTGGATAATACGTAATGTCCTGTTTGACCTGCTTGAATCGCAATTTCGGCTGATTCCATATCACGAACTTCTCCTAGTAAAATGATATCTGGGTCATTTCTCAAAATTGACCTTAACGAAGAAGCAAAAGTTGACTTTTCATCAATTTCAATTTGATTAATACCAGGTACTCGAATTTCAACTGGATCTTCAACGGTTGTAATATTAATTTCAGGTCGATTCAAATAATCTAAAATACTATATAAAGTTGTTGTTTTCCCTTGTCCAGTCGGTGCTGCAATAATCGTGATACTATTTCTTTTGTCAAAACATTTTTTCAATGTTGCTTCATCGGTTGGAAAACCTAAGTCAAATATACTTCGAATTCCAGCATCTTTTTTGAGTAATCGTAAACAGAATTTTTCACCATCTACGGTTCTTTGAGAAGCCACACGAATATTGTAATTATTATAAGAATTAATCGCACCATCTTGCGCTTCTTGCTTTTCTTGATGCATATCTGAAATAGCTTTTAAACGGCCAATTAATTGTGCTTGTTTGGCTTTTTCAATATTGGCTACCGTAATTAATTCACCATCGACTCTGTATCGTACACGTACTGATTTTTCTAATGGTTCAATATGTATATCGCTTGCTCTTTTTTCCATAGCAGAACGAATAATCGTATCTACTAATTTAGTAATATCACCGCCACCTGAAATCATTGCTTTTTGCTTATTTTCTAATGCATCGATTACATTTTGTATGTTCGTTTCAAAAGTCAAAAACTTTTCCATAATCAAACCATATCGTAATAAATAAGCTCTTACTTGTTCTATCGCCTTTTGATTAGAAGTATCTGCAAAACATACTTTTGCTCTTTTTCCGATGATTTCAAACAAAATTGCTTTACAGGCTTTTGCTATATTTAACGGTAAATATTCATTGCCTTGTAATTTAATATCATCTGCATTTAAAACAATTACATTTTCACCTAATATTTCTCCCATTGCTTCAATTAATTGCTTTTGTGGGCATAGATTTAAGATATTTAAAATATCACCCAACTTTTTTTCAGGATGTTGTTTTTGATATTCAATCGCTGTTTCAATATCACTTTCTTTTACAATTCCTCTTTTTACTAATTCCACACCAATTGGTTTTTTTCCAATCATTGTTTGAAATCTCCTTTCTCTTTTGTTGTTACTTTTATTATACTATATTTTTGTTATAAGATAAATAGTTTTTCTCAAATTACCAGTAATTTCTAATACTCGAGCATCGGTCCATATTGGGATTGATTTAAGATATAAGCAATGCTTTCGTCTTTTAGTAAATCAGAATATGGACACCATTTTCCAACCAAATCTTGCTCAAAATTTACTCGATCTGCCCACACTTTTGTCTGATCCACATAGTGATACATAAAATTGGTTTCTCCTTTGCGATAAGAATTTAAAATTGCATAATCGGTCGTTTTATATTTAAAATACGTATCACCAAATAAATTTCCTTCTTGTTCAATTCCAAATCTCGGAACCCAAATATATGAATTCTCCCCTGTCAACATTTCTTCTGTAATATTTTCTAATTCGTTTGGTTCTAATATTAAAACACGTGCCCATTGTTTGTTTGAATAACTATACCAAAGAGAATTTCTATTGGTTACAATTTTATATTTTTCTGTGATTTTGTCATATTGAATGGGACAAATAATTTTGACACCAGAAGCATTTTGCGAATTTTCAGTATAGAATTCCCAATTATCGGTGGTCATTTGGGCAATATAATCTTCAGAAAAATTAGGCGAATTGCATTCTCTGACTGTTTCTCTGCTAAGTGGTTTATTTAAAGCCACTTCCTTAACTTGTCCATTGACCTTGAATTCCACTACTATGCTCGCTTTTTTTGCTAAATCATAACCCTCTGTTTCATTTAATGTAATTTTAGCAGTATAACCTTTCGGAATGGAAGTTTGAAATATTTTCGTACTTGTATTACGTGTGGTAATATACGTATTTTCCTGCTTTTCTAGTTGATTCTCTTTCACTAAATTTTCCAAATAATTTGGAATTTGGTCATAATACATTTGTGACATATTTTCTATGATATTAACAGCAATCCTTGTTGCACCTGCCTTTCGGTCAGTTTCTTTTGAGCCAATTACAAGATTGACGTAAATCATAGATAATACGCCTACTGCTGTTAAAATAATTAACAAAGCAATTACAATATCAGCTCCTGTGATTCCTTTTTGATTATTTAATTGATTAACAAGTTGTTTTTTTCTCATATTTTTATTCCTTATATTATCCAAAATTCTATTATGTTTTCCACAATTTTATACCCAATTGTGAAAAAGCTAATCATAAATCCCAGTGGTACTTTTTGTTTTCGCATTTTTGAAAGAATGGCTAAAACAAAAGTAAAAATTAGAATTGGTAGCATTGAGGCTGTTTTTACTACCAGTACTATGTAACTTAATAACAATACAATTTCTATTGAATAATGTTGTTGTTGCCTTTCCAAAAGCACCAGCACAATCCACAATAGTATAAAAATAATGAAATATATATTATATCTATACATACTAGCCTGTTCTATTATAGATAGATATAACATATACATTGTTTGAGAAATTCCACCAAATAGTAAAACAGAAGAATTGATTTTACGGTATTCTTTATCGATTCCAGCTACTAATACAAGTGTGACATAAAAAAATACAAATGCAAAAAAATAAATAATTTTATTAATTTCCAAAAAAATATTTTGCACATGCAAAGAAAAGTAAGCAATGACAAAAACAATTCCAGAAAAAACTTCTAGTAGTAAATATCGAATTCTTACTTTTTCACCACAATATCTACATTTTCCTTTTAAAGCTAGATAACTCCAAATAGGAATTAAGTCGAAAACACCGAGTTTATGATGACAGTTCGGGCAAAAAGAGTGCTCATGTGTGATGTCTTTTCGAAGTGGAATTCGATAAACTGCCAGTGTAAAAAAACTACCAAAAAATGTTCCCATAATAAATAACATGATATATAAAAACACATCCATATCTTTCTTCATCCTTTTACTAAAAAGAGGCATACACCGTCTCTTTCCGAAAGAAGCATATACCTCTTGATATTCTATTTAGTCCAATCAACAATAGTATCATCATTTTTAATAGTTTTTGTATACTCTTTATCAGTAGTAAATTTTATTGTTATCATTATAGGTGAACTTGCATCATCTAATTCCATTTTAATTCCTTTAGATACATTATAGATTTCTTTTGCAATTTTAGTTTCCTCTGAATCAGATGATCCGATACTTACACTATCACCAGTTAATTTTGCATACTCTGTCTGAACATCTTTCATGTAATTAAAAAAAGTAAGATCAGTATTACCATTAACATATTTACTATCTGCACAATCCATTTTTGCATTTGCTAATGCTAAATCAATTTCTTCTTTTATTTGAGCAGTATTACTTTTCTTTACTGCTGTTTCTGATCTTGATAAAATCCCTTCATTTCCTGCTACTAATCTTAATGATACTCCTGCTAAAATTAATAATACAATAATTGTAACGACTAACGCTACTAAAGTGATACCTTTTTCATTTTTTAAATTTTTCATTTTTTAAATCTCCTTTGTAAATTAAATTTTCTTTTTCATATGTTCCTCAAAACATATCTTCTTGCACCATTTTCCTGAAGCATTATGTTCTTTCTCATCACTCCCTTCAAAAGATTATAATTTCTATTCTATATATTAAAAATAAATATATACAAAATTATTTTGAATTTGGCTTTTCAAAGAAAGTCCCAGTATTGGAATTCGTTGTATTGCCATTCGTTGTATTTGTGGTTGAGCCAGTTGCATTTGGCGTAGCTGTGTTCGTTGTATTGCTTCCATTTGAGCTAGTTGCTGTTCCTGTATTATTGTTGGCTCCTGAAGAATTATTCGTGGTTGCTTGCTCTTCTGCATAATCAAATGGATTCGAATTTCCACTATTATATAAATTCTTTTCACCATACACCGCCAAATCCGATGAATCAATGCTATACGATTTTAACGAAGTAACCAATGCGGTATCGGATTGTGAAAAATCTGCTCCCGCATCTCCTCCATTTGTATAAGCAATTTCTTGTTTAATCGAAGTTGTTGCACTATCAGAAGAATAGCTAATGGTTTCTGGTATATTAATATTAGATGGAATAAAATCATATAGTGCAACTGCTAATATTAGAATAATCAATATCAACAATAACATAAAAATACTGATTTCTTTCATTGAACTATTTTTCTTTTTACTCATTTCTTCATTTCCTTTCGTATTTTAATTTGTGTATTTGTCTATCGCATCAGTGGTGTTTGTCGTATTCGTTGTGTTTTTGGCTGAATTCGTAGTGTTTGTTGTATTCGTTGTATTGTTTGCTGTATTGTTTGTTTCTGGAGTTGGGGTCGTCATACTAGAAATTGTATCCGTCAAATTGTCAGAATTGATTTTTACTTCTCTTACGGTTAATGTTACCTTTAAATCAGACTCTCCTTTTTCCATATCGAAATTATTAATCTCAAAATTTAAGCGGTCGTCATCTTCAATGTCATAAATAAAATCTGTTAAATTAATGTATTTTCCTGTGATAACAAATTTTAAATCACACACAATATAATTGGTTGATGTATTGTTCAACGAACTAGCAGATGTGGTATTTTTGACAACATCAAATTTCAAATTAATTCCTTCTTCTGTTGCGTAATTACCCACAATTGTCCATAAGAAATCAACATCGTAAATATCTTTCAAATCATTTTCTTGCATTTCTAGCAAACTTGTAGCTGTTTCTGTAGAAAATTGGGCAACAACTTGTTCATATTCTTGTTTGGCTTCTCGGTAATTTTGCACGGTATCAGAAAGTTGTTTTTTCTTAGCAGAAAATTCATCTGTGGAACTTTTTTCTAAAGCGGCAACTTGTGTATTTAATCTTTTACTTGCTACTTCTAATTCTTTTACACTTGCTACTTTTTCTCGAACCATTTCTGAATTTCCATAAGCCAATTGATAACAGCCAAAAATTAACAATATTAAAATAATCGTTAAGCTTACATTTCGCATTATGGTAAATCTCCTTCTATCATTACTTGGATGGCAGAACCTGATTTCTCTGCACTATTTGATTTTACATTTTCTAAAATCCCATTGGTGGTAAGCACTGCCTTAAAATATCCTAATTGTTCGTATTTTTCTGCTTGTGCGTGAATGACAATATGGTCAGCTGTTGTATTTTTTATAGAAATCAATTTCACTTTTTTCGGAATCACAAACATAATTCTATTTAACAAATTTGGAATGGAATCTTTTTGGATAATTCTCTGATTCCCTTGTGCTGTTTGGTCAGTTTCATCTTTTGGAGAAGTAATTTCTTCAATTAACGATTGATAGGTTTGTGTTCTAGCTGAAATAATATCAATGTCTGAATTTAATTTACTTAATTCTGCATTTGTTTTTGTAATTGCGGTTGCTACCTCTTCAGTTTTTGTTTGTAATTGATTAGATATAACATGGCTAAATAAAACAAATAATCCAGCTATCATAAAACAACTAAGAATGCCTCTAGCTAGTAATTTTTCGGAACTTGATAAGCCTGTTGTAAAATCACTTTTTACTGTCTCTCCCATTATTCCGAATAATTCTTTAATGCTATCTAAACTAACATCTTCTTTCAAAGCAGCACTCAATCTTGATTTTCCATTTCCGCCTTTACTTGACTTTATAAAATTCAAGTTTCTATCTACCATTCCCAATCCATCTAAAGCTAAAGCAATGGCAGAATTGACTTCAATATATTCTTTTAATGGAACTTGGGAAGAAGAATTATTTAAAAAATATGGTTTTAAAATTTCACATCGTGCAGATGTAATATATTCTTGAAAAAACAAATCAATGCTATTAATACAAGTTCCCATTCCTGTAATATACACTTTGTCAATATTAGAAAACATCTCATTGATAATCTGTTTAGTTTGTGTCACAATTCTTAATAAAATAGATGTCACCATATCCATATAGTCATTTGTTTCAGAATATAGTTCAGAAGAATTTCTTGTATTTAATGTCATATTTTTACAAACTTCATATGACTTTGCATAAGAATTTTCAATTTGATTGATATTTTCTAAAATTTTCCCCATTCCATCTTCTAATAAATTAATTTGATAAATTTCTCCATCAATCATAATCGTAATTTGGGTTTTTTCTTCTATATTTACAATGGCAATATTTTGTCTTCCGTCATTTTCCGCTAAATTTGTAATACTTGTTGTAATCGGAGTAACCGTATTGACTTTGTAACCATTTAATGCACTAATTCGTTTAGAAATTTTACTTTTATCAGCAATGATACTCAAAACTTTTTGTACTTCCGCATTTTCTCTCGGAAAATTAATCAAATAATGATGTTCCATGGATGCTTTATTATATTTATGTTCATTGCATATCATTTCATATTCAATATCAATTGCTTTTTTTGTATCTTGTTTATTTAATAAAGAAGATATTTCAAAAGTATTATATATCTCACCAGATACATTAATACTAATAGGAATTTTATAGCTATACGTTTCACTTACAATCTTTTTCAAGGTTTCTTCTAGATTGTCTTCATAAAACGCTATATTATAAGATTCCACTTTTACAGCATCTTTTTCCTTATGCAATTTAGCATATTTAATAATATTGTCTTCTATATAAATTCCTAAACAGCTTTGCATCTTTTTCTCCTTAGAATAATTTTACATTATATAAATATTTTATATCTATATTTTTTTTAAAAGTCAATAGAATTGAAGAAATGTAATATAAATATAATCTAATTGTAATATTTTTGTAATATTGTTTTTATACATTATTTCTCTAACTTTTTAAATATTTATATTGTAACCAGTCCATTCTAAATTCATACATTTATTGCACATGATATTTTTGGGATTTTAGGTATATTTTTTATTTTTTTGGAAAATCTATAACTACAATATCAAAAACAAGGAGGAAATTATGAATTCAGAAAAACACATAAAAGTAACAGGTTATTCCAACATTTCATGGAAGGATGCAATTGTCAAAACCGTTGATGAAGCTTCTAAAACATTAAACAATTTAACTCGAATCACTGTTTTAGACCAACATGCCAACGTTTCTGGCAATAAAATTGTAGAATATATGGTCGATTTAGACATCGTTTTCAAAATAGAACCTTTCCAAGAACCAATTCAAGAAGATCCTGACAATATGTAAAACTTTTACGAAAGGAGTTACCATGAAACCAATTAACAGTAAAGAAGAATATCAGCAATACGTCGACCAAAAAACACCCAATTCTCCCATTCTAAAAAATTGTTTCAATGCTTTTTGGGTAGGTGGACTAATTTGTGCTATTGGACAAATCATATTTGAAATTTGCAAAACACGAGGAATCGAAGAAACCATTTCTTATAGTATTGTATCCATTATTCTTATTTTCATCAGTGCCTTTTTGACAGCCTTAAATTTATTCAATAAAATTGGTAAATTTGCTGGTGCAGGTTCACTCGTTCCCATTACAGGATTCGCCAATTCAATTGTATCACCTGCTATGGAATATAAATCCGAAGGCTATGTTTTAGGCGTTGGTGCTAAAATGTTTACCGTTGCTGGACCTGTTTTAGTCTATGGAATTTCCAGCAGTATCATTATTGGAATCATTTATTTGATTTTCAATACACAATCTATCACATTAATTTAGGCGTAGAAGTCGATGATTTCATCGGCTACTACATAAATAAAGAAAGGAAAATTTATCATGAAAAAATTGGGAAATCAAACTTACGTTTTATCCAAACCCGTTAATATTTTATCCACTGCCTGCATTGTTGGTCCAAAAGAAAAAGAAGGTCCTTTAAATCCATATTTTGACCAATGTTTAGAAGACGAATTTTGGGGAGAAAATAGTTGGGAAAAAGCAGAAAGTAAAATTATCAAAGAAACCGTCAATATGGCAATTGCCAAATCAAAAATCGCTTCGAGCGAAATTGACTTTTGTTTTGCAGGTGATTTATTAAATCAATGCATCTCGTCTTCTTTTGGTTTACGCGAATCCAATATTCCTTTTTTCGGAATATTTGGTGCCTGCTCTACTTTTGGTGAAGCCTTAACCTTAGGTTCTATCACCATTGATGGTGACTTTGCAACCAATGTTGTTTGTGCCGCTTCTAGCCATTTTTGTAGTGCTGAAAAACAATTTCGTTTTCCATTAGAACTTGGTAATCAACGTGCCCCAGCAAGTCAATGGACAGTAACTGGTAGTGGTGCTGCCGTTCTTTCTAAAGACGGAGAAGGTCCTTATGTAACAGCCATCACTCCCGGCAAAATTGTTGACATGGGAATTAAAGATGCCAACAACATGGGCGCTGCCATGGCAGGTGCTGCGCAAGACACTTTACTATGTCACTTCAAAGATACTGGCAGAAAACCAAGTTATTATGATGCCATTTTCACAGGCGATTTAGGTCACATTGGAAAAGATATTTTAGTCGATTTAATGGACACAAAAGGTTACAATATTAAAGCTAATTATAACGACTGTGGTGTACTCATTTTTGACAAAGAAACGCAAGATACACACAGTGGTGGTTCGGGTTGTGGTTGTAGTGCTAGCGTATTTTCTGGTTATATTACACACATGTTTAAAGAAGGAAAATACAAAAAAATTCTTCTTATGCCAACTGGTGCATTGATGAATTCTACAACTTCTCAACAAGGAGAAAGCATTCCAGGAATTGCTCATGCAGTAGCAATCGAAAGTGTTTTTCCAACTGATTTGAAAGTTTAAAAAATAGATTTTTTACGAAAGGAGATAACAAATGGATTGGATGATGGTATTAAAAGCTTTTATTTTAGGTGGTATTATTTGTATCATTGGACAAATTCTAATTGATAAAACCAAATTAACACCTGCTCGTATTTTAGTTATTTATGTGACAGTTGGTGCGATTTTAGGTGGACTTGGTTGGTATAAATATCTAATTAATTGGGGTGGATGTGGCGCAACCGTTCCTTTAACTGGATTCGGAAATTTGCTTTCTAAAGGTGCGATTGAAGAATTGAAAAGTATGGGATTGCTTGGTGCTTTTACTGGTGGAATTAAAGCTACTGCGGGCGGAATTGCAGCTGCAATTTTCTTTGGATATATTGCTTCTTTGGTGTCGAAACCGAAAATAAAGAAACAATAAACTAGGAGGACAGGGCTCTGCCCTTTCCTCCTAAAACCACCTTTCCCGCTTAAGAACCAACAAATGGTTCTTAAGAATCTCCAATAAACTCTATTTGCAGGAAATAAGTGGCTCCGTTCGGCTCTTCCCACTGGCACTGTAATGCTCGTGCCTCGCAAACAGTGCTCAGCGGTCCCCACGAGAGCCTCACTGGTGGGAGTTTGGATGGTTTTGTTTTACATAGAAGGAGGATTTTGAGAATGCAGGATATTTTGAAGGTTGTTGTTTTGTCGGTGGTTTCGGAAATTGTTTTGTTTGTTTTGACAAAGCTTATGGGAAATAAAGAGATGTCACAGCTTAGTATGTTTGATTATATTATTGGAATCACGATTGGTTCGATTGCTGCTGAAATGGCAACTGCTTTGGAATCGGATTATATGCAACCGCTTGTGGCTATGGTGGTGTATGCGATTGTGGCAATCGCGATTTCGTTGACTTGTAATAAATCTTTAAAAGCTAGACGTTTTATTTATGGCGATTCTTTGGTTTTGCTGAATAATGGAAAATTGTATCGAAAAAATTTCAAAACAGCTAAATTGGATTTGAATGAATTTCTTGTGCAATGCAGAAGCAATGGCTATTTTAATATTGCTGATATTGATACTGCCATTTTAGAATCCAACGGCAAAATCAGCTTTTTACCCAAAAGCACTACTCGTCCTGCTACGCCAATGGATTTGAATCTTTCACCAGATGCCGCTACAATTACAGTTGATTTAATTTTGGATGGACGAATTGTTCACGAAAATTTAAAAAACGTGGGACATGACGAAATGTGGCTCCAAAAACAACTGGTTTCTCAAGGATTCGAGAAACCAGAACAAATCTTTTTAGCCACATTAGATAATCAAGATAATTTAAGCCTTTATGAAAATAATGACCTAAGCAATTCCCATGATTTTTTTGCCTAAACTTTATCCATTAAACATGACAAGACTCACCATGTAAAGCGCATAAATAAATACAAAAGGAATCCCGTTACTTCTTGTCATTTTATTTTTCGTTCCCACAAATGGAAACAGGCTTAACATCATCGTTCCCATGATGAGAACTAACATATATTTATTATAACTTACTGCATAATTGATTGGACACAAAAATGCTGAAGTCCCAATAATTAGTAAAATATTGAATATTTGCGAACCTAAAATGTTTCCAATTGCCATATCGGTTTCGCCTTTACGCGTCGCAGTTATTGAAGTTATCAATTCTGGCAAACTGGTGCTGACTGCCACAATCGTTAAACTAATCAATTCCTCACTAATACCAAATGAAGATGCAATCGCAACACAGCCATTTACCACCAAATCGCCACCCAATTTCAACCCAACAATTCCGATAATAATATTAAAAATAGCTTTTAAAATTTTCGTTGGATTTGTATCTTCTTGTGGCAATTCTTGCCCTTCTTCTAAATCAAAACGCTCTCCTTTTTTCGCCATAATGATATTATAAATAATGTATAAAACACATAAACCTAACAACAAAATGCCTTCATTTTTTGTAATCAAATGTGCATTTTCAGAATTGCCATTATTACATAAAACAAATAAAAGAATGGTCAATCCCAAAGTCAATGGATTTTCAATCAATCGACTTTGTTTTTTAAATTCTAATGGTTTCATAATGGAACAAATTCCAAGAATTAAAAACATATTGGCAATATTGCTACCAATAATATTTCCTACCGAAATGTCTGAATGTCCTTCCAATGCTGATGTCACACTCACTACCAATTCTGGCATAGATGTTCCTACTGCAACAATTGTAAGTCCAATAATAATTTCGGGTATGTGAAATCTTTTGGCAATATGACTTGCGCCATCTACCAAGTAATCTGCCCCTTTTACTAATAAAATAAATCCAATCACAATCCACACAATATCTAACATACTTTCAAACCTCTTTTACAATATATTTTCATTTTTGTAATTTATTCGCTTACCAAGATAATTTTACCTGCTTCCTCTTCTGTCAAAAATCCTTGTTTTATCATTTTTCGAACAACTTGTCCTTGTCGTTGTCTTGCCAATTCTGGATTTTTAGTTGGTGCATAAACCGAAGGTGCATTTGGAATTCCAGCAAGTAAAGTACATTCATACAAATTCATTTCGGAAGGCACTTTATCAAAATATCCTTCCGAAGCATCTTTTACGCAGTAATAGCCGTCTCCAAAATACGAAGTATTGACATACAATTCAAATATCTCTTCTTTTGAAAGATATTTCTCCATTTCAAATGCCATAAAAACTTCTGCAATTTTTCTTGTCATTTTCTTTTCTTGTGTAAAATATACATTCTTTGCTAATTGCTGAGTGATAGTACTTCCCCCTTCACGAAAAGACATTTCTTTAATATCAATAAAAACAGCACGCGAAATGCTAATTAAATCCACACCATCATGTTTAAAAAAGCGTTTGTCTTCTACTGCTAAAACTGCATTTATGTAGTCTTGTGGCAATTCTTCATAAGTTGCATAATTTTCATTTTTCTTTATTTCCGCCACTTTTTCTTCCAAACTTATCTGCTCAATTGCATTTTTATAAATATCATAGCCATCTTTTACAACCATTCCTACTACAATGCTCATCACAATCATGAATAAAAAAATCAATGTCTTTAGTACTTTCATATTTTTCTCCTTTTGATTTTGATTATATCTTTCTTTTTAGATTTTTACAAGATTTTTTTGTTATTTATTTTATCATATCTATTATCCATTTGAAAAGATGATTGAGAAATTTTTTGTTTTTTCTATTTTATCCATTGCATTTTTTTCCAAAATGGAATATACTATTTTTAATTTATTCTTAAAGTTTTTAAATTCTTAAAAACTTTTTCCAAAATAAAAACTTTCTTATACATTTTGCCCCTGAAAGGAGGTGATGCAGCTTTTTAGTTTTGTAAGAAAGGAGGACATTTTACATATGAAAAAATTCAAACTTAAAGAAATTCGAAATCAACCTAGTGAAAAAACAAAAGAAAACTCATTCAATCTTTTACAGCTTTTGTTAGAAATCATAAAATTGAAGTTGATTCTAAAAATCTTAGAATTTTTAGAAAAATAAAAAATCAGGATAACCTCGCACTGGTTATCCTGATTTTTTTAATTCAAACTTAATTTTGCAAATTCGAAATCTCTTTGCATTTTTATTGTAACTCTAATTTCTTATTTTGTCAAGCAATTCAATATTTCTTTTTTAAAAATATCTTAAATCAATTTATTCCAAATAAAACGCTTACTTTATCCTAGTAACTTCCCTATTATTTTCCGAATATTTTATTAATAGAACTTTCTTTCAAATTTTCACATAAATTTTACATTTTTTGACTTGTTATATTTTTAATTTTATGATAAGATTTTCAAGTAATAATAAATTTATTTAAGGAAAAACTAATGTTAGGAGGAAATTAAAATGAAATTTAAGGAATGGAATAATTTTAATGAAGGCGATTGGACACAGGAAATTAATGTCAGAAATTTTATTCAAACAAACTACACTCCTTATGAAGGTGATAGCTCTTTTCTTGCAAACGCAACCGAAAGAACTCGTAATTTGTGGAATATCGTTTTAGAATTATATAAAAAAGAAAAAGACAATGGTGGTGTTTTAGAAATTTCAAATGATATTGCATCTACTATAACCAGCCATGAAGCAGGCTATATCAATCAAGAATTAGAACAAATTGTAGGACTTCAAACAGAAAAACCACTCAAAAGAGCCATCATGCCAAATGGTGGAATTCGAATTGTGGAAAAATCTTGTGCTGCTTATGATACACAAGTATCCGACAAATTAGAAGACATTTATCACAACTATCGTCGTAGTCACAATGATGGTGTTTTCACAGCTTATACACCAGATATTCGTGCTGCACGTAGCTCTCACTTAATCACTGGTTTACCAGACGGTTATGGACGTGGACGTATCATTGGAGATTATCGTCGTGTTGCGCTTTACGGTGTCAATGCTTTAATTGATGAGAAAAAACAAGAATTACAAAACGCTGTTTCGACAGATTTTACGACAGATATTATTCGCGAACGTGAAGAAATTTTTGACCAAATCAAAGCATTAGAAGATTTAAAAATCATGGCACAAAAATATGGATTCGATATTTCAAACCCAGCTTCCAACGCAAAAGAAGCTGTACAATGGTTATATTTTGCTTACCTTGGTACAACCAAAGAACAAAATGGTGCTGCAATGAGTTTAGGACGTACTTCTACTTTCTTAGATATTTACTTCGAAAGAGATTTAAAAAACAACGTTTTAACCGAAGAACAAGCACAAGAAATCATGGATCACTTTGTCATGAAATTACGTATGGTGCGTTTTTTACGTACACCTGAATATGATGAATTATTTAGTGGTGACCCAGTTTGGGTAACCGAAAGTATTGGTGGAATGGGAATTGACGGTCGTACACTCGTTACGAAAAATTCTTTCAGAATGTTACACACACTAGAAACACTAGGACCTGCACCAGAACCAAATTTAACCGTGCTTTGGTCGTGCTCTTTACCAAAAGGATTTAAAGATTACACCTCAAAATTATCCATTGATACCAGCTCTATCCAATATGAAAATGATGATTTAATGCGTGAATATTGGGGTGACGATTATGGCATCGCATGTTGTGTTTCTGCTATGCGTATTGGTAAACAAATGCAATTCTTTGGTGCCCGTGCTAATCTTGCCAAAACTTTATTATACGCTATCAATGGTGGACGTGATGAAATCTCTGGCAAACAAATTACTTCCAAATTCGAGCCAGTTACTTCTGAATATTTAGATTATGATGAAGTATGGGAAAAATTCGACCAAATGATGGATTGGGTCGCTGAAACCTATATCAAAGCTTTAAACATTATTCATTATATGCATGATAAATACTGCTATGAAAGTTTAGCTATGTCCCTTCATGACCGTGAAATTCTTCGTACAATGGCTTGTGGAATTGCGGGACTTTCAATCGTTGCTGATTCTTTCTCAGCTATGAAATACGCCAAAGTAAAAGTCATTCGTAATGATGCTGGTTTAGCAGTTGATTACAAAATCGAAGGTGATTTTCCAAAATATGGAAATGATGATGAAAAAGTTGATACCATTGCGGTTGAAATCGTGAAAAAATTTATGGCAAAATTGCGCTCTCAAAAAACTTATCGTAATTCAAAACCAACGATGTCGATTTTAACCATTACTTCTAATGTTGTTTATGGAAAAGCAACTGGAAGCACACCTGACGGAAGAACAGCTGGTAGCCCATTTGGACCAGGTGCTAATCCAATTCATGGTCGTGATACCAATGGTGCGATTGCTGTCTTAAATACGATTGCAAAATTACCTTATAAACACGCTGAAGATGGAATTTCCTATACTTTTGCCATTACCCCAAATGCGTTAGGAAAAGATGAACAAACTCGTGTAAATAATTTAGTTTCTTTATTAGATGGCTATTTTGTGCAACACAGTCATCACATTAATGTAAATGTTTTCAATCGAAGTTTATTAGAAGATGCAATGGAACATCCAGAACAATATCCTCAACTTACGATTCGTGTTTCAGGATATGCTGTAACCTTTACAAAATTAACACGTGAACAACAATTAGATGTCATCAATCGAACGATTCATGAATCAATATAAAAAAATAAGGGCACGGATGCACCGTGCCTCTATTATTGTAAAAGGAAGGAATAAAATATGGAAAAATTAGTTGGTAGAATTCACTCATTTGAATCATTCGGAACAGTGGACGGACCGGGCATTCGTTTTGTGATATTTTTGCAAGGTTGTCCCTTAAAATGCAAATATTGTCATAATCGTGATACTTGGAATCCTTCTGGCGGAACTGAATTTTCAGTAGAAGAAATCATCAAAAAAGCCATGCGTTTAAAACCGTATATGAAAACATCTGGTGGTGGTGTTACAGTTTCGGGTGGCGAACCTTTATTGCAAACGCAATTCGTAACGGAACTTTTTAAAAAATTAAAAGAATTTAATTTTCACACTACCTTAGATACTTCTGGTAGTTTACCAATTCATGATGGAATCAAAGAGCTTCTAAATTATACGGATTTAGTATTATTGGATATTAAACACATCGACAATGAAAAATGTATTGATTTGACTGGTTTACCAAATACCAATACATTAAATTTCGCAACCTATTTAAGTGAGAACAATATTCCAATCTGGATTAGACAAGTTTTAATTCCTGGTATTACAGATAACGAAAAAGATTTGAAAAATCTAAAAAGTTTTATAACTACACTAAAAACTGTTCAAAAAATAGAACTTTTGCCTTATCATGATTTAGGAAAATTTAAGTGGAAAGAACTTGGTTTAACTTACGAATTAGAAAATATTGTTCCACCTACTAGCGAAGAAATTAAAAAAGCGAAAGAAATTTTAGAAATTTAATGATAAAAGGAAAGACTTACATAGGATAAGTCTTTCCTTAATTATATTGTGCAACTTTATTTTCAAACTTAGTAGCTTTTACAAAAATCATGAAAATTTTAACTTTTATAATTTCAAACTTCTATTCCCTTCTACTTTATTTTCAGAAGTAGTTTTATAAATTGTTTTTTTGCGATTTAATCTTGCATAAATGAATGCTGTGATTGGCACAGAAATGATTATTCCAATGCTTCCCGCAATTGCAGATATGGCATTTTCTGCAATTGTTTCTTTGTTTATTATTTCTCCTATTCCAATATGTGTCGCTAAAAATATAAAGAAAATAGTTAAATTACAGCTTATATAAATTAAAACAATTGTATTTAACATCTTTCCTATTAAAGAATTTCCTCTTTCCATACCTATTTTGAATAATTTTTCCCAAGGCATATCCTCTGTTCTATCTTTGACTTCATCCATTTGGGATACTAATGAAATTGCCATATTCATGCAAATTCCTAAAGAGGCAATAACGATTCCAGCAAAAATTAAATCTTTAAAATAAAAATTAATTGTTTCCGTATTTAATTGAATAGCAATAGAATCTTCACGTATACCAGAAAGTTTGCTTAAATGACTAAAAATAACTGCTATTATTGTACTGATAAAAATACTACTAAATGTTCCTAAAATAACAACCATTGCTTTTTTATTAAAACCAACTGTTATCATTGAATTGATAAATAAAATTACAATTGCTGTTGCCATTGTTAGAAGAATTGCGGAATAACCTGCATAAATTCCTTTTACTAATATAAAATATATCGCTAAAAAAATTATTACTAAATTTAATATTGGCTTAATAGCACGTTTCCCCATTATTAGTCCAAATGCTAATAAGAAAATTCCTATCATCATTATAATATAGGTATTTCTCACAATATTTTGAACCGTAACCGTTATATTCCCATTCGCATCTTGGGTTATCTGAACTTTTACTTTGTCACCTACTTCTAATTCATAATTATGATTTTTTCCTTCACTATCATAAGAAAATAAATAATCGGTTGTAAATTCTCTTGCTTCGTATTGTCCATCTAGAATCTCTACTTTAATTTCTTGTGTTTTGCTTGTCACATGGTCTGTTTGTAATTCTTTGATTTGCCCAACTTCAATGACAATTGCTGTTGCTTGTGCAACTAGGGAAGTAGTATTTTCAGCAGGCGTTTCCGTAGGCGTCTGACTTGTCTCTGTTTGAGGGGGCGTTTCTTCTGAAGTTGGTGTTTCTTCTGTGGTTGCAAATACTATAGGAATACTTAGCATATTTACAAATAGCATAATTAGTATCAAATAAATTGTAACTTTTTTCAAAATTCTTTCCTCCTTTAAAAAATCACGATATCAATTTCATTGGTATAAGCATCATTTCCGTAGGGATATAAGATATAAACATATCCATCGTCTGTTAAAAAATAGACATTGGAAGATTCTATTTTATATTTATCACTATTTAAATCTCTTTGATAAAGTGTACCATATTCATTAGCAATAATTTGAGCTTTGTCATAAGCATTCTTGATTTCATCCTGAATACTTTTTTGCACAATTTCTTTGGTTGTTTCTTTTAATTCAATCAAATCCTCTAAGGTAACTAATTTCTCTTTTGCCATACTATACGTATAGGTTTTCACAGCTACTTTCTCTGACTTGCCTTCTTCTTTTAAAACAGATTTTATTACAATAGATAAATAATCTGAATTGATATACGCTTTATAGGAAACTTTATACATGGTATTTCCTTCGGTTTGTCTCATGACCGAATTGGCTTTATTATAATATTCTTTCTTGATTTCGGAATTTACCTTTTGGATTGTTTCGGAATCAATATTAATTATTGGAATTTGAGCATCTACACTATAGTAAGTTTCGTCTTCGTTTACTAAATTATAGGCAGTATAGACGATTTCCTTTTCTTCTTCTCGTTTATTGATGTTGATATCATCACTATTTATTTTTAGGTCATTTGTAAATAAGTTATGAAAATTGTTTTTTAATAAGGCATATTCTTCTGTTGTTTTTTTGGCGCCTATATTAATTCCTATCATAAATGGATCGGTATCTGAATATTGATAAAAAAACTGGACATAAATGCCTAAACTTAAAGCAACGATGCAAACTAATATAATGATTGAAAAAAATATAACATTATTTCTTCCTGTTAAATGGCTAACAAATCTTCTGATGGCTTTCATCATTTTTTGATTCCTCCCCTATCAAACATCTCCTTTTGATTTTTATATTATAACATTTTAAAAAAGAAAAGGCAAGTTTTTATGAAATTTGATTTATCCTATTTTTATAAAAATAGAGGAATCCTAAGATTCCTCCAAATAAAAACACATAACTATTATACCACGTTTTTGAATTATGTCAAGTTGGCAAATTCACAGAAATATGCATTATAGCTTTTTCTTAATCATCTTCAAAGCCTTTTCCCTTGGTACAACAATCACATGCTCACAACCCAGACATTTAAACTTAAAATCAACTCCAACCCTTGTAATTTCCCATTTCTTACTACCACACGGATGCTCTTTTTTCATTTCAATAATATCTCCTATTTGATATTCCATTTTTTACTCCTTTTTTCATTTTACTATTGTAATTTAATTTTATTTATGTTATAATCAGTTTACTTTTTTCTTGTGCAATTCGCACAAATTAATCCAAAATTTTATTGATATATCATACTTCCACATGAAAGGAGGTGATGATACATGCAATATTTCAAATTTCAAAAGACAAAACTACTTAGAATGTTACATATTTTATGGGAAGCACTTAAGTTTATTCTTGAAGTAGCTAACCTTATTTGCAGTATAATTGTTCTTTTTAGTTAAAGTAAAATAGGTAGTGTAAACGGCACTACCTATTTTTAATTTTTTATGCAATATTTCAAATATATAATATATTTTATCACATATCATACTACTATTATTATACTTAAATTTTATTTTTTGTCAATATTTTTTTAAATTCTTTTCAAAATTTCTTCTTTTCCCAAAACCTGCATAATTTCATACAAATCTGGCGTCTGACATCTTCCTGTTAACGTCACACGAATCACCGTACTAATATCGCCCACATGCCCTTTATAATTTTCTGGATTTGCTTTATATTCCTTGACTTCTCTGCTATAGCCTAATTCTTCTGCTAAATCTTTCATCTTGTCAAACCATACTTGTTTGTCATCATTTTCATCATAATATTTCTCAAAATAGGTTTTTACAATTTTATCAATTTCACTCTTGTCTGTAACTTTTTGATATTCAAAATTCGTATTTTCCTTGTCAAATTGATACATATACAAAATCGCATTTTTCAAATCTGACCATTTCGCAATATCTTTTCTTGGTTTTGCATTGCCCCTCTCAATGCCTAATACTTTCATTGAATATTCTTTATCATCCAATAATTTAAGCAATTCTGCATCATACTCTTTAGCCCAATCGTAAGCTTCATCATACACTTGTTTAGCAGAATATCTTGAAATAACATTTTTAGCAACATCCAGCATTTTTACTAAATCAAACAAAGCTCCTGCAACTCCCATTTTCTTTAAATCAAATGGAAATTCATCCATTGATTTATCTGGATTTTGTTTTCTCCACATTTCAAAATTGGAATTTGCAATATTCATCAAATATTCTTTTACAGCTTCTTTAGGAACACCAATTTCTCTATAATATCCCGCATTTGCTTCTGAATCTTTTCGTTTGCTTAACTTTCTTCTAGATTCTCCATCCATTTTCATCATTGGAGCAGTATGCGCATATTTCGGTGCTTTAAAACCTAATGTATAAAATAATTGTAAATGTAATGGAATAGATGGAATCCATTCATCCGAACGATTTACTAGGTTGACTCCCATTAAATGGTCATCGACTGCGTGAGCAAAGTGAAACGTTGGCAATCCATCTGATTTTATAATGACAACATCTTGATCGTTTTCTGGCAAATCAATATTTCCTTTAATCGCATCTTTATGTTTTATTTTTTTCTCTGGATTTCCAGGGGACTTAAATCTTATGATATAAGGCTCTCCTGCTTTTATTTTCTCAGCAGCCATATCAATTGGCATATTTCTACATTTTGTCCATTTTCCATAATAGCCTGTTCTTTCTTTTGCCGCCTCTTGATTGCTTCTAATTTTATCCAAATCTTCTGAACTGCAAAAACATGGATAGGCTAGTCCTTTTTCAATTAAAGATTTGGCATACGCTTTATATATTTCTCCTCTTTGGGATTGTTTATATGGACCATATTCTCCTTCTTGCCAAATGGATTCATCTGGTAATAAATCAAAATCCTTTAAATTTTGCATAATTTGCTCTGCTGCATTTTCCACTTCTCTTTTTTGATCTGTATCTTCAATTCTAACAATATATTTTCCACCAGTTTGTTTTGCAAGTTTTTGTGCTATCATCGCTTGCATTACTCCTCCGATATGGTTAAAACCCGTCGGGCTTGGCGCATATCTTGTAACAATAGCTCCGTTCTTGTAAATCTCTTGTTTTATATTTTTCTTCATAATATGAAATGTCTTTCACTTCTGGAAAAATTAAATTTGCTAATTCTTGTGTTTCCATAATTCTCTCCTTATTGTTTTATTCATTTTTTATAGTTTACCATTTTTTACAAAATTTGTAAATATTTATGGATAAAATACTATTGATTTTTTTGAAATTCATGATATAATAAAATATATTAAAAGTAAAGGGGGAAAATAAAACATGGTTAATATAGCATTTTCAGTTCTTGTTATTATTGCTGGGCTTCCTATGATTATTAATCCTAAAAAAATAACAGAGCGCGAAACATCTAAAATAAAATCAGAAATGGGTGTTAGAATTTGCGGACTTGTTTTGGTATTATTAGGTATTGCCTGTTTCTTTATTTAAAAAATGAAATACATAAAAAACTCGAAACTTAAATTTCGAGTTTTTTATTTTATGAATTTTCTTTCCAAACCTTGACTTTTTTAGTTAAAAATGCTATAATGCAAATCAGTAGTTATCAATTTTATTGATACAAGAATGAGATTTATAAATAAAAACTATTTATGTGTTCGGATTAAAATTTGAAAAAATACCCAATATTATATGGGACTCTTAATTTATAATGGGAAAAATAAATTAAGTTTTAAGTTGCGGAAATAAAAATTGAATATTCATGAAATATAGATATTTTCGTCTATATATTTTTTAAGTTTGTATTTTTAAAATTGATACATAAGAAAAGGAGAGAACAATGGAAAGAAAAAAAGAAGATTTTACAAAAAACAGAGAGAATCGACCAAATTCTCGTGCGACAACTAGAAAAAATGGACCAAGAGAATTTAAAAAAGAAGGTCAAAAAAAAGTAGGACAACCTGCTAGAAAACCAAGAGAAACGGTTAGAAAAAAGGAACCTACCAAAAAGCAAGAAGAAGTAGGATTTAAAAAATCGAAATTGAAAATTATTCCTTTAGGAGGCTTGCAAGAGGTTGGAAAAAATATTACAGTTTTTGAATATGAAAATGATATTTTGCTTGTAGACTGTGGTGTTTCTTTTCCAGAAGATGATATGCTTGGAATTGATTTGGTTATTCCAGATTTTACGTATTTAGTAAAAAATAAAGATAAAATCAGAGGATTGGTTATCACGCATGGACATGAAGACCATATTGGCTCGATTCCCTATTTATTAAAAGAAATTAATGTACCGATTTATGCGACGAAACTTGCCGTTGGCTTGATTAACAATAAGCTAGAAGAGCATAAATTAGCCAAGAAAACTAAAATGCATATGGTCAAACAAGGCGATAAAATTACGCTTGGTAAATTCAAAGTAGAATTTATCAAAAGTTGTCATAGTATTCCAGATGCTGTGGCGCTTGCGATTCATACACCAGTTGGTGTGATTGTGCATACAGGCGATTTTAAAATTGATTATACACCAATTAATGATGATACTATGGATTTTGGCCGTTTAGCAGAACTTGGAAATCAAGGTGTTTTGGCACTCATGTCAGATAGTACGAATGCCGAAAGAAAAGGTTATACGATGTCAGAACGCACGGTTGGTGAAGTGTTTGATAAACTGTTTATTAATTGTACCAAAAGAATTGTGGTAGCGACATTTGCTTCGAATGTTTATCGTATTCAGCAAATTGTAAATTCAGCGGTTGCGAACAATCGAAAAATTGCTGTTTCTGGTAGAAGTATGGTAAATATGATAGAAACCGCAATGGAATTAGGTTATATTGATGTACCAAAAAATGTGTTTATTGATATTGATATGATTAACAATTATACGGATGACCAACTTGTTATTATTACAACAGGTAGTCAAGGAGAGCCAATGTCAGCCCTAACAAGAATGGCAACAGGAGAGCATCGAAAAGTTCATATTACTTCAAATGATTTAGTCATTATTTCTGCAACACCAATTCCAGGAAATGAAAAGTTTGTTGCAAAAGTGATTGATGATTTAATGAAAATTGGTGCAGAAGTTGTGTATAGTTCTTTGGCAGATATTCACGTATCGGGACATGCTTGTCAAGAGGAACAAAAATTGATGCTTGCTTTAGTAAGACCAAAGTATTTTATTCCTGTTCATGGTGAATATAGACATTTAAGAGCCCATAGTGAGACTGCCAAATTGATGGGTGTCAATCCGAAAAACATTTTCTTAATGACGAATGGACGTGTGATGGAAATGGATGAAAAACATGCAAGATTAGCTGGAACGGTTCCATTTGGACGTGTGATGGTTGACGGATTGGGTGTTGGAGATGTTGGAAATATTGTATTACGAGACAGACAACATTTATCACAAGATGGTTTGATTATTGTTGTGCTTACAATGGATTCTTCAACAGGAGAAGTGGTAGCAGGACCAGATATTATTTCCAGAGGGTTTGTGTATGTGCGTGAATCAGAGAATTTGATGGAAGATGTAAAATTAGTGATTCGTAAAGAAATTGATAAATGTGTAAGCAATAGTATTACCGATTGGAGCACAATTAAAAGTTCAATAAGAGATACTTTGCGAGAATATATTTATAAAACAACAAAGAGAAATCCGATGATTTTGCCGATTATTATGGAAGTGTAGAGGAGAATGTTGCGACTATGACAAAAATAGTTATTTTTTCGGATTTGCATTATGCACCAGAAAAGCCTATTAATAATGGTTCAATAATTGAAAGAAAGCTAATAGAATATGCAGAGCCTTTGCTTGAAGAATTGACAAAACAAATAAATACTGAAATTAAACCAGATGTAACTCTTTGTTTAGGTGATTTAGTTGAAGATTTTAATGACCATGATAAAGATATCATTAATTTAAAATATATTTGGAATAAATTTAAGAATATAAAAAGCCCTTTTTATTCTTGTATAGGAAATCATGATTTACGTTCTATGTCTTCAAGAAAAGAAGTAGAAGAAATAATGGGATATCATCATTCAACGTTTTCATTTGATATAAATGGAATTCATATTGTATTATTGGGAACAGATGTGAATAATGAAATAGAAACAGCGTGTGGAGGAATTTTAAAAGCAAAATTTATATCTGACGAAGATATGATTTGGCTAGAAAAAGATTTAAATCAAAATAAACGACCAACTATTTTATGTCTTCATTTTGGAGTTGCAGAAGATGACATGAAGGGAAACTGGTGGTTTGAGTCAAATCCAGAACATGCATTGTTGGGAAATAGAAAGGAATTAAAAGAGATTCTAAAAAATAATGAAAACATTTTAGCAGTGTTTTCAGGACATCAACATTGGACGAAAAGAATTGTTGAAGATAATATACCTTATTATGTGCTTGGTTCATTGACAGAGAATATAAAGGAAGATGGCATTCCAGATGGTGTGTATTTTATAGTTGAAGTTGATGGCAAAAAATTAAACATCACTGAAAAACATCTACTATTATAGACAAATTATCATAGAAGAATAAAAAATCCGTCATAAGACGGATTTTTTATTCATATAAGTTTCCAAAATATATACTGCAGCTAATGTATCTTCAATTCCCTTTTTCTTACGTTTATTCACTTCCAAAAAGTTTAAAGTTTTATTTGCTGCAACGGTTGTTAATCTTTCATCAATTGTTTCTATTTTAATATGATTGTATTTGCATTTTAATTTGTGTAAGAATTTTTCTGTTATCTCGGCTCTTTCTGATTTAGTTCCGTTCATATTGTATGGCATTCCTAAAACAATTGATGAAACTTCATAGTGTTCTAAAATTTCATCTAATCGCTTTAATAACATTTTATCATTTCCTTTGTACATAATCGTTTCTAGTCCTTGTGCTGTAATTCCTAAAGCATCTGTTACAGCAATTCCTACTTTTGAAGCCCCATAATCAATTCCTAAAATTCTCATTACTCTTCTAATCCTATATAATATTTTACTAATTTTTCTAATAGTTCATCTCTTTCCACCAAACGAATTAAATTTCTTGCATCATTATGACTTGTTATATAAGTTGGATCTCCTGATAAAATATATCCTACTATTTGATTAATTGGATTATATCCCTTTTCCACCAAAGCTTCATATACCTTTTTCAAGATTTCTCTAGTTCGCAAACTTTTGTCTTTTTCCACTTTAAAACTCATCGTTTTATCACTTGCCATACCTTCATTCTCCTTTCCAATAAGTTATATATAATTAATTTGACTCTCTTCTTTTGGCGCATTATCAATATATTCTTCTAATTTTTTGTTAAGCTGTTCTAAGCCAGTTCCTTTATAATATGTCGACACTACAAAATTTAATTTTGGAGAAGCAATTTGTTTTTCTTTGATTTCTCTTATTCTAACCTTTTTTCCCTTAATGATTCTTATTTTCTGAATTTCTTCTTCCTCTTGTACCAATTCCAAACTTTCAATTTCTTCTTTCAAAGTACTTAAAAATTCTTCTACGCTTCCCTCTTCTACACCAGAAAAAACAATAATAAATTTCGGTCCCATATAACGAACAAAAATATATTGTGCTGCCATTTTGGATTTAATAATATTACTTACTTCTGTAATAATATCATTTCCCATTTCACGATTTACTTTTTTATTAATTTCTTCTATATTCGTAATTCGAAACATACATACTGCAGAAGTTGGATATTTTGAGAAAATTCTTTTTGCATTACCATATAAATATTCTGCTGAATGAAGTCCTGTAAATAAATCAATTCGGTCAATGCTTTCAATGGTTTCCTGATAAGAAGTAGTTTGTAAAATCGAAATAATATTATCTTTTACAACTTCAATAATCGTGGTATCAACATTATCAAATGCATGCATTTGCCCACTTTCCATGATCCAATATCCGATATAAATATTGTCAATATATAGTGGAAAAAACATTGCTGACTTGGCTCTTCCCATTTCTACTTTTTGATAAGGTAATTTTTCATTTTCCGATTCAATGGTAATATATTTTGGGGTAGCTGTTGCTACACTATCTTGGAAAATCTCTTCCGTATGTAAATTTGACAAAGCATCATGATGTTTTGCATCTACATTTGATGCTTTGATTACATACTCTGCACCATTAAATACCACAATTGTTGAATATTTTATATCATATTTTTCAATTACGATTTCATTTATTTTATTTAATTTTTTATCTACTGTTTCTTCTTGACCTGCAATTGTCATAAAATCTTGCAAAACACTCAAATTATTAATTTTCTGATTAATATTTTTAAACGCTTCTAATTTCTTGTGCACATGCAAATTTAAGACAACTAAAACAACTATGGCCAATATTAACGCTATGATTACTACTAATATCAAAATATTCACCTCTTCAGTTTATTTTTAGTAATTTTTCTTCATTTTATTTAAGGTACTGTTCATACTATTCGAAAAACTATTTTGTTTACGATTTTGTTTTGGATTTGATGAATACGTTTGCCTACTTGTTAAAGGATAAACCATATCTCCTAACATTCTTAATTTACTCTTAAAATTATTAGAATAGCCATTAAGCGACACTTTACAATTTAGCATTCCCTCTAAATATTTCGAATACGCCATTTCTTCAAATGGTATGCTACAATATTTTACACTTTCCTTATCAAACAATTCTGTCATAAATGACATCGCTGGGTCATTATAAGACGACATTCCTCCGATAATTGCTTTTGCTGTTAATCCTCTTACTTTCAATTCTTTGTTAATAACAACTCTTACTTTTTCTGGTTCAAAAACACCTTGTGCCTTCAAATCTCTTAAAAAAGCAGTTAATGGTTGAATGGTCAATATATCCATAGATTGTACTAAATAAATTTCTTGACAACTTGCAAAATAAGCAGGATTTGTATTAAAATCACAATCCACTAAAACAAGAGAATGATTTTGTACAAGTGTTGATAAAATTCCTTCCACATTCGAATAATCTTTTTCATCATTTGGAAGTGCTGTATATACTGTCAAATTCTGTTTTACTTTAATTCCATTGGCTACACCATTTTGTAATTTCTCAATTGAGGTATAAGCAACTTGTCTTAGTGCCTCTTCATTTTGGGTATAAATATAATAAGAATTTCGATTTTGTGTCATATCCAAAATTGCTGTATTAATTCCCACTGATGCAAAAACCTCAGCAAGGTTGCTCACCAAGAATGATACTCCATTTTTTGTACTTCCCAAAAATGTTACAATTTTCTTATCTTTTGTCATCAAACTATTTAAGTTTGACATTGAGTAATCAATTGATGAATCAATACTTTGTATTCCTTCTGCTTGATAATTGGATTCATAATTTGGCATTGTTGGTTCTTGACTTTGAGGTTCTTCAAAGTCTTCTGCAAAGGCATCTGCAAATGTATCTTCTTCCAATGTGTCATTTTCGTCTTCAAAATCTAATAAATTATCTGTGCTTTCTTCTTCCATATCCACTGCTGATAAAATATCGTCTGCATCATCAAAATCAGATAATAACATGGTATCATCATCATCTTCTTCTGTATTATTTTGTTCTTCAAAATTCATTCCAAAATCATCATTTTCTTCACTCGCAAAATCCATATCTAAATCGTCGTTTTCTTCATCAAGCGAGCTCATGTCAAATTCGTCTTCTTCTAAAGCTGTCTCAAATGCATCCTCTGTTACTTCTTCGAATTCTTCAAAATTATCTGCATCTAATTCCTCAAACTCTGATGCTTCATCTGATAAAATATCTTCTTCATACAATTGGTCAATGTCTTCTTCTTCATTTTGAGCAGTTACTTTTGTTTCATATTGACCATATTCATCATAATCTTCAAATTCATCAAATGATTCTTCTGTTATATCTTGAAACACATCATTTTCATCATTATCAAATTCATCAATTTCATCTAATTCTGGAAATCCAATATCATCTGTTTCTTCATCGAATACATTTTCAATTGGTTCTTCTACTTCTTCCTCTACTGCAAAATTTTCAAAATCATCTGTTTCAATCTCTTCTTCTAAGCCTGGAATAAATTCATCTTCAAATGAATCTAAATTTAATTGCTTTCCTGTCATCATTTTTGGAGTTTGTAATTCTTCTACTTGAAGATTTGTTTCCTCTTCTGCTATTACTTCCTCCATTGGTTTGATTTCTTCTATTGGATTTTTACGTGGTCTTCCTCTTTTTCCTTTTGGCTTTTCCACTGCTTCTACTGGATTTTTACGTGGTCTTCCTCTTCCTTTTTTTGGTTGTTCTACAACTTTTTGTTCTTCGTTCTTTACCACTGAATTAACTGGTGATTTTACCGTTAAATAATCCAAATCATCTGTTTCATTTAATCTTTTTGAGACTGACATTGGTTGTTTTGCAACTGGTTTACTTTCTGGAATTTCTGTTGTTTTTCTTGCTGGTTTCACTGTTTTTGTTGGAACAGCTACTTCCGCTTCAGGTTTTGCTTGTTTTGGAACAATTTTCCTTCTCACAATTTTTCCGTTTGGTAAACGGACTAATTTTTCATTTTGATTGGTTGGTTCAATTTTTTTACTATTCACATTATCCCCTTTCAATTCTGGAGTAATTTTCTTCGTTTGATTACTTGCTTGCACTGGTTGTGCTTTTTTCTTCACTTGTGGTTTTGCTGTTTCAACATTTTGACCTTTTTGTGGTACTGCAATTACTCTTTTAGCGCTTGCTGAACTAGCTGACTTTACAGAATTTGGTATCACAATCGGTCCATTTACTTTGGCTTGATTTAGCTTATTTTCAATAATATCAATTTTCAAACCAGTTCTTTTTTGCGCTTCTTTATCTGCAATGCTACTACTTTTAATTCCTTGCACCATTGCTCCACTCGCAGTCATAATCTCTTGATATTTAGTAGACGTCTCCTCTAGCACTCTTTTGACATTGGCAGGCAAACAATTAATTACAATTTTTAATTGCTCATCTGTATATTGCGCCGCAATATTTTCAAAACTACCTGCATATTTATCCGTATTTTTTCCTAATCTTCTAAAATGATATAAAATATTTTGAATTTGTAATTCATCTACTTCATCTTCACTTTCCATTCGATAATTTACATCATCTGTATCAATTTTGTAATACATCTTCGCTTCTTTTTTCGTACGTGGTTTATTGATGAGTCTACAAACTTCTTCCATGCTTCTATCGTTGCCAAGAAGCCCATTGTAAATTCCCAAGCCAAATAGTTTTACCAAAAATGAACTTCCTTTAGTGTGTCGGTCGGAACAAATTAAAATAATGGAAATTTCATTTCCTGATGTATCATGTGCTTCGTCACTAATTCCATCTAATTTTTCAAATATAAATTTATCGATTGACTCATAATTACTATTTGAAAATGGTTCTAAATCTGCACTTATGACAATTCTATCATACGATTTATCCTTTTGTATTTCTTTTTGTATTGCATTAAAATAATAAACATTTTTATAAGATAAAATTTCCCTATAATCTTTCTGATACTTTTTAATAATCGCATCTGAAATACTTTCACTATTTACTGCAAATAAAACTTTCATTTGTATTACCCCCTCCAACCGTTTACAATCACGGCAAAAATTAGTGGTAGGACTTGACATATCAATAAAATTGTCACAAATGACAAAATCAATGCCAAACCTTTATCTCTTACATCCAATTTTCGAATTCCAATTACATATTGGTAAATTGACCCAACAGCAATTCCAATAAAGCAAAATGGTATACTATAAATTCTAACACCATTTAAAATATAAGCTGTAATTCCATACGGAGTTGAACCATATTTTTCTATATATTCTCCCATCTTATCCTTTGTTGATTCTTTCATTTCTAATAATTCAGTTGCTTGCTCTGATTCTAAAACCTCTTCTCCCGTAATCGCAAACGCAGATATAGAACCAAATATAACGAAAATAATTGCTACCATAATGATTACTTTTTTTAGCATATTTTTTAAAACCTCCTTGTGAATTCGCTTTATGTCACAGTTTCACTTTTTAACATTAATATCATACAATAAATTGAAAAAAATAGCAACCTTTTCTTGAAATTTTTTCTTCTTTTTTCGATTACAATCGATTATATAAATATTGCATCCACTTATAGACTGAATTTGCCCAATTTTTATCACTTGCATATCTTGAATTAACAGAGGTCAAATTCGAACCACTATAAAATTTTCCATTTGTCAAGCTTCCATCATAAATTTTGGTACCTGGTGCATTCAAATAATACTTCACAAAAACACGTGCCACCAAATCAATTCCTTCAGCATACGAATTAAATTGATACGCTCCTCCATATGGATTACGGTCCACTGCGCCATAGCCAAATAAATTCTTTTTCTGATTTGCAATTTTGGAAGTTCCCCAAGCACTCTCATGAATTCCCACACTTGCCACAAAAATACCATTAATCTGATATTGCTTTTCAATATAATAAAAATATTCTGCGGATTCTTCAAAAATTTTATTTTTATCATTCGGATTATTCGCTAACACTTGCTTAAATTGTTCTAATGTCAATCCACTTGGTTTTCTTAAATCCATCTGGAAATTCAAGTTTTTTAATAATTGCTGTTTCGTCAGTCCCACTTCTTCATCGCTTTTTTCTTGTTTTGGATTCTTACTGGTAACACAATCTTTTGGAACATACCCTTTTATTTCCACGTTTGAAATAAAGTACCAATCTTTTTCTATGCCTAAAACCATAGCAGAATCGTCTTGATTTAAAGTACATATTTTCTCAGCATTTTCATCTGGTGAAAGTCTCAGTGCAACTGACGTTGCTACCATATAAACCGTATCTCCTTCTTTTACCTCAGAATGATACATTCGATTGCCTGTTCCTATTTCTACAATTCTCTCAACTGGTGACTTTATCATATTTTCGGCAACTTGTTCTTCTGCTACCAACTCATTATCTTGATATTTTTTGATGATAACTGCATTCTTCTTTCCCACACGTCCTTCTTGCAAAACTTGTACAACACCACGTGCCAAATCATTATTATTTTTATAACGTGTCGTATATTCCATGTCGACCTCTTCTACCACCATTTCTTCTGTTTGGTTTTGAACAGCATTTTGATTTAAAATTGATTTTAAATCAATAGGATTTTGATTGCGATAAAAAGTATTCTCTTCTACTTCTATCACATTTTTATTTTCTGTTGCGAAAATATTACCTGTCAAAAATATAGTAACAAGCATAAAAAATAAGCACAACAATAACGTTAGCCCTACATACAATTTTCCAGAATATGCTCTTAACGTTTTCTCATGCTTTTTCATTCGTAATCCTCCAATTAAAATCCTTCAATCTTATTGTAATCAAAATCAGTTCTTTTGTCAATAACAAAGATTGGAAGTTCCACAATCTCATCCCTCTCTTAAAAACAGCACTTTTAGATACTTGACTTTTTATCTAAAATATGTTATAATATATGATTGTTACTATATTAATCCAATAAGGAGGGTTTTATCCAATGAGAAAAAAATTTTTTTCTGTTACTCTTGTTTTAGTTGCTATAGCAACTATCAGTTTCACAGCTCGGAGCAGTGGCGTAAAAGAGCAAAATGTTGAAGCTACCGTTCCAAAATCTACAGGACATCAGGATCTGGCAGGCACGTACTACCCCGCCGAGTTTGAAGAACATTTCGATGACGTATATAAAGACTTACAAACGTCATTCTTTCGGAGTACCCGCAACTGGGAGCTGATTTACGGTCTCGCTTTGCAAAATTTCACCGAGAAGACTTCTGGTGATTTGGAATTAATTCCATGTGCCGAAGGCATCAGAGATTTTTGTTATTTGCCCATAAGCGATGATGCGGTAAGAGACGATACCGCACCAGCTGAAGACGCTGGCTGGACTCCGCTTTTGCAAAATGCAAATGGCAATTACGCCTTACCATTAGATGCAATTGGCGAATACAACAATATCGCTATCCGCTACTCGATCAGTGAATATACATTTTATGGTGCTTTAATCGTCGTGAAATATCAATAGAAAAAAGTCCGCTTCTCTCAAAAGGAGAAACGGACTTCTTTCTATTTTCTAAGCTCAGCACCTAAACCATTTTCTAATTCCTTTATGATTTCTTCCATTGTTCCATTAATTTCCTCATCCGTAAGCGTTCTATCTTTGCTTCTAAATTTCAAGCTATACGCAACACTTTTCTTATTTTCGCCTAATTTTTCATTACGATAAACATCAAATAATGTAATTTCCTCTAAAATCTTTTTGCCTTTTTTCTGAATGGCTTTTTCAATATCGCCAACCTGAATTTCTTCATCAATCAACATGGCAATATCTCTTTCTACAGCTGGGAATTTGGCAACTTCGGTGTATTTTTTATTCATTTTTCCGTACTTTACTAATTTATCTAGCCAAATTTCTGCAACATAAACTTCGCCTTTTAAATCGTAATTCTCTGCTACTTCTGGATGAATTTCTCCCAAAGTTGCAATCACATCTTTTCCCACTTTTATATTCGCTGTTTTTCCAGGATGATAACTATTATTGCACTTTTCCGATACCACATCATACCTCAATACCGAACTAACCGACAAAATTTTCTCAACCAATCCTTTTAGGATATAAAAATCAATCTTTTCGCCATACATTCCAATCGTAATTATCATGTCTTCTTCAGGCACTTCTCCTTTTTCGATTTGGTCATTTACATTTCGATAAACTCTAGAAATATCAAATAATCCAACATCTTTATTTTTCTTGGCTTGATTGGTGTAAATCGTTTGCATCATACTTGGAAGGGTTGTGGTTCGCATAATGGAGTAATCTTCGCTTAGTGGATTTTTGACAGAAATCACTTGCGTTCGTAAATCACTATCTTCAGCAATCGCCATTTTATCTAAATCATTTGGACTAATAAATGCATACGTACAAATTTCAGATAATCCTTTATTGACTAAAGTTTGACGTATTTTATCCGTCAATTTTTGGGTCTTAGTACGAATGCCTAAGGTTGCTTCTGAATTGATTAATGTACATTCGATTTTATCATAGCCAAAAAAGCGAGCGATTTCCTCCGCAAGGTCAGCTACACGTTCAATATCCACTCTGAAATATGGGGGAATTACGGTATCTTTTTCGACTTTCATTTCTAGTTTTTCTAAGGTTTTTATCATATCTTCTTTGGAAATGTTGGTTCCTAATAAACGATTTATTTTTTCTGGATTAAATTCTACTGGATGGCATTGTTGTTTGGTTGGATAAACGTCAATTTTGCCGTCAATCGCTTTTCCCGCGCCAATTAATTCCACCAATTCAACTGCTCGATTGATACTACGTTCTGCATTTTCCGCAGGCAATCCTTTTTCATAGCGACTAGAAGCTTCTGTACGCAATCCCACTTTTTTAGCCGTTTTTCTGACACTTCCTCCATTAAAAACAGCAGATTCAAATACAACCGTTGTTGTTGTTTCCTCGATTTCTGAATTTTGGGCTCCCATGACACCTGCAATAGCTACTGCTTTTTCATCATCACTAATGACAAGCATGTCATCGCTTAACGTTCTTTCTTGTTCGTCTAACGTAATGATTTTTTCGCCATTTTGCGCACGTCTTACCGTAATATGTTTTCCACTAATGGAATTGATGTCAAAAGCATGCATTGGTTGACCAAGTTCTAGCATTACATAATTTGTAATATCGACAATATTATTGATACTTCTTATTCCACAAGCCTCCAAACGTCTTTTCAGCCATGCAGGCGATTCTCCTACTTTAACATCCTTTACAACTCTTGCCACATAGCGATAACATAAATCAGGTGCTGTAATATCTACTTTAATTCCTTCGATTTCTGTTTTGTTTTCCACCTTCATTTTTTCCAAATTTTGACGTGGATTTTTAAATTCTGTATTTAACGAAATTGCTGTTTCACGGCCTAATCCTTCTATGGATAAACAATCTGGTCGATTCGAAGTAATTTCAAAATCAAGAATTTCCTCTTCTAATCCTAAAACTTTGACAATATCTTCACCTAAATTTGACGCCATTTCTTGTGGTAAAATCATAATGCCATGTTCGATTTGATTTGGATAGCGGTCAACTGGAATATTTAATTCTGAACAAGCACACATCATTCCATTGGATTCTACGCCACGTAACTCGCCTTTTTTGATGTTTACACCATTGGGAAGACTAGAACCGTCTTTTGCAATCGGAACTATGTCCCCTACTTTTACATTGTTAGCACCTGTTACGATTTGTAAGATTTCGTTTCCAACATCCACTTTGGTAACAATTAATTTATCGGCATTGGGATGTTTTTCAATTTCTAAAATCTTCCCAATGACAACATTTCTAATGTCTTTTCCTCTTTCTTCAATGGTTTCTAGCTTCGAACCCGTCATAGTTAAAATGTCTCCTAGTTCTTTGCCAGAAACGTTTATATCGCTAAAATCTCTTAGCCATTCGATACTCGCTTTCATATTTTCCTCCTTGATTTATAATTTTTTAAAATAGGCGTTTTCTTTTTCATAGCCTAAACTTTGATAAAACGCATTTGCCTCTTTGCTATTGACTGCGGTTAAGTCAATAAAATCAACGTTTAATTTTCGCAAATCCTCTTCCATGAATCGAAACATCTGTGTTGCAATTCCTTGCCTTTTGTATTTTGCTCTTACGTTCCAAACAGTTGCAAAATCTTGACATTCTTCCACAATATCTTCATGCAAAATGACATTTAAAAATCCTACTAATTCGTTTTCGTTTGTGACAGCAGAATAAAATAAATAATGTTCATCATTTTTTAATTTATCAAATTTTTCGTACATTTTTGGAATATTCGTTTCTTTGCCAAAACCAGATTTGTACAATTCTGGCAATTGCTCTAAATCTTCAATTCTTGTTTTCCTGATTATAAAATCCATATTTTCTCCTTTTGTATTACAAGTTATTTTACGTTTTATATTTCGATATGGAAGGTGGCTAATCTTCCTATCGTTATACTTTTTCTAAAATATCTTTCAATAAATAAACATATTTATTTTTTATTAAATCATAAATTTGTCTTGATGTCTTTTCATCATACAAATGGGATAAACTATTTCTTGAAAGCATCATTTGAATCCAGTCTTCTCCTTCTGCAATCAATCCTTGCTTAAAAGCCACTTTTATAATCTCGCGTGGACTCCCTGTATTTTCGATTACACCTTGATATTCTAAATAATCTTTCATCGTTTTCCAAGCCAATTCAAACGTGAATTCAAATCGATGTAAGGTACCATCAATTGCAATTTCTGTTTCGTTTTCTTTTAACGCTTCTTCTAATCTTTTAAATGCATTCTCAAAATCCTTTCTTCTTTCTTCTAATCGTTTCAAATTACAATTCAACTCCTTCCTTTTCAATTGATTCCAACAATTCTTGTTTTGTATTTTCATCTACAAAAACCAAATCAACCATATAAATAATATCCAATAAATCAATTTCATTTCTTATTTTAAACTCATCTTGTTCTGTTACATTTTGAAAAATTGCTAAATCAATATCAGAATTTTTTCTATTATCTCCTCTCGCTCTAGAGCCAAATAGTTTAAATTGATATTTTGCATTGTCTTTAACAACCTTCAGAATTTGCTTATAGCTATTTTCAGATAAACCAAACATAATTTTTCTCCTTTGAATGATTTGTATTTCCTCTTAAAATTGTTTTAAAAATCGCACATCGTTTTCATACAATAAACGCAAATCGTCGATTCCAAATTTTGCCATGGCAATTCTTTCGACACCAAATCCAAAGGCAAATCCAGAATATTCATTTGGGTCAATTCCACAGTTTTCTAAGACTTTCGGATGCACCATTCCACAGCCTAAAAGCTCAATCCAACCTTCTTGCTTGCAAACTCTGCAACCTTTTCCTCCACAAACAAAACAGGAAACATCCGCTTCTGCACTAGGTTCTGTATATGGAAAATGATGTGGTCTAAATCGAATTTTTGTATTTGGTCCAAGACAATTTTTCACAAACATTTCCAACGTTCCTTTTAAATCGGACATCGTAATATTTTTATCCACTACCAAACCTTCGATTTGATGAAACAATGGCGAATGTGTTGCATCTGGTGTATCCGAACGATATACAGCACCGGGACAAATAATTTTAATTGGTGGTTTTTGCTGTTCCATCGTGCGAATTTGCACAGAAGATGTTTGAGTTCTCAAAATTACATCATCAGTTACATAAAATGTATCTTGCAAATCTCTTGCTGGATGGTCTAATGGTGTATTTAATTGGTCAAAAACATAATACGTTGTTTCTACTTCTGGACCATCTGCTACACTATATCCCATTCCTAAAAAGATTTCTTTTACTTCTTCAATAACTTGCGTAATCGGATGAATCGAACCGAAGTTCAATATTTTTTCCTGGCATTGTCACATCAATTTTTTCTTTGGCTAATTTTTGCTCCATTAATTTTTCTTTGACATCTCTTTCACGTCTTGCCATTGATTTTTCCAATTCTTCACGCAATTGATTTACTTTTTGCCCAAAAATTGGTCTTTCTTCTGGCGTCATTTTTCCTAATCCTTTTAACATGGCTGTTAATTCGCCTTTTTTCCCTAAATACTTAACTTTCAAATCTTGCAATTCTTGTAATGTCTTAATTTCTGCTAATTTTTTCTTAACAGCTTCACTTATTTCTGAAATTTTATCTCCCATAAAAACCTCCTTTTTTAGGTGTTGCCTGTAATGCGATTTCTCGCTAACAAAAAAAGCTTCCGTTCCAACATAGGACGAAAGCTTTCGTGGTACCACCTAATTTCATTAAAATTTCTTTTAATCTCATCTCGTTATAACGTAACTAACGCTTGCGCCTACTCAAATTTTCAACGCAAGAACCTCAAAAGTGAATTTTCAATAAGGAAATATCAAGCAAACTTCCAGCAAATGCTTGCTCTCTCTTGGATATTTTTTGGCTTATTTACTTTGCTTTTTCAATCGGTTTCTTTGTTTTTTTATATTTGTATCATATTTTTTGCAAAATGTCAAGAGTCTGTAGTTGTTAAATAACATTTACAGTTTATATGTTAAATTATTTCTAATTCTTTACAAATTATTTTATTATCAATATTCTGAAATACTAAGTCTTGTTTTTCTCGAATTTTCGTTTCAAATTCTGGCAAATCAAATTCCTTTGGCTGGATATTTACCTTTTTTAGCTCATTTACTTTGAATTCATCAATTCTTTGGTTGACTGGTTCAATTACATTTTTTATAATCACATGATAGGTGTTAAATCGATTGGTGAAAAATTTTGTAATACGCTTGATTGTGTGGGGTCTTTTGATTTGAGTGGAAAGCATTTTATCACCTGTTTCCATGGCATCAAAAATCTTGCTCGCTGTTTGCTCATTTAAATTTGTGATTTTTTTAGTAATTATTTTTATCTCTTTTTCTAATTTTCTAATGTACGCTTGATTGTTTCTGAATTCTTCGGAAGCCTGTAATTTTTCTTTGATTTCCTTTTCTACTTCTTTTCCATCTTGAATTCGATTAATTAAATTAACGTCTACTTGTTTTTTTTCTTTTGCTTTATTTTTAATTTTTTCGACAACATGATTAATACTATGTAAAATAATATTTTTATCATTTTCCGTTTGCTTTTTTCGATCGTTTCGATAAAGTTGTTCTTTGGTTAAAATTGCCATTAATAATTTAGATTCTATTTCAACTTTCTTCAAAATTAATTCTTCTATTTCTGCGTTATGAATTTGAGAAAGTTGCGTTAAATTCAATTCATAGTGGTCGAGCGTTTCCATCATTTGTTGTTTCATTTTATCATAATTTTTTGCTTTTTCACCAAACTTAGGATTGATACGACTGATGGATGTTTCCATTGAATTGAACTGGTTGGTTACTTTGGTACGAATGATTTCCCCAGTTAGTTTTTCACTATAAACACGGTTTAAAATAGCTGATAAATGAATTTCGTTTTTGATATTTTCGTACCTGTTTTTTAAAAGCATTGATGTATATTTATCATTTGTTTTAATTCTCATTTTTCCTCCTTTAAAGGTGATTTCATCGTTTGTTAGTTGATATTTTTTGCAGTATTCATATCTTTTAATTTAGTAGCTTCGACTAAATTAATGATTTCTTTTATTTCATCAGACGTCATAAAATCCAAATTATAAATTTCATTATCATACACAATTGTTCCTAATTTCATATTTTCTCCTATTTTCTTAATATTCAACTGGTTTTATTGGGTCACCGTTTACTTTTCTTCTGTAAATTTGATAGGTTTGTGATTCATCTTCACTTTTGTCCAAGTAATATATTTCATCGTTTACTAGATTAATTTTCGTCTTGGTAACTTGCAACTCTGCAATATCATCACATTGGTTGCTTTTTCCGATTCTCATTCTGGCAATTTTAGATTGTTCTCGATTAAAATAATATACATATTTTCCAGAAACATTATAAATTTCATTTTGGATGAGAACAGAAACAAGTTCTTTTTTCTTACCATTTGGTTTTAGACGAAATAAAGCATTTTCGGTTTGGTCATAATAATAAATCCATTGGTCAACCACTTGTATTTTTTTAGCAATTCCTGTATCAGTTAAAGTTTGATTGTTTTGTCCTGAAGTAGCAATTTTGCAAATTTGATTTGTATTTGTCACATAATAGATTTCTTTTTGTGCTACTTGAAAATCTTGTACCGTTTCTGTTACTAAGATTTGCTCATTTTCTCCATTTAAATCGATTTTTGCAATTCCTTTTCCTGTTTCATTTGTCGAATAATAAATGGATTGATGATCTACATAAATTTTACTAATTGATGTATAAATGGTGGCAATACTTTTCAGATTTTCTCCATTGGTATCAACACTTTTGATGATTACATTATTAAAATCAGCAACTGTGATATAATAGATTTTATCATCAAGCAGATTTAAGGAATAGGCTGTTTCGTCTGTTAATTGTTTTTCTTCTCCATTTTTGATAGAAAAAATACCTTTTTCATATTTATTATAATAGATGACACCATCTTTTTCACAGGCTAATCCCATATTGGCTATATTGCCATTTTCTTTGTTTTTCTTGAAATAATGGATGCCAATTATGATTAGAATTAGTAGCAAAATGAGCATCATTAGTCTTCTTTTTTTCTTCATTTTTAACTTCCTTTTATTAATCTGATAAATTAAAGTCTGAATCTAAATTAAATTGATAACCATTTACTGTTATGATTGCTAGATTCGAACTGATGGATATTTGTACTTGATATCCTGGTATCTCTAAGCCTTGCAAATCTTCGATTTTTAGATTTTTGCCTTCATTTTGATAATCTCGCATTTTATCTGCTATATTTTTTATTAAGGCTTGCTTAGCTTGTTCTTTTAGTGCTAATTCTTCTTCTGTCATAGAATTTTGTTCTGTTTGTTTCACAATTGAATTGGAATTATTTAAGTCGACAATATTTAGATTTCGATTTTTTTCTCTTAAAACCTCTAGTGCTTTTTGTTTGATTGCTTCGATTGTCATTTTCAAGTCATCGTTAGATAGCTCATCTAAAAATAAACAATTTTCTTGGTTTAAATCTTCTATTTCTTTTGCTGTATCAAAGTTTAAAGAATTTTTTGTAACAACCCTAAATTCTCCTTCTGAATCGGAATACGCAATTTCTAAATTAGTCGTATATTTTTTGGCATTTTGGGTTCCTTTGGTTTCTAAATTTATATTGGTTTTTTGGCTAATTTTGCTTTTGCTAATTTTTTGCAAATTCATTTTTGTATTGATGACAGCATCTGCTTTTTTTAGATATAGGCTTGCTATTTGCCCACTTGCACTATCTTCATTTCCTACTAGATTGGTTATGGTTAAATATTTTTCGTAGTCGTTTTGAGAAAATATTGCTACATCAAAGCTTTCTAATGTTTCTGGAATTTCAAAACGGATTTTTACAGTTTTACCTTGACTGACATATAGTTTAATGACAAAACTATTATTTTGCTGAATTCTTTTTGTTAACATTTTTTGTATTTCTTTTTTTAGTTCCGTTTCAGAAATGTTTGCTTTGGCTCCAGTTATTAGGTAGGAAGACCAATTTATGTTTTTGGTCCAATTGGTAATATTATTTAAAGTATCTTCAAAATTTTCACCTATAATAAAGTTTTCGTCTTGTGCATAATTTTCTGTATTTTCATTAATTTCGATATAGCCTTGTAACCTAAAATTATCTTCTTCTATTAATGGTTCATTTTGTTCTTGTTGTGAGTCGGTTTGTGGGATTTGGTTGGTTGGTTCTATTGGTTCTGGAGTTGGTTCTTCGGGCGTTTCGGTAGAAGAGGTCTGTTCATTTGATGAATTCTCTTCTGGTGGTGTTGTTTCAGAAGGAATTTGATTGGCTATTGTATTTTGGGAATTAGTATTTTCTTGGTCCAATGTGGTATTAGCAGGAATAGTATTTAGGGTTGTTGTGTTGGAGTCCCAAATTTGAATCGATGTATTGAAATTTTGTTCTTTTCCTGGAATTTGTACAATGTTATCATTATCTTGATATTCTAAAAAATCACTTTCTTCTTTTTCTCCTGTTTTTTCCTGACTAGCAACTAATTGGGAAATTAATTCATTATCCTTTTCAATCATTTGTGCCATACCGCTCAAATATATGGTTGGCTTGGTTGTTATTTAAGGAAATGGTATATTCTGTTGTTGCAATTTGTTCCGAGTTAATGGTAACAACAACATTTTCTTTTTTGGAGATATTTTCTGGTAATATTTCTGTTCCGACTAAATTAACCATATCTTGTAATGTTTGAGCTTCTTGCAAATGGGAAAGTCGAATTTCTTCTCTATCAATGATAAAATCTTTTATTTTTTTTGCATTGGATAAATCCATTTCTGTATCGTATAATTGATTTACGGTATTTTGAAAATTAGACGGATTAATTCCAACGTATTTGTTAACGATTTCGTCTGATTTCATGGCAAATTGTTTTGGGGTTGTGATAAAATCAAAAATTATAAAATCATTTGCTGCATATTGTGTTTGCAATTTGTGATATATTTTTTGGTTGTTTTTTAGAAAATCATAGTGAAATTGGAATTTTGACAAATCTAATTCCGAGAACATGTTATTTTCCATCGTTGTGGATAATGTAATATCAGAAGCAATTTCAAAATTGTTTTTTTCCATTCTTTCTATCATTGATTCATATATTTCTTGATTTAAGAAAAAAGATAAATCATTATTTTTCACATTTTCTAGCACTTCTTTTTTCAAAGCTAGACCTGCTATATTTTTAGCATAATAAGAGTATGCAACATAGGTTGCCACTAAAATGATAAGCAAAAATAGCATTGTAATCAAAATTATTTTTTTTACTTTTTTAGGTTCTTGCTCCATGAATTGATTCTCCTTTTTCAGTTTATTTACGCTTGTTTTTATTATATCTAAATTTTAGAAAAATGACAAGATTTTTTAGAATAAATTTTATTAATTTTGAAAAAAAGAAATAATCGATTTTAAAAATGATTATTTCTTTTTTCTAAATTATTAGATTATCTACTTAACTATATTAATATCATATATACGAGCATTTTGTTGAAAGTCAAATCTTAATTTTGTTTTCTTCCATTGGACCGATTATAATTCCCCCTCCTATTGATTTGGTTTGAATAATTACTATTTTTTATCCGTTATTTTTGGGTGAACATCTAATACACTCTCTTATTGATATTATATTTAATTTTTAAATCCCAATCCATACACTTCTCTTGCATCCATAATAATAATAAAGGCATCAGAATCAATTTCTTTGGCTAATTCTCTTATTTTTATAATATGTCTTCTTCGTGCTACACAAAGAATTAGCATTTTTTCTTGGTTGGTATAAATTCCTTTTCCGTAGACTCCTGTTGCTCCTATTTTTACTTCTTGGCAAATTACTTGCGAGATTTTTTCATATTGGTCAGATATAATATAAATCATTTTACTAAAATTAATTCCCTCAAAAATAATATCCAACATTTTATTAATGATAAAAATACTAATCGCAGAATACAAACCAATTTCGATTTCATGCAAAAATACAATATTTAATAATACTACAACAATATCTAAAATTTGTAAAATATTTCCAACACTGATTTCATGATGATAGGATTTAATAATATTGGCTAGCAAATCTGTTCCACCTGTTGAACTTCTGGCTTTAAAAACAAGTGCCAAACCAATTCCAATAATGACACCGCCATAAACACTGGCTAATATTTTATCGGTTGTAAATGGCTCCATTTTTTCAAAAAAATCAATTCCTTCTGAAAAAACAAACGTAGAAACTAACGTTTTAAAAAAGAATTCTTTTCCTTCTCTCATATACGCCAAAATAAAAACAGGAATGTTTAAAACAATGATTGTTGTTCCCATTTGAATATGAAATAAATAATATAACACTGTCGCAATTCCAGAAAATCCTCCACTCGATAGTTGATTAGGAAGCAAAAACAAACTGGTTCCAAAGGCAGCTAGAAGACTTCCTAGAATCGCAATCATATATTCTTTGATTTGTTTTTTAATGTTTTGCATTTTTTATTTTCCTTTAATTCATTCATAAGGGCACAATGTCCCTCTTCTTATTTATAGTATGAATCATTTGGAAAATTTTATGCTATTTTCTTTTGGAAACATTTTCGTCGTCATCTGCAAATTCTTTGTAAATTTTAACGGTTTTGATATCGATTTTCTTTTTCGAATATTTGGGATTTAATTTAAGTTGGATATCTAAATTATAGTTTTCTTTTATTTTTTGAAGATTTTGTTTTTTATATCCCACAATACTATCCACAATCTGTGGATTAACTGTGATTTCTATTTCTTTTGCTTTAGCATTAATTTTTTTGATTTTTTCGTTTAGTAAATCATAATAATAGGAAGAATCAACTAATTGCCTAAAATTGTCATGATAGGGACCTGCTACTACTTCGCTATTTTTTTTGTCTGGACTTAAAATGGTATCTGTATTTTGAAGTCCAATGCGGATAACTTTTATTCTTTTTTTCTCAAAAAATTGACTTAATTCTTTACAAATTTCCACTGCTTGATTTATTTCTAATGGCTCAAATTCACCATTCAAATAGTCATGTTCTAATTCTGTGTCACGAATTACTAAAACAGGATAAATGCGAACCATTTTGGGTTTTAGTTTTGCTAGATTGCGAGCTGTGTTTAATTCGTCTAGTCTGGTACTTTCTGGAAGTCCAACCATCATTTGGTGACCTAGTTTGAAACCATGCCATCGAATAAGACGTGAAGCATGTTTGACATCATCGTATGTGTGCCCTCTTTTACATTTTGACAAGATATAATCATTCGTGGATTGGACACCTAATTCAATGGTTTTGACTTTGAATTTTTTTAATCTTTTTAAGGTTTGTTTGTCAATATAATCTGGTCTAGTAGAAATTCGGATGGCATCAATTTGCTTGGATTGAATATAGGAATAAGCTGTTTTAAGCAATCGATTTTGCATTTCTATGTCGATTCCAGTAAAACTTCCGCCAAAAAAGGCAACTTCTTTGTACGTTTTGGTATCTTTCAATAAATCTAAATACGATTCAATTGTATTTTTAACATCTTCCTCTGTTACATCTTTGAACTGACCACTAATTTTTCTTTGATTACAAAAAGTACATTCATTTGGGCATCCTAAATGTGGAACAAATATAGGAATGATATATTGTTTCTTCATTTTTATTTCCTTTCTTGTTTCATGACTTTCAATGCTTTTCTTGCCGCTTCCATTTCGGCTTTCTTTTTACTTTTTCCAACACCTTGTGATAATTTTTTGCCATTGCATTCTACATCAATTGTAAATGTTTTGGCATGGTCTGGTCCTTCCTCTTTTACTAAAAGGTATTGAATGGATACTTCGCCATTTTTTTGTAATTCTTCTTGCAAGACAGTTTTATAGTCTTTCATGCCTACATTCTTACTGGCAAATTCAATCTGCTCTTTGATATTTTCTAAAATAAATTTCTCCGTTGGTTCTAAACCTCCATCTAAATAAATAGCAGCAATGACTGCTTCTACACTATCCGCAATTAAGGCTTTTTTGATGGAATGCGACATTTTTTCACTTCTTCCCAAATACAAGAAATCACTAAAATTATGCTTTTCTGCAATCTGATATAAACTGTCTTCGCATACAGCATAGGCTCTAACTTTAGTCATTTCTCCTTCTGATAACGATTTAAAATTTTCAAATAAATATTTGCTACTAATAAATTCTAAAATGCTATCGCCTAAATATTCTAGTCGCTCATTGCTTTCAACTTTTTTTTCATAAGCGTAAGACGTATGTGTCAATGCATTTTCTAATAAATTTTTATTGGTAAAAGTATAGCCAATATTTTGCTCCAGTTTTTCCATTTTGTAACCTCCCAAAATAATTATTTATATTGTACACGTTTTCTTTGAAAAAAACAAGACAAAAATAAAAAAACTTACTTTTTCAAGTAAGTTTTTTAGATTATTTTTTATTTTAAATCTTTATTTAATCTTTCAATTTTGATATAGAATACTAATGCTACAGCAATTACAACAAAGATTAATTTTAGAATTGTATCATCTACACCAGTATTTGGCATTTCTGTTCCTGCATTTGTGTTTGTCATTGTATTAACATAGCTAGAAACTGCTTGGTTTGTATTGTTTGTGGTATTGGTAGTGTTAGCAGTATTGGTTGTTACATTATTGCCTGTAGATGTGATTGCATTAATGGATACTGTATTGGTTTGAATAGCAGATATATTTGATATTGTATTTGATGTGTTACCTTCTGACGCATTTCCAATCGTAATAGAGGTAGAAATATCCGTTGCTGAAATAGTGGTTTCGCTATTAGAAGCTATGATATCAGAATATAAAATATTTCCACTTTTTCCTGAAACACCTGATTTTGTTTTAAATGCAACTTGGAATACTTCTTGTGTTGATGTAACAAATGTATTTTTGGTTAATGAAATTTTTCCTGTTGTTTCATCAAATTTCGCTACCCAACTATTTAAACCTTCAATACTTGATTCGCTAATATTTTCAAATACATCGGTATCATATTTTAAATAACCTTCTAATGAATTAATTCCATTGGCTCCAACATCTAAATTTGAAACTTTTACGGTAATTGTAAATTCCGTTGCTTCTTTTACCGTTGTAGCACTTGGTGTCATTGTTGCTGTAAAACTAACAGCATATGCATTCATGGCTACCATAGAAATCATTAGTAACATTACGATTACTATACTCAATAACTTATTTTTCATAATTCATTCCTCTTTTCTTTCGATTATAAATTTGTCTATCATATATAGTATAACTTTTTTTCGACAAAAAATCAAGTTTTTTCGTATTACATTTTGATTACATTTGTGTTACAAAAATGTAATATACTTTTTTGCAATTTTTACTTTATTTTTTTTTAATTTTTCTGTATAATATAAGTATATTTTACAAAGGAGTCATTTATGAACATAAATTCTGTATTAAAAAAAGAAGGAATTGAGATAAAATCTAAATTAGATGTAGCACAAGTAAACCAGATTGCCTCTATTGTATCTAGCAAACTTTGCCAAAGCTTTCCAGAACATAATTTAAATGAAAACGCTGTTTCTTCAAGTCTTGCTGAACTTGATATGTATTTTGCTAAAATGCCAAAAGATTCTGCTAGTGCAAAATATTTTTCGCAAAATAATGCCATTTATTTCAATCGCGACCTTGATTTAGAAAATCTAGATACTTTAGTAATACACGAATGTATTCATGCCATACAGGAAATTAAAAGTCCACGTGGCAAATTATTAAAACTTGGTTTATTTGATTTAAAAACAAATAAAGGTCAGGGTATAAATGAAGCAGCTGTACAGCTTATGTCTTCTATGTCAACAGAAACAAAATCCGATACCGTTAAATATTACAATATGACTTTTAGCACTCCTAGCCCACTTTTTTATCCGATTGAAACAGCTTTGATAAATCAAATTGTTTATTTTACGGGTTCTTATCCACTTTTTCATAGTACACTTCATAGTAATCATATTTTTAAAAATACTTTTGTTGCTAAATCAAGTGAAAAAGTTTATAGCCAAATTGAATCTAATTTTGATTTATTGATTTATTATGAGGAACTTTTATCTTTGTGTTTTCATGAATTGTCAAATTATTCGGATGAAAAACAAAGTTTTAAAAAAATAAAACGTATGAATGCTAAGATTGATTCTATTAAATCAAATATTTTACAATTATCGATTTCAACACAAAATATGATTATTGAAAATTGTTTTGAAAATGAATTTGATTTGATTCGAGATACTACTTCACTAAACACATTTCAACAACGTTTATACGATTTTAATCAATTGCTGATTACAGCTGATTCTTATAATTTTTATACCGAATTTTATGCTCACATGATGAGTAAATTAGAAGAAAAACGTGAATTAATCAAAGCAAATGGTACTTTAAATTATTTAAATGATTTACAAAATGATTTACTCGATTTAGAACGTGACCATTTAGGATTAAAATTTTTCCACCGCTTGTTCGACAAATTAAAATTATTGTTTGAGCAAAGTGTAAGGGATAGAAATCATAACGATATATAAAAATACTCTTTAATTTTTTAAAGAGTATTTTTACTATCTAAAATTATTCTTTTAAAATTTATCTTTTAATAAATTATCTGTCAAAACAGACATAGAGATACCAATTTCTTTATTCATCAATTCTACATTTTGTGTTAAGCCTTTTTTAGTTTCTTCATCTAATTCATTCATATCTAGTATTTGACCTGTTGCTAAATCGTACCAGTTTTCTGCGTCATAATAATACTGTTGCGTTATGATTTTTCCATTATTGATACATACATATGGTTTTCCCCTAAAAATACTGTTTCCTAAAGAAAAATTATCTTCCAAATTACAAATTTGCATTAGCGTTGGTTTGATATCTACTCTACTAACTGGCTCATTGATTGTCATTTCACTGACTCCCGGAATTCTCATTCCGCACGCAACATTGGAAAATTCATATTGCATTCGAATGGCATTATAATCGCTAATATCTTCCCCTAAAAATTCAATTAGATTTTCGTCATACATCGTCATTCCGTAATGGTCTCCATAAACTAATATAACACTATCATCATAAAAACCACGTGATTTTAATTCCTCTAAAAATAGTCCGAATGCATAATCTGCATAATTAACTGATTCTAAATAGTTACCCAACTCTGTTTCACGATATTTTCCCACATCAATCGATACTTTATTTTCTTTTTCTTGTATTCCTTCTAAATCAAATGGTTTGTGAGAAGACGCTGCTACAATATCTGTAAAAATTGGTCCTTGTGCTTCTGGCAACCTATCTAAAATTTGCTTGTACAATAATTCGTCTGATAAATAAGTTCGTATTAGTTCTGACGTATCTTCAAAATCATGAATAAAATACGCTTTATCGACTGGATATTTTGAAAATACATTTTTTCGATTCCAAAAAGAATCTTCATTTCCGTGTGCATATATAGTGGTATATCCTGCCTTTTTAAAATTTTTGAAGATATCATCATATGTATTAGAATAGTATTTACTGAAAGCTTCTCCATTTTCACTTGGATAAATAGAAGTGATAAAGCTATGTTCAGAATCAGCAGTTGTTGTATAGCTTGCAGAATGCATGTTGGTAATATGTATATTTTCTGCTAAAAATCGATTTAAATTTGGCGTAATTTCTTTACCATTCATTTCTCGTCCAATAACAAATTCCTGTATCGATTCTAGCTGAACAACAAATACATTTTTCCCTTCTGCAATTCCAGTATACTGTTCACTATTTTGAACCTGTTTTTCTGTATACGACTTTTGCTCATTTTTGAGATTTTCATATTCTTTCATCATTGCTTCGTAAGTATTGTAAGGAGAATATTTATTGTTGGTCATAGCATTTTTGATATCAACTAAATGATAGCCATAAATGGTTCCATAGCGTACGGATTTATATTTGCTATAAATAAAACCTGTTACCAATTCTAATGATTCTGGTATTAAATGATAGGATGTACAAAAAAACAAAATACAGATAAATCCCGAAATCACTGGTACCCACTTAAATTCATCTATAAATTTAATTTGTACTCTTTTAGCTATAAATAATATTCCAATAATGATAAAATCAATAAAATATAGTACTTGCTTTAGATTTAGTAACGTTGGAATTGCTACTAAAATTTCATCCTTATATTGCATGTTTCCGCACTTGCATAACAGATAAAATATTAGAAGCATAGGTATAATATAATTCATCGGCAAATAATAATAAACTCACTAAAAAGTTTATGACAATTCCTACTTCAAATCGACGCATAGAATTTTTAAATAACAATAATGGAAATATAATAACCGCAACAAAAAAACAAGTTTGTCGAATAGACCATATCCATATACTATCATTTTGAAATACTGTGTTGGCATAAAAAAATATCGTTTTTAATAATAAAATAATGCCAATTAATAATACATACCATCTTGTACTTAAAATATATTCTATGATTTGTTTTATTTTATTTTCTTCCTTAAATTTTTGTAATTCCCTTGTTTCCGTAAGTCAATCCTCACTTTCATAGTTTAATAGTATTTTAACATAATTCTATTTATTTTTCAAGAACATTTTTCTGGTATATCTTTCTTTTTTTACCAAAAAAACAGCAAACACCCCCATAGTTTCAAAACTATGGGGGCTCTTACCTGTCAAAAGCTTCTACTGAAAGTTAAGTTATTTTATCATCACTCTTTTTTTATTCCTATTGCAATTACTAAAAAAGTTGCTTCTTTTATTTATAATTTTTCTTAAGCAATGCAATTTCTTTTGCATAACCTTCTAATTCATTTGGTGTTTCTAAGAAAAATGGCAACTCTCTTAAACTTGGATGATTGATTATTTTTTCAAATGTTTCGATACCAAGCGTTCCTTCTCCTATTTTTTGATGTCTGTCTTTATGGCTTCCTGGTGGATTCATACTATCGTTTAGATGAATAGCTTTTAATCGATTTAAGCCAATCACTTTATCAAATTCTTCTAAAACGCCATCTAAATTATGAATAATATCATAACCACTATCGGAAACATGGCATGTATCAAGACAAACGCCTAATTTTTCTTTTCGATTTACACCATCGATAATTTGTCTAATTTCTTCAAATCGACTTCCAATTTCGCTTCCTTTACCAGCCATTGTCTCTAGCAAAACAGTCGTGGTCTGACTTTTCTCTAATACTTGATTTAACGCTTCTATAATGAATTGAATTCCAACCTCAACACCTTGCCCAACATGACTTCCAGGATGAAAATTATACAATTGATTTGGCGTATATTCCATTCTTTTTAAATCGTCTTTCATCGTACGAATTGCAAAATCTCTAATATCTGGTTTCGCAGAACAGCAATTTAAAGTATAGGGACTATGGGCTAAAATCACATCAATTCCATATTCTTTGCTTAATTCTTTAAATTCTGCAATATCCATTTCATCCATTGGTTTCGCATTTCCACCTCTTGGATTTCTGGTAAAAAACTGGAACGTATTGGCTCCAATTTTATTTGCTTCTTTTGCCATATTGGCATAGCCTTTGCTGGCTGATAAATGGCATCCTATTTTAAACATCAAAATTCACCTCATCTAATTCATCATCAATGTACGAAGTAAGTTGCTCTAATTCAATATTCATCGCTTCTTCACCATATAAATCAATAATGGTTTGTAAATCATTTGAAAATTCTTTTAGCATTACCATTTTAATGCTAACATCTCTTGCTTTATAATAATTATCAATTACCTTTTTCAGTTTGATAATAAAGCCTAATTCTGGTTTCATGATTTCTTCATTTTTTCTTGCTCGATCAACTAACATTTCTTTAATTAGCACAATGTCTTCATTGCTTGCACACATAATTCTTTGGAACATTTTATATGGGTCATAATAATTCAAAATTGCTTTATCCATGCACTCTGCTTCAAAATTATCATAAAATGTTTCCATTTTCATTGGGATACATTTGAAGATATCATCTGCTTTTTGCTCATACATTTTTTGTTCTAGATTTTTATTGAGTTTATGGAAATACTGCAAAATTTCATCCATATCTTCTCCTACATCAATTCCAATTCTAGTTAATTCTTCTTCAATGTTATCGCAATATTCTGAAGTTTCTGCAACTTTATCCATTCCTTCTATAAATAATTCTTTTACGGTTGGCATATCATAATCAATCAATTTACGTCTGCTAAAATAGCTGAAATAAGCAAACAACTTTACAATTTCAATTAATTTTAAATTTCCTTCTTTTATATCTTTGATAACTTCTTCAATCACGCCAGGAAATTGATCATCTGAGATTTTCCAATATTCTTCGGTAAGCAATCTTTTATAACCTGGTAATTTTTCTGTATCAATGGTTTTGATGATGTTTTCCATATCGTCTTTAAAAAGTCTCATATCAAAAATTCTGGTTCGAACATAAACTTCGATAAATTTGAAAAATCGATAATCTGATTTAAAATTGAAATAATAATTATTGTCAAATTCTTTAATATAATATTGTCTATTATCCATTAAAACCCTTGATGAAACCAGTATTGCCTTATATTCTTCATTGCTGTTAATATTAATAAATTTATCCTTCGTAATTTTTCCAGATTTAATTTCAAAAGAAACCGCAATCGTAAAAATCAACATCGTTTGCAATACTCTTAAATTCGTATTTGGATAAGATTTATTCACATTTTCAAATACTTTTTTGAAGTCATTTAAAGCATGTTTTAAAATTCTAAGATTTCGTGTTCCTGATTTCATGAAAGTGTTGGTAATCAAGTTAGTGTGTTGTTTTAAAAAAGTAATTAAATCTTTGTCATTTTCAAAACGCATTAAAAGTCCATTAATAATATAATTAAATTTTGGCGCATATTCAAAAGTTTCACCAATTAGTTTTTCTTTGATTCTTTCGTAATCATTTGCTTTATCAAAAACATATTCGATTTTATCCGCAATTTTTTCTACCATTGGCTTATCCGTTTGAAGCAGATTTCCTTCTTTGTCTAAAAGATAGGTTGCAATAAAGGTTTTCATTTCCAAATTGGAGCTTTTTAGTTTGGTAGAAAGTTCTTTTTCATTACAAATAATAATCGTTTTAATATGGTCATGCTCTACGAAATTATTGATATACCCTAAAATATCAATAACATCAACATTGGCTCTTTCCAAATCGTCAAAACACAAAATTTTATTATTGGTTGCAAAAAATTCGCCATAATCAATTTTTTCTCCATTTTTGGTAACACCAAAAAAATTGGCCATATCTAAACCTGTTTTGGCGTATTCTGGAATCGTAGTTTGCCCATGAGAATCCATATATTTTTTTAAATTTTTATCCATTAATTGAGTCGTTTCAATAAATATTTTTTTGCTAATATCTTCCAAATTCGAGATTCCGTAAAGTGACATATAAATCGTAGAATATTGACGTCCATTTAATTGCAAAGATTCAATCTTATTTCGTACTTTGTTATTCCAAAAATACGTTTTTCCGCTTCCCCATTCACCATTTATCATAATAGCATAATCGGTGTAATCCGCTCGTACATAGTCTAGTATGCTTTCTATTAATTCTTCCATTGGTTCTCCTTTTACTTTTTCTCTTGCTTGTATTAGTTTTTCCATTTTTGTTTCTTTTATTTAAATTTTATTTTATCTTATAAATGATATTTTTTCAAGATAAAATGAAAAAAATATTGACACTTAAACTACGTTTGTTATATAATAAATAAAATTTATTTTTTCTACAATGCTTTTATCCAAAAGCATGTTTTCCAAAATTAAATTTATCTTGCAAAAACCTCATTTCTTAAGTTTCTTTATGGAAAGGAGGTGATAGACATATGAAACATATTTTTTACAAAAAACTTAGAAGTACTTTACATAGTTTTATTACATCTTTAAAAATTGCATTAGAAATCATAAAACTTATTTTGGACATCTTGAATTCTAAGTAAAATAAAAACTGTAGTGTTGCATCCACTACAGTTTTTAAATGAAACATATTTTTCACCTTAAGAACCTTTATTGATTTATTTCTTAAGCTCTTCTGTTTATAATTATAGCTATTTTTTCTTACTTTGTCAACAATAAATTGATGTTTTTTATTTTTGAGCGCATATTTTTGCATTCAAAAAGTCAAACATCCAAAAACTTTTTTACATCTCTAGATGGATTTGCTGTTTCTCAATCCTTTGCTAACACCAAAACCAATATTTCTTTCGCACCAGCCTCCTTCAAAACTCGACTACATTCTTCCGAAGTAGCCCCCGTTGTATAAATATCATCTAGCAAAATAATCTTTTTATCTTCCACCTCATAATCATTTTTGATAAAAAATGCATGCTGAATATTCGTCTGTCTTGCTTTACCTCCTAGTTTGCTCTGTGTTGTCGTATTCACTACTTTTGACAAAATATCTTTTCTCATCGGAATTCCCAAACTTTTCTCTAATTCATTCGCCACCAATTCTGTTTGATTATAACCTCGCTTCTGCATTTTTTTCTTATGCATTGGCACAGGAATTATCATATCATATTCTTTCAAAATCTCACAATTCCTTTCATTTTCCACAATTCGATTCGCAAAAAAATGATTCAAATACGCCTTATTCGAAAATTTATAACGTAAAATTAATTTACGCACCAAACTTTCATACTGAAAAAGATACCATAATTTCTCATATTTTCTATTTTCAATTTCTACCACACAAGATTTCTCCAATCGCTCTACTCTTTTTTGACATTTTGCACAAAGCCAGTTTTTGTCAATTTTTCCACAAACACTACAAGCTGGCGGAAATAAAAAATTGAGAACAAATTCAAACATCTCTAAACTGCCTCCTATATAAAAATTTGCCCCCAAACGCAAAAGAATTCAAGTCTAACACTTGAATTCCCCCCAAAAAATTATTAAAATTATGCTTTTTTCGCAATTTCTGCAATCTCTGCAAAAGCTTTTTCATCTGTTACAGCAATCTCTGCTAACATCTTTCTGTTAATGGTAACATTTGCTTTTTTTAATCCTGAAATTAATTTGCTATAAGTCAAACCATTCATTCTTGCAGCCGCATTAATACGTGTAATCCATAACTTTCTGAAATTTGATTTTTTATCTTTTCTTCCTACATAGGCATACATTCCAGATTTCATAACGGCTTGTTTTGCCATTCTGTATCTGTAACGTTTTGCGCCAAAGTAACCTTTTGCTTGTTTTAAAACTTTTTTGTGTCTTGCCCTTGTTGTTCTAGCTGTTTTTACTCTTGCCATTTTTTATATCCTTCCTTTCCTTATACTTTCTACTTGCTACCATAAGGTAATAATTTTTTAATTGTATTTTCGCAGGATTTATCTGCAATTCCATTTTGAACTCTAGCGGTTAGTTTTGTTCTTTTTGTTTTTGTTGCTAGACGATGTCTTCTGTTAGCTTTAGTTCTTTTTATTTTGTCTTTACCCGTAAATCTGTATCTTTTACTAGCTGCTTTGTTTGTTTTTAATTTTGGCATTTTCTAACTACCCCCTTCTATTATTATTTATTTTTTGTTAGTATAACAAACATTGTTTTCCCTTCCAATAATGGTCTTTTTTCCACTGTTGCAAGATCGGATAAATCTTCGATGAACTTATTTAATACTGCTTCTCCGATTTTCATGTTATTCATTTCTCTTCCTCGAAATCTTAATGAAAGTTTTACTTTATTGCCAGATTCCAAAAATTTTCTTGCATTTTTACTTTTGAATTCAAAATCATGGTCTCCAATATTTGTTGAAACTCTAATCTCTTTTAATTCAACTGCTTTTTGATTTTTTCTGGCTTCTTTCTCTTTTTTGGCTTGTTCAAATTTGTATTTACCATAGTTCATAATCTTACAAACTACTGGCTTAGCATTTGGTGCGACTAGAACTAAATCCATGTCTTGTTCTTCTGCAAGCTCTAAAGCCTTTTCAAAAGGCATTACATCCTTTTTGTCTCCGTCTGCTCCAATTAATTGAACTTCTTTTGCTTTGATTTGTCTGTTAATCGGCAATTCTTGTTTTATAATAAAACACCTCCATCAATAAAAAAAATGACTTTCTTAAAAAAGTCAAATCCACAATAAAATAGCAATATAAAATTGGTATTTTAACCTTACAACCTTGTTGGCATAAGGTGAGAAGTGGATACTTCTTCTTAAGAACAGTTATTATTTTAACATGATTTATTTAATTTGTCAAGAAAATTTTTACAAATTTTTCTAAATTGAAAACGGTTGTGCATTAATCGCACAACCGTTTCTTTAAAACACACTATCAATCTCAATACCAAATATCTCTATTCTTATTACATTGTTCTTTAATTTCCCATATTACTTCAAACGTTTCCACCTTCTGTATGTTCTCCTTCAGCTCTTTTTCAATCCTCTCCAGATAATGAATAACACTACCATTTATATCTGAAGATAAAGGATACTTTTCAGCAATCTCTTTTAATTCCTCAACATATTTTAAGATTTTAGCATCATCAACCGAATCGTCAAAAAAATCCAGCTCTGGAAAAGGAATACCGTCCATTTTGAGTGTTTCATAAGAAAAACTTATTTCTTCTCCTCTTCGAACTTTTTCACGATTTTCAAAACATTCCTCAAGCATCTGATATTTTTCCTCAGCACAGTCTTGTAATGCTTTTTTTTCAAATGTCTCAATTTTTGCATTAGCTTCTTGCTTTATCGCTTCAATTTCATCTTCCACTGCTGATACTTGCTTTTTTTGTCCAACAGCGAATCCTACAAAAAGTGAAATAACAACCAAACAGAAAACACCTGCTACCCTTATGTATCCTGCTATAAATTTTTCAGTCCTTTTCCGTTCCTCCTTTTCTTGGATGTTGTCTTTGCTTTTTTGTGAACTTTTGTTCATACTTTATCCTTCCTTTCTTTATAAATAGTGTGTTTTGTGGCAATTATCCTTAGCCACTTGAATCTAAAATTAATGAATTACTGTATTATATTAACATAAAATTCAATCTTTTGCAAGCTTTTTCTCTAAATTTAATACATTTAAAGACATTTCCCCCTCTTTTTATGATTTATGTCTGCCACTTCTAAAAGACACCTTCTCGTCCATTTTAACACTTCATGCAAAAAGTTATTTTTTTTGATATGATACTATTTTATGCCTCTAAAAAATTCAAAAAAATACCTTATTGCTATTGAAATGAATTTTTAGTCATTTATCTTTACCTTTTCAGAAAAATAGCTTAAATTGTATTTTTTGCAAAATAGAAAAAACCTCGCGTCATCAGCTGACGCAAGGTTTTTCATTCAGCACTACTGTAAAAAGGGATTTTTCTCTTCACTATCGGATTTTCCCAAAAACTCTTCCTGACTAATATATTTTTGAGGTTCTAATGATTCAAAAATTTCATGCATCTGAGCAACTCTTTTTTCTTCTGCTTCTTCTTTCATTCTTCTCAGATATTCATCTACTCCTTCTCTACCATACACCCGTCTTTCCACCTCAGACAATCTTCTTTCTATCTCAGCCACACTTCTTTTAATCTCTTCAATATCAGGGCATCGTTGAGAATACGTCATTTCTTTTATTAGTATTACAAGAACTACCGATATTAAACATATACAAAATTCAAATACTAATATTTTTTTCCGCATTTTTTCCTTCCTTTCTTTATAAATAGTGTGTTTCGTGGCAATTATCTTTAGCCACTTGAACCTAAAATTAATAAATTACTATATTATATTAACATAAAATTCAATCTTTTGCAAGCTTTTTTATTAAGATTTAATGCATTTAAGGACATTTATCCTCTTTTTATGAATTTATGTCTACTTTTTTAAAAAAAGTGCCTTCTCGTCCATTCTAGTGCTTCACACAAAAAGTTATTTTCTTGATATCATACTATTTTATACCTCTAAAAAATTCAAAAAAATGCCTTCTCTCCATTAAAATTAATTTCTAGTCATTTATCTTTACTTTTTTAGAAAATAGCTTAGATTGTATTTTTTGCAAAATAGAAAAAAACCTTTCGTCATTAGCTGACGTAAGGTTTTAACAATCTACACTACTCGACTCCCAAAAACTCTTTCAAGGGAATTTCTTCTTTTTCTTGCGCAATGGAATCAAACACTTGGCGCATTTGATTTTTTCTCATTTCTTCCTGTTTTTTCAGAGCCTCCAAAAAGGCTTCCCTTCTTGCCTCTGAATTTCCTACAAAAAATATATAATATCTCCCTTGTATCGGTTTTTCCCCAATATTATATGTAGGAACTATCCTATATTCCTGTTCTAACTGCTGCATCCTTTCTTCATAGAATTTCTTTTGTTGCCCATAATATTGTATTAATATTATGTTGATGATTAGAATTGCAACCATCACGCCATTCATGGATTTAGTAAAAAAATTTTTTCGTTTCCGCATTGTCTTTCCTTCCTTTCGTGTATCGTACCTATTTAGTTTTCGGCACTTATTCTATATTGATATTGTTACTCAATTTATTATAACAAAAAAATCCATTTTTTGCAACTTTTTTCTCCAAATTACTTGACTTTTTATCAAAACTATATTAAAATAGTAAAGCAATTTATAATAGGTTTAAAATAATTTTTATCTTCTCCCCGGTAGATTAAAATTATTTTAAATAAAAAACTATTATAAATCATGAGAATCTTAAAGTTTTCTGTCTTAGCAACTTAAAATTTTTAAGATAAAAGAATAAAAAATTTGAAATGGAGGGTATATTTTACCATGAATAATACTACTTATAGCCCAAAAAAAGGCGAAATCGAAAAAAAATGGTACGTAATTGATGCGGCAAATCGTCCCCTTGGTAGAACTGCTACAGAAGCTGCTAAATTATTACGTGGAAAACATAAACCAACTTTCACACCAAATGCGGATTGTGGAGATTATGTTATTATTATAAATTGTAAAGACGCTGTTTTCACAGGTCATAAATTAGATCAAAAAGTTTATAGACATCACTCTGGATACATTGGTGGTATGAAAGAAACCACTGCTCGTGTGATGATGGATACAAAGCCAGAAAGAGCAATGTATATGGCTGTTAAAGGAATGTTACCTCATACAAAACTTGGTAGAAAACAAATTACACATGTTCGAGTTTATGCAGGTAGTGAACATGAAAATATTGCTCAAAAACCAGAAGTTTGGGAGGTAAAATAATATGGCAAAAAAAGAAAATATAGTATTTTTAGGAACTGGTCGTAGAAAAAAATCAATTGCTCGCGTTAGATTAATGGCAGGAACTGGAAAAATAACTGTAAATGGAAAAGATTTAGGCGAATATTTTGGAACTGAAATATTAAAAGTTATTGTAAATCAACCATTTGCTGTAACCAATACAGCTGGAAAATATGATGTTATTTGTACTGTAGCTGGTGGTGGATTTACTGGTCAAGCAGGAGCAATCAGACACGGAATTGCAAGAGCATTATGCGAAGCAAATTCTGAATTACGTCCAAATTTAAAACATGCTGGATTCTTAACAAGAGATCCTCGTATGAAAGAAAGAAAGAAATATGGATTGAAGAAAGCTAGAAAAGCTCCTCAATTTTCAAAAAGATAGAAAAGAGCCCTTTTGGGCAAAATTTCAAAAAACTATATATAAAGCGGTAACCTATTTCGATTACTGCTTTTCTTTTATTTTAGTAGAGGTCATATTTTTCTTATTGACCCTTTTTAATAATGACTGATATTTTTATTAGTAGTGCAAAAACAAATGATTATTTGACTTTATGTAAATTTTATGTTATAATAAAATTATCATAAGGTAAAGGAGATTTTGTATATGAAAGCTTATTATTTACGGTTCAACTCTGCAACACAACAGGTAGATGTCTTCGATAGAGCAGATAATTCTTTGATTCAATCCGTAGAAGTTATTAACGGAATAGTCTCTTCTATAGCTGTAGAGCAAATTGCCTTTGCTCTTGATATATCAGGAAAAAAGCAAATTGAAGAATTAAAGTATGCTATCTATTATGAAGACCGATATTGGCGTGAATTGGCGGAAGAATCTCTGCAGGAACAGGAAGTATAATTCACTTCAAGAACCTTGGGTATGGACAATCCATATGTCCTACCTAGGGTTTTCCGCTATTTACACTTTATTTTACTTTTCCTTTAATATTTTTCTAAATGATTATATTCCATTTTCTTTTATCACTTCCAAAACTTCTGGTATTTCTTTCAAATTACTTTTCCTTCCCATATGCCCTATATTGGGAATCATATAGCCAATCGCATCTATATTTTTAACATGTTTTTGCAAAATATCAAAAGGCACAATGTGGTCATTATCACTATAAATACAATATCTCTTTTTTACATTTTGGACAAAATAATCGATTTCTTCTTGGGATGGATTCATATTCTTGACTGCTTCATATAAATCCTCTCTCCCTTCTTTTTGGTATATATCACTAAATCCAGCAAGTCCAATATATAATTTTACATTCAAATTTCTTTCCTTTACATATTTTATTAAAAATGGATTTCCGTATGGAATGCGCAATTACAATTATTTCTTCTCTAAAATTTTCTTTTATCTTCTCAAATTCCTGTTTCCAAATGCAATATCTTACACTTTCCTGTGTTGGTAAATCTGACATGATTACTGTATATTCTAATTTTTCAAGTTCTTGTTTTAACCAATAAAACATAGGTGGAATTCCATTGTAACCATGCATTAATAATACTTTTTTCATTTTATTCTCCTTTATCTAATTTGGATGGATAACATATTGTATTATCCACTCTAAAATCTTTATTTCTATTTTAAAGGTAGATACCTCTCAGTATCTACCTTTAAAATTCTTAACAATTAAAAACTCAAGACTTTTTCGGTTTATTCGCAAATAAATGATAGTCACCCTTCAAAAATCTGATTTCGCAAAATCCCTCTTTTTCTATAATCTTCTGCAACGCTTCGTCGAAAACTTTTGATGAAGAAGGTTCTAGAAAACAATTCTTTATAGTAAAATGGTACTTTCTAAAAAACATCCCATCTTCTTGAAAATTTCCCTCTTTAATTTTACCGAAAATTTCTTTTGATATCTTCTGGGCTAATTCCCTTTCTTCTTCTCTTCTTGCTTCCAACTTGTAATTAAATTCTCGTAACATTGCTTGAGCTTTAGTCATTTCTCCGCTCTCATAGGGAGGAATCACAATTTGAATTTTCTCGCCAGGTATTTTCGATAGAAAAAAACCTAACCGTTTTCCTTCTTTGATAAACTGATTTACAAATCCGACCTCCTCCGTTGTGATATCACACACTTCGCCTTCTTTTTTCCATTCTTGCACTTTTTTTAATTTTTCCTCAAACCGTTTTTCCATAAAGTTGCGGAATTTTTGTTCTATAAATTCTCTTTTAACTCGCTTGGAATTTTCCAATGCCTTGTCTAACATCGTCCCCATTTTGTCTCCTCCTTATTTTGCCAATTAACTTTTATTACTAAATTAGGCTCCTACCTATTTGTAATATTTATAACACACGAATGGAATTTTGTCAATTTACATTCGCTAGAAAACTAAATATTTTTCTTAATTTTTTCCATAGCTTCTATTGTATTTTCTCTCGTTCCAAAAGCTGTCAAACGGAAATATCCTTCCCCACTTGGTCCAAATCCTACACCTGGCGTTCCAACAACATTGGCTTTAGTTAGTAATTCGTCAAAAAATTCCCAAGATTTCATTCCTTGTGGTACTTTTAACCAAATATATGGTGCATTTACGCCACCAAATACTTCAAAGCCAGCCTCTTTCAAACCTTCTTTGATAATCTTTGCATTTTCCATATAATACTGAATATTTTCTTTAATTTGCTTTTGTCCTTCTTCCGAATAAATAGCCTCTGCGGCACGTTGTACAGGATACGAAACGCCATTAAATTTTGTGCCATGACGTCGATTCCACAAATGATTCAGCGAAATTTCTTCTCCACTCTTCGTATATCCTTTCAATTCCTTTGGAACTACTGTATAAGCACATCGAATTCCTGTAAATCCTGCCGTTTTCGAAAAACTTCTGAATTCGATTGCCACTTCTTTGGCACCTTCGATTTCGTAAATGGTGTGCGGTACATCTTCTTGGCTGATAAAAGCTTCATAGGCGCTGTCAAATAAAATAAGTGATTTATTTTTCTTGGCATAATCTACCCATTTTTTCAATTCTGATTTTGTCAAAGTTGTTCCAGTTGGATTGTTTGGCAGACACAAATAAATCATGTCTGGTGCTTTTTCTGGAAAATCTGGAATGAAATTATTTTCCGCAATCGCTGGCATATAAATTATGTTTTCATACACCCCTTTTTCTAAGTCATATTTTCCAGCTCTTCCTGTCATAACATTGGTATCTAAATAAACAGGATATACTGGATCTGTAATGGCAACAATATTATCGATTCCTAAAATATCACCAATATTGCCACAATCACATTTGGCACCATCTGAAACAAAAATTTCGTCTGGATTAATTTGTACGCCTCGTTTTTGATAATCCATTTCTACAATTTTTTCTCTTAAAAATTCATAACCTTGTTCTGGACCATAACCGCGAAACGTCTCTTGTTCTCCCATTTCATCTACAGCTTTTTTCATGGCTTCTACTACAGCTGGAACAATGGGTCTTGTCACATCTCCGATTCCTAATTTGATAATTTTTTTATCTGGATTTTTACTTTGAAAATCTGCCACCTTTTTGGCAATGGTAGAAAATAAATAACTATCTTGTAGTTCTAAAAAATTCTCGTTAATTTTAATCATAGTTTACCTTCTTTCTTATAGAATTGTATTTCGGAAAAAACAAATTATTATTTTTATTTTATTAATTGTATCATTCGGAAGCTTTTTTGACAAGAGATTTGAGAAATAATCTAAAAAAGACGACAGATTGTCGCCTTTGGATTATATTCCTAAAATCTCGATTATTTTCATTTGCATTTCTCTGTGAGAAACCAAATTTTCATCATTTTCTATGACCATTTTTTTAAATTCATCTGGCGAAAACCATTTTACGCTTGACACTTCTTCCTCTTGCAATTTTAAGTTGGCAATCGCAATATCTTTTCGAATTAAATAAACATCAGTGAATTCTTTTTCTATGATTTGTTTTTTGGGGTTATTATTGACATCACTTTCTTTTACAGTAAACAAATATTCTAACTCATTTTCATTCACATTTAATCCAATTTCTTCACTTAATTCGCGCATCGCACCTTCTGTGCTGGAATCTCCAGCCGATAAATGACCAGATGTTGCTGTAGTCCATTTATTGGGATTGGTTGCTTTTTGTGGACTTCTTTTTTGTAATAAAATTTCTCCTTTGTGATTTACAATCCATATATGCACACATTTATGCCATAAACCTAATCTATGTACCTCTTCTCTGGAAACAACTTCTCCTGTTTTTTCTCCCTTTTCATTTAACACATCAATTTTCTCCATTAACCTCTTGCTTCTCCTTTCATTGATTGATTGACTTTTTGATTTAAATATCCCATAACTCCTGCTAATTGCATCATTAATTCTCTTTCGCTTCCTGTATAAATGAAAGATTTGTCATATTCTGTAAAATGTTCTGCATAATTTTGGTGAGCCGTATAATATTCATTTGCCCTATTTTGAATATATTCTATACTACTTCCCTTTTGTTGCTCCGCTTTAATATATTCTTCAATATTCATTTCAGAATGAACATAAATTGAAATAATCGCTTCACCAAATATCGCTTTTAAATCTCGTAATGTCTCTACTTTACTACATGTTAACATTTGATTTTTATCTGTCATAATTAAGTTTTGCCAAATTGGTAAAACATCAATTCCATAATTGTTTCCAAAATTTTTATATTGAAGCTTGCAATCCTTTAAATGATATCTTGGGTCATCTTTAAAAATCATTTCTGGTCCATCACTTGGATTTCTATCTCGATCCGCATGTTTTGGAATTTGCAAAACGCCTACACGATTTGCACCTTGTATTAAAATTTTTTTTCCAAAACCTGGACTTCCCGCAATGACAAAAATTTTATTAGCAGATACCCCTGATAATCTCATTTGTGTTGAAGATGTATCAAAAAGTTGTTTTACAATATTGGTTACTTCCTCAAATCCTTCTGCTGTATTTAAAATAATATTATCAAATAATCCTATGTTATCTGTATACATAGTATATATTTGCTTAGCTACTTCATATCTTTCTTCGATATCTTTTGGATTAGGTATGCCTCTTGTTTTATTAAAAATTTCAATTAATTTTTCACGACTTGGCTTTTCTCGATGAATAAAGTAAGATTTCATACTAATACCAAATTTTCTCTGTAATTTTTCTATTGTTTTTGCATCATTTACAATCAGTGTTGGTATGTATCCTTCTTGCAAATATTGTAATAACATACGAGAAGAAATTCCATATTTTTCACCATATTGTTCATAAACATAATCACATTCTGGCGGAATTTCATCTACTGTAATAATACTTTCATCGTCGTCTTTTCTTCTTGGACGCGTAGTAAACTTAGGCAAAATTTTACATCGTGGATTTACTTGAACCATAATTTTCATAATTTCACTTTTTCCACATCCAGAAGGACCTGTTAATGTAATTAGATTTGGCATGATTTTCTCCTAAATTATTTTTCGTAATTATATCATATTTTACATAAGATTGCAAGTTTTTATTCCAAAAAAAGCACCGCATTAAATTTACAATGCGGTATCTTTTTTTACATTTTACTCTATCGGTGTATCCTTCGGCCAAGGCTTCGGAGTCGCTCCATTCTCCCATTCCTCATACGTGCAGCCAAATTCACTGTAGTTGACTGTTTTTCCGTCCTCAAACGTATGGTCTGTAGGATAAAAAGTTCGGTATTTCTGTGCTTCAAAAACCCTTTTTACATCATTTCTTTTCTTTGGAGCAATAAATGGAGTATACGTAATTGGTACCCATCCTTTTCCCTCACAATTAGCACAAACCATTCCTGCACCATCGTGACATTCAAGTCCAACATAAATCTTTGTTCCTCCACAGTCACCACATTGAGCTCTTACTGTAATCTTTTCCTGTTTTGCCATAAAAATTCCTCCTGTTTTTACTTAGCTATTTTACATAGCTATTGTTGATATTCAATTACATTGCATTTATATTATAATACATTTTACATAAGATTTCAAGAGTTTTATGTGAATTATTCACACTAATCATTTTCCACTTTACAAATCCACCCCATTTAGTATATAATCAATTTAATGAAACGAAAGGAAGGTATCTTATGAAATTAAGCAAACTTATCTCTACAGTCGCGATTAAAGACAAGCTTGGCGACTTTTCTATCGATATTACCAATATCCATTCTGATTCTCGAAGAATAAAAGAAGGTGGCTTATTTATTGCCATTAATGGTTTTTCGAAAAATGGTGTGGAATTTATTCCAAGTGCTATTGAAAATGGTGCAAAAGCCATCATTGTAGAACCTGATGTGGATATTCATTCTTTAAATATAAATTCTGAAATTCCTGTTATTTCTGTTGAAAATACCAGAAAAGCATTGGCTCAAGTGGCTTGCGAATTTTACGAACATCCTTCTAAAAAATTGAAACTCATTGGTGTAACAGGAACCAAAGGCAAAACAACCACCACATTCATGATAAAATCCATTCTCGAAGAACATGGTCACAAAGTCGGATTAATTGGAAGCATTGCGGTTTATATTAATGGAAAAAAAATCGAGGATACAGACCGCACGACACCTGAAAGCATTGAAATTCAAAAATACCTAAATCAAATGGTAGAACAAGAAACAGAGGTTGCTATTCTTGAAGTTTCTTCACAAGCCACAAAATTAGAACGTGTTACTGGCTGTGATTTTGATATTGGCGTTTTTACCAATTTAAGTGAAGACCATATTAGTCCAAAAGAACATCCTAATATGGAAGATTACTTTAATTGTAAATTGCAACTTTTAAAAATGGCAAAATGTAGTGTTATCAACCAAGATGATGAAAAAGTTCGTACCATTCAAGAATTATTACCAAACAAACCAATCAAAACTTTTGGCATTGACCATACAGCAGATATTCAGGCAAATTCTGAAGATGTCATTATCACTGATTCTGCGATTGATTTTACGATACATTATCAAGGAAAACAGGAACAAATTGAAGCTTCTATTCCCGGAAAATTTAGTGTGTATAATGCATTGGGTGCCATTACGGCTTGTGCTTATTTGGATGTAACGGCAGATGAAATTCGAACTGCTTTAAAAGACTTAAAAGTACTTGGTCGAAGTGAGCTTGTTCCTAATCCTTTGGGAATTACGATTATGATTGATTATGCTCATACGCCCTCTAGCTTAGAAAGTATTTTGACGGCTGTTAATTCCTATGCTAAAGGACGTGTTATCTGTGCCTGGGGTGTTGGTGGTGATCGTGACAGTGCCAAAAGACCAATTATGGGTGAAATTTCTGGTCGATTGGCTGATTTTACAGTACTGATGTCTGACCAAGTTCGTACAGAAGACCCTTTAAAAATTTTGAAAGAAATCGAAGCTCGGTATTATCCCAACTGGTAAACCTTATAAAATTGTAGTTGATAGAACAGAAGGAATTCGTTATGCCATTTCGATTGCAAAACCTGGTGATATGATTGTAATTCCAGGTTTAGGACATGATTTATATTTAGAAAAAAACGGCGTAAAATATCCGTATGATGAACGTAAGGTGATTCATCAGTTGATTCATGAAATGATTGAATCTGGAGAACGAAAACCAATTAATTAAATAAAATTAAAGTAAACCTCATCTCTACTTTTCGCTCGAGATGAGGTTTTTCATTTCTATTTCTCAAATTCATCTAATGACTTAAATTCATATCCCATTTGTTTTGCTTCTTTTATCATGCTGTCCATCATAGTTAAGTTGTCTTCCGATGTGCTGTGTAGTAAAATGATTGCTCCATTATGAAGATTGTCTAATACTTTCTTTTTTCCATAATCGCTTCTTCCTTGTTTGGATTGGTCCCAGTCATCATACGCATTGGACCATAGTACACTTGTATAGCCAAGTGATTCTACAATACTTGCCGTTCTTTCGCTAAATTCTCCCCTTGGTGGTCTGAAATAAGTCATTTCGTAGCCAGTTACTTCGTAGACACTATTGTGCAATTTCATGATTTCTTCTTTAATTTCGTCATTGGAAAGTCCCGGTAAACAAGCGTGATTCACAGTATGATTTCCAACTGTGTTTCCATTTTGAATCATTTGTTTTACTAAATCAGTTGCTGTATTTACGTAGTGAGCTGTTATAAAAAAAGTGGCAGTTACATTATTTTCTTTTAGCACTTTTAGCAATTCTTCTGTGTATCCTGCTTCGAATCCAGCATCAAAGGTTAAATATATATTTTTTTTGTCTGGATTTCCCATCGCAATTCCGATTGAATTTTTCAACTACTTTTAGACTTTCACTATCTAAAACGGCTTGCTCATGATTTTCCCCTCTTCGAAATCCCCAAGCCAGCGTTTCATTGCTAAGCTTCTCATCAGCATGCGATGCCAAAGAAAATTGCATAATGCTAACTACTAAGATTAAACAAATAAAACTATATCTTATCATTCTATCTTTCATTTTGTTCCTCCTTTTGTTATAAGATATTCGGTTTTATTAAAATTATGAAAAATAAAAGCAAGCTCGAAAAAGCTTGCTAATTTTTTATTTTTTTTCGTTATAAAATTTGGCAATTAAATCATCTAATTGCACACTCAAATCATAGATTACGTTGTAATCTTCTCCTTTTTCTATGCTTTTGTTTAATTTATCTCTTAATTCACAGATTTCATCATTTATCATAATTCATCGCTCTCCTTTTTTATTGCTCCAATTTATAAGGTCCAGAATTTTCCATTTCTATAATTCAAAAATAACACATCTATTCGTCATTGTCAATAAAAAATCAACATTTATAGTACTTTTTTGTAGACTTTTTTCTGCATTTTAGAACGATTTCTACTATTAAATAACAGTTTCTGTATAGGATTCAACAGCATTATCCCCGAAATGACAAAAATCGCACCTGACAAAACTTGTGAAATTCTGAACTGATAGAACATTAAACTATCGACTCGGATTCCTTCAATGAGCATTCGAACGCTAGAATAGAAAAATAAATATACGTAAAATATTTCACCTTTGAATTTCCTATTTTTTTGTAAAATCTTTAATAAAATAAATAACATAAAAGTTGCAAATGACTCATATAAAAACGCAGGATGAACCTCTTTGTATCCTTCTAATGTTTGAATTCCCATACGGAAAACATTGTCGGTTTCTGTTCCATATGCTTCTTGATTGAAAAAATTTCCCCATCTTCCAATGGATTGCGCTATTGCAATAAACGGAATAATGGTGTCCAAAAAATTCAAGACGTCAATTTTATATTTTCGACATCTTTTTAAAATGACAATTCCGCCTGCTATCAATCCGCCGTAAAGTGCCAAACCGCCATCTCGTATTTGTAGGATTTTGGCTAAGGAAGAATATTCGCTTACATGAAATAATACATAATAAATCCTCGCTCCAACAAATCCCCACATAATGGCAAACATCAAAGTTTCTAAAATAAAATCAAATTTTATTTGAAATTTTTCCTTTGATTTGTAACACAAAACAACTGCAACAACAATAGCTAAAATAATACAAATCGCATAATGATAAATGGCAATTCCAAATATCTTGCCCGCAATTGGATTGATTGAAAATGATAAATTAAAACCTGGAAAATAAATCATTTTTTCTCCTTATTTTGATTTTACAATAGATACTACTTTTCTTTCTGGTTTGAAAACTTCTTCCAAAACCTGCATTGTATAAGCTTTGTCTAACCCTTTAAATTCTTCAAAATAATCCAATGGATTGATATTTCTAAAATAATTTTGGATAAAGGTTGTTGCTATACTTCCTACATCGTTATAGCTTTTGACATATTCACCATATAATTTTTTCTTGATTCGGTCAAATACTTCGTCTTGAATTTCATTTTGTTTTAAGTTTTCAATTCCTTGTTCGATTTTTTTTATGACTTCATCATACTTTTCACTTTGTCCTTGTATTAAAACATGAGAATAGGTTTGACTATTTTCATAAATAAAGGTTGGTTCAGATTGCAAAAGTCCTTCCTCATATAGCGATTGATATAATTCGGAACTATCGCCAATTAAAATATTAAATAAAATGTCTAATGCTAAATCTTTTTTGATTTGATTTTCACAAGCCACCTCATCTTTATAACCAATCATGAAAATTGGCATGCTGATGTTCATTTCAGCTTCTACTTGTTTTTGCACAATTTCTTTTGGTTCTTCTTCATATAATCTTTTGACGTTTTGTGTGGCATTTTGCAATGTCATCCTTTTTTCGATTTCTGGGATTAATTTTTCTGGTTCAAAATCGCCACAAACAACAATTGCCATTTTGTCTGGTCGATAAAATGCGTGGTATGCTTCATATAAAGTATCCTTTGTAATCTTGGCAATAGTTTCTTTGGTTCCTGCTACATCAATATTAATCGGATTTTTATGATACATCGCTTTCATCGCATTCATGTACAATTTCCAATCAGGATAATCGTCATACATCATAATTTCTTGCTCGATGATGCCACGTTCTTTTTCCACATTTTCGTCTGTGAAATAAGGATTTTGAACATAATTCATAAATTCATCTAATGCTTCTAAAAACTTTTCATTGTTGTCTTCAAACAAATAAGCAGTGTGATTGTTGGTAGTGTAAGCATTCGCATTAACGCCTAAACTGGATAAAACGTCTAGACTATTGGTCCCATTTTCTTGTTCAAAAAGTTTATGTTCCATATAATGGGCAATACCGTCTGGAACTGTGTTTTCTTTGTCACCTACCATAAATTTGTGGTCAATGGAACCATAATTTACGCCCCAAATTATATATTTTTTTTGCGTTTTTTTCGGAATAATCATCAGATTTAATCCATTGGATAATTTTTCGGTGTATATTTTTTCTTGGATTTTGTTATTTTGTATGGTTTGCATCAGCTTCCTCCTTTTCGTTTTTTAAGAAATAGATGGTGTTAATTTTTATATTTTGAGCAATTTCCATGATATCTTGTTTTGTGATTTCTTCGATATTTTTTAGATATTCTTCGAGCGTTGTATCGGTTTTCGAAATTTCTTGACCGATGTAGTAAACAATTCCTGTGTCTTGTTCTGTTTCAATCGCTACAATACCAGCTTTTACATATTCTTTGGCAGAAGCTAAATCGTTGTCGGAAAATTCACCTTTCTTCATAATTTCCAGTTGTTCCTCAATTAAACGAACTGCTTTTTCAAAATTCGGAATTTCGATTCCAGCACGAATAAAAATATTGGCTTTTTGTTTTACATACAAACTTTTAATCGAATACGCCAAACTCTCTTTTTCTCGCACATTTTGGAATAACAAAGAATTCGCTCCACTTCCTAAAACAATGTTATATAATAACGTTTTAAATTGAAGTTTATCACAATCTGCATTAACGTCCATTCCGATAACTAATTTTCCTTGTGTAACATCCATTGTTTCTGTGATTTCATTGATATTTTCAGGTGTTTGTTTCTTTTCCGTTAATTCATTATTTAGAATATAATTTTCAATTCTTGGTCGCAATTTTTGAATATTTTCATTGTTTAGAATGATTTCTTTGATGTATTTTTCATCAAAATCACCAGATATGAAAATATCCATTTTTGAATTTTGAATTAAATTGTTGTAATGTTCTGTTAAGTTTTCGACTGTAATATTTTCTAAATCTTCTAAATAACCATATTTATATAAACCAAATCCGTTATCGCCATACATTTTGGAAATACAGGTTTCATAGGCATATAAATCTTTATCATCAATTTTACTTTTGATGATTTTAGACAGATTTTCTTTTTCGACTTTTAAATATTCTTCTTTGAATTTTCCATTTTCCAATAATGGATTACAAATAATATCCAATAAAATATTTAACGTATTTTTTAAGATTTCTTCTTGATTTAAAGCAAATTTATCATTGATAGAATCCGCATAAAATTTTAAAATTTGGTTGTCCCCATATTTGTCAATACCACATTCAAAAGCTGCTCCATATAAATTTTCTAGTTCTCTGCTTAAATCTAATTGGGTTTTAAAATTAGCAGTTCCTCGTCTTAGCATGCTGACAATTAAAGCATTTTTCGTTACATTTTCTCTGGTTAATGGCACTGTAATGATGCAGGATATCATATTCGTTTTAAACAAATCGGTTTTGATAAAGTGTGCCTTGATTCCTTGTTTGATTTCAAAATCTTTCTTTTCCATGAATTTTCCATCTCCTTGTTTTATTTTATTATTTATTTTTTTGAGAAATTTATGCAAAATATTTATTCTTGATAAGTTACACTTTCAACATTCGTCAGACGTGCATCATTTTCGTCTGGTGTAAAACATTTCAAATAATATGGTTTAATATCTTTCAAAATATTTTTCACAAAAATGATATTCCCATTGACATCTTGCATTTTTAAATTGGGGTATGTTTTTAGCATTTTTTCATTGGAAAAATATTTTTGCGTAAATTCATACCATACTTCATTTTCTAATATTTTTTCATATGCTTCTTCATAAATGGCAGCATTGGGAATTTCTAAATCGTAATCATAGACAAGTCTTGCATGAAAAACATGCATGGCAATTCCTGAAATGATGCAATCTGTCACTAAAAATAGGGTTGTTATGTCAAAGATGAGTGGTAATAAATATTTGGGCAACTTTTTCTTGATTCTATCAACAAATCGGTCAATGGCAGGGTTCAAATGTTTCATTAGATAAATCGCTAAAAATCCCCAAGCAAGCGAATAAAATAGGCAAATTCTACCATTAATATTAAATGGTTCTTTGGAATAATCCCACCATTTCACATGCAAAATCATTTCGCCAAATAAGCTGGCTAAATATTCAATCGCAGAACCAATCAAGCAACCGCCAAAAAATAAAGTATAATTATTTTTGTTAAAATACTGCAAAAATAAAATCATGATAACCGCACCAAAACCATAAATTCCACAAAATGGTCCATATAAAAAACTTTGCCTGCTTTCAATAACACCTTTTGTGAGCAATCCATAAACCGTTTCAAAACAAAATCCTAAGAAACTATAGACCGCCAAATATAGCATAATGCGCCATAATTTCACGCCAAGAATGCGGATTCCTTTTCCGTTTTCAATGCTTTCTGTTTTTTCTTCTAATTTGTCAATAATTTCATTTTTGATTTCGTCGGCTTTTTCTACGGTTTTGTCGTATTCCTTTTTGAGTTTTTGGATGGTTTCATCTTCTAAGGATTTCTCAATTACATGAGAAATTTCCTTTTTGGCATTTTCCATATTTTTCGTAATAATATTGCTTAATTTGGTATATTTTTTCTCCTTCTTTTTTTTCAAATTTTGTTTCATTTTTTTATTCCTTATCATTTTTAAATTTAAATATGTTTTATTGTATCATATAAAGTCTAAAAAGTCCACTAGATGAACAAAACTTGTGATTAGCTTGTTTTATGGTTATTCTCTTTTATTTTTTCCACTATTTTATTGAGAATTCCTTTTTATTATTCACTATGTGTTTGTTTAATTCTATAAAAAATAAAGTGGCCTATACTTATGATAAGTATGGCTACTTTATTTTTTATTATTTTGATTAATTTATCTATTTTACAATTAATCTATAAATTTACTCTACATATAAGCCAAAAATGTGCCCCAGATTTCAATTACATTAGATTCAAGAAATGTCCTACAACACCAATAATACTTCCTAGAACAATAGACATTATTGTCATTGCCACTGGACTTTTTTTATCTTCTTTAGCAACTAGAATAATAACTGGAATTGCCATAAGAATTGCAACAACTCCTCCTCTTAACCACCATAAATTGCCAAACCATTTGATTCCGAAAATAACAAATGGAACTATTAAATAATATACAAATGCTGATAGGGTTGAGTATTTATCAACTTTCATTTTAATCATTGGTAATACATCTATTACTCCTGCAACTATTCCAATCAATAATGTTAATAAGAAATTCATTTATTTCACCTCCCTTTTACATGTTTTATTGCATTGTTTACCTATTCTTCTGTCTCTCAAAGGACAAAATCATTCCATATATTTAGCTGTTTTCTCTATGAGATTTCCTCTTGATTAACAAATTACTGTTATCGCTTTCATTATAACATTATTATAAAAAAATGTATAGGAAAATTGTCAAAAATAAAATTTTGTTTTACCTTTTTTCTCAAGGAATTGTATAAAAATCTATGCGGTTAGTATCTTATTCATATTATTCTTTTATTTTTTACAACTCTTTATATTCTTTAAAAACATTTTAGTATTATATCATAAATAATCTTTTTGCCAATTGTGATTTTTACTTGTTCATTCTAACAAATTAGGAAAAATATTTAAGTTTAAATTCCTCTGTTTTCTTGACTTACTTTCATTTAAGCGATACAATAAAAAAAACTATTTTTTAAGGAGTACTTTTACCTATGAAAACAGAAAAATTTGATTTTTATAATTCTACTGCTATAAAATCCTACAACTTAAATGAAAAAATAAGATACCAGCTAAAAATGCTAGATTCTCTCGATGCCTATACCAGAAGACATTCTGAAAACGTTGCTATTATTACCTGTAAACTATGTGAAAATTTGCATTTGGATAAAGGATTTACAGTATATTGCATTACATGTGCTTATATTCATGACATCGGAAAAATATTTATTCCACCAGCAGTTTTACAAAAAACGTCTAAATTGACAGAAGAAGAATATGAAATTATGAAAACGCATACTACCATTGGATACGATATGTGTAAAAAAGACCCTAAATTACGTCCTTTTTCAGCAGGTACTTTATATCATCATGAAAGTCTTGATGGAAGTGGCTATCCAAATCGGTGTTAAAGGAAAAGAAATTCCTTATGAAGCGCAAATTATTCGTGTTGCCGATGAATTTGAAGCCATTACTGCAAAACGTCAATATAAAACGCATGTGGGCATTATTGAAACTTTAAATATTCTAATTGAGCATGCTACGCCTACTATGAAAAATGCTAAAACTGGAAAAATCAAATTTTTATCACCAGAAACTATGGTCGGAAAAATCGATAAAAAAGTTCTGAAAGCTCTATTTAAAATGGTCATTGATGATACGGAATATGAAATCAGTGCACGCTGTGAATATCTTGAATTTTTAAAAACTGAAATCAAACGTTTAAATGATGCACTTAAATATTACAATAAAATGCAACAAGCTTCTCATCCAGATAAAAAGGAATATTTCAGACAAGGCGCTAAATATCTCTTACATGCTAATGAAGAAGTGGATAAAATTCCTATTATTTTAGAAGAATTAAAAGAAGCTTTCAAAGTAAGAACCGCTCATATTGATAAACTTTATAAAGAAGTCAAACAAATCAAAAAACTACGTGTCTAACTTTTAGAAAACATTGACATTTCAAGGAATTTATGCAATAATAGTAGAAATTGAAAGGATAAAAAAATGGAACATAAAAAAGCACAAGCTATTATCGAAGCAATGTTATTTGCCAATCGGAAAAGAAGTTAATATCAAGCATTTGATGACTGCTTTGGAAATGAACGAAGATGAATTTCAAGCAATCATTACTTTATTGATGCAAAAATATGATTCGGAAGAATGTGGCATTGAACTGATTAAAATAAATGATAATTACCAATTGGTTACAAAAAAAGAGTATTATGAATATGTCTATCCTTTATTGGATAACCGAATGAAACCTTCTCTTTCGAATGCTGCTTTGGAAACTTTATCGATTATTGCATATAACCCCAAAATTACACGTTCCCAAATTGAAAATATTCGTGGAGTTAGCTCGGATGGAACAATTTATAAATTATTGGAATTTGAGCTCATTGAATCAGCTGGAAAGCTAGATGCTCCAGGACGTCCAACCATGTATCAAATTACCGACAATTTTTTGAAAATGTTTGGCATATCGAGTTTAGAAGAACTCCCCGAGCTTCCGCGTTACAAATTGGATGAAAATGAGCAAATCGTCATTGATGATTTGCCATTAGAAAATTCAGAAACTGCGGATGCAGAATCACAAAATTAATTTAGAAAGGATTGATAATATGGGAAAAGATAATTTTGTAAAAGAAATTACCAATATAGAAGAAAATTTCACACAGTGGTATACGGATGTTGTATTAAAAGCAGAACTTGCTGATTACGCAGAAACAAAAGGATGTATCACCATTCGTCCTTACGGTTATGCTATTTGGGAAAATATCCAAAATTATACCGATAAAAAGTTTAAAGAAGTAGGCATTGAAAACTTTGCTATGCCACTACTTATACCAGAAAGTTTATTAAATAAGGAGAAAAATCATGTGGAAGGTTTTGCTCCTGAAGTAGCTTGGGTTACAATTGGTGGTGAGGAAGAATTAGAAGAAAAATTATGCATCCGCCCTACTTCGGAAACCATTATTTCTACGATGTATTCAAAATGGATTCATTCTTGGAGAGATTTGCCTGTTTTGGGAAATCAATGGTGCAATGTTTTACGTTGGGAAAAAGAAACACGTCCTTTTCTTCGTTCGAGAGAATTTTTGTGGCAAGAAGGTCACACTGTTCATGAAACCGCAAAAGAGGCACAAGAAAGAACTTTAATGATGCTTGAAATTTATGCTGATGTCATTGAAAACTTCCTTGCCATTCCTGTTTTAAAAGGCAAAAAAACTGAAAAAGAAAGATTTGCTGGTGCAATTGATACTTACACTGTTGAGTGTTTAATGCATGATGGTAGAGCTTTGCAAGCTGGAACTTCTCATTATTTAGGACAAAATTTTTCAAAACCATTTGATATCAAATTCCAAAATCGTGATTCACAGGAAGAATTTGGTTATACGACTTCTTGGGGCATTAGTACAAGATTAATTGGTGGAATTATTATGGCTCATGGGGATAATCGTGGTTTGAAATTACCTCCAAAAGTGGCTCCAATTCAAGCGGTTATTGTTCCTATTGCTGCACATAAAGAAGGTATATTGGATTTTGCAAATCAATTAAAGTCTGATTTGTCAAAATATGTTCGAGTAAAATTAGATGATAGAGATAACTATTCTCCAGGTTTTAAGTTTAACGATTGGGAAATGCGTGGTGTTCCAGTAAGAATCGAAATTGGTCCTCGTGATATTGAGAATGGAGAATGTATTTTAGTAAGACGTGACACGTTGGAAAAAGAGACTGTTTCATTAGCAAATTTGGAAAATCGTTTGCGTGAACTTTTGGAAGATATTCAAAAAAATATGTTTGACGAATGTTTGAAACGTCGTCAATCGAAAACTTCTGTTGCGCATAGTTTGGATGAAATTTTGCAACACCTTGAGACGAATCAAGGTTATGTAAAAACGATGTGGTGTGGTGATGTTGCTTGTGAAGATAAAATTAAAGAAGCAACTGGTGCCCATTCAAGATGTATTCCTTTTGAGCAAGAACATTTGGCAGATACTTGCCCTATTTGTGGTAAAAAAGCAGATACTATGGTAGTTTGGGGACGTCAATATTAGTTTTGAATAATAATTTGCAAAAATGCAGAGTCAGAACTTTGCATTTTTGCAAAAAAAATATTGACAAATCATTTATAATATGTTAATATAATTATTGTCTATTAAAGACTATGGACCGGTAGCTCAGCTGGATAGAGCAACGGCCTTCTAAGCCGTGGGTCGGACGTTCGAGTCGTCTCCGGTTCACCAAACTCTTCTTTTAGGGAGAGTTTTATAAATCGAGGTGTAGCGCAGTTGGTAGCGCGCGTGGTTTGGGACCATGAGGTCGCAGGTTCGATCCCTGTCACCTCGACCAAAAATTGGCTGTTTTCAAGAAAATTCGTAAGAATTTGAAAACAGCCAAAAACTTTTTATAATACTGTTTTCTAGGTTTTTAGGAAATGGTATTATTTTTTTACATTCTTAAAAATTCTAAAAAATACTAATATTTTGTTCCGCAAAATGTTCTGCAAAGATTTTTAAGTCTAAAAAAATTGTTCCGCAATGTTCCGCAAAACGAATTTCTTTGATATTTCAGTACTTTCAGCATTATTAAAAAATCTGAAAGGAGAACTATTGCTATGGATTTTATTCCTTACAAAATTAATGAAATTTTAGAAAACAAATATTATCAAATACCTCAAGAATTATTTACGAATGAGAAATACAAAGATAACTTGAACTCTGATAGTAAAATTTTATATGCTTTTTTACTAGACAGATTAACCCTATCTCAAAAAAATCATTGGGTAGATAATGAAAACAGAGTTTATTTGATATTTACACGAGAAGAAGTACAACATAAATTAGGGTTATCTGAAAAAACAGTAATAAAAGCATTTAAACAACTATCAGAAGTAAAGTTAATAGCAGAAAAAAGACAAGGTTTAGGAAAACCTAATTTAATCTATGTTGGAAAGATACAACATGAAGAAATTCCAGAACAGGAAAATTTACAGGTCCAGAACTGTAAAAATTACAGTTCAAGAACCGCAAATAATACTGTTCTTGAGGTGGAAAATTTACAGACAATCAATACTAATAATATCAAACCTAATATAATCAAGACTGAGTCCATCAATCCTAAAAGTGATGATGAACTTGAAAAAATAAAACAACAATGCAAATTAGATGAGTTTTCAAAAGAAGAAAAATCGATATTAGAAGATGTGATAGATAGCTTATATTACAAAGATACTCTAAAAGTCGGAAATGTAACAGTTAATCATTTTAAGATATTAGATAAATTGCAATTAATCGCAAAAGAAAACTTGATTCAACTGCTAGATATTTTGAAGAATATTGATAACATACAAAATGCTAAAAATTATTTAATGATTTGCTTATATAACAATCTTGGTAATACACATATTGGGACTAAAACAAAAACTTCGGCTCGTGAAAATCAAAGAAACTGCGAAGCATATTCTTGGAATGAACTCTACGATAATGGCTACTATAATGTGGCAATAGAATCTTCGTAGAAATGCTTTGTTATGAAGTTGCTAGCCCTACCCTAGCGGCAACTTCACTGACTAAAATATGACATATATTTTAGTCAGCCTAAAAATGCTTTAGCAATTTTTAGGTACCCCGTAGGGCACACGACAAGTTTACCTTGTCTAGTGTGTTAGACAAGCAAGCTTGACTTTAGCAAGAAAGGGCTACGAAGAATAAGCTACGCTATCGTAAGAAACGAGAAATTAACACGAGCTGAAATAAATGGAAAATGTACCCACAATGATAGAAAAGCAAAAAATCATACCAATAAGGATATTGACCCTACAAGAACACATCTAAATTATTATTTAAAGAAAAACAGTCTAACTTATACAAAAGAGTTTGATAAATATAGAAAAGAAACGAATGTACAAGGACATCTTCGAAGTAACAGTATTGTAATGTGTCAAATGATATTTACTTCTGATCAGGGGTTCTTTGACAGAATTGGTGAGCAGGAAACGAAAAGATATTTTACTGAATGTTATAAATTCATCTGTAATTATAAGAATCTTGGCGAGAAAAATATCATTACAGCTGTAGTACATTTGGATGAAGGCGCACCGCACATGCATTTGATGTATGTCCCTGTCGTTCATACAAAGGATAAAGATGGCAACAATGTTGAAAAAATCTGTGCAAGAGATTTTTGGAAAGGTCGTGATAGTTATAGGAATTTGCAAAATGCTTATTTTGAACATGTCAAAGGAAAAGGATTTGATTTAGAAAGAGGTTTATTCGTGGAAGAAACAAAAAGAAAACACTTCTCAATCGAAGAATATAAAAATATTACGAATTATTCTAAAACAAAAGAAACATTACAAAATATAAAACTAGAATTACCAGAAGTTCCAGACATCAAGGATTTAAAAAAAGTTATGCTGAATCGTGATGAAAAGATTGAAAATCAAATCATTAAGCCTAAAAATGAATTGATTAAAACGCTTTATCAAGAAAATGTTGAATTACACAAAGAATTATCAAAACAAACAAATTTAGTTGATACTGCTTCAGAATTTGTGAAAGAAAAGCGTAAGATGTCAATGGAAAATCAAGCATTTAGAAAAGGAAAATTCAAACTTAAAGAAAATGGTTGATAAATTTAAAGTAACACTTCATAAATTTATTAGATGGATTTCTCGAAAATTTGAGCTACCTTCTGAAGATGAGATTATAAGAGACTTTGAAAGGGAAACTCATCTTAATCTTGATAAAGAGTTAGCTATAAAGCATTTTGAGAAGAAAGAAAAGGAATTTGATAGAGAATATTAGAAAGGAATTGATAAATATGGAAATAGAATATACAAAACAAGGCGATTATTTTATTCCTAACTTGGTTATGAAAATGCAAACAATACCGACAGGAAAATATGCAAGAATGAGATACAATTATCTTAAAAATCACAAGAAAGCAGAATTAATAATATTAGAGATGAACGAGAAATTAACAAAACATTTGATAGAAGTGCAGAAAATAGCAACAACTAGAATTGATACAATTATAAAACAACTTGCAAAACAAGAAAATATTACTGAAGAATTGAAAGCTACTAATCAAATGGAATGGGTTAGAAATATGAATAATATTAAAAATCGTGCTGAAGAAATCGTTATTAAGGAGGTTGTTTATGAAGAATTATAAATTGTATGATATGGATTCAGTAGAATTAACGGAATGCATTGGGAATTTAAAATTAGAATTGAAAAAGAGTAACACTGAATATAAGGAAATCTCTGAAAAAATTGAAGATATGAAAGAAAAATATCCTACTATAAGAAATTTTTTAGAAGATGAAAAAGCTTCTAAATTATCGGATGAAGAAGGCAAAGCATTTTTGGAATTAATTAATTTGTATAGAAAATTGATTAGTGTTGAACAATATGAGGTATTTCTTTTGGGTGGGCATGAATGTTTTGGGTATTTGAAGAAAATTAAGGCGGTATAGATAATATGAATGAGATGGAAAAATTTAATCCGATCTATACAAGCCTCCCCAATGTTAGATTTTCTTTAAGACTTACTGAAAAATTACACAATGAAATTGCACAATATTCTCACAAATATAATATGAGTATGAATACCTTAATTTTGAAGTGTATTGAGTATTCACTAGAAAATAGAAAACGGTTTTTAGTGAGAATATAGAAAAAGGAGCAAGTTGCTCCTTTTTCTATAAATCAAATTATATTTCTTCCTTTATTCATATTGTCAATAATACTATCAATTTGTATTTTTATAGTTTCTATTAAATTATTATCATTATATTTTAGTCCATAAATATAAAAATAAATATCTTTAATTATCTTTTTAGCATTATTTATCAAATTATTTACTTCTTGAAATGTAATCATTTCTTCTTTTGAAAAAGACTGCATTCCTTTTTCATACTTTTTATCTAAATGAGCATAGTACTTATTTCTCATTATATTTAATTTTTCATTAATTTGACTGGAATTTAGCTCTTTTAACTTTTCATCTACATATTTTTTCATTTCGTTATTATTATCATTAATTTCCTTTTTTGAAAAAATACTATTTAATATATGTTTTAATGTAATAGATTCATTATGTTGGTCTATATCATATATTTTAAATAACGCTAATATAGTGCTACTTTGATAAGCATGTATTGTATAATTAAATACCATATTATATTCCTTGAAATTATCATATACAAAAAATAATTCTTTAGTTAAATTATTATTAACTTCTGCACTTAACAACTCTTGATATAACAAATCTAATTTTGTTTTTAATTTTTCTTTTAAATTATTCGCCTGTTCTTTCATTTAAAATTATCCTTCTAAAATTAGTTACGTTTATAACTGCTATTTTCTTCCCAAATGAATTCTATATTTAGTAAAGCTAAAAATAACTTTTTGCAATCCGTCTTTGTAGTATTTATATCTCTCCAACCATGCATTAGAAAATTTCTATTTATATTATATTTTTGCTTTTTAAAATCATCTCCATATTCAAAAAGTCTATTTAAAAATTCAAATAAATTAATACCAAAATAATATTCAGATAATTTTCTATCAATTTCTTCTTTAAATGATTTTATTATATTTTTTCCTCTAGGCTTTATATCTTTTTTATTTTTTAGGGGAAATTCTGTTAACTCCCTTTCAATTAAAGCTGTTAATTGCATGGCTGTAGCTATATAACATTCATTTCTATAACATTTTATAGCTTCATTTATTTTCTTTTTTGGTCTTATAAAACCTTTTAAATAGTTAAATATTTTTTCCATTTCTTTATCACTTAATTTAGCTTCACATATTCGATCTGCCTCTATTTGTTTACTTGGAGCACTATAAAGATTCAAAGGGTAATGTTGTCCATCCGAATTTAGCCCATTTTATATATTGTTTTTTTCGTTGTTCTATTTCTTTTTTTGAAGGAAATGCTGCTTGAACCTTAGCGATATTTTGCAATGTCTTTTGCATAGATAACTTTATTTCTTCATTAATTCTAGTTATTGCTTCTAGTCCTTTTATTAATGGTTCAGTTATATTTGATTTAAAATCAAGTAATTTTTCTATAGATTCTTTTAAATTGTCATATATCCTTTCAAAATATTTATTTGCTGTTAAATAAAATTTTTTAAATTCATCATCCGTTTCATTAATACTATTATAGTACTTTTGTAAACCATTATCATTTATTACAGCATGTAGTATTTCTCTTTTCGTATTATCATCCAAATTTATTATATTTGATATATCAACAAGAATTTCAAAGGCTAATCTATGTTCCATGCCATCTTCTATATTTTTTATATATTCTTCATATTTATCTAGTGTTATGTCTGTCTTAATATTGTGTTCTTTTCCGTCAATAACTATCTTTATACTTTTTTTTTCCATTTTCATCCTTTTAAAATAAATTATTTATTGGTATTGTATTTATATCTTATGATGGTTAGTACATTTAAGAAATTAATTATAATAATATCACAAAAACAAGATTTTTTCAACAATTTTCTCTAAATATTATACTTCCTACAAAATTCCCCAACAATCTCATTAATACTTAATTTACTCACATTAAAAAATTCATTTATATCATCAATTTCTTTCTCATCTTCAATTCCCAATTCTTTTGCAATCTCATAAATTGGAGGAAATACCGTAGGAGATATATCCATATTGAATAAATCCTTGTTTTCATTAATTAACTCCATAAAACTTTCTTCTTGTCGATTTTTCTCAATCACATAATTCAATAAAATTTTTATTATTTTTAATCTTCTATCGTTCATATCTTTAACTCCAATTTTAATTTTATATTTGAGCATACTACTAATATACTACTACGACTTTTCGTAGCTGTCAAGATAAAATTTTTTATGATAGAGTAAATTTATCGAGGTAATAGTAATGAAGGGAAAAATAGTAATAAAATTGGATGAATATCTGAAAAAGCATAATATTAGTCGAAGTTCTGTTGTAAGAAATGGAGAGTTGAGATATGATACTGTTTTAAGTTATTGTAGAGGCAATATTGTTCGACTTGACACAGATACTCTTGCAAAGCTTTGCTCTGTTTTAAATTGTAGGATAGAGGATATCATCGAATTCGTTCCTAATAAAAAATAAACATACTAGATCATTAAATGATATTAGTATGTTTTTGTTTTATCTTTTAAAAATATTTTTTATTTTATTAATCAATTTTCGAAACACATTTTCTTCTTTATATTCAATCAACTGAACATTATCACTCTGTTGCTCTTCTTGAATTTGTTCCTCAACTTTGTTACTTTTAAACAAATTTTCATAACTATACTTTTCATTTTCCATTTTTTGATTTTCTGTATATACTTTTTTCAATCTTTCCTTTTCTTCTACATCTTCACACCAATATTGCAAATTCAATGCAGAAATCAAAGCTAATGCTTCTTTTGAAAAAGTATTACTATCAATGTGCTGATTGACTTCATATTTAGGAATATAATTTTTATCTCTATTCTCTTGAATTGTTAAATAAATCTTTTTTGGCAACTTATTTTTATATTCATTTCCCAAACTATTAATAAATTCATATACTTCCGAATATGCTCTTGATGTATTTGCTATATTAATCATCTATCATCGCTCTCCATTTTCTTGTTCTTGAGATGAAATATGTACTTGTTTCTCTGGCGTTCTCGCTTTTTCGTTTACCGTTCCAACCATAGTCTTAATGTCTGCAGCAGTAACTTCTGATTCTGAAACTTGAATTGCACCTTGTAATAAATTGGGGATTGCTTTTTCTTGACTTTTAGCACTCAATGACTGTATTTCCTCAATTGTCTTTTCTTGTGTTTCTTCCAATAATTTATCTGTATTCTTAAATCCTGTTGGCTCTGTACTAGACATCCTTTCTTGTTCAAAATCATTTGAAAGATAGGCAACTGCTCTGTTGCATTGTTCTGCTATTTCTGTGATTTTTTCTCTCGTTAGATTTAAAACTGGATCTTGTCGAACTTTTTCAACATATTTTACAACAACATACTCTTTCAAGACATTTTCAACATCTGTCATATTTTCTTCAATAAATTGTTTATTTTGCATTTTATGTTGCAAAACTTCTTGCTTAACTGTTTCAATTCTGCTTTGCAATCTAGCTCTTTCTTCTTCATCAAAACATACTTCTAATCTATCTTGATATTTCTCTATGTCTGTTATCTTTTCTATCAATGGAAACATCACACTTTGCATTCTATCTTTTTGCTCACCACTTAGATTTCTATTTTTATAGATAGAGTCATGTGTTGACTCTTGTGCCATATACATTCCATAGGATTTTAACTGTACTTCGGTTTGTAATCCATTATCATCGCCATAAGTATTTTCAACACCATTTTGATTTAATAATTGATTAACATTAATTCCCATATGAAAACTTGAATAACCATTATTCTCAGGTAATTTTCCATCAAAATTATGAATGAAAGAACCCTCTGGCATTAATTCTTTCATCAAACTACTCACTTTTTCATATTCCTCTGGCAACTCTACAACAAGCATAAATCCTATTAAATCGTATATTCTATCAGCTGACACGCCTTGTCTTTCGATTTTTTCACTCGCAGAATCTTCCTTCTTTACTCTGCCTTCTAGACTTATACTAGACATTCCTGTTTTTTCTAAAATGTCATTATTAATTTTACTTAATGATTTATGTATCTTGTCAAATACTTTACTATCTAATATTTTTTGTATTTTGTCTTTTATTTTTCTTTGTTCTTCTTTTATATTAATATCTTTTGTTTGTTTTTCCATTTACTTCTTCCTTCAAGGTTGGAGTTGGTCATCACCTAAAAAATCTTCAATCATTTGCATACTTTCATCCAACTTTTTATTTAATATAGGAGATTGTTTTTCTGCATAAGGTTTTATACATCTTACAGTTTCATCATATTTATACTTAACTTTTCCTTTATTTCCTACTTCTGGATAAGTTCTTAAATTATGGATTCTATCTGCCAATTTAATAGTTCCAACCCAAGGATATTTTTCGTTTGTAAAAATATTTTTAGCATATTCATCAAATGGTTGTCCTTCTTTTCTTGTTAATAAATCAACTGGTTCTGCAATATGAACTCCAAAAGTTTCTTCTAATTCTTCATAAGTACATTCCGTATCTTCTAAAACATCGTGTAACGCAGCAACTGTTAATATATTGTCTGATGTTATCTTTGCCTCATTAATTAAAATTCTCATAACTTCTTGAATATGCGTTATATATGGCAATTTTTCGCCATTCTTCCCAATTCTATATTGACCTGCTTTTGTATGATATTTATTCGCAAAATCAACTGCTTTTTTCCACATTGGTTGTCTTACATCCCATTCTTCATCATTATTCCACTTATCCATTTTTTCCTCCTATTATTTTTATTATATTCTTAAATTATTTATAAATCAATCCACTATCGTTCGACCTTTTTCGACAAGTGTTTTTAGCAAAAACCTTTCTTTCTATTCCATTTAACCACTTTGCTATATCAACCACTTCATATTGATAAGTATCACGCTTTGCTCTTGCAATCAACATTTTACCTTCTTTTATTCCGAAAAATCAAATTTTTTTCATCTTTTCGGAATAAAAACTTTATCATCATAATTATATGTATTTTTCTATTGTATCATTCGTTTCATCTTTTTCAACTATTTTCATTAATTTTTTATACATGTCTAAGTTTATTTTTCCGTCAAAATATGCTTTTTTTAGGGCAGTTCCTCTTATTTTAAAATTCTCAAATTGCTCTTTTAATTCTTTATTATCAGGATTTCTTCTAGTTCTCATTATCTTTACTTGATAAATTTTATTATATGTAGAAATGACTGGATTTTGTTCAGCTTTTTGAGCATATTTTTTCTTTGCTCCAACATCTTTGCAAGTACTGCCGTCTAAATGTTTGTAGTCACAATATATTTCATCTATTCTGTGCGTAGGTATAAAATATTTGCCATCATTTTCACAAGTTTTAATTGGCATAGTATTTCTTGTTACAATTAATTCTAAAGTTCTATACAACAAAGTAAACCATCCATTAGATGTCTTATACTCCATAATATTTTTTACTTCTATATCCTTATTTTCAATCCTAGTAGATAACTGATGTAATGAAATATTAGCAGGTATCTGTTTACTAACAATACTTTTAAATGAAACTTCATAACTATTTTGAAGATTAGTCATATTGGGCTCTATTATTGTAAATCCTCTTAATTTTGAGATGTGGCTATATTCTTTATCTCGATTGTCACCATTTAGATTATATATATAGTCTACACATCTTCTAAAATAAGTTTGATATCCGCTAAATAGATTTCTAGTACATTCATACCAATCTAGCACATCAATATAACTAAATCCAGTTAGCATATCCGTTCGTTTGCCGTTAATATTTATAAAATCATCTACACCATAGGCAAAAAGAAATGTGTTAAATGCAGTATAGAAATTAGAAAAGTCAGCATTTAAAAACCTCATTAGTAACATTCCAAAACGTTCTACAAAATCAGTCCAAATCATTTTGACTGGTTTAGATTTTTGGCGAGAAAAGTCAGATAACTCTGAAATATCATCTGCTAAATCGATTGTTAATGATGGTGTACCTTTGTAGTTGATTTCATTTTTTGCTATATGATAATCTAATATGCTTGTATTATATGATTCTAAATCATTTTCTAGATCAAAAACCATTTTAATAAATTTTGCACGTTCTATCCTTGCAGATTCCAAAAAAAGTTGCTCATCTTTACTATTTTTCTTCATATTCTAATTCCTCTGTTATAAATTTAAAAATACTTTCAAATATCTATTGACATTTCGTAGGATTGAATATAAAATGTCGTTAATAGATATTTAATTAAGGTTTAATATTCTTGACATTTCTATTATATCAGATTAAACAAAAATGTCAATAGATTAAACAAATTTATAAGTCTATGAGATTAGTTAAGAACAGAAAGGAGGAAAAATTATGTCTGATCCAGAATTTTATACAACTGCAGATGTAAGAAGAATATTAAGAATTGGAAATAAAGCTTGCTTAGAGCTATTTCACCGCTCTGATTTTCCTTGCATAAAATTTAGCAAATCTTTTAAAGTTTCTGTACCAGCATTTAATCAATATGTTAGTACAAGAAGAGTATTTAATGAAGTAAATGAATAAAAAAAGAAGATTTAAGTATTGGTACTACTTAATCTTCAAAAAAACTGAAAGAGAACTATTGCTATAAAATTCTCTATATGCTATAATTATAACATAAAATCAAAATATAGCAATAGTTTTCCTTAAATTTAATCAAAAAGGAGAAATACATTATTATGGAATTTAAGGGAATAACTGTTGGCACTTACATTTCAAGAAAACCTAAAAACAAAAAAGAAAAAAATGTATGTGCTACTTGCGAAATTAAGAAAAAAATTCAAAATAAGAACATTGACAAAGAAAAAGAATACGAGTTATGCAAAGAATGCGATAAATGCTATGCTATGTTTCAAAAACTTGCAAAGCAGTTCTAACAATCGGTCGTGATACGACAACAGGAAAAACAAAACGCAAATCTTTTCCAGCAAAAACAGAAGAAAAGGCTTTATCACTTGCTTTACAATACAAATTAGATTTAGAAAAAGATGGCGGACCAAGAATCATTACAAAAAGTAATAAAACTTTAGTAGAATTAATAAAGCCACGCATCGATGAACAATTTAAATTAAAAGATATTGACAAATCAACTTTAAAAAGAAAATCAGACACATTGAAACAAATAGCAAAAGCACGATTTGCAAACAAACCAATCGCAAAAGTTACTAGAGAAGAAGTCGTCAATTATCTATCTAGTTTGTCAAAATATTCGGAATCTACTATTAAACAAAATTATGAATTACTGTGTATGGGATTTGGAGAAGCAGAATATCAAAAGATTATACAAGAAAACTTTATGGCAGGCTATAAAAGAGTCAAAAAGCCCAAAAGCGAGTATGTATCCCATAAAAGAAAATCATTGACAATTCAAGAGGAAAAGAAATTAGTAGACTATCTAAACTCTGTAAGCTATGAAGAATGTCCTAATAAATATTTATTTCTATTGTTATTAACAACAGGAATGAGAATTGGCGAAGCATTAGTGTTAGATTATGAGAAAGACACCATTTTAGCGGAAAGTAAAATTGATATTAGGCGAACACAAACAAAAGATGAAAATGGAAAAATCATCATTGGAGAAACCACTAAAACAGACAATAGCCTAAGAACTTTGACAATGAACAACATCAGTAAGCAGATAGTGGAGAAAGCTCTTGAAAATAAATTGAAAAATAAAGAACATTTGTTATTTTGTAAAAAAGATGGTGGTATGCATCTTGAAAATTCAATCAATAGTTGCTTAAAGAGGATCGCCTTTAAATTGGAAATGGGAATTTATGAAGATTACAACAAAAAAGGCGAACTTGTAAAAAAGACAGATGTTCATACTCATATGCTACGAGGAACTTTTGCAACAAGATGTGCAGAGGCAAAAATTGCTCCAGTTGTATTACAACAAATACTAGGTCATAAAGATATATCTGTAACGATGAAATACTATATTGATGTGGACTCTTCATTTATTGAATCAGAAACAGATAATGCAATCCAATATCTAGTAGATAAAAACATCTTTGGAGTTGAATTGCCAGAAAGCAAAGTGGCTTAAAAACACAAATGATAAATTGCTGGAATTATGCAGAATTTCAAGGAATTAAAACTTAAAATGTTCTGCAAAATTGTTCCGCAAAATAAAAATTAAAGTCTGAAAATACTAAAATATCAAGGAAAACAGTTCGAGGTGATACTCACTCACCTCGACCATTTTTGACCCTTTTTTAGGGAAATTTAAAAGAATTTATAAAAATTCAAAACTTATAAAATATGCTATTTTTCAATAAAAATTGGAAATAGCATAATTTTTTTGCATTCTGAAAAATTCCTAAAAATATGTCTATTTCTTTCAAGAAATAGTTTCTGTAAAATTTTACAAAAATTTCTGTAATTTTCTGTAAAACGTTTTTCCTGAAATTTCAATCATTTTAAAGTTCTTCAAATAAATCTGAAAGGAGAACTGATTTTATGGACTTTATCCCCTACAAATCTAACGAATGTTTTGAACATTTATATTATCAAATACCAATGGAGTTGTTTTTCAATCCAAGATATAAAAATAAACTTAATTCAGATAGTAAAATTCTATATGGATTTTTGCTGAACAGATTAAGTCTATCTTCAAAAAATCATTGGTGTGATGAAAATGGCAATGTTTATCTTATTTTTACTAGAAAAGAAGTGCAAGAATTACTGAATTTATCAGATAAAACTGCAACAAAAGCATTTAGACAATTAAGTGACTGTAAATTGATATATGAGAAGAAACAAGGCTCCGCTAAACCAAACTTAATTTATGTTGGAAAAATACAACATGATGAAAATTTTAAAAAGTTGATTCGTAAAAATTACGATTCAAGAGCCGTAAAATCTACGATTCATGAACCGGAAAATTTACGACCAAGTAATAACTATAATAATTATATTAATAAAGAAAATAAGCAACACAAATTTTCAAACTTTGAAGGAAGTAGTTACAGCAATATTGACTGGGATTTACTATATGATAATTAGAATTTAAAGGAGATTTAGAATTATGAATGATAGAAAAATAAAAGAAAATGGAATTGAATATATAAAAATTGGCAATTACTATATGCCAAATTTAAAAGCACCAGAAGGTATGAAGATTTCTAAATTAGGTAAATATGGAAGATTGAGATTACACTATCTTAAAGAAAATAAAAAGGCTGAATATACGATTTTGTTTATGGATAATAAATTACAAAATCACTTAATGGAGATAGACAAAATAGCCAAAAAGAGATTTGATTTGCTAATAAAGCAATTAGCTGAAAAAGAAAATATTACAGAAGAATTGAAAGCAAAAAGTCAACTAGAATGGGTTGGCAGAATGAATAATATTAAAAATTGTGCTGAAAAAATGATACTAAAAGAATTAATTTATGTGTAAAGTAAGGTAAAAATATGGAAGATTTTGAATTATTTAACTTAGATTCTACGGAGTTATATGAATGTATTAGTAGTGCAAAAATAAAATTAAAAAATACCAATGCTAATTATAAAGAATTATATAGAAAGCTTGAGAAAATTAAAGATAAGTTTCCTAATATTCGTGGTATTTTAGAAGATGAACAGCATTCTGAATTGACATTAGAAGAAAGTGAAAATCTGCTAAAAGCTATCAATTTGTATCGTAATATTTTGCAAATGGAAGAACATGAAATTTTCTTTTTAGGTGGCAAAGAAACCTATAATTTCTTTAAGAAAATTGACATTTTAAAATAAAAAATTGACTGAAAAAGATACAAGTTTTATACAATTTGTATCTTCTTTCAGGTAGTATTATGAAAGATTTTGAGAGAGTACTCTCGAAAAATCTTGAATAGAGCAAGCAACGTATTTGTACTCACGCTACAAATACACCTATCGAATGGGACAAGTCCCAAACCCTTTTAAAATTTTTATAGAAGGCGAGGAAAAATTTATGAGAAAAAGAAATTTAAAAGTTAATATTTTTTTGAATCCAGATGAGAAAAAAATTTTTGAAGAAAAAGCAAAAAAATCTGGCTTAAATCAATCTGAATTTTTTAGAAAAATAATTTTAGATTATACGTTAAAAGAACAACCTGATGAAAGATTTTACGAAATACTTTCTCAACTAAGAGGAATAGCAAATAATTTAAATCAAATGGCAAGAGTTTATAATCGAAATCAAGGTTATGTGAAAGATTACAAAATTGTTCCGTTGTTTGAAGAAGTTAGAGATTTAGTTTTGAGTTTGCAAGAAGTTTATATCTTACCTCAAAAGAAAGGAGCGCAAGTTGGCAACAACAAAAATTTGGAAATTCAAGAGCAGATTAAATAGGCTAATTGATTATACAATGAATAGAGAAAAAACGGAAAATAAATTGTTTGTATCAGGTATCAATTGTATGCCTGATACAGCCTTTCTTGAAATGACTAACGTTAAGAAACAATTTTTCAAGACTGGTGGAATAGAATGTTTTCATGGTTATCAATCTTTTGTTGAAGGAGAAGTTACGCCAGAACAGGCTCACGAAATTGGAGTAAAACTTGCTAAAGAATTATGGGGAAATAAATTTCAAGTTGTAGTTTCAACGCATATAAATACTGACAATATTCATAATCACTTTGTGCTTAATTCGGTGTCTTTCCTAGATGGAAAAAGGTTTTGTAATACAAAGAAAGATTATGCGTTAATGAGAAAGACTTCTGATAAATTATGCAATGAATATGGATTAAGTATTTTAAAGCAAGAAGAAAAATATGCTACAAGTAGTTTGTATAAGGAATTGATGAAAAATTCTATTGATTATGCAATTGCAAGTAGCAAAAATTATAATGAATTTATTAAAATACTTGAAGATTTGAATTACATTGTTACTTATAAAAACAATTCTCTATCTATAAGACGTGAGCCTTACAAAAGAAATACAAGAATTGAAAGACAGTTTGGAAAACATTATTCAAAAGAAAATATTTATAAAAGAATTTTGGAAACACAAACAAGTTTTCCTTATTCTCCTGAACCCTATTTGTTGATCAATAAAACTCGTGAGAATTATGAAAAACTTAATCCAGAAAAAGGCTCTCTGGCTGGGTTATTTTTGCATTATATGAAATTACTCTACCCTAGTACAGAAAATGTCTTAAAAGCCAATTTTTCAAGAATCACACCTACTTTGTTACATGCTATAAAAGAAATGAATGAATTTTCTGAACGTGTGAGATTTTTATGTAAGTATAATTTGGAAACTGATGTAGATGTAATGGAATTTAAAAAGTCAGCTTATCAGAAGTTAGAATAAGAAAAGCAAGATTTCGAAAATAAGCAAAAGGAAATACTAAATAAAGTTAGATAAGTAAAAGGAGCAAATTGGGTTGCTCCTTTTTAAGAATTTATACAATTCTTTGTTACTTCTAATATTTTGTCTTTCCATTCAATTACAGATTTGATAGTTAATTTCTCTATTGCTATTATATAATTTTCCATAAATTCAAAGTCTATTTCATTATTTGAATTTATCGGTAATTTTATAAAAGTGTTTTTTATAACATTTTCATTAAAAGAATTTTGCCCCCAAGAAAAATTATCAAAACTTCTTTTCATAGAAGCTATAAAATAACAAGCCAATTCTTTATTTAATTCTCCATATTTATACGTTAATATTTTTATTTTATCACCAGTAAAATATGGTTTTTCTTGATAAAATATTGTCGCTGTGTCTTGACCAAAAGAAATTGTGTTTTGGGCATTTAAAAATTCTTCTGCTTCTGTAATAAAATCTCTTATACCATTGTTATTACTTCCTCTAGCAACATATGGATATTTACCACCAAATTTTATACTATTGGCATTAAATTTTTTCTTTGAAGAATTTACAGCAAACAAATCTCCGATTTTAAAATTAGCTGTTGAAATTCCATCATTCATCTTATGTAGGCTACACTCTTCAGAACTAGATAACTGTGTGTTATCTAGTCCGCTTACCTTTAGGTAAGCGGTAAGCTCACTTATTCGCTCCTCTTCAAGCTCACTTATATAATTTTCAATGAACTCAAAATCTATTTTATTATTCTTATATGGAACTTTTATTTTAAACTCCTGTAATTCATATAATTTATAACCACCTTGTTGTCCATTATATTTATTTACGAATTTTTGTATGAATGTTATAAAATATAAAGCAATTTTCTCATTAATATTAAAATTAGGTATCAATTTATTAATATTTTGAGAGCAATAATATGGCTCTTGTTGATATTTTACATATTTATAATTTCCAATTACTGTTGCAGTTATTGTAAAAGGTTCATTAGGTTTAAATAATTGTTTCTTTATTTTTCCTTTTACACCGTTATTATCATTAACTCTTCCCACAAAATTGACACCATCATTAACAAATACCAACTTTCCTTCATCTAATGATTTGGTTCCAACAATATTAAATAACTCTTGTAATTGATATTCTCTATATATCCCCCCAGTTTTAATAAACTTATCTTGTAATTTTACTAAAGCTGGGGTTACTTTTTTCCCAAGCAATTATTTTCCTCTTTTAAAACTTCCCCTACTTTCCAAGCTAAAAATTCTTTAACTGTATTTTTAAAGTCTTCTTCTGTTGGATTTGTATTAATTTTTTTATGTTGTGAAAATGTCCAATCATCTCCATTTAAGGTAATGGTATCTTCAATATATTCATCTTCTGTAAAATATTGTAAATATTGTTTTCCATACAATACTAAATTTACAATTTCATTATATCTTTCTATTGCATTATCTGTATTTCTTAAATTCACATCTTGTCCTGATTTTCTTCTATTTTGTCTTGTATAACCATCATTTGAAAAATCAATAAACTTTACAATATGTTTTTCTTTATGCTTTTTACCGATTTCAAATACATAGATTGCTGTTTGGACACCAGCTTTTCCCCTAAATATATCTGCCATATGTATACTAGCGAGTAAAGTATTATTTTCTAATAAATTTTTAGTATATGGCAGCCCATTTCCACTTCCAGCATTTTCTTGTATTAATATAACAGCTTTTCCACCTTTCATTTTAGAAAGAGCTTTTTCAACAAAAACAAATCCTTTTCCGTCTGCTGAATAAGGTGGATTTAATAAAAATACATTGGCTGGGAAATCTGTTCCGTTTAAATCACCTTGCTCATATTGACCAGTATATTCTTTCAAACTATCTTTATGTATAATATTAGAAGAACCATCTCCCATTAAAATCATATTTAATACAGCTAATAAATAGATATCTGATCGCTTTTCAATTCCTAATAACTGTTCATATTTTATTTTACTTATTTTTTCACTTTTTTCTTTAGGACTTTTTATTCTTTCTTCTGCATCTTTAATCATTAATTTCATAGAAGATATTAAAAATCCTGCTGAGCCTACTGCATAGTCCCATACATAACTATCTTTATCAACTTCAGCTAATCTCGCCATTAATTCAGTAACATAGCGAGGTGTTAAAACAACATCATTTTTATCACTATCTGGAATATCTACCCACGCATTTAATACATTAAAAAGCTTACCTGTAAAATCTAAATGTTTTGCAGACGTAAATATTGGCATTATATCATTTTTAACACTAGTATACACACTTTTTAATTTACTTTCTCCATTAACTGTCTTCCATAAATCAGAATAAATAAACACTCTTGATAAATCATTTATGATCATTTCCTTTTTCTCTTTTGGCAAATTTCTTTCACTAAAAAAAGATTCAATTTTATTTATGATAACATAACCATCATTTGACTTTTCACCCATTTCACCTTTTAAATCAGAAATTTCTAATGGTGCAACTTTATTTTCAACACCAAGCCCCGCCATTATCATGCCTGTTACAAGTTCAACTCTCGAACCTACTGATATTTTCAAATCATCTTGCATTTTTTGATTTAGACTTTTTAATTTCTTTTCTATATCATTCTCAAACTCTTTCGCCTTTTCCTCAATTTCTTCATCGGTTAAGTTCAAGTTATCTATTTTTTCAATTAAGTTATTTAGGTTGGAATTTTGCAAAAATGACAGATCACTATAATCTTCAATTTTTTTAGGAATTAGAAAATTATCAGCTGACATATAATATACACCCAATTCTGTTTTAATCTCATTTGCTTCTTCATAGCCATTTATCCCTATTGCGATTACTTCTTTATAACTTTCTGTATATTGGGCAATAGCATCTGCATAGTGGATTGCTCCATTTACCGCATATCTTTCTATATTCTTATAATTGGGTTTTCCTTCTTTTGTTTTATTTTCAATTTCACCATTTGCATTAACTTTGATAAAATCGCCCTTTCTTCCCTTTACCTCAATCATAACTGGAATTTTTCTCATATTTCTTGTTTCAATAAAAGCTTTTATATCTGGATAATTTTTTCCAGTACCTCCGTTTTTAGAGGGTGCTTTTTTCATTGCATCCTCAATTTCTGGATTTATAAAATTGGTTTTAGAAAAATATTTAACCCCAATTTTATCAAGTTGACGTTTTGCTAAATCTTCTATTTTTTCTTCAATACTTTTTGACATATTTATTCCTCCTTTTATTAAATTTTACTCCATCAACCACCTTGCTATATCCACAACTTCAATCCCTTCATATTGATAAGCATCATGCCTTGTTCTAGCAATCAACATTTTAGGATAAGCATCTTTTATTTGTAATAATGGCGTAGTTTCTCTACTTAACGTTTTTTCATCATCGATATTATCTGATACTTGTATATAAATTTTTTTGCCTTGCTTTTGTGCAACAAAATCTATCTCTTTTTTGTATAATGTACCTACATAAACTTCATAACCCCTTCTTAATAATTCTATGGCAACAATATTCTCATAAATTCTTCCATAATCCATATTGTTTGTGCCAAGTATTGCATATCGAAAAGACTGGTCGGCTAAATAATATTTATTTTGTGTACTCAAAAATTTTTTACCTTTTATGTCATATCTTTTTATTCTATAAAATGCAAAGGCATTACATAAATATTCTATATAATGATTAATCGTTTTATCGGTTATACTCACATTATTTGAGTTTAAAACCTGTGTAATATTGTTTGCAGATGTCAAATTCGAAACATTATCCATCAGAAAATCTGTTAAATTTTGAATAATATCCGTATTTCTTATTTTATATTTTTGCTTAATATCTCTAACAATTAAGGTATTCAATACATCTTTTATATATTGAAATTTTTCTTCTTGTGTTTTATAAAGATAAGAGCCTGACATTCCACCCTCAATTACATATCTCTCAAAAGCTTCTTGTATATCGTTATATTGATAATATTTTTGAAATTCTTCAAAAGAAAACGGATATACTTCCACTTTAAAGGTTCTTCCAGTAAACAGCGTTGCCAAATCACTACTCATCAAAAAGGCATTTGATCCTGTTATATAAATATCGTACTTTTCTTCTGCATGAAATCCATTGATTGCTTTTTCAAAGTCATCACACATTTGTACTTCGTCAATTAAAATAAAATTTTCCATTCCGCTTTTATAGTTTTTTTCTACATATTCTACCAAAGCATTATAATTTTTTAAATTTTCAAATTTGGGCAAATTATAATTGATATGAATGATATTGTTGTTTTCTATTGTATTTATAATGTAATTTTTAAAATCTTCTAAAAGTTTCGATTTTCCACTACGCCTGATTCCTGTAATTACTTTTATATCAGGTGTTCCAATTACATTAATTAATTTATTTAAGTATTTTTCTCTTTTTATCAATTTCATTTTATCACCTCAAATCAATTATAAAACTTTTATTCCGAAAAATCAAGTTTTTTTCATTTTTTCGGAATAAAAAATCAATACTTTTATTATTTGTTTTTATTTTATTCCTACTTCTATTTACGTTTTCTTTAAATTATGCGAAGTAATACTACCTTTTTATATACAAAAAAAACAGTAGCCAAACATTCTTTAACTACTGTTTCTCTCCTAACAAGAAATTGTCAATATATTACCATTATTATCAAAAATAGCAAATTCATCTTTCCCATAAAAAGTCTGATGAAGCTCTTTTGCAATTTTTACTTTTCCACTAAGTTCCTTATATAATTGTTCAACATTTTCAACCGTAATAAACAACGTAAAAGTTGGTATAATTTCATTTGTTTTCAAACTTGGATATTCTTCTAGCAAATTCTCCTGTTCTTGAAACATGATTGAAATCTTATCTTTAGCAATAATCGCAAAATCCAATTTTTCTCCATTTTCTGGTACACTTAATACTTTTTGAAATCCTAATTTTTCTTCATAAAATTTTATGGTTTCTTTTACATTTTTAACCATGATATTAGTTGTTATTGTTTCATACATTTTTCTTTCCTCCTAACATTATTATAAATTTTATATATTTATTTGTATTGTAAAAAAAGGACATTTTATACTTTACCTTTTTCAAATAATTCCAATGGCGAAAAGCCAGTATATTTTTTTATTTCTTTTATAAAATGTGACTGGTCATAAAATCCGCAATCATTCATAATATCTTCTAATGGTTTTCCTTCCTCTAATAAAGTCAAACATTTATGAAGTCTAACTATATTTAATAACACTTTAGGTGAAACACCATAAAACTTTTTAAATATTCTACACAAATGCCTTTTTTCATACCCAAATCGACTCGCCATATCTAGCACCGTTTGGTCCTTTGGTTTTTGGTATAACTCATCTACAAACTCAATCGATTGTTTGTTATTCTTATCCTTCATTTTTCTACCTAAATAAGTTTTAAAAATATCCATTCTTTCCTTGATATCCCTTGCCTTAAAAATGTTTTTCAATTCATCACTATTCTCTATTTCAAAAAAATCAGCTGGTTGATCCATAATTTTATTCGCCTCTACTTCAAACAAAATATAAAAAGCACTCGGCTTTAACCTAACGCCCATATAATCTATTTTTTCCTGTAATGCAAAAGGAATCGTCTCTTTGCTAAATCCAGCAAAGCAAATTGATTCATTCGTAAAATCAATCACAATATCAATACAAGCATCTGGTAAAATATAATTGTAAATTGTCTCTTCAATTTGCATTTTAGATTTCATACACCATATGCACATACTATAACTATCTAATTCTTTTATCCTATATTCTGTATATTCTATCTTTTCCTTAAACTCCTTATCCAATAAATACGGTAATTGCTTAGGATAATACATTCCTTTTCTCTCCTCTACAAAATCTTTTTTCAATTATTATAACATTATTTTTCTAAAAAGTATATTAACAAAATGCTTAAAATTTTCGTATAAAAAAATCCCTCGAGATTATACTATTTAAAAATAGTATCATTATTTTTCTAATCGATTTGTTTTATTTTTTAATTAGCAGTATAATTTAACTAAACTAATTTTTCAAGAGGTGATTTTTTATGGATAAAAAAACAAAAGAAGAAATTAACGTTATCCAAATGTACAAAAAAGATTGTGTTTCAAACTTAGAAACCTTTCTTGCAGAAAATAATATTAAACCTTCTGGCATTTCAGAAGAAGAAGCAACTCAAAAATTGCATACTTATGGTCTAAACGAAATTTCTCAAAACAAACCCAAAAAATGGTATCATTATTTTTTAGAAAGTTTGCTAAGTCCGTTTAATTGTATTTTACTAGGAATCTGTGTCATCTTATTTTTTACAGATGTGTATTTACCAGAAATTCCGAGTTATGCCAATATTTCAATCATTTTAATTTTGGTTTTTTTAAGTGCCTTTCTCGATTTTTTCGAAGAATATCGTTCCAACAAAGCAGCTGAAAAACTAAAAGAAATGGTTTCTACCACTTCTATCGTCATTCGAAATGGAAAAAAAGTCAATATTCCAATGAAACAAATCGTTCTAGGCGACACCATTTGCCTTTCTGCTGGCGATATTATTCCTGCTGATGTAAGAGTCATTGAATCAACTGACCTTTATATCAGTCAATCCACTTTAACAGGTGAATCCGACGCCATAAAAAAATCCGTCGAAAATGAAATTCCTGAAAACGAAATTTTAAGTATTACAGACTTTAAAAATATTTGCTTCATGGGAACCAACGTCATTAGTGGAAGCGGAAAAGCAGTTGTCATCAAAACAGCTGATGACACTTATTTAAGCAAAATTGCTCATACGTTAACCGAAAAACCAAAATCCGCTTTCCAAAAAAATATCGAAAAAATTAGTAAATTATTAATTCGATTTATGATTTTTCTAATTCCTTTTGTCTTCATTCTCAACCTTGAAAAACACGGCTTATTAACTGCCTTTACCTTTTCGGTTGCTGTTGCCATTGGAATTACGCCTCTGCTTTTGCCTGTTATCTTGTCTTCTAGTTTGTCAAAAGGTGCGATTAAAATGTCAAAGAAAAAAACAATTGTTAAAAAATTAGATTCTGTACAAAGTTTTGGTTCTATGAATATTTTATGCACCGACAAAACAGGAACTTTAACCGAAGATAAAATCGTGCTCGAAAAATATTTAGACATCAAAGGTGACGAAGATTTACGAATTTTAAAACACGCTTTTTTAAATTCCTATTTCCAATCTGGCTTAAAAAGTAACATTGACGAAGCAGTTATCGCAAGAGCACTCAATAATAATATGGAAGAATACACCACCAAATATCAAAAACTAGATGAAATTCCATTCGACTTTTCAAGAAGACGCTTATCTGTGATTGTTTCTGACGGTACCAAACAACAATTAATCACCAAAGGAGCTGTTGAAGAAATTTTAAATATTTCAACTTTGGTAGATTACAAAGGAGAAGTTTCTCCACTTACCAATGAAATCAAAGAAAATATTAAAAAGATTTCTAAAAAATTAAATCAAGATGGCTTACGCGTTGTCGCAGTTTGCCAAAAAAACGATATTTCCAATATCGAAAAATTCAGTGTGCAAGATGAAAAAAATATGATTTTACTAGGTTTTATTGGATTCTTAGATCCGCCAAAAGAAACCGCAAAAATAGCAATTGAAAAACTCAATCACTCTGGCATTCGCGTAATTGTTCTAACAGGAGATAATGCAGAAGTCACAAAATGCATTTGTGACAAAGTTGGCATTAATTCGAAACGAATTGTTTTAGGAAATCAAGTCGAAAAATTAAATGATATGGCAGTTCTTCATTTGCTCAGAGATACAAACATTTTTGCCAAACTTTCTCCGATTCAAAAAGCCAGAATTGTTAGGCTACTAAAAGAATCTGGAAACGTTGTTGGTTATATGGGAGACGGCATCAATGACAGTCCTTCTCTAACCAATGCCGATGTTAGCATTTCCGTTGACACCGCTGTTGATATTGCCAAAGAATCCGCTGACATCATTCTGTTAGAAAAAGATTTGAACGTCCTAATCGATGGCGTTGTCGAAGGAAGAAAAACCTTTTCCAATTTGATGAAATATATCAAACTTGCTACCAGTTTTAATTTTGGTGAAGTATTATCAGTTATTATTGCGAGCGTATTTTTACCATTTTTACCAGAAACGCCAATTCAACTTCTTTTCGAAAGTTTACTTTACGATTTTGGACAACTTACGCTTCCTTTAGATAATGTGGACAAAGAATACATTAAACAACCGAAAAAATTAGATATCAACAGCTTAAAAAAATTCATGCTTTTTATGGGACCTATCAGTTCTATTTTTGACGTAGTAATCTTTGCTAGCTTATGGTTTATCTTTGGTGTAAGAGAAGCCGCACTTTTCCAAACAATTTGGTTTACGTACACGATTATATCCAACCTTGTAGGAATGCATATTATTCGTACACCAAAAATTCCTTTTGTTCAAAGTAATGCTAGTTGGATGGTTTATTTTTCTTCGATTGCCCTTTGCTTTGTTGCCCTTATCTTTCCATCCACTGCTTTAGGAAAAAGTTTGGGACTTGTAACCATTTCCTTTGAATATATTGGACTAATTTTCTCAATTACAATTTTATATTGCGTTTTAGCAATGATTGCAAAACACATCTTTATCAAGAAAAATAAAGAATGGATTTAAAAAATTTAGAAGTATGTTAAAAGGCTAAACAGTTCCTTTTAACATACTTCTTATTGCTTGCCCAAAAGACACATTTTCAGAATATAAACGATATTTTCTTAACGCATACTGCCAAATTAACACTTTATAATAACGTGGACTCATTTCCTGAAACACGCGTCCTTGTATTTCAAAAAACGTTTCATCAAACGTAGAAAACCACGTACTACTTTCCTGCTCTGCCTCTCCGATTTTCTCATTGATGAATCGAATCTTCAATCCACTTCGCAAAGCTTCATACAAAAAAATATGTTCTTCCCCTCGATTGAATTTAGCTCCTGCACCAAATTCTTCTTTAAAATGTAAATCAGAATTTACAATCGAGTGTTTTTTCATCGAAATCTCAAATGACACAATTCGCATCGCTTTTAAAAACCCTACTTTTCCGGTCTTCAAACGCTTTGTTGGTCGATTTTTATTTTTGCTTTCTACATAAAAACAAAGAATATCATCTTCATATTCATTATGATACTTTGCAATTGTCTTCGCATAATCCAAACCATATCGAACATCATCATCTGCCAAGAGTAAAATTTCTCTGTCCGAAAATTGAATCGCCTGATTTCTACTTTTGCTAAGTCCCTTTTCCTTTCTACTTATCACATATGGATTGCTTATTTTACTTTCTTCACTTTGATTGATGATTAAATAATGTGATTTCATATTCATTTTTTCCAATAAATCTTGGACATCTTTATCCGCTTTTAAATGCTGGGTTGAAACCAATACCTGCAAATCCTCTTCAGTATAATCCTTCATTTTCTCCCAGCGAACCATTCTTTTTTGAATCGCACCAATCACATAGTTGGCAAAACAATACATCGCTTTTGGAATACTCAAATGTTCCAAATTTCGATACAAATACCATCTTCCGCATCGCTGTCACATTTTTTTTCGAACTTCTGGATTGTTTCGTTTTTCGATAATATGCCAAAACCTCATCTTGCCCATAAGCAATATAACCTTTTTTCAAAATTTTCCACCAAGTCGCAATATCTTCATTCATGACATTCGGCATATAACAATGACGTTTTGGTATTTTTTGCAAATCAATCATAACGGTCATTGTCAAAAGCCTCATATTGCGTAATGATTGCTCATAATTTACCTGTTTTTTTACAGTAACAACACTACTCCTTTTCGTGCCATTATCATTCATATATCTAAAACTTCCATAAATCAATTCATAATTATTTTTCTGAATAAAATTTTTTTGTACTTCTAATTTATCATCAACCAATACATCATCCGAATCCAAAAACGTTAAATAACGCCCTCTTGCTTTTCGGATTCCTATATTTCTTGCAATCGCAACACCTCTATGTTTTTTTAAGGCAACAATTTGTATCTTCTCGTTTTGTGCTTGGTATTTTTTAAGAATCTTTATGCTGTCATCCGTCGAACCATCATCCACAAAAATAGCTTCATAATTTTGATACGTTTGCCTTTCTATGCTTTCAACTGTTTCTTTCAAATACTTCGAGGAATTATAAACTGGTATAATAATACTGATTAACGCTTCACGTTCCATATACTCTCCTATTTTCGAAAAACTAAATCGTATTAATTGCTTTACGAATTACAGTAACAATGGATTTCAAAAAGATTTTTACATCAAATCCAAAAGACTCATTTTTCACATAATACAATTCCATTTCCATTCTTTCTTGATAGGTTGTACTCTTATCACTATACGCTTGCCAATATCCTATCAAACCTGGTTTCAAGCTTAAAAACTCTTCTTTTTTATCTTGATATCTTTCTAATTCCATTTCAACAATCGGTCTTGGACCAGTAAACGTCATATCCCCTTTTAAGATATTCCAAAGTTGCGGAAGTTCATCTAAACTCGTTCTTCTTAAAAATTTTCCAATCCTTGTTACTCTGTTATCTTTTTTCAATTTTTGATTTTCTTCATATTCTTTTTTTTCCTCTTCTGTAAATTTATTTTTTAGTTCTTCTGCATCAATTTTCATGGTTCTAAATTTATAAATTTTAAATTTTTTTCCATGCAATCCTATTCTTATCTGTTCAAAAATAATGGGTCTACCTTGAAATAGATATAATATCAGTATCAGAATCGTGTAAGCTGGACTTAACATTATTAATAATAGTATTGATAATATTATATCTAGAAATCTTTTTACAAATTGATTATATATTTTGTTACTTTTCTTCATCATTTTACCTTTACATATTTAATATACTTTCATATTCTTGCATAATGTTGTTGATTGATTGTTCATCATACCCATTTCTCTCCTGCTCTTTAATATTCTTTTTATTCACTTCATACTCATCTTTAATAATTTGGTTTAATTCTTCAATTTCATTGATTAATTTCTCATCTGTAAAATTAATATTTTTCAAGATAGAGTAAGCACTTTGCATAGTATAGACTCTTGGCAATACTGTTTCAATATACATTGGTGTAACAAATTTTATTTTTCTATATTGTTTATTTATAAATGATATATATTCTGCAATTTCTTTCTCATTTAATTGATTCATATTACTTAGCAAACCTTGCCAATACACATCATATGTTTCACTTTGATAAAAATAAGGTTCCTTTTTCATCAAAGTTTGAATTTCTTTTAATGTTTCTCTAAAATTTTCACCATTCATTATACATTCGTTAATATAGTCGTATCTGTAATATACCGCATAAAAACCAATCTTTTTCTTTAGTTTTTTATCTAACAAGCAATCTTGTGCAATATTGGCCATAATCAAAATTAGTAAAATTACACTTAAAAATCCTAATACTGGGTAATCCCATTTTTTGGTATACTTTATATCTTCTCTTACATCATACATCAAAATTCCCATATACACAAAAACAATGGTTAGAATCACTAAAAATGATAAATCAAAATCAAAACATAAACTATGTACTAAAATCAAATTCAATCCAAAAAGTATGGATAATTTATCGTATCGATTTTTTTTCGTTTTAATGCAATCTTTTATCACCAAAATATTGAATACAATTATCAATGTCAAATACAACACTACACCAACAATTCCATATGAAATCAACAATTCAAAAAAGTAGCTATGCGATTCTTTCATGCCATATGGATAGTCTTGTACTGCTTGTGAAAGTTTCTTCCAAGTGTCTCCACCTTGTCCTATTATCGGAGAATCCTTTGCTATTTTCAAACAATCCTTCCACATATCTGTTCTTTGTTTAATACTTTTATCATTGGATGAATACATCGTAACAGCTTGTCCAATTTGATAAGGTAAATAGCGATAATTCAATGGATATTCTTCTCCATTTATGTAACATTTCTGTAGAGAAACTTTCACATTATTTTCATTCAACACCAACATATCAATTTGATATAAACTTTCTGTTGTTGTAAAATCCAAAACAACTTTTTTCTCCCCCACTTTTAACGTTTTTGATATCAATACATTTTCATTAAAATAAGTATTGATTTCTAAAATACCAACTTCAACATTTTCTCCAGTATTGTTTTCTGCTTCCATTTCCAATTCAAGCGTATATTTTTGGTTTGGCTCAAATGGATAATTAAAGTTTCTCTGATACCTAGCATCTGTAAATTCATATGGTTTCGAAACACGAACTCCAATTCCAAATAAAAACACAAAAAACAAAACAGCAACAACAACACCGCCACCAATTACAATTCCCAATTGTTTTTTATGTTGTAATAATTTTGGCAAAAAGTACAAAACAAAATAGACAAACAAAGCACCTAACAACAATACAAAAATCGAACGACTCAAGGTCTGCAAAACAATATAAACTCCAAGAATCGTATAGCATCCACAAAGTACTTTTACCAATAACTTATTAGAATTTTGAATTTGATGAATCGCTAAAAAAATGCAAAACGAAAAATATACTGCCACTGTATTTGCATATCCAAATGACGAAACCAATGCCACACAATCTGTATATCTTAAATTGAATTTATCTAACAACCAATTCAAAGATTGCTGATGTTGCACATCAATTCCAATTACTGCAACAATCAGCGAAGATGCCAATGTCACCAAAACTAACACATTAATTTTTCGCTTATTATCCACCACATTTCTTACCAACAAATAAATTCCATAAACGAAAAAATATTTTATAATAAATTCTACCGTTCCTTGCTCTGTACAATATGTTCTAAACAAATATGGTAATAGTGTTGAACACATGAACAGCAATACAAAAATATCTACTTTATTTTTAATTGCGATTTTTTCTTTCAACATGATTTTTCGAATGAGCAAATAAAAAACCACACAAATCATCATAATACACATTGGAAATATTCGTAAGCCTTTTTCATTCGCGCCTACAATCAAATTCAATACGGTTATAATAACTCCAATAATTATCATACCAATAACATCTAGCACTTTTTTATTTTTCTTCATTTCCCCATCGTCTTTTATTTCCATGCTTTTCTCCATTCATTTTAATTTTTTTAATTATATCCATTTTTCCCCAAAAAAGCAATAGGTTTTCTTCAAAAAGAATTACCAATTTTCCTTATTTCCGTAAAGTTTACACAAATTCCTCAAACACCAAATTAGCAAAATCTAATCCCTTTTTCGTCAAACGAATTTCGTCCAAATCCACTTCTAATAATCCCATTTCCTCTAACTTACTAATTTCAAATCGGAAATAAAATAACGGATGAATCTGAAATTTTTGCTCAAATTTTGAAATGGAAACGCCTTCTATTTTTCGAAGTCCCAGCATCATATATTCTTTTGCTTGTTCCTCAAAAGTTTGCTCTTTCTCTTGTAAAATTATATTTTTATCAAAATTTTTATTCTCAATATTTTCAATATATTCCTCCAAACAATTTATCTTTGAAAACCTCTTTTTACTCTCATACGAATGCGACGAAACACCAAATCCAATATACTCTTCCTGATTCCAACATGCCAAATTATGTTTTGATTCCATTCCCTTTTTCGCAAAATTAGAAATTTCATACTGTAAAAATCCATTCTCTTCCAATATTTTTTTAGCTTCCCAATACATTTTTCGTTCCAACTCCTCTGGAATCATTTCTAACTTTTTCTCAGAAACCAATTTTTCAAGTTCTGTTCCTTCTTCTAAAATCAAAGAATAAATTGAAACATGTTCTGGTTTTAAAGCTACAATTTTTTGCAAAGATTCTCTCAACTCTTCCAAACTCTGCGTTGGAAATCCTAACATCAAATCCACATTTATATTATCAAATCCAACTGTTCTTGCTTCTTCATAGGTTTTTATAAATACCTCGTAAGAATGAATTCTTCCCAATAAATTTAAGCATCGATTATGCGTTGATTGCAACCCAATGCTCAATCGATTCACTCCCATTTCTTTATACTTTCTAAGCTTTTCTAAATCAACTGTCCCTGGATTTACTTCTATTGTTATTTCTGCATTTTCCAAAACAGCAAACTGATTTCGTATTCTCTCCAAAATTTTCTCAATTGCTTCTACTGGCAAAATTGATGGTGTTCCTCCACCAATATAAATTGTGGAAATTTTCTTTTTCGTTTCAAAATGGCCAATTTCTTCTACTAAACTTTTTACATATCTTTCCTTTATTCCATCATCACATTCTCCAAAAGAAATAAAATCACAATAGCCACATTTCTTTTGACAAAATGGAATATGAATATACATTCCGTAAGCTTTGCATTCTTTCTCCTTTATCTTAACTCTTCTGCCAATGCATGAATTTTTTTCAATCGACGATTTACGCCTGATTTTCCGAATTGGCGGATTCATCAATTCACTCAAATCTTGCAAACTCAAATCTGGATTTTCCAATCTCAAATTAGCAACATCTTTTAATTCTTTTGGCAAATCCTCAAACTTCTTTCTTTTTTTTATTAATTGAATATCATCAATTTGCTTTAAAGCCGCCTCAATCGTTTTATTCAAATTTGCAGTTTCGCAATTTACTTTTCGATTCACATGATTCTTCATTTCCTTCATCACACGCACATCTTCAAATTTCAAAACCGCTCTACTCGCTCCAATTAATGCCAAAAATTTAGAGATTTCTTCGCTTTCTTTTAAATATAATTGATATTTATTATTTATTTCTATTTTTTTCACCTTCACATCAAATTCCTCACAAATTTGTCCCACATAATTGGCATATTCCTCTTGATTAAAAATCATTTCAAGATGATAATTTTTCTCTGGATTGTTCACAGAGCCAGCTCCCAAAAAAGCTCCTTTCACAATATTTTTTCTGATATCACCTTCTAAATCTTGGTAATTTTGCAATATCCTTTCCACCGCTTTTGGGTTCATCTGTGCAAGATATAATTTCCCTCTCATTTCTGGCTCATATTCTATTTTCAAAGCAAATAAAATCTTATAGAAATGTTCAATATTAAATTCATTTTCTGTCACAAATTCAAAATATTTTCCTTCAGAATTTGCATTTCCACTTAATAAGTAGCCTATCAATTCAGCACGTAAAATATCTTCATCAAAATGACTTATTTTACTTAAATTTTCCTTTATATCAGCCGAAAAAGACATCTTTTACCTCCATTTTCCTACAACAATTCTATCTTGTTTTCCCCAATCTTTCTTTGCATAAATTTCACAAAAACCAGCCTTTTCAAAAAGTTGCATTACTTTTTCTTTTTGATTATAGCCAATCTCAACCGCTAAAATTCCACCACTGACTAAATATCGCTTCGCTTCTTGCGTCAAAACACGATAAAATTCAAGTCCATCCTCTCCACCATCCAAAGCAAGAAATGGTTCATTTTTCACTTCAGGCGATAAAGTGGAAATCGTTTTTGTTTCAATATAAGGCGGATTCGAAACAATCACATCAAATTTTCCTTCTATATTTTCAAACAGATCGGATTGTATCCATTCAATTTTTACATCATGGTTTATTGCATTTTTCTTTGCAATTTCCAATGCCTCCCAGCTAATATCACTAGCCTGTATTTCCGAGTCTGTATTTTTAGCAATCGCTATTGCAATAGCTCCACTTCCTGTACAAATATCCAAAATCTTTTTTTTGTTTTTTGAAATGTTCACAATTTCTTCTACCAAAATTTCTGTATCTGGTTGTGGAATTAAAACATTTTCATCCACATAAAAATCCAAACCATAAAAGCCTTGTGAATTTGTAATATATTGAAGTGGTTTTCCCTGTATCAATTCTTCCATATGCTTGTCAAATTTTTTTATTTTCTGCGAATTCATTTCATTATCCTGTTGCATCGCCAATTGCTCCTTTGAAATTTCCAATTCATACAAAAGTAGTAACTTTGCCTTCCAATCTGCCTCTTCCACATCATATTCATTTAATTTCGCAATTCCATTTTTTAACACTTCTCTTATTTTCATATTTCTATTGTAACACATTTTTACACAGAAAAAAAGAAATAATCACTTTTTTGATTATTTCTTCTTTCAAACTTAAATTTTACGACACATTAATCTTTTCCATTTATCTTCCCCAACTTAAATACTTCAACAACCAATAATGGAGAGAATATTAGCAAAATGGTTTCAATCAATTGATCTTTTGGTAATACTTCCAAATCAAATATTTCTCGCAAACCTGGTACAAACAATACAACTAACATTAACAGTGCCGAAATTCCAATTGCCAAAATCAGCTTACTATTGTTAAATGGATTTCCCTTAAAAATCGATTCTTGATTATTTCTTACATTAAACACATGCACCAATTCCGAAAGTGCCAACACACTAAATGCCATTGTTTGTGCCACTCTAATTTTATAAGCAGAATCTCCTTCTGTACTAAGTCCTAATATAAATGCAATTAACGTAATCAATCCAATCCAAAATCCTTGATACATAATTCGCCAAGTCATCCCTTTGCTAAAAATTCCTTTGCTGTTTTGAATTGGTTTTCGTTTCATAATATTTCTATCTGCTGGATCTACTGCTAAAGCTAAAGCAGGAAGAGAATCCGTTACTAAATTTATCCATAAAATATGCATTGGAAGAAGCGGTTCTAATTGGCTAATATTCGTAATATGAAATAACTTTGCTAAAATTGGTGTCAACATAATTGCTAAAAATAGTACCACAATTTCCCCAATATTACTCGACAATAAAAATGCAATCGCTTTTAAAATATTATCATAAATACGTCTTCCTTCTTCTACCGCTGCTACAATGGTTGAAAAATTATCATCTGTCAAAATAACATCTGCTGCTTCTTTGGAAACATCTGTCCCAACAATTCCCATGGCACAACCAATGTTGGCATTTTTTAATGCTGGTGCATCGTTCACACCATCACCTGTCATGGCAACTACTTCTCCGTTTGCTTGCCAAGCTTTCACAATTCGTACTTTATGTTCTGGCGAAACTCTTGCATATACCGAAATACTTCTCACTTTATTTTTCAATTCTTCATCCGACATTTTTTCTAAATCGCTTCCTGTAATGGCTTCGCTTTCCTCTTGCAAAATGCCTAACTCTTTAGCAATTGCTGTTGCTGTGATTTTGTGGTCTCCTGTAATCATCACTGTTTTAATACCTGCTGATACACATTTTTTAACTGCATCTTTTACTTCTTCTCTTGGTGGGTCAATCATGCCACACATACCAACAAAAATCAAATCACTTTCTAAATGGTCAATATCCTCTTTTGTTAAAGAATGTTCTATAATTTTGTAGCCAAATGCAAGCACTCTTAATGCTTTTTCTGCCATAGATTTATTCGTCGATAAAATCAAAGATTTGTAATCTGCTAAATCACTTTTAGTTTGACCATTTTCAGAATATCTGTTGCAACATTTTAATAATTCGTCAACACCACCTTTTGTGTAAACAATATATTTTCCGTCTTCCGTTTTGTGAACGGTTGTCATTAATTTTCGGTCTGAATCAAATGGAATTTCAAATTCGCGTGGATTATTTTCGATGGTATATCCTTCATATCCTAACGCAAATCCCATATCAACTAGCGCCGTTTCGGTTGGGTCACCAGTTAATTTGCCATCTTCGGCAACTTTAGTATCATTGCAAAGCATTCCTGATTTGACTAATTTGTCTAATTCATCGCTTTTGTCTTTGATTTCCTCTATATTTTGTACTCTGCTATTAACAAATATTTTTTTGACGGTCATTTTATTTTGAGTTAAGGTTCCTGTTTTATCCGAACAAATAACCGATGCACAACCTAGTGTTTCAACCGCTGGCAATTTTTTAACAATTGCATTTCTTTTCACCATACGTTGCACACCAATTGCCAAAACAATGGTAGAAACCGCCGCCAATCCTTCTGGAATAGCAGCCACTGCAAGTGATACAGCTGTCATAAACATATGCACTGGTTCTTTTCCATACAGTGTTCCTACCACAAAAATCACAGCACAAAGTAATAAGGCAACAATTCCTAACGTTTTTCCCAAATTATTTAACTTAATTTGAAGTGGCGTTTGTGACTCATCTGTCTCATCAATCATTTTCGCAATTTTTCCAACTTCTGTATTCATACCAGTTCCAACTACAATTCCTTTGCCTCGACCGTATGTAATTAAACTAGATGAAAATAAAATATTTTTTCTGTCGCCTAAACTGACTTCCCCATTAATTGTATCAGAAGATTTATCGACTGGCACTGATTCACCCGTCATTGCTGATTCTTGGGATTTCAAATTAATCGCTTCAATAATTCTTAAATCCGCTGGAATATAATCTCCTGTTTCTAGGATGACAACATCACCAGGCACTAAATCTTTGGCTGGAACAACTGCCAATTTTCCATCTCGAATAACTTTTGCTGCATGACTACTCATTTTCTGCAAAGCTTCCAACGATTTCTCCGCTTTATTTTCTTGTGCAACACCAATAATGGCATTTAGGACAACCACAATTAAAATAATAATCGTGTCCGTAATTCCTTCTCCTTCTTGAATTCCAACAATTCCTGAAACAATCGCTGCAATAATTAAAATGATAATCATAAAATCTTTAAATTGTTCTAAGAATTTGACAATCATACTTTTTTTCTTTTTTGCTTTCAATTCATTGTATCCGTATTTTTCATACTTAGTCGCTAAACCGTTTTGACTTAACCCTTCTTTTATATTTGTCTCCAATTTCTGAGCTGTTTGTTCTACAGTCAAATTAAACCAATTTTCTTTCATATTTCCTCCTTAATCAATTATTTTCCAAACATTATTTTCTAATTTTCCATTTAATTCACTCTTTAAGTAAATAACTGGTCTTACGCCAAGTCTTGCTTGACTGTATTCGTAATCATAATATTCTATGCCTTCATCTGTCATAAAATACAATCCTGTTTGAGTTTCTTCTTTTATCGTACCTAACCAATAACAAAACATATAATAATTATTTAAGTCAAATAATCCATATTTATCTTCTAGTTTACTTTCATCATTCAAATCTCTTTTTGTTTTATAAAGAACATTGTGCACATGATTTAATTCACTTAACGATAAGGTTGTTATCCTATCAGCAAATTTTTCATTTTTAAATTGACTACCTTTTATATCGCTTCCGTCACTTATTCTTAACTCAATATCTTCAAAATGATTCATCAAATCATTTACTTCCACACGATTATTGACTCCCTCACAACACCATTTTGCTGGTATTCCTGTACTAATTATTTTTACATAACCAGAAGTCCCTTCCATAACACCATCGTCTATAACTCTCCAACCATTAGAAGCAGTATAGAATTCTTCCGAATATACATCCGTGTATTCAATTGGATATTCGATATAATCTCCTAATTTTACATTACCTTTTAACGGATTCCTTAAATTTACTTCTCCATTTGTCAAAATTTGAAATTCATAATTTTTATCTTTTGATGAAAAAACAATATTCAAATTTTTATTATCGTCTTCTGCTATTTGAACATTTTCAATGTGCTCTAATTCTTCTAATTTCTCTTTCAATTTTCGTTTAGAATAATCTAATTTATTCTCATCCTTTGCTTCCACCCAATAAGAAATGTCGATATCTGCTAATATTAATTCTATTTCTTCTTGTAACAAAGCTTCTGTTGTTTTGGATGAAGCTAAGATTGCTTTATCAATAATAAAAAGTCCTCCCATTCTAAGTGTTACACCTATTAAGATAAGTAACACAATGATTGTAATCACAAGTGAAATCATTGAAATTCCATTTTTCTTTTTCCAATTTGCCATATTTATTCTCCTTTGTCTTTTTTTATTTTATCCATTTTTTCACAAATAATCAAGAACTTATGTACATTTTTTATAATATATCATATAATAAATAAAATAACAATGAGAAAGGATTTGATATATTGATGAAAACTTATAAATTAGCTCTTGTAGGTGCAACTGGAGTCGTTGGTAAAACTGCATTAGAGGTTTTAAAAGAATTTCATTTGCCGATTTGCGAATACGTTTTTTTTGCTTCAAAAAAATCAGCTGGAACCAAAATTTTTTTTAATGAGAAAGAATACATTGTACAAGAATTAAACAGCCATTCTTTTGATGACAATTTTGACTATGCCATATTTTCCGCTGGAGGTGATACCGCAAAACAATTTGCACCAATTGCTGCTTCAAAAGGTTGCACTGTCATTGATAATAGCAGTTGCTTCCGTATGGACCCAGAAGTTCCTTTGGTTGTGCCAGAAGTAAATCCAGAAGATGCTTCCCAACATCACGGTATTATTGCGAACCCAAATTGTTCTACAATTCAAGCCGTTGTTCCCTTAAAAGTTATGAATGACATTTGTCCTATCAAGCGAATTGTTTATTCAACTTATCAAGCTGTATCTGGTGCCGGAAAAAAAGGAATTGATGATTTAAAGAATCATACCACCACAAAATTTTCTTACCCAATTTACAATAACTGTTTGCCACAAATTGATGTATTTTTAGAAAATGGTTATACCAAAGAAGAACTTAAAATGATAAATGAAACACGAAAAATTTTACATCAACCAGATTTAAAAATCACTGCCACTACTGTTCGTGTTCCTGTAGAGAATTCTCACAGTGAATCCATTAATGTTGAATTTGAAAAAGAATTTGACCTTGCCAAAATCATTACCAAACTAAAAAACACAAATGGTATTGTTGTTCAAGATGATATCCACAAAAATCTCTATCCACTTGCTACTAATGCAACTGGTCATAATGAAATTTTTGTAGGAAGAATCAGACGTGATGAAAGTGTTCCCTATGGACTAAATTTCTGGTGCGTTGCAGATAATATTCGAAAAGGTGCTGCTACCAATGCTGTCCAAATTCTAAAATGGTTAATTGAAAAAGAAAATTAAATTTTAAAAGGGCACCTTTTTGTGCCCTCATTTTTTATAAATTTTCAACAGTTACAATATATTTCATACGAACCAAATCATAATTTTGTGTTTGTGTGCTCATTTTATATTCTTCCAACAGTACATATACTTTATTTAAATTAAAACCGTTTTCTTCCGCATAACGAATATCATTCATCAATCCTTTATAACTTTCCAGAATCGCATCTATGTCTGTTTTTACCGTTGCCCAGTCATCCTTATTCGCCGAACTATAAACCGATAACACTCCACTTTTTATTTTGTTTTTCTGTATCTGATTCTTATCTTCGGAATAAGCTTGTCTAAAAACAATTACTTTTTTATACAATTCCTTTAATTCTTCTAACATAACCTGTTCATCTTCCTCACTAATCGAAATTAGCAATCCATTCAAATGCTTACTAAAATCCATAATATCTTGATTTTGAACATTGACTTCTGTTAAATCTAAAATTAACGTCCCCCATGAATCATTTATTTTAGTAATGTCTGGCTTTATCCATTCCCAATTAATTTTATCATCTTCGATAAATTCGCCTTTTGCATATTGATTAGCCACTTTAAAAATTAAATCTTCAATGTATTCCAATTCCGCATCCAACTTATTATCAATTGTTGGTTCTTGTTGCTTAGCACAACCTGTTAGGCAAAATAATAAAACACTTAAAAAACATAAACTTATTATAACAACTCTTTTCATATTACCTCCATTTATGTATATTATTTGAAATTTTTGAAAATATATACTATATGGAGGAAATTTATGAAAGGTATTATCAATTTTTATAGTGAAACATCTGGAGAAATCAAAAAATTCTTAGAGCTTTTTTTCTCTAAGAATATCGAAATGACAGACGATTTATTTTGGGAAATATCCTATGATAATCCTGTTGATATGATTGAACTAATCAGTTGTTTCATTGATAATAAAGAAAAATTCAAAATCAATCTTTGGATTAGTATTGACAGTGGCGTTTTTATCAATATAACAGATGATAATTTAGAAAACATCATAAAATATATCTACGAAAGATTTCCCAATTAATTATTTTTCTAACATAATAGTAACTGGTCCATCATTTAATAAAGAAACTTTCATATCTGCCCCAAAAATCCCTTTTTCCACTTTAACATTTTGTGCTTTGCATTTTTCCATAAAATATTCATACAACTCATTTGCCTGTTCTGGTTTTGCTGCTTCTGTAAAACTTGGTCGATTTCCAGAAGTACAATCTCCATACAAAGTAAACTGCGAAACAATCAAAAGTTCACCACTAACATCTTTCAAAGACAAATTCATCTTCTGATTTTCATCTTCAAAAACACGCAAATTGCATAATTTATTTGCCAAATAATCTGCTTGTACCTTTGTATCTGAATGCGTAATTCCACACAAAACCAGAAATCCTTTTTTTATTTCACCCACAGTTTCGTTTTCTACCACTACTTTGGCGTTTTGCACACGTTGTATTAATAATCTCATAACAACTTTAAAAATCCTTTCCCTTTAATTCCAAATAAATATTTTTTTCATCCTGAATCATAGTTGTTTTTCCATGTCCAGGATAGCAAATTGTTTCTTCTGGCAATAGCATTAATTTGTCCGAAATTGAAGCCATAATCTCGCCAAAATTCCCAGTTGGCAAATCCGTTCTTCCCCAGGTTCCTGAAAAAAGTGTATCTCCCGTAAAAATTAATCGCTCTTTTTCACAATATAATGAAACACTCCCTTTGGTGTGTCCTGGCGTACTAATTACTTTAAATTCAATATCTCCAACATGAATCAAATCTTCATCATCAATTCTAGAATCCGCTTCTAAGTCAGGAATTTGCATATTCACATAGTCTGCTAAACTAATTTCCTTATTATATAATCCTTCGCTATCCTCACGACTAATTAAAATTTTTCCACCTTTAGCCTCTTTCAAATCATGAATTCCACCAATATGGTCTGCGTGACAATGCGTCAAAAAAATATATCTTATTTCTTCCACACTTAGAATATCCAATACTTCAACAATTCTTTCGGCTTCTCCTCCTGGGTCAATTACCATCGCTTCTTTTGTTCTTTCATCACATACTATATATGTATTGGTTCGTAAATTAGGTTGTCCTGTCGCTACTTGCAATCTCTTTAGTATCACACTCTTTATCCTCTCTTTCTATAAACATCATAAACACTTTCTACACGCATAAACGAATTCATCAATTTTGTCAAATCATCCATGCTAGATGTCTCAAGCATTACATCAATAATGGCAATATCCTCACGCGTTGTTCTACTATTAACACCCATTAATTTTACTTTATAATTTTCAATTTGTTTCACAATATCTTTCAGCAAACCAGCTCTGTCATTGGCAAATATTTCTACTTCCACCGTATATACAGCATTTACTTCATCTGCCCAATAAACCTCAATCATTCTATCATCTTGTCCCACCAAATCCTTCAAATTGATACAATCCTTACGATGCACTGAAACGCCTCTTCCCTTTGTAATATAACCAACAACTTCATCACCAGGCAATGGATTACAACATTTAGAAAGTTTCACCAAACAATTTTCAATTCCTTTCACATAAATGCCATTTCTAGAAGGTTTTGCTTTAGGTTTTGCTTGTACCAATTCTTCAATTTTTTGTTCTAAATCTTCTTCCTCATGTTCTTTGCGATATTCGTTTAATAAGCGTGCCATCACTTTTTTATCTGAAATTCCACCAAATCCAATACTTGCATATAAATCATCTACACCATTAAATTTGTATTTTTCTAAAATTTCTTGAATCCATTCTGACTTCCAAAGCTCAGCATGTTTCATTCCCAACTTCTTTATTTCACGCTCAATAATTTCTTTGCCTTTTTCTATGTTTTCCGCACGTTGTTCTCTTTTAAACCATTGATTAATCCTCGTTTTCGCAGATGAACTTTTCACAAATTTTAACCAATCACGACTTGGACCTTTGGCTTGGTCAGATGTCAATACTTCTACAATATCACCATTATTTAATTTTGTGATAATTGGCATCATTTTTCCATTGATTTTACAGCCAATCATTCGATGCCCAATTTGTTCATGAACACTATACGCAAAATCAATTGGCGTTGCATCAATTGGCAATTCCTTTATCATTCCTTTTGGTGTAAAAACATATACTTCATCTTCAAATAATTCTGTTTTTAATGTTCTCAAAAACTCTACTGGATTTTCCGTATTTTTTTGCCATTCTAAGCTTTCTCTAAGCCAAGCTAATTTATCATCACTTACAACAACACTTTTCTTTTCCCCTTCATTACTCGCTTCTTTATAGGCCCAATGTGCCGCAATACCAAATTCAGCAATTCGATGCATATCCCATGTACGAATTTGCACTTCAAATGGAACTCCTTTAGGTCCGAGCAAAGTGGTATGAATCGATTGATACATATTTGTTTTTGGAACAGCAATATAATCTTTAAATCGACCTGGCATTGGTGTATACATTTCATGTACAATTCCCAATGTTGTATAACAATCTCTCACATTATTTACTAAAATTCGCAAAGCAAATAAATCATAAATTTGGTCTAATCCCTTTTTGTCTCTTTGCATTTTTTTGTAAATACTATATAAATGTTTGGCACGACCTGTTACTTCCACTTCAATATTTTGTTTTGCAATACTTTCTGCTAATTCATCCTTTATTTTATAAATAAATTCCAAACGCTCTTCTCTTTTTTTATCCAATTCTGAAACAATTTCATGATACTTTTCTGGATACAAATACTTAAATGATAAATCCTCCAATTCCCATTTTAACGAGTAAATTCCCAATCGATTGGCAAGTGGAGCATATAAATCCATCGTTTCTTTTGCATTTGCTATTTGTCTTTCTGGCGTCAAAAATTTAAGAGTTCTCATATTGTGCAATCTATCTGCCAATTTAATCAAAATCACACGAATGTCTTTTCCCATCGCCAAAAACATTTTTCGGTAATTTTCAGCCTGTTTTTCTTCAATACTCGTAAAACGGATACTTCCCAATTTTGTAACACCTGCCACCATTTGCGCAATAGATTCACCAAATTCTTTTGCCAAATCTTCATTTGTCAAATTCGTATCTTCTACAATGTCATGTAGCAACGCAGCACATACTGTTTCATCATCCATACCTAGACTTGCCAATATATAAGCAACATTCATCGGATGAATAATATATGGTTCACCAGACATTCTACATTGGTCCCCATGCTCTTTTTTTGCCATATTGTATGCTTTTTTTATTAATTCTATATCGGCATTATCACTATAATTTTCTATCTGTTTATCAATAATTTCTTCGATTGTGACATTTTTAATTTCAGTCATATTTGTATCCTTTCTTTGGGTTGTTTCTAATAGGCAAGAGCAACGGCATAAATCTTTCCTATCGTTTTTATCAATACGATTTCCTCATATCTTTCATATTAATCTGAATATTTTTACTATTGTTAAACACATTAATTTCAATCGTACCAACAATATCCACCTTATCTCCTAGCAAAAATTCATCTGCATAATTTCCCAAATTAAATCCAATTGCATTGATTAAATTCGTTCCATCCTGCAATGTTAATTTTAAATGTTTTCCTTCTACTAAAGTTCGTATTGAATCAATTTTTAAGTTCTTAATCAAGAAAATCGGAACTTTATTCGAAGTGCCATAGGGTTCTAATTCTAATAATTTTTCCGCTGTTTCAATCGTTAATTCTTTTGCCATAATTTCTTTATCAATCGAAATAATCGGAACGATTTGCTCTGTATGTGCTTGCTTTGCTCTTTCCTCTAACTTGCTTGCAAACTCTGCAAAATTTTCTTCTTTTAAGGTAACACCAACTGCCATTTCATGTCCACCATATTTTTCCAAATAACCACCTAACGTATGTAACGCTTCGTGTAAATCAAAACCAGCAACACTTCTTCCAGAGCCTTTTCCAATTCCATTTTCAAATCCAATTAAAATCGTTGGCTTAAAATAAATTTCCATAATTTTCGAAGCCACAATTCCAATCACTCCATGATGCCAACCTTCTTTTCCAATCACAATCGTATGATGATTTTGCATTTGATTTTTTTCTATCATTTCTTTTGCTTCTTCAAAAATATTTTTTTCAATTTCTTGCCTTGTCTTATTATACTGATTCAGCTTCTCAGTCATACTTTTTGCTTCTACCACATTCTCAGTCATAAATAGCTTCACTGCTTCCTGTTCAAAACCAATTCTTCCACAAGCATTAATTCTTGGTGCAATTCCAAAAGAAACGGTATTAGCATTAATCACATTATTCTTCCCAACATTTACTTCTAATAAAGATTTAAGCCCTAAACATCTCGTTTGTGCCATCAATTTTAAACCTAACTTAGAAATCACTCGATTTTCATCAACCAAAGGAACAATATCCGAAATGGTTCCTACACACACAATATCTAAATATTTTAAATGTTCTTTTTCTTCCAAACCTAATCTCTGACTAATCGCCTGAATCAATTTAAAAACAACCCCTACACCAGCTAGTCCTTTAAATGGATACTGAGAATCTTTTCTCTTACAATCAATCACCGCAATTGCTTTTGGTATTTCATCTAATGGTTCGTGATGGTCAGTTACAATCACTTCCATTCCCAATTCATAAGCATATTTGATTTCCTCCATTCCTGTAATCCCACAATCAACTGTCACAATCAACTGATATCCTTCATCTGCTATTTTCTTAACAGCTTCTCGATTTAAACCATATCCTTCATCCAATCTTTTGGGAATATAATATCCAACATTCGTCATACCTCGGTCTGCCAAAAATTTCTTCAAAACCGTGATGCTCGTTACGCCATCTACATCATAATCACCGTAAATCATCATTTTTTCATTTTTCTGAATCGCAATTTCAATTCGGTCAATCGCCTGTTTCATATCTGGCATTAAATATGGGTCATGAAAATCATTTCTGGTAGGATTTAAAAATATCTCAACATCCTTTTTTTCCGTTACTTCTCGATTCACCAATATCGTTGCAATCAATTCTGATATATTATTTTCTTTTTCCACTTTTTTGACCAATTCTTGATTGCATTCACAAATCTCCCATTTCTTGTTCATCCAATTTCTCCCCAAAAACTCATTTTCATTTATTATATAACATTTTTTCCTAATTGGCAATTATTTTTAGTACAAAAAATGAGGATAGACTTAAATTAATCTATCCTCATCTATTCTTCTTTTATTTAATTACTGTATCCTTAGAAATTTCTTTTCCATAGCAATCTTTAAAGCATTTCAACAAAATATTCAAAAAGTCATTTAACACAAATGCTCCTACAACAACAAAAGCAACCCCTCCTAAATAAGTATTTACAGCAACTATACAAGCAGCTACAACCGTTAAATATAACATCAAAAATCCACTTCCAATTTTCCCTGCATACAAACGATGTACTCCGAAAAAACCTAAAAACCAACATAAAACCAAACTGGTTAACCAATCTTTTTTACTTACTTTTTCCTCTGCTTCATAAAATTTTTCCATCCTTCGTCACTCCTTATTTCTTTTGTTCTTCATTAATTTATATTTATACTATAATAATTTTTTTGTCAATAGAAATCGAAAAATGTAATGTAAATGTAATATTTTACCAATTTTATAAAGTTAATTTTACAAAAGTGTATTTTTATCATCTTTTATAAAACACATTTTATAAATCTAAATCCAATAACCAATCCAAAACATTTATCTGTTTAATTCCATTATGCGACGTATAGGGCGTCAAATCCATCGTTAATAAATATTTTGGATTATGATCTCGAATATTCTCTAATGGTTTTAATTCTCTTTTCAAAGTTTCTTCATCATGTACTGTATAGGCAATTTGATAATATTCTTCTCCTTTTTCATTACTTGCAACAAAATCTACCTCTGTACGATCCACTTTTCCAACATTGACCTTATATCCCCTACGTAATAATTCCAAATAAACAATATTCTCTAAAATGTGTCCATCATCAGCTTTTTTACTTCCTAATAAATAATATCTCAATCCAACATCCGCCAAATAATATTTTGAACCACTCGAAAGGTATTGTTTACCTTTAACATCATATCGGTCTACTTTATATAATATAAAAGCATCTACTAAAGCTTTTAAATAACTTTCAACTGTTGGAACTGAAACTCTTCTTCCATGTGATGTCAAAGTGTTAGCAATTTTGGTACTAGAACATAAATTTCCAATATTATCAAACATAAATTTAATCATACTTTCCAATATTCCGAAATCAGATATCCCTTTTCTAGCAGCTATATCTTTTACCACAATCGTATTATAAATTCCCTCTAAATACATATTAATTTCTTTTTTAGTATCTAATTTCATAGTATATGGAAAAGAACTATTGGTAATATAATTCAAATATTTTTTGTATAAATCACTTTCACCAACACAAGAAATATATTCTTTAAAAGACAAAGGCAACATTTTTATTTCTACATACCTACCTGACAAAAGTGTTGCTAATTCTCCAGATAAAAGATAAGCGTTAGAACCTGTAATATACAAATCTACATTTTTTTGCACGTACAAACCATCAATGCATTTTTGAAAATCTTGTATATTTTGCACCTCATCTAAAAACACATAATTTTGCTCATCTTCTAATAAAAATTTTTTTACATATTCATATAAATCCTGATATGTTTTAATAAAATCAAAGTCCGCATTTTCTAAATTAATACGAATAATTTGCTCTTTTTTAACACCATGCGCTCTCAAATAACCACAATATAATTCAAACAAAGTCGATTTTCCACATCTTCGTATCCCTGAAACTACTTTTATCAAATCTTTATCTTTAAAACTTATTAATTCTTCTAAATATTCTAATCGTTCAATCATAAAATATCACCTCTAAATTAATTATAGCATATTACATTATTTTTTGTCAAATTTGTTAATTTCATTTTATAAATATGTATTATTTTACATTTTTATAAATTACATTTTACAAAACTGTAAAGTTTTAATGTTTTGTAAAACGATTTTTACAACAATATTGTTTTTGTATATTTATAACTAAGACTTACTATTTTATGATTATTTTTCAGTTTTATTCAGCAAAATTTGCAATACATCAAAGGCACGATACTTCGTGCCTTTAACTTACTTATTTTTACATTTGAATTTCATTTCCATAATAAGCATCTATCAAAATTTGCTTAATTTCTTCTATCAATGGCACACGTGGATTTACGCCTGTACATTGGTCGGAAAACGCTTTATCTGCTAAAGTATCTAAGTTTGCCATAAATTCTTGTTCATCAATGCCACATTCTTTTAGTGATTTTGGCATATTTAATTTTTCCAGTAGTTCTTGCACTGCTCTTACCAATGAATTAACACCTTCTTCTTTCGTATTGGCTACCAATCCTAATCTTTTGGCAATCGTCGCATATCTTTCATCTGCCACAAAACTTTCGTATTTTGGCCAAGATACAAATTTGGTTGGTGCACTTCCATTGTATTTGATAACATATGGTAAAATCACTGCATTTGCTCTACCATGCGGAATATGATAATCACCGCCCAATTTGTGTGCAATCGAATGGTTAATTCCTAAGAAAGCATTGGTAAATGCCATACCAGCTATCGTACTTGCATTGTGCATTTTTTCTCTTGCTTTTCGATTGCTTCCATCTTCATAGGCTTGTGGCAAATACTCGAATACAAGCTCAATTGCTTTTTCTGCCAAACCATCTGTATAATCCGATGCCATAACTGAAACATAAGCTTCTAATGCATGCGTTAAAACATCCATACCCGTATCTGCTGTTAATTTTGCCGGAAGAGTCATAACCAATTCAGGATCAATAATTGCTACATCTGGTGTTAATTCATAATCCGCTAGTGGATATTTGATATTTTTCTCTTTATCTGTAATAACCGAGAAAGAAGTTACTTCTGAACCAGTTCCTGAAGTAGTTGGAATTGCAACCATTTTGCATTTTTGTCCAAGTGTTGGAAATTTATACGTACGTTTTCGAATATCCATAAATTTCAATTTCAAACCTTCTACATCACTATCTGGATGCTCATAAAATAACCACATTCCTTTGGCAGCATCCATCGCACTACCACCACCTAAAGCAATGATAACATCAGGTTGATAAGCATTCATCGCTGCTACACCTTTTTTAATCGTATCAAAAGAAGGGTCTGGCTCTACTTCTGAGAAAATTTCGGCATGAACATATTGTTCTCTGTTTCTTAAATGATATAAAATTTTATCAACATAGCCAAATTGTACCATTGATGGGTCTGTTACGATAAACGCTTTCGAAATGTTAGGCATTTTTTCTAAATAACCGATGGAACCGGCTTCAAAATAGATTTTTTCTGGAACTTTAAACCATTGCATATTAACCCTCCTTTTTGCAACTCGTTTTAAATTTATCAAATTCGCTGATGATACATTAGAAGTCGTTGAGTTTCCTCCAAACGTACCACAACCAAGTGTTAGAGATGGCATATTGGTATTATAAATATCACCAATTGCACCATGAGTTGATGGAGAATTTACAATAATTCTTCCTACTTTTACGGTATTGGAAAATTGTGTAATGGTATCATTATTTTCGGAATGAATGACAGCTGAATGGCCCATTCCACCAAATTTGATTAATCGGTCAGCCATGTCAATTCCTTCATCTTGATTGTTTACAACATAGTAAGCTAAAACAGGGCTTAATTTTTCTTTCGAAAATGGGAAGTCTTCTCCGACATCATATTCGTTTGCTACTAAAACTTTCGTGTTTTCTGGAACATCAAATCCTGCCCAATTTGCAATTGTTTTTGGACTTTGCCCAACCACAGCTGGATTTAATTTATTTCCTTGATCAGCTATAAACATTGTAGCTTTTAATTTTTCTCTTTCTTCGTCATTTACAAAATAGCAACCAGCTTCTCGCATTAATCTTTCAAATTCATCTTTAATATCGCTATCCACAATAACTGATTGTTCTGATGCACAAATCATACCATTGTCAAATGATTTGGATAAAACTAAATCCGTAACTGATGTTTTTAAATGAGCAGTTTTGTCAATGTAACAAGGTACATTTCCTGGTCCAACACCAAGAGCAGGTTTTCCACTTGAATACGCTGCTTTTACCATACCAGAACCACCAGTTGCCAAAATTAAATCAACATCTGGATGATTCATTAACAAACTTGTTGCCAAAACGGATGGTTTATCAATCCATAAAATACAATCCTCTGGAGCCCCTTCTGAAACAGCAGCTTGACGCATAATTTCTGCAGCTGCTACACTACATTCTTGAGCTGATGGATGAAAACCAAATACAATGACATTTCTTGTTTTTGCTGAAATCATAGATTTAAACATCACTGTTGCTGTTGGATTAGTAACTGGTGTTACACCAGCAATCACACCGATTGGTTCTGCAATTGTCACATATCCTTCTTCTTCGTTATCTTCGACTACCCCAACTGTTTTATCGTATTTGATGCTATGATAAATATATTCTGTTGCAAACATATTTTTTGTAATTTTATCTTCGTAAATTCCTCTTTTTGTTTCTTCAACAGCATGTTTTGCTAATTTCATGTGATTATCTAATCCTGCCATTGACATTTTTTTGACAATTTTGTCAACTGTTTCTTGGTCGAGTTTTTTGAATTCATCTGAAGCTTTTCTTGCTCTTTCTACTAAGCCATTCACCATTTCCTCGACTTCTCTTCTCTCTTCTTCTGTTACTTCCGCCATAAAAACGTTCCTCCTTATTTATAATCTAAACTGTATAAAATTATATCGATAATTTTATGTATTTTCAAGTAGTTTTTTAAAAAACTTTTCTATCATATTTTTTTATTTTTTAAAATGTTACAACTATATAAATAATACCCAGATTTTGCGATTTTTAAACATTTTTTTATACAAAAAACAGGCGACTTAAACTGCAAGCCACCTGCAAAAGTATAATTTACCGCTCTCTCGTTATTATAAGCAAAAACATAACCGCTAAATCAAGTACGCATGCAATCAGCGCGACTCCTCTAATCCAAACAGATAATTCATCGACATTGGTTACAATCATAAAAAGTATAACAAAAAATGTTATCTCCGCAACAAAAGCACCTAATGCCCGTTGAAGATCTGTTAATTTTGTTAACTTTTCAATTACTTTTTTAATCATACTTATTCCTCCTTCTAAAATTATACATTTGTTATAAATCCAGAAGGAGACTCCCTTCCAGATTGAAGGGACAATTTCCCATATATTAACATTATACTATGTTTTATGTTAATTGTCAAATAACATTATCCGTCATATTTTCTTTTTTTAGGCATATTCTTAAAGCAGGTGAAAAAAATGATGATGAAAAAAATTTTTATAATTTTAACAATATTTTTTACAATTGTTCCTTCTCTATGCTTTGCAGACGATTTTTTAGAGGAATCCGAGCTTGACAACTTCATCGAAGTTTCAACTGATACCAAAAATCCTTCCAAAGAACCAACTACCAATGCCAAACATATCCTTGCTCTTGATCGAAAAAGCCTTTCCGTTCTATACGAAAAAAATGCCTACAAAGAAGTTCCTATGGCTTCTACAACCAAAATCATGACAGCCATTCTTGTTTTAGAAAATTGCGATTTAAGTGAAACCGTTGAATTTTCGAAAGAAGCTGCTTCTGTACGAGGCTCTTGCTTGAAAGTTTCCACTGGTACAAAAATGTCCATGAATGATGTGCTTTACGGTCTTATGCTACGTTCTCGGAAACGATTGTGCCATTGCCATTAGCGAACACATCGCTGGTTCTGTAGAAGGCTTTGCTGAAAAAATGAACAAAAAAGCACAAGAATTAAACTTAACTCACACGCACTTCGTAACACCACATGGTTTAGACGATGAAAATCACTATACAACTGCCTACGAACTTGCTTTACTCACAGATTACGCTCTAAAAAATGAAAAATTCAAAAACATCGTTTCTACCAAAACAACCACGATTTCAGTAAACGGTACTCCTCGCACGATTTCTAATACAAATGAACTACTGGGAAATTTTGAAGGTGTCTATGGGGTGAAAACTGGTTTTACGTTTAACGCGGGACGTTGCTTAGTTTCGAGTTGTAATCGAAATGGAATGGATATTATTGTTGTGGTTTTGGGAGCGGACACAAAAAATCAAAGAACACGTGATAGTATGAATGTTATCAATTATGTTTATGATACCTTTGAATATGTGAATCTTTCCGATTATATTCAAGAAAGTTTTGCAGAATATAAAACCTATTATGAACAAAATGTATGGCTTCAAAAAACAATTACCAAACCCAATATAGCCTTATCTGAAATGAACAACACCATCTTTCCTTTAAAAGCAAATACCTTAAATTCGCTAAAAACAAAATTTTATACTTTAAATTCTTTATCTGCTAGCGTTCCTTCCCATGAAAAAATTGGGAATATAACCATTTTTTATGAAGGAAAAATTTTGTGTTCAACCGATATTGTTTTAACCAATCAGTTAGAGCAAAATAGTTGGAAATATTATTTTGGAAAAATTTTAAAGGAATTGAAAGATAACTTTTTATACTAAAAGCGAAAAACTGCACAACTGTGCAGTTTTTCCGTTCTCATTTTTTTAATCGTTACTTTATTTGACTCATTTTTAAATTCTCATTTTCCTCCCGCAAAATCTCATTTTCATTTTCCAACTCCTCAATTCTTTGGGCAGCTCTTTGCATAGCATCTTCTATTTGCCTCTTTTCATTCCATTGTATTGCTAATCCAAAAATCGTCCAAAGCAATAAAAAGATTAATCCTATGCATATCATCTGAAAAAATAAGTACCGTTTTCTTTCTTTCATTTGAATTACCTCCTGAAATTTATAATTTTTTGTTCGAATATACGAACGAATGGGATAAATTGTATCATATCTTGTGCAAAAAGTCAAGAAGCTGTAACTGTGATTTGATGATAGGTATATTTTTTTTTTTTCTTGGGTAGAATTTTTTTAAGAAAAGGAGGAATTTTTATGAAAAAGTTTTGGATTATTTTTATGGTGATTTTAGGATTTATTGGAGTTGGCATTTTTTCGACTTCTTTGGGAAATGAAGAAACTCAAGAATCGGAAGTGCAATATCCTTATACCGTTCGGAAAAGTTACTGCAGAATCTTTGAAAATACGCACGGGACTTAGTACAGAAAATACGCATATTGGATTATTGGCAAAAGATGATACCGTACATATCTACGGAAAAGTGGATAATTGGTATATTGTACGAACTGAAAATAATTTGGTGGGAGCTGTTTTTGCTGATTATATTGAAGGTTCTTATGAAACGGAAAAGACAATTGAAACTTCTGCTAATGTCGAAACCGCAGAAACCGCTTCATCTCCTACACTTTCGCAAGATGAACAAATCTTTTTTAATTTAATTAATAATAAACGTATTGAAAACAATTTGCCAGAATTTGAAATGGACGAAAATTTGCTTAATTTAGCTCGTTTAAAAGCAAATGATATTGTAAAAAATAAATATTTTTCACATACTTCTCCAACTTTTGGTACACTTTTTGAAATGCTAACTAATCATCAAGTTTCGTATAGTAAAGCAAGTGAAAATATTGCTCGAAATCTAAATGCAGACGGTGCGATTGAAAGTTTGATGAATTCAGAATCTCATAAGAAAAATATTTTGAGTAAAGATTTTAATTATACAGGAGTTGCGGTTGTGAATAGTATTGAGTATGGGAAAATTTTTGTGGAAATTTTTGTGGCAAAATAGAAAACGGCACCACATATTTCAAAACGAAAGCTTCTCCTGCTACTGTCAAATTAAGTCCCCCATTCAAATTTCTCTTTACTTCAGTCATGTCTTCTCCAGACACTGTTCTGTATAACAAAAAAGATAGCTTGTTCGCTATCTTTTTTTATCTTAAAATTTTCTTTTTCTTGCAGCCTCTGATTTTTTCTTTCTCTTTACGCTTGGTTTTTCATAATGTTCTCTTTTTCTAACTTCTTGAAGTACGCCATTTCTAGCGCATTGTCTTTTAAATCTTTTTAGTGCTTCTTCTAAGTTACCATTTACTTTAATCTCTGACATTCCTTTTTCCCCCTCCTTCCGAAGCTAAAAAACACTTAGTGGGATATGTATTAACCCTTTTGATGCCTCGCTTAGCTTTTTTTATTATACAATACAATTACCAACTTGTCAATAGTTAATTAATCTTCAAATAATTCTCCTATTGAACTTGCTTCATTAATTCTCTTAATTGTCTCCGCAAATAGTTCTGAAACTGATACAACAACAATTTTATCTAGCTGTTTTTCTTCTGGTAATGGAATTGTATTGGTCATAACTAATTCTTTGATTTCGGAATTTTTAATACGTTCAATCGCTGGTCCTGAAAGAACTCCATGGGTACATCCAACGTAAACATCTTTAGCACCAAATTTCTTGATGACTTCTACTGTTTCCATAATCGAACCTGCGGTGTCTACTTCATCGTCAAATACTAATGCATTTTTTCCTTCGATATCTCCAATAACGCTTGTTGCCATCGCTTGGTCATCATTTCCATTTCTTCTTTTATCGACTAAACAAATTGGACAATTGAAATGTTCTGCATATTTATAAGCTTTTTTAGAACTTCCTGCATCGGTTGCTACAATTACCATGTTTTCGATTTGTTTTAAATCAAAATATTTTTCTAATATGTATCTTCCTGTTAAAACATCACAATTGATGTTGAAATAGGCTTGGATAGCTGGATTGTGTAAATCACAAGTAACCACACGATCTGCTCCAGCTGCTTCGATTAATTGCGCAAATAATTTTGCTGTTACTGGAATACGTGGTTGGTCTTTCTTGTCCGATCTTGAGTAAATAAAATAAGGTAAAACAACCGTGATTCTTCTGGCTGTTGCCCTTTTTGCAGCATCGACTGCAATTAATAATTCCATAATTCTTTCGTTGACAGGTGGCTCTGTTGTTTGAATTAGATAAACATCTTTTTCTCGAACGGTTTCTAGTATCTGTACGAAATTGTTATCATTTTTGAATTTTTGGCGATGTATCTTTCCTGGTTCAATTTTTAAACAATTACATATTTCATTTGTGAACTTTTCTGCTGATTTGCTACAAGCAAAAATTTTAATATCGTCCATAAGTTCCTCCTCATTATCTTTTATTTTAATCTATATTTTTTGCAGCTATGGTTTCTTGTACTTCTTTTTCTATTATTTGTTCTGGCTCAACCAAGTCTTCATGATATTGATTCATAGAATTAAAATTCACTGATATTGTATTATTTTCATTTTGGTTTGTCAAGTTTTTATTTGATTTTTTGAATTCTTCGAAATACATAATTTTTGGCTTATTGGATTGATATTTGTCTTCATCTCCAAACTTTAATCGAACCATTTTGCCTTTTTCAAGACTTTTTTTGACATCTATTTTTCGTTGATTTGTGGAACCTCGGAAGGCTAAATCGGTTAATTTGTTTTCAATTTCAAATTGACCGTCGACTATAATATCAATTTTGCTTAATAATTCTTTGGTGGTTGGATTTTGAACAAACATTTTGGATAAAATGTCGGTATCAAAATTATAACCTGTCCAGCACCAGACATCCTTTTGTGGCAATTCTTCTTTCATTCTTTTTAATAATGGCAAAAGCCCTTCTTGATTGGCTGGCTCTAAAGGTTCTCCTCCTAATAAAGATAAGCCTTGAACATATGGTTTTTTTAGTAAATTTAAAATTTCTTCTATGGTTTCATTGGTAAATTTTTTTCCAAAATTAAAATCCCATGCTTCTTTGTTATGACATTCTTTGCAGTGAAAATGGCAACCACTAACATACAGTGCCACTCGGATTCCTTCTCCATCTTGGATGTCTGGAAATTTGATATCTGCATAGTTCATTTTATTTTCCCCCAATTTTTATGTTTTACGATAATTGAGCGACAAGTTGTCGCTCTTTTGTATTTTTTGATTATGTCGAGAAAATTTTTACTTTGTAAAATCTTCACGAATGTTTGTCGTGTTTTTATTTTTAATGATAGCGAGTAAATTTTTACTTTGTAAAAATTTTCACGAACGTTTGGCTAGCACATATTTTGTTGCTTCCGAAAATGCGGATTATAAGTGTAGTACTCTACTTTTTATTTCTTTGGTTTTGCCGACGTTCCAGAAGTTTTCTCCTAAGTAACCACAAGTTCTACGGGTTACATTCATTTTGCTGTGATCTTTGTTACCACATTGTGGGCATTCCCATTCATATTGCTCATTGATGGTGATTTCTCCGTCAAATCCGCAGCAATGGCAATAATCTGATTTTGTGTTGAATTCGGCATATTGGATATTATCATAAATGAATTTCACGACTTCTTCCATGGCTTTTAAATTATTTTTCATGTTTGGTATTTCAACATAAGAAATCGAACCACCAGATGAAATTGGTTGATATTTGCTTTCAAATTTCAATTTATCAAAGGCATTGATTTTTTCTCTTACGTCTACATGATATGAATTTGTGTAATATCCCTTATCTGTAATATCTTCTATGTCGCCAAAACGTTCTTTGTCGATTCGTGCAAATCGATAACATAAGCTTTCTGCTGGTGTACCATATAAGGCAAACCCTAAACCAGTTTCCTTTTTCCAACGATCGGTGGTTTCTCTTAAATGTTGCATTAATCGAACAGAAAACTCTTCCCCTACTGAATCTGTATGGCTGACACCTTTCATTAATTTGGTTACTTCGTATAAGCCAATATATCCTAAAGAAATGGTTGAGAAACAACTATTTAATAATTTGTCAATGGTTTCTCCTTTGGCAAGTCTTGCGATTCCGCCATATTGCCAGTGGATTGGTGAGGCATCTGACATGGTGCCAAGTAGGGCATTGTGTCTGCACATTAAAGCATCAAAGCATAATTCTAATCGTTGGTCTAATAATTTCCAGAATTTCTTTTCGTCACCATTGGCGATGATTCCAACTTGTGGCAAATTAATGCTAACAACCCCTTGATTGAAACGAGATTCAAAAATATATTCTCCTTTTTCATTTTTCCAAGGTGATAAGAAAGAACGGCATCCCATTGGACTGAAAACATTTCCTTCATAATTTTGGCGCATAATTTTGGCTGAAATGTAATCTGGATACAATCTTTTCGAAGAGCATTCTACTGCTAATTTGGTTAAGTAATCATATTTTCCACCTTGTAGACAATTATTTTCGTCTAACACATAGATTAATTTTGGAAAAGCTGGTGTGACATAAACACCTTTTTCGTTTTTGATTCCTTGTAATCTCTGTTTTAAGATTTCTTCGATAATCATAGCATTTTCTTCAATATATTCATCTTTTTCGTCTAAGAACATAAAAATGGTTACAAAAGGACTTTGTCCATTGGTTGTCATTAAAGTGTTGATTTGATATTGAATGGTTTGAACACCAGACGCTAGTTCTTCTTCTCGCTTTATGATAGCATCTTCTTTGGCTCTTTCGTCTGCTTCTTCTTTCGCAAATCCTTTTTCTACATATCTTAGAAAACTTTTTTTGTAGGCTTTATTATATGTTTTTCTTAAATATTTTCCTAAATGACGAATATCTACAGATTGTCCACCATATTGACTACTGGCAACTGCGGCAATAATTTGTGTCATAACGGTACAAGCTACTTGAAAACTTTTTGGACTTTCAATCATTTTTCCATTCATGACAGTTCCGTTATCCAACATATCGCCAATATTGACTAACATACAATTATGCATTGGTTGCACAAAATAATCTTTGTCGTGGAAATGTAAGATTCCATCATTGTGTGCTTTAACAATTCTTTCTGGAAGCATGACTCTGTCTGCTAAATCTTTGGAGCATTCACCAGCAATTAAGTCTCTTTGGGTAGAAACTAAAGTTGCATTTTTATTGCTGTTTTCTTCCATCGTTTCTTTATTGGCATTTCTTACTAAGGACAAAATACTTTCATCTGTTGAATTGGCTTTACGAATTAGGTCGTGTCTATCTCTGTATAAGATATATTTTTTTGCTAATGTAAATTTTCCAAATTCCATTAATTTACGTTCAATAATATCTTGAATGTCTTCCACTGACATAGTTGCCTTATCCAAGCTTTCAATATATTTGGTAATAAATTCAATTGATTCTCTAGAAATTTTATCTTTTCCACCAACTTCTTTATTGGCTTGACTAATGGCTATGACAATTTTATCACTATCATATTCTACTTTTCGTCCGTCTCTTTTTATCACTTTCATCAAACGTATCCCCCTTAAATTAAACTTTTCTTGTTTGTTATAAATCCATTTTACCATTAAAAAAAGTAATGTCAAATGATTACCTTTTATGTATTCCAAGCCTTGAATTACAGTATTTTGACAGCTTATCAAAAATCTATTTTTGTGGTTTCATTTTACGAAAACTTGTTTTGAAACTCTAGAATGATTCATTCTCTAGGTCGTGGCGATTTTTTAAATTTTTTATATTACATTTTTGTTACATTTTCCGAGTTTATTTAATTTTTATATGAATTTATATATGTTTTTGCAGATAATTGCAAATTATTCCTATTTTTATTTTGCCTCTTATTGCTTTTTTAAATGTCTCATGATATTATCAAAGTAGGAGGATAAAATATATGAAATTTACCGTTTTAACAGAAGATAGAAACTGTGATTCAAACTTGATAAGTGAAAATGGTTTGTCTATTTATATTGAAGTCAATCACCAAAAACTACTACTGGATAGTGGCATTACAGATGCTTTTTTGAAAAATGCTAAAACACTAAATATTGACTTAGAACAAGTAGATAAAATCGTTTTGAGTCATGGTCATTGGGATCATGGAAATGGGTTAAAATATATGGATACGAAAAAAACTCTAATTTTACATCCACAATGTTTTACCAAAAGATATAGTTTACTAAGACATATGGAATATGCTGGCATTAATGAAACCAAAGAGGAATTAGGCAAAAAATTTGAATTAATTGAAACAAAAAATCCTTATAAAATTTTTGAAAACGTTTGGTTTTTGGGAGAAATTGAGCGAAAATTTGAAGTGCCTATTCAGAATTTACCAACCATTTTAGAAGATGAAAAGACAGATTATTTGCAAGATGATTCTGGAATTGTCATTCAAACAGAAAATGGAATTATCGTGTTTGGTTCTTGTTCTCATTCTGGAATTCATAATATTATTGAGCAAGCAAAAAAAATAACTGGTGAAAACAAAATTTTAGCAGTAATTGGTGGATTTCATTTAAAGAAAATCGATGCCTATACTCAAAAAATTGTACAATATTTTAAGGAAAGTCAAGTGCAAAATGCTTATATGGGACATTGTACTTCAGATGAAGTCATTGCATATTTTGAAAAACAGTTAAAAGGTGTTACTAACATTAATACTTTATTTGCTGGTGCACAATTTGAAATGTAAAAAGAAAATAGCTAAAAGCTATTTTCTTTTTACATTTTTCTCTTCCATTTCTTCCCAAGATTTACTAAACTCGTGATTAGCAAACATGTCTTTTAAGCCTGTAATTTGTTTTAAACGAATAATTTCATCTAATTCCATGCCTAGATGTTTCGAAATTTCCATTTCGGTCCAACCATTTTGGGTTAGTGTTAAAACAATATGCGACATATCAATGATTTGATGCGTTCCTCTGGCTCGATTATGACGAATGGTGCTTGCCATACGATTTTCCAAGTCTTTGTCAATCGTAACAATCGGAATTTGTTTTAAATGAAAAAATTCTTTGGCACAACGATAGCGGTGAAATCCGTCTACTACAATATAAATATCCCTTTCTTTATCATAATACGTTACAATTGGTTGGGTATAACCATCTTCTTCAATAGAATGTTTTAATAATTGCATTTCTGGTGGTGCTACTTTATTGGGATTATAGTCGTTGGCAATTACTTTGTCAATATCGACCATTTTTACATTTAATACTGGAAATTCTATTTCTTTCATTTTAATTTTTCTCCCTACTAATTGTTACAAAATTTTTATACGCTTGATTTTTAATTTCAAATCCACAGGTTTCATAAACTTCACAATATACATTGGTTACAATGCTGTCTGTGATTAGCATTTCTTTGGTGATATTTTTTAATATTTCTACTAAATATTCGTCTTTAGTAGTATATACATTTTTGATGACATTTTTACTGATTGATACAAATGCTTTGACTTTATCTTGTTCTAAATAAAGATACCATTGTTTATTATCATCATCATAAATTCGGTCGTTGGTTTGCCTTTCTACCAATCTAGAACCGAAAAATTTTCCCATGTATTGATAAAAATTTTCATTTTGATTTGTGATTTTAACTACCATTTTTTCTCCTTTTATATCCATTTTTGTTGTATGATTTTTTGCAATGCTTTATCATCTGTGAGAGTTGTTTGATTTAATAAATTGTCCCATTTATGAATTAATTCCATTAATTGCTTGTCATCATTTTTGGTTTGGGCAAACGATAATCTTCGTAAATAAAAATCGTTTTTTTCAATCGCTCTTGCAATTCTTCGCCAAGAAATTACTTTTCGCTGACCTTCTAATTTGCATTCTGCGGTATCGGGAATATCTTTTAACTCGATTCCAAATTTATTTTGATGCCAAATCATAAATTTTTTTATTTTTCGGTAATAATGTAACATTAAATCTCGATTATAAATGCCAATACTTTCTAGTAAAAATATCGTATATTCCTGCCAAGACATAAAATCTGGTTTGCAAGATTTGATATTGCCAAGCGCTGTTGTTTTACAATAAATATTGCCAAAATTGACACCGATTCACACGATTTAAAACTTTCCCCCACGTATCATATTCTAAAGCTTTGAACTGATTTAAACCTTTTTTCTGGTCATCTCCATACGGTTGGCAAAGTCTTTGCTCGTAAATGCTTAGTCCATTTTTATACATCAATTCATAAATATAATTAAATGAAAAATTGAATTTGCTGACTGCTCCCCAAATATCTTCTGTTGTCCAATCGTAAATGGGATAAAAATTGTAAACATCAATGTGCTTTTCATGCACTTTTAATTTGGTGGTCCAATGATAATTTTCAAACGTAACTTTTTTATCTTGCATAGCGATGGTACGAAAGCGATTCAAGCTTTCATCTGTTCGAATTCCAACACCACAGGCTACTTTTCCTTGATATTTTGTTTGATACCAATTGGCAAATTGAACAATAAATTCTTCAAATTCTTCTCCTTTTTTAAACCATGGAAATGGACAATTATCGATATTAATACAATCTTTTGGCATTTCTCTTACCCATAAATGCTCACTTTCTTTTTCCCAACAAATCCATTTTGGTTGTAAAACTGACACGGCATTTCTAAGTGCAATCGGCAGAGCAATATGATAAAAATCTCTGATTTGCGATAATTGTTTAATTTCTTCTACATGTTTAATGGTATAACGATATTGGGCTTCTAAATCAATAAATAATACATCAAATTTTCTATTCATCTGTTTCGCAACTTGATTGGCTAGTTGTACCATAAGGGAACTATCCTTTCCGCCACTAAAACTAAAATAAATATGTTCAAAATTTTTAAATATAATTTCTAGCCTTTCAATTGCTGCATCTAGTACATTTTTTGGTAGATATTTTTTCGTCATTTATTTTCATCTTCTTTCTTGAAATTGATTATATCATCTTACAAAAATTCTGTAAAGTTATGGAAAAATTTTTTTAACTTATGCAATTTATTCTATTCTAAATGCTTGATAATTTTTCTTTTTTATGATATGATAACGCTATATATTGTTAAAAGGAGGAAAAAAGTATGAGATATTATCATCTTCGATTTGACATTTGGCTCTGTTTACTGCTGAGTTTTCTCGTTAGCTTTATTCCTGTGAAAATTGCAGAACGCATTTTACCACAAAAATATGAAGCTTACGTGCAAGAACATACCGTAGCTGATGGCGATATTGGTGGCATTGCAAATGAGTCTATCTACCAAGCACAAAGTGTTGATGATTTATTATCACACGATACTTTTACCATTGTTTCACCAGGAATTGAATATCGTAATCGCGGTGCTGGATTTTATGATACTTCTTATATGTATGCTGTAACACTGCCGTCTGGCGAAATCGTAGCTGCTCGTATTAATACTGAATCGGTTAAACAAGACGGAGATAGCATTTATACGAGTAATTCTATTCTACCGGTTGGAAAAGTTGTTTACGAAGATTTAACGAGTAATGAGACCTTTATTGCTCAAATCGAACATTCCGAGAAATTAAGTCGCACAGATTTTTATGTGGATATGGTAGGAAATGGTGGAAAACTAAGTGAAGAAGATTACACGGAAGCACCTACTACAATGGTTCAGTGTATTACGATTTTCATCGCCTTTCCAATCTTTCATGCACTTGGTGCAAAATTAGGAATTTTCCCATATTTCTGGGCACCTAAGAAAAAACAAAAATCGGAATGGGAATAAAATATAAAATAAAAAGGAGTTTAAAATGGAAAATATAAAAGTTAAAAAAGTGAATGTTGTTTATTTATTATCATACATATTTGCACCAATATTAATTTGTGCAATTTGTTTTGGGATTGGAATGAAATTTTTCCCAAAAGGAAATATGGCTGTGGTTTTATTTATGGGACCATCTATTCTTTCATTTATTTGGTGGGCTTTTGGTGGAAGAACTATTTATAAGAAAAATCAAAAAAAATTAGAACAACAATTAAATGAAAGTGGATTTGAACGTAACCACACTTTCTATGGGAATGGAAGTATGATTGTTGTAGATATTGTAAATGGAAAAATTGCTCTTTTGTTTTTCTGGAATCCATTTGAAAATTTTGTATTACCAGCTAGTCGTATTACAAAAACATGGGTAGATGACGGAAAATCTGGTATTGGCATTATGGAAGGGAGTGGTCGAGTAAGTTTCTTATTTACGGTAGATGATGTAAAGGTTAGAATTAATACATTTACTTCTAATCAACGTTTTCGTATGGATAGCGAATATATTTTGACTGGAATTTCAAAAGCCGATATGATGGTAAATGTATTAGAAGAAGCTCGTGGTAAGGAGAAATAGAAATGGGATTTTTACGTAAATTTCGTGCTGTTTTTCATGATGATTGGTGTCGTAAATGTCAAAGTCAAATGGAGGAAAAAAATCGTCAATTATACATGTTACCAATGACAGTTGGGCATTATATTTCTCATGAGAATGCAGATTATTATAAAAAGAATTTAATGAAAGTAAATTGCAAAGCAGATATTCCAACTGGGACTTACGCTTGTGGAATGATTCATTATCATTGTCCTGAATGTGGGCATAATGCTACAAAATTATCCATCTTTTTGCCTGTACGTGATGTCGAAAAAAATGAAGATGCTTTTCTTTTTGATAATGGTGAAATGGATGATTTTATATAAAAATAGAAAGGAAAATATGTTATGAAAAAGTTTTTTTTAGCCACTGGAGTGATTGGCCTAGTAATGGCTAGTAATGTAATTTATGCAAGGCAACTGAATTCTTCACAAGGTGTTTGCAATGTAGAAAATTGTATACAAACTAGACCTGCTATTTGTGATAATTCTGAAACATGTCCTTATTCTATGGAAGGATGTACGAGAACACAAGGATTCTCTCATGATAATTGTGTAGAATATAATTATCCTCATCATAGAAATAGCAGACATCATTAATATTATTACAAAATAAAAAGTATTTTGTTTTTTAATGAAATACTTTTTATTTTGTAAATACAATTAAAAATAGAGTTTTCAAGCTAGCTTGAAAACTCTATTTTGCCTAATGGCGTGCCTGGAGGGATTCGAACCCCCGATCTCGAAGTTCGTAGCCTCGCATTCTATCCAGCTAAACTACAGGCACATTCCTCGCAAATTACATTTTGCTTTTTTGTAATTTACGAATGTTCGAATATTATTATAATTGAATTTTATCAAAAAGTCAATGTTTTCGTTAAAAAATGTTTTTAATTTATGATTGTTTTTTATATTTAATATCACTTTCTTGATATTCATCAGGGTCTAATCCTACTCTTCTTTGCATATATTTCAACACCAAAGTTATCATAACTAGTCCTATAACGCCTACTATAAAATATGCCTTACTTGTCGTATAATATTCCAATAATAATCCTGCTAAGAATGTAATAACAATTTTAAATATTGCCTTTAATGTTTTATTCGCAGATAAAATTTTTACTCTAATATAATCATCGGTAAAATTGGTGATGTATTTATTTTCCAAAGTCCAATAAGGTGCCCTCAAAAAATGTTGAACTGCAAACATAAAAATAACTGTCATTATTGTAAATGCGTGATTAAGATTTAGTGCAACGATAATTCCAATTAAAATAAATGACATAAAAACTGGAATCGATAAAAAAGCTAATGTTTTATTTCTGAATTTATTATGTATTTTATTTTGGAATTGAACCGCAACGCCTTGTTCTAAGGTCAATAACGCAAAAATAATTCCAAAATATTGTGGTTTTACCTTTAAATCTTGTAGTAAACTTTTTTCATAAGTGGAAATCACATTAGTACACCAACAAATAACGACATAAAAAGTAACAGTGCTTTTAATCTATGAGAATGAATAATAAATTGAAATCCCTCTTTCATATCTTTTATTGTTTCCTTAACTGTTGTAGACTTCGTTTCTTCAGATTCAATTTCTTCAAATCGATATGCAATCAATACTGCAAGCATACATAGCATACTTGACAATATAATTGGAATATACGGATTTATCACAAATAAATAACCTGCCATAACCGACGTAATTGCTTGTAAAACATAACTAGCTGTTGACCCTTTAGAATCAATATTTTCCATGCAATTTTTCCCTTTACAAACTTTTGTTGCATCATATAAAACTGTACATTCCGAAACATCTTTCATACACGTTCCAAATGCAAACATCATATAGGCCACTAACAATATTCCAAAATGATTCACAATCAGTATCATTGCCACGTGGATTGCTACTAAAAGATTTCCCACAATTAACGATTTTCTATTTCCCAATCTTTCAATCATAATTGTCACAGGTATTTGAAATAATAAAGCAAACAACCCATAAGCTGATTCAGCATACAGTACTTTCGAAGCTTCTATTCCTTTTACTTGAGTTAAAAACAAAAATATAATAGCTGAATAAAACAATGGATCCCAACCAATTCCTTTATACACTGGAAATATTCTTCGATTGTATTTCATCGCAATATCTTGTCTCATCTTTTTTCTCCTTTGTATTTTCCTTTTATTTTTTATAACATTCTATTTCTAATAATTCTTCTCTTAACTCTCCATACATGTCCCAAATTTCTTCTGGAACATATTTTTGCCATTCTTCTTTTTTATCTTCCCTTAAATATTTTCTTAATTGCGTTGCAGAAATTTCTATTTTATCGCGTGCCACAATAACTTCTGAAAACTTTTTGCTATCCTCTTCTGAAAACCAACCTTTGCGTGATTCGTCTTTTCCATAAACCATTAAATCTGGCTCAAGGTTGTATTTTTTCTTTACCGCATCTAATATGTATTTTCCCCATTCAAAGCAAATATCATTTTCATTTGTCATATCATCTAATTCGCCAATGATTACATCTTCTTGTTGATAAATCGCATGAATTGCTTTTTTCCTCGTTTCCACTTTAAATGGATTTCTAAGGGTTCCACTTTCCTGTGCAGAACCAACTAAAACCATCGTTTTTTTACACAATTTTCTCGCAATATCGATAATTTCCATATGCCCTTTATGCATCGGATGAAATCTTCCTAAAACAAGTCCTACTTCAAATATTTTTTCCATATCAACCTCTTTTACTTTCCTGTTTCAATTCTTTTGGCTTCTTGTAACAAAAAATCATACTGTGCTTCTTCTGCCTTAATGCGATACGTATAATAATCCACTAAATTTCTGTCTTCAATAAATTGAATATTATTGTAATCTCTTTCAAGACTTTTCTGTACTCTTTCAATATGATTCATCAATTCTTGATACGTATCCACATTCTTTTGGTCCATTACTTTCATTTCTTTAATAAAATCTCTCTCCACACAAATCACCCATACTATTTTATGCCAAATCGATTTTATTTATACAATCCATTTTTCAATTTCTTCCCAAACTTTATCTAAATAAATTTTTCTTGTTGAAGAAAACGGTAAAATCGTACTATACGAAATTCCAAGTCGTTCTTTAATTCTTTCTACTTCTGCATCTACTTTCGTTATCGCAATTTTATCTGCTTTATTTGTCAAAATCATAAATGGTAAATTCGAACGCAAAATGTAATCATACATGAATCTATCATCTGCTGTTGGCTCATGCCTAATATCCAATAAATGAACCACCAAAGCAATATTTTCTCTTGTTTCCAAATATTCTTCAATATACTTTCCAGAAGTCACCTTTTCTTGTTTTGACATTTTACTAAATCCATAACCGGGCAAATCCACAAAATAAAACTTATCGTCAATATTATAAAAATTAATTAGTCTTGTTTTCCCTGGCGTATTGCTCGTCCTTGCCAAGCTTTTTCGATTCAGCATCGTATTGATAAAAGACGATTTTCCGACATTCGATTTTCCAACCAATACAATTTCTGGCAAATTTCCTTTGGGATATTGTTTCGGTCCGCACGGCAGATATTTCAAATTTTGGATTTTTTACAATCATTTCAATAACTCCATTTCCTTTTCATGATTGGTTGCATTATAATATAAAATGTGTTATAATGCAAGCATTATTATCTTGAAACTTTATTCATTCGAATAAAGAATTTCCAATAAAGGCATTTTTGTTTACCTTGAAAGGAGGTGATAAAGATGTACAAATCTAATCCTATACATAAGAAAAAAGCGAAAAAAAGTATATTACCTAAATTGAATCTATTGTTAGCAACAATTAAAAGCTTTCTTGACATTATAAATTACTTTTTTGGCTAAATAAAAATAGGTAGTGTAGCACCACTACCTATTTTTTTCATTTTTTGCATGTGCAAATCTAATCATTTTTACTACTATTATTATACACTATATTTTTATTTTGTCAACATTTTCGGTTCCAATTTTTTCTTTCCACCCATATACTTCCAAAGCACTTCTGGAATATCAACACTTCCATCTTCGTTATAATGATTTTCCAAAAAGCTAATTAACATTCTTGGTGGCGCTACAACCGTATTATTCAACGTATGTGGCAAATAATTTTCCTTCTCGCCTTTCACACGAATTCCTAAACGTCTACTTTGTGCATCTGTCAAATTCGAACAACTTCCCACTTCAAAATATTTTTGTTGTCTTGGGCTCCAAGCTTCCACATCCACACTTTTGGACTTCAAATCCGCCAAATCACCACTACAACATTCCAATGTTCTCACAGGAATTTCCAAACTTCTAAACAATTCTATTGTATACTGCCACATCTTGTCATACCATTCATAACTCTCATCTGGTTCGCACACTACAATCATTTCCTGTTTCTCAAATTGATGAATTCGATATACGCCTCTTTCTTCAATTCCATGCGCCCCTTTTTCCTTTCTGAAACAAGGAGAATATGAAGTCATCGTATACGGTAACTCTTCTTTTTTAAGTAATTGTCCTTTAAATTTCCCAATCATCGAATGTTCACTTGTGCCGATTAAATATAAATCTTCGCCTTCGATTTTATACATCATGGCGTCCATTTCTTCAAAACTCATCACCCCTGTTACCACATCAGAACGAATCATAAATGGCGGAATACAATACGTAAATCCTTTTTCAATCATAAAATCGCGCGCATACGTGATAATCGCAGAATGAAGCTGAGCCACTTCTCCCATTAAATAATAAAATCCATTTCCTGCAACACGACGTGCTGAATCTAAATCCAAACCACACAAACGCTCCATAATTTCCGCATGATAGGGAATTTCGTAATCTGGCTTAGTTGGTTCTCCATATTTTTGCACTTCCACATTTTCGCTATCATCTTTTCCAATCGGAACCGATTCATGCATCATGTTTGGAATTTTCATCATAATGCTATTTACTTTTTCACGATATTCATTTTCCAATTTTTCATTTTGTTCAAGTTCTTCGTTAATTGCATTTACTTTTTCCTTGATTTCTTCTGCCGCATCTTTTTTTCCTTCACGCATCAAATTCCCAATTTCTTTGCTCAAATTGTTTCTTTGACTACGCATTTCGTCGCCTTTTACAATTAATTCTCTTGCTTTTTTATCCAATTCAATCACTTCGTCCACCAAATCTACTTTATGTATTTGGAATTTCTTTTGGATATTTTCCTTGACAACTTCAGGATTTTCTCTTAAAAATTTAATATCTATCATATTTTCTCCTTTCTATTTTCTGAATAATTTTTCTAAATCTTGCACTAATTCAAACCTATGTTTTTGCCCTGTTACATTATCTGGTCTTGGCGGAATTTCTTCTAAAAACATTTTTTCATTTCTGATACAAATTTTTCCTGAATTATCTAAATGTCGATACACAACTGTTCTTTCTTGCGTTTCTGAATCAAATCCAACACAAATCACATAATAAAATGGTCCTTTAAAATGACGATATACTTCTCCTTCTTTTACTTGCATTATCCTTTTCCTCCTTTTTCTTTTTTATAATTTGCATAATCTTTTGTCAAATCCTCTACAAGCTCAAATCTATGCTTCTGCCCTGTTACATTATCGCTCCTTTTTTCATCAATTTCCTCAAAAAACATCTTCGCTGGCCTCGTCCATAACATAGAATCCTTTCTCTCATATAAAGGTCTATAAACAATAATATCTTCTCCCGTTTCAGAATCTGTGCTAACACTTTCAATGAAATAATAATTTCCTTTAAAATGACGATATACTTTTCCAATAAAATCAGCATATATTTTAGAACCGCTTTTTCCATCTTCATTTTGATACACTGGCGTTTTTTCATTAGAATACAGTAAATTTTCTGTCATTCCATCGGTTAATTCTTCAAAAACGACTTGGCCGATTCGCATGCCTTCTTTCAAAATATAAGTATTCGGCGACAAATTATACATCGCAATATTCAGTATTCCTTCATAACCTGCATTGATATGTTGTAAATTGATGATAATTCCCAATCGACTAAGCGAGGTTCTAGGACGTATATGCGCAACCATATTTTGTGGCAACTTTATTTTTTCATTTAATATAGCAAAAATACATTCATTTGACTTAAATTTATATCCATCTTTTACATCAATTGTTTCATACAGGGGCTCAATTTTTTCTGGATTGGATAAATCAATTGGTTTAAATGTTTTCTTCATTTTTAAAATTTGAGAACTCATTGAAATATCACAAGATGCAGAACCTATGTATTCTTGATTGCAATTTTCTATTATGTTTTCTTCTTGAATTAGTTTCTTTATATCATTACCATTAAATATCATTTTTCACCTCTTATATGCAAAAAATCCCCTATGCAAAATTGCATAAGGGCGTTATAGACGCGGTACCACCTTAATTTATTACTCTTTTAATTGCGATAACCTGCAATCACTCGGTCTAGTTTTCTAGAAGCTTCCCTTAAGTAGATTTCATAAACCGTTTTTATCTGCTTTCCAGCAACCGCAGACTCTCTTAGAAAAACGAATTTTATTACTTAGTTTAAGGTCAAATGCTAATTTTTATTATTATAATACAACATGAAAAAAAAGTCAAGGATAATTTTCTCAAAACAACTTCTCCAATTTATATTCCTTTTCCAACTTTTCATTCAAATAAATATTTGCCACCAATTCCAATTCTTTTCTACACTTTTCAGAAAGCTCAAATGAAAATATCTTCTTTGGATCAGCCATCATAATATATTTTATAGCATTCTGTGTAGCCTCAGAAATTTCAACTGCTCCCATATCTTGCTTGCTACACGCTCGACATTTAAATCCATTATCTTTAAAACTAAAATGTGTGATATCTTCTTTCTTTTTACACGCAGTACATTCTCGAATATTCGGTGCAAAACCAATAATTTTCAACAATCTCAACTTAAATACTGTGGTAATAAAATCCAAATTTTTGTCCGTTTCAGAAATCGCATATAGCGTATTCAAAAATAATTTTAATGTGTTATAAGAATTTTGATTTTCTGTTGTTACATCATGAATAATTTTCGTAAGATACGTCGCATATGTCAGTTTATCTAAATCGGTTCGAATGTTGTAAAACATTTCAATCGTCTCACATGAATTGATTGAATAATTGTCCCCACTTTTAAAAAGCATATATTCTCCAAAACACAAAAGTTGAGTGCCTGCTAGTAAAAGGCTTTTCGGTCTTCTAGCCCCTCTAGCACTGCACCCAATTTTGCCTAAATTGGGCGTTAGCATTGTAAGCATTTTATCAAAATCGCCCATATTATTTTCAACTAAAATGACTCCATTCACCTTTATTTGCTTCATTTGAACTTCCCTTTATCTTTTTTTCCAATAATTTAATTTGTTTAAATTCAAGATACATATTGATATCTCCTGTTTTCTTAAAAGCATTCCATGCCATATCTTTCGTCATAAAATCAGCTCCTTTTCTTTCGTTATTTTGCCCAAAATGCTTCATTTTATCATTTGAATTTTTTTACAATATTCTCTTTTTCTTGCCAATCTTCTCGTACTTTCACCCATGTTTTTAAATTAACTTTTTCACCAAGCATTTTTTCAATATCATAGCGACTCGCTGTTGAAATTCTTTTTAGCATATTTCCGCCTTTGCCAATAATGATTCCTTTGTGTGATTCTTTGGTTGTATAAATTACGCTATCAATATTAAAAATCTTTTCATCTTTCATTGTTTTGCCCACTTTAAATTTGGTAACTTCCACATAAATTCCATGTGGCACTTCATCGTTCAAAAATTTCAATGCCTTTTCACGAATGATTTCTTCAATCATTTGCCTCGTTGTTTGGTCCGTATATTCTTCTTCGCTGTAATAACGCGGACCAACTGGTAACAATTTCACAATCTCTTGTATTAAAATGTCAGTACCCTTATTGGTTGTCGCAGAAATCGGAACAATTGCTTCAAAAGAATATTCCTCGCTATAAATTTTCATTAAATTTAGTAATTTTTCTTTTTGGATTAAATCCGTTTTATTAATCGCTAAAATACATTTTTTATGCATCGATTTTAACTTTTCTAAAATACGGCTATCCCCTTTTCCAATTTCATCTGATGTTGCCTCAATCAAAAACACTACAACATCCACTTCTTCCAAACTCGTAAATGCTGTTTCAATCATGGTTTCACTTAATTTCGTTTTGGGTTTGTGAATTCCGGGTGTATCGGTTATAATAATTTGATAATCATCACTATTTAAAATCGCTTTAATAGCTGTTCTTGTTGTTTGTGGTTTGTTGGCTGTAATGGCTATTTTTTCTTGTAGTAAAGTATTTAGCAAGGTTGATTTTCCAACATTCGTTCTTCCCACAAACGAGACAAATCCTGATTTAAAATTTTTTTCCATTTCTCTCTTCCTTTTACTCAAATGTTACACTAGCATCAATCGGACAAATATTAATCCATGTATTTCCATCATTAACTTCAATTTCATTTCCTAACCCATCACAATATTTCGTTTGTCCTGTGGCAGATTGTTTTTGGCACGTAATCTTGATTGCTTTTCCATTTGTAATATAATATCCATTTGCCTTAGTAAGATTCTCTAAATTCTGTCTTCCTTTATTTTCACCATCATTTAACGTCGTATTTTTGATAAAAGATAGGATGATATTTTTGGTTGTAACGTCTTCTCCTGTTGCTTCATCGGTTTGCTTTTTTCCTTTTGAAAATCGTGTGTATCTTCCAGTTGTTTCATCATAAACATATTGCACCGTATGACCAGTGCTATAGGGAATGCTCACTTTATTAGCCATTTGGGCATTTTCATCAAACTTAACTTCTTTTGCCACATAATTTAGCACACTTTCTTTATTCGATTTGGTGCTATAATTTTTCTTACCACAAATCGCTAGGATACTATTGATGCTTGTATAAGCATTATGTGGCGCCTTTTTTGCTTTTTCTCTCCAAAATAAAGCAGTTGCAGTTTTGGCTTTTCCAGTATCATAAGCTTGTCCATTAATATCTGCAATCTTAGAATTCTTGATATAAGTTTCTGCTTGTGGACTTTGCCCTAAATGCGCATATATTGCATCATTTTCTAAAGCATAATCAATAAAATAATGCCTTGCACTTCGAATCGGTCCAACCATAACATCTTCTGACGATGTATCTATACCCTTAAACAATGCCATCAGTCTTGTTTCTCCACCTTCGACAATGATTTCATAAATCAGATATGCTTTATTCAAAGAAGATTGTGGTTTAGCGTTAACATTGTTATCAATCATAAAAGCAATTGGTCTCTCGTTTCCCTGAAATATTTTGATTTCTTCTTTTTTCTCTTCCACTAGTAATTCAGCAATTTCTGGTTCCTCACTAGAAGGAACTTCGATTTTCTGATTCTTACGAAAAATCTTAACTCCCAAAATAGCAAGTAAAGCAAAAATTATTATGATAACAATTCCAACATATAATTTCTTCTTTTTATCCATCTTTCTTCTCCTAAATGATTTTTGGTAAAAATAAGATAGCTCCCACAACACATGACATTATTGCAGTTATCAAAACAGCTCCACTTGCTACATCCTTGGCAAGTTTTATTTGTTCGTCATATTTTTCACTATATACATCTAGCACTTTTTCAATTGATGTATTGACCAATTCAGCAAATAATACTATGCCAATTGTTAAACAAAGCAAAATCCATTCGATTTCTGTTAAATCCACTAAAAATCCTATAACAATAGCAAAAACAGCAAACACACATTGAATTTTCATATTTTTTTCAATTAAAAATGCATTTTTTATTCCATTTAAACTGTGAAGCAAGGCTACCCAAAAATTTTTATTTTTCCATTTTTTTGATTTCATAGTTTGTCCTTCTTGAAATATTTTATCGTGTTATCTTTAATTGACTTAACACATGTTCTTCTTTTTCTCGCATAATGATTTTTTCTTTTTCTTCCATGTGGTCTTCTCCCATTAGATGATAAAAGCCGTGAACTAGCATATACGCTAATTCACGTTCGAAACTGTGTCCATATTCTTGAGCTTGCTCTATCACTCTTTGTACAGAAATTACAATATCGCCCAAAGCTTCTTGCTCTGTTATATTATGAATTTCCTCTTTTTCAAACATCGGAAAAGATAAGACATCTGTTTCTTCATTTATATTTCGATACTGATAATTCATTTCTTTAATGACTTGTGGTGTTGTCAAGATAATGCTGACATATAATTTTGTATCTTCTAACTTTTCTACTTCAAAACATTTAGCCATTATTTTATTCATGAACACTTCTTGTTCCTCTTTTGGCTCTAAATCTCGATATTCTATTTCCACAAATTGTTTCATGCTTCATCCTCTACTTCGACTTTTTTAATATATTTCACATCTGCAATCGTTTTACAACGATTCTTATATTGTTTCATCGCACCAAATTTTACCAATTTGTTTTTATAATATTGACGAATTTGCTTTGCTTTTGGTCCATTTTCTGTAATGTCATGTAATTCTCTTTTTAGGACAGCAATTTCTTTTTGTTCATCGTTTTCAGCCTTTTCATATTCGTTCCAAAACTTTTTATAAGCTTCTCTTTCCTCTGGCTTTTCCCAATACACTTTGGTTGCTAATAATTTTTCATTATAATTTTGAATGATGTTAAGTACAGTTTTATAAACCTCTTCTTGTTTCTTTTCTTGTTTAGTGGTAACCATCAAACTGCGGGCATCTTGTAATAATTTACGATAACATTGCTCTGCTGCAACAAGTGGTAAACTATGTGTAAACAACGTTCTGCTCATTCCTAATAAAATTATATTTTTTTCTAACTTATCTTGTTCATCCAATTTTCCAATGTCAAATCGATCTAGCTCATCACAATCTGCTTGGATTTTTTCAAATTCTTTCGCATCTTTTTCTAATTTCAATGATAAAATATTTTTCACGTATTCTTCCAAGGTCGAAAAAATATTTTTATATAATTCATTTTGGTTCAAATTTTTCTCTTTAATGCCATCAGCCAATTTTACTGAATAATTTTTCAAAATACTTTTATATAAGCCATCACTTTTTTCAATATACAATTTTTCATATCGTTTAATTAATTTCTCTTTTCCTGCATTTACAATACTATTATAATCCAAATCCAGTAAAAATTTTTGTTTTCGATATTTATATTCCATATATTCTCGATCCTTCAAATGAACCACATTATAATAGTTTGACAAAGCATTTTGTTCAAAAGTAGAACTGCTACCACTTTTTACCTTTTTATAAACCGAATCCATAATATATTTATCAATGGATTCTAAATATAATGTGTAACTTTCTTCGTAACGATTCAAAGCATTTTCCTCTTTGTTATTATCCCCCTTAACTGCTTGATATGTTTCATATGCCTTTAAAAGTGCATTTCTTTTTATACTGATTAACATTCCATTTAATCCTACTTTAGTAGGAATCAATAATTTCGTTAGTGTGTTTGAAATTTTATTAATAAAGGTTGTGTCATTAGCAAGTACTTTTAAACTTCTTTCTTCCATACTTAATCTTTCCTTTCCTCTATTTCTTTGGTTCCTATTTTCTCTTCCACTGAATAAGTTACTTTTACCCTCACTCCGTTCTCATCTGCTACGGAGGTAACGTTTTGCTGTACTTTACTCAAATCTGAAATAGCCGTTTCTTGACAGAATTCTTCTTGTAAGCTTTCCGTTATTTTTTGTGTAAGTTCTTCTTCCGTATAGCTTTTGAAGCTTTTTTCTAGTTCAAAATGAGTCATATTCACGATTTCTATAGGGATATAATAATTTGAAAATAGTTTTATTTTTTTATATGTTTTTATTGTATCACAATTTTCGAATTTTGGAAGCCCTTTCTTGAAATTTATTTTAAAATTATGCAGATAAATTTCTACATTCTTTTCTGAATTTCCTGTTCGTTCTTCTGTTTGCTGTATAAAAGCCTCTTTTCGTTCTTTTTCATAAGTACTTACCACATAAATATCAGCATCGCTTACTACTTCCCTTAAACCTGTATATTTTCCTTCCATAACACCTTCTACAATCAAATCACCAACAGAAACACTATCTCCGTACATTCACTCTTGCTGTTCCACTTCTTACTACAATTTTAGAAATTGTGCCATTTTTATCCGATAGAATATTGGTTGGTGTATTTTCATCAATAATCTTTGGTTCCTCAATTGCTTCCACAACCGTTACAATGACATTTGTTCCTTGTATATCAATTCCAATCCAAGCTAAATCATTTCGATTCAAACGAATCTCATTTTTAATCTCATCCAAATCTAACTTAGATTTTAACTTTCCTTCTTGAATTCCATATTTGGCAATATCTGATAAAATCTCTTCTTTCGAAATCTTCTCATTTCCTATAATTTCAATATTCCAAATAAATCGCGTAATCACAAAACAAAAAATTGCAATTACAAACAAAGCAATTGCAAATACTTTTCTCTTTTTATATTTTTTCAAGGTAAAAGGAAGTCCACTTTTTCTCACCAAACTTACATGACAAGAAGTTTTTCTTGCCGCATGGCGAATCACCTTAAAATCCGCTTTGCTAATTCTTGCTTTTAAAACGGTTCCCTTTTCTACTTTAGAACTCCACAAAACAACATTTTCCGCTTTGCAAAGATTCATAAATCTTTCAATAAAAAAACCTTCTACTACAATATCAACCACACCAAAAATGTACATATAGATTCGTTTTAATATCACGCTTCATCTCCCCTTTTGCTTTCAAAATCTAAACTCTCAATTTTACCTGTAACAGCAATATCATCTTCTGTCATTTGACTCAATTTCAAATTAAACCCATTAATATTGATATTTCCAACATACGTACTAATCCTCACAAAAAATTCTTCATATTCCAAAATTCCCTTGAAATTTTCAATCAAAACTTCATCAAAACTGGTAACCGTTATCTTAGGCACTTTACTCACAATCTCTCTTGGAATTTCCAACAATTCATTAATTCGCTCTAATTTTCTCATTTTAACACCACCTAGTATTTCTAAACTATAATATTATATATATTCAAAAAACAAGAATTTATGACATGAAAAAGGCCTTATCACAACTCATGCGATAAGGTCTTTTTTTCATAACATTAATAAAAATTTTTTTAGCTTTTGCTCAGATAAACAACTCTTTTGTTTATGCATCTTACAATATTTTGAGCTATCCAACTGGCATTCTTCTCTCTTCCTCCCCCATTTTCATATTGAATAGAAAGTATCTTATCCCCAAAGCAGAAAAACTCTTCTCCGAAAATTTGAAATATTTTAATCATTCTTACGGTTTGTTTATCACGTTATAAAAATCTTTAACCTTTTCGGCATCTCCTTCCTCTAACAACATATTCACCTTTTTTATGAACTCTTGCACACTACATTTCATTTTTCTTTGTATTCGTGTGGCTGTTAATCCAGACGGCTCATTTTTTAAAATAGAAAATTCCAACATTTCAAAGATAACGTTCCCCAACTGACACTCTCCATCACCGCAGTAATCTCTTTCGTTCTCATCTAATTTAAATTCAGCAATTGGCTCTATAAAAGACATTAAATTACCGTCTTTCGTGCCAATCGTCCGTCGAATTTTGCCTAAAATAAAGCAACTTTCCTTTGGTGTCGGAAACCGTTTATCAATTGCTTGATAAGGTATAAAGAAACAATTCAATTGATACCGATACTGATCAAAACCATAACTATTTTCCCTTACATACAGATTAAGCCTGCGGTCTCCGCTATTGTAAAAATAAAGTCTTTTTTCCATTTGCTTTCTTTTTCTGTATTCCTTCTGTGCTTTTTTTACTTGTCTCTGAATCACCTGATTCATTTCTTCTTCAAAAGGAGTTTGAATCGTTTTCGTGTATTCCAAGACAAACACATGGAAAATGTTGGCTTTTGTATTCACTTCTACAAGCCATTGTACTCCTGGATCAAGAAGAGCCTTATCTTCTTCATACGTTTCGAATTTCATTATTTTGTCAGTTAACCAATACATTTGGCAACCTTCATGCTTTCTAATGGTCGTAACAAAACGCGGTACTATACAGACTTCTAAAGTCCGATCTCCGATTCCAACTTCACCACAACACATAGAATATAGGGGTTCATACATAAAATCGTCCTCCTTATTATTTTTGTTATGCAAAAAGAGCATACTCTTTCTGACATTTCAATTCGTTTCTAATTATATTATATCATACATTTACATAAATTTCAAGTTTTCTTTCATCTTTATAAAATTACACCCCTTACTTGAATTTTTCGAAAATTTATGTTATATAGTATAATAAAGATTAAATATTCGAAGGGAACAATGTCATGGAAAAAAAACAAAATCAACTAACTATCTTTTCAAATCTACCTCATCATGCCATTCCAAAATGGACAGACTTACCAGAAATCGATTTATACATGGACCAAGTCATTAGCTTAATGGAAAAATACCTTGTTGACAACACATCTCCAGATTCCAAACTTATTACACCTTCCATGATTAATAATTACGTAAAATTAGGAATCATGCCAGCACCTATAAAGAAAAAATACTCTCGTGAACATTTGGCTTACCTTATCATTATTTGTAGCTTAAAACAAGTCATGCCACTTCCTAATATTAAAGATTTAATCCAACAAAAATTGCAAAAAAATACCATTGCAGAAACACTCGATTTCTATAGCAATTTATACGATTTTACTTATCAAACACTATTAGAAACTTGCAAAACATATCTAGATTCCAAAGAATATCAAATAGAAAATGCCGAAGATACTTCACTTTTTACCGCCATTGCTGCAGCCAATTGCATTCAAATTTCGAATTCAATTTTCTATATAAATCATCCACAAAAGCAAAAAAATACAAACAAAAAGAAAAATAAGGAGGATAAAAAATGATTGACATTCATGATTTTTTCGATATTGATGAAAACGGAATTCCTGTTAAAAAACCAATCAATCGAAATGCTTTTACAAAAGAAGATGTCGCTTATAAAATAAAAGTTATCAAAGCCATGCAAGATTTGGGAATGGAAGTTACCATTGACGCAATCGGAAATATCTGTGGTACTTTTCCTGGAAAATTACGTACCGACAAAAGTAACATTGCTGGCTCTCATACCGATTCTGTAGACAATGGAGGTCAATTCGATGGACCGCTAGGTGTCTATGCTGCTTTAAAAGCAACTGAAAATCTTGTAAAAAACGGAAAAAACAAAACAAATCTCATCAATCATAAAGTAATTGTTTATGCTTGTGAAGAATCCACTCGTTTTCAAGGAAAAGCTTGCTTAGGAAGTAAATTTTTACGTGGCGACAACTTAGATTTTGATAACATCAAATCACGTGAAGGACTTTCTTTGCGAGAATGCGTCGCTGAATTTAAAGCCGAATTATTCAAACAAGCCAAAGAAGCTGGTTTAAAACCAATCAAAGAAGTAGACAAAGTCATTCAACCAGACGAAATTGTAACTGCCATCGAAGGACACATCGAGCAAGCAGACACTTTAAAAGATAGTGGAAAAAGCATTGGAATTTGTACTTCTATCACTGGCCCTTACCGTTTAAAAACAACAGATGTTACCACCGACATCAAAACTGCTGCAAAATTTGCCTGTTCTTTAAATGAATCTGCTAGAAATCCTGAAAACTTTACAAACTTTAGAATTACAGTTCCTAAATTTTCTTTTGAATCAAAAACGAAAGAAGACGATTTAAAAGGAAAAAAAGTTTTCACCATTCGTGCTCTTGGTGAGCAAAATCATTCTGGTTCTACACCAATGGAAAAGCGCAAAGACCCTGTGTATGGAGCCGCTAAATTTATCGAACTTGTTTCGAATCATCCAGATATTGAAGTTTTGGAAACTTACACTCCAAAATGTGGATTTAATCAAATTAATAAATATTGTGACATCAAACTAGCCATTGACGAAAAAGAATTTGGACAAAATATTTCGCATTTTTTACTTGCACAAAGAACCGCTGGTCAAATAGCCAATATCACTTTTGAAGATCGAGATGACATCATCAAAGAACCCTTCAAAGATCCAGAAAATCCTACTGATGACGAAAAACCTGGATTATATATCGATATTCGTCAGCAAATCGGCATGGAACCAGAACTAACTGGTGACATGATTTTTGATTGTGTCAAAGATATTGTACATACGACAAAAAGCAGCGTTCGTATGAATGTTACTTCCAAAGGAAAAGCCTATCGAACTAATTCGGATTTAGTCGATTCTGCTGTTGAAATTTGCAAAGAGAATAATATTCCTTATGAAGTGCTTGCCTCTTGGGCAGGTCATGATTCAGCAACATTAACTCATGACGAGCTTGCTCGAATTATTTTAATTTTCTGTGCTAGCAGTGGCGGAAGCCATAACTCAGATGAAACCACGACATTAGACTATATCGAAAAATTAGTAGAAGTCATAAGCTCTCTTTCTGAAAGAGAATTAAATCGTGCCAATAAATTATATCTGGAAAAAACGTATGCTTCTTTAACTCAAGATTTAAAACATGTAAAAAAACTCTCCAAAGAACTTGAAATTTCTTTGGAAAATCCGAATAATTTTGTAGAAAGAATATAAAAACAAGCCAGCGACAAAATTTGCCACTGGCTCGTTTCTTTTACAGCCCGCCGTTCCACTGCTCAAACAAGAAAGAAAGAAATTCTCTTTCAGCCTTTTCTGTTGCTTCGCTGTCCGTCTCATAATGCCAGCAATTTACCGTTTTCGGTCCTACTTTTAAGACATCGAGCTTTTTTTCTTCCTTATTGAAAATGCCTTTTAGCAGATATTCTCCTTCGGTTTCTACCAAAACAAAAAAGTTGGTCTTAGGATTCATTTCCCGAACCGCGTTTTCTACCTCCTTTGATATTCCATATACGGTATGTTTGTGCAAATCGGATATATGTAATATCCCTCCTTCTGCTAACCAGTATGCCACTGCAATTTTGAATTTCATAATCATGCTCCTTTCACTCATCTACATTTAGACAAGATTCAATAAAATTGTTTCTAAGTTTCTACTGTTGCCACTGGCTGTTTAAGATTCCTCTACGACATCAGCGTTCCGTTTTTCATAAACTCTCTTAAAAGAAAGGTTATTAATTCTTTTTCCTCTCTTTCAAAATCGTCCTTCTTCTCTGATATCTCATACCTGCCGTCAGGTATACGGTGTAGCATATGCAGTTTTTCTTTGTCCAAATCATAAATAAATTGAAGCTGGTACTCTTCTGAACTTTCTGCTCTTTTCAAAATGAAGATCAGCTTTGCTTCCTCGTACAGTCCCTTCAACTGCCGCATCGCACGCTTCGTCAATCCATAAGCCTGACAAAACTGACCGTAATCGGCCAATTCTATCTGTTTTTCTTTTTCCCATACGTTCCCCTGTGTAGCAATTAAATATTTGCTTGCCATAAATTTCTCCTTTCACTCATCCAAAAATGGACGAGATTCAATAATTTTTTATTGTTTCTATGTTTATAACATATTTTAATTCTACCATATTTTACATAAAATGTCAATCTACTCAAATTCCTTTTTCCTCTTTTCAAAAAATTCATAAAAATATCTCACATTTTCCAACTCACTCCAGTTTTGAACTTGATAATCTTTGGTATCCAAATTATAAATTTTTGCTTCTAAAATTCCTAGCATAAAAGGCGAATGGGTTGCTATTACAAATTGTACACCTAAATAACGGGCCATTTGATTGATTTGTTCTGCCAGTTTTACTTGATTCTGTGGAGATAATGAAACCTCTGGTTCGTCTAGCAAATATAACGTATCTGGTAAAATATTTTCTTCTAAAATCTGCAATGTAGTTTCCCCGTTGGAATATTTGTCTCCGCGCAAATTGAAATCTCTCAAACTGCTTTTGCCCTTCTTTCGTTTCCAAAAACTCTTTCGCATTTTGCAATCCTCGTTCTCTTGCCAAATTACTTTCTATACTTTCTTGCAAAATAGCATCTTGCTGAATCTTTCTGATTTCATATAAGATTTCCTCACTTTTAATATATCGACTATGTTCTGGTAATCTAGTAATTTTTCTGTTATTTTCGTTTTCACCTAATTCATATTCGCATTGGAATGCAAAATTTTCAAAATAATCACATGTTCCAACGACTTTGGGATTGCTTCTTTCTTTTCCGTTTAAATTTAATTTATGTGCCATTATATTTAAAATCGTCGATTTTCCAGACCCATTATTTCCATATAATACGGTAATCGGAGCAAAAACAAGTACATTGGGTTCTTTGTTTTTTAAAACGTTATAAGGATAAATATTGGTATTAGAAATTTTATAATTGCTTAGTTTGAATGTTTTTAGATAAATCATGTTACTCCTTTCACGATTAATTTTTATAAAAAAAATAGAAAAACATTTCTAAATGTTCCCCTATTTTCTACTATAATATTATACCATATTTTGGCGATTTCGTCAAGTTGACATTTTGTAAAAAATGTGCATATAGCCGAGTAAATTTTATTCGTTCCTCATAAAATTTCCACGCGTTAGTCCTAATTATTTTCTTTTTTTGGCAAAATATATCGTAACCGAGTAAATTTTGCTCGTTCCTCACAAAATTTCCACGGAATATTCAACCTCTACTTATTTTAATGCTTCTATACATTTATGACAAAGTGTTGGATTTTTACTGTCACTACCGACGGTGGTTGAATATTCCCAGCATCTCTCACATTTTTCTCCATCTGCTTTTTTCACTTCAATACCAATTCCCACTTCTTCATCCTGATTTCTTCTGTTTTCACTGATTTCGACTCCAGAAACCATACAAATATCCTTTAATAAATCGGTTTTATCTTTGATAAAATCATATTCTTCTGCTTCTGCATACAAAATTACTTTTGCTTCTAAGGATAATCCAATTTCCTTTTCCGCTCTTGCTTTTTCCAATTTCTTGCTAACAGCCTCTTTGATTTTCATCAATCTTCCCCATTTTAATTCCAATGCTTCATTTTCAAATTTTGCATTTACTTTTGGGTAATAATCTAGCATCACGCTTTCGCTATTTTCGCTATTTCTATGAGGCATATATTTCCAAATTTCTTCTGCTGTAAAACATGTCATCGGTGCTAAAATTCTAACTAAAGCAGACAAAATTTCATACATGGTTGTTTGCGCAGCTCTTCTTTCCACAGAATCTGCACGATATGTGTATAACCTGTCTTTGATAATATCCAAATAAAACGAACTCATATCCACTACGCAAAATTGGTTTAAGGCACGATAGGCAATATGAAAATCATACGTATCATACGCTTTCGTACAATCTCTGATAAGACGATTTAACTTAGTTAAAGCCCATTTGTCAATTTCCATTAAATCTTCATAAGCAACAGGATGCTCCACATCAAAATCAAAAATATTTCCTAAAATATATCTGGCTGTGTTTCTGATTTTACGATAAACTTCGGTTACTTGCTTAATAATATCTTTCGAAACACTAATGTCTGATTTATAATCAGAAGCCAAAACCCACAATCTCAAGACATCCGCTCCTGAAGTTTTTATCACATCTTTTGGCTCAATTCCATTTCCAAGCGATTTCGACATTTTTCTACCTTTTTCGTCAACCGTATATCCATGTGTTAGCACTTCTTTGTATGGTGCTTTCCCTTTTGTCGCAATAGAAGTTAAAATCGAAGATTGAAACCAGCCTCGATATTGGTCGCTTCCTTCTAAATATAAATTCGCCTCTGGCAATCCACGTTCTGCCAAAACAGATTCGTGCGTCGAACCAGAATCAAACCAAACATCCATAATATCGGTTTCTTTGACAAATTCAGTGCATCCACATTCGCATTTTGCATTTTCTGGCATTAATTCTTTGACTTCCCTATCAAACCAAGCATTTGACCCTTCTTCAGCAAAGATTTTTTGAACTTTTTCTAAGGATTCAGCGGTTACATATTCTTTTTCGCAAGCTTTACAATAAAATACTGGAATTGGAACCCCCCATGTACGTTGACGTGAAATACACCAATCATTTCTGTCTTCCACCATTTTTGTAATTCTTTCTTCGCCCCAAGCTGGATACCATTTTACGCCTTTGATTGCTTCTAATGTCTCTTTTCGGAATCCATCAACAGAGGCAAACCATTGACTGGTAGCACGGAAAATTACTGGTTTTTTGCATCTCCAACAATGAGGATAGGAATGATTTACCTTTTGACTGGCTAATAATAACCCATTTTCTTCTAGCCAAGCAATTATTGTTTTATTAGATTTTGCATAATATTGACCAGCAAATGGACCTGCTTCCTTAGTTTGATGTCCTTTACTATCCACACAAACAACTACTTCTAAGCCATTTTTTAATCCACACAAATAATCTTCTTTACCATATCCTGGTGCTGTATGTACAGCTCCTGTACCTGTTTCTAGTTCAACCAAAATGGTATCATCTGAACCTAATACCACTCTAGAATCTCTTTCCAAAAATGGATGTTTACAAAGAATTCCTTCTAATTCTTTTCCTTCTAATTCTTGGATTGTTTTGTAGTTTTCAATTTCAGCAATCTCCATCACTTTTTTAACTAATTCACTGGCAATAATTACTTTTTCTGTACCAATATCCACTAAACTATATTTAAAATCTCCACCTACTGTGATTCCCATATTACCTGGAAGCGTCCAAGGCGTTGTTGTCCAGATGACAATGAAAGTATCTTTTTCATCAAATTTCCCTTGTGCATCTTTTACTGGAAATTTGACATAAGCGGTCATCGAATCTACATCTTTGTATTCGATTTCTGCTTCTGCCAAAGCAGTTTCACAATCTGTGCACCAATAAACTGGTTTTAAACCCTTATAAATATAGCCTTTTTTAAACATATCACCAAACACGCCAATTTGCTTAGCTTCCATTTCTGGCTGATACGTAATATATGGATTTTTCCAATCACCTAAAACACCTAAACGTTTGAAACCTTCAATTTGCTTATCCTTATATTCACTTGTAAATTGCTTACACGTATCTCTAAATTTAGAAACTGGAATTTCATCGCGATTCAACCCTAATTTTTCAATTGCTTTCTTCTCGGTTGGCATTCCATGTGTATCAAATCCTGGAATGTATGGCGTGTAGAAACCTTGCAAATTTTTATAACGCACAATCGTATCTTTCAAAATTTTATTCAACGCATGACCAAGATGAATTTCTCCGTTGGCATAAGGAGGACCATCATGTAACACAAAAGGCGTCTTTCCTTCATTTTTTTTCAACATCTTTTCGTACAAATCTTTCTCAAAAACATTTTCCAATGTCTTTGGCTCATTCTCTGGCAAATTTCCCCTCATCGGAAAATCCGTTTTTGGTAAATTCAATGTTTTACCATAATCCACTTTTTCTTCACTCATTTTAAATTCCTCCTTTTAAATTAATTCAAATTTTATAATTTTCACAATCGTATCTTCAGTTACAGGTTGATTATAATATTCTGAATAAGTATCATACATTTCTTTATCATTTGAAAATTTCTCATGTCCCTCCAAATCTTCTTTTGTCAAATCCTTAAAGGCAACTTCTCTTACCGAAACCACATTAACTTTTGCAAATTCCTCTTTACTTTCCCAAACAAGACAAGACAATTCATCACCCACCTGAATATCTTTATCATCAAAAATTCTCCAAGTTGTTGTTTTCTCCCCCCTTAAAATCAATTCACTTAAACTTTTTCTAAATTTCAAAATCTTCATCTCACCCTCCTAAAACTTTTACAAAATTCCCCACTCGCGTGATTAACGTGCGGGCACAAATCAGATTTTATCACCCAATCTGGCAAACCAATGTCTCGCCGACTGAGGCGCTGGGGTCAAGGGGACAGCGTCCCTTGCGGGGATTCTTAAGGGGCAGAACCCCTTAAGGCCCTTTGTCCCTCCAAAACAAAAACAGCACTCATCCCAAACTAGGACGAATGCTGTAATCCGCGGTACCACCTAAATTAGAAATTTCAAAAACTTCTCTCTTTACATCTTTTAACGCAAGACTTACGAATCAACCTAAAAATTTTCAGTCAATCAACTCCAAGGTGATAACACATAACCTATTCTCTTACCAAAATTTCACCAACCTTTGGCTCTCTAAAAGTTTTACCGTTACATGTCCTGTCCTTTTCTTTGTTTTTATTTATTTGTACAATATATTACCACATTTTTTATTCGGTGTCAATCATTTTTAATCCAACGTTTGGAACTCCTGTTTCAATCTCACATAACCCAACTCTTCCCAAAAATTATACGCTAAATTCAAACGGAATAATAATTTAGGTTTTGCTCCTGCTCTATTTTTATCAACCACACAAGCATAATATCTTACATCTGGATCATCAAAAGCTTCTAAATCGTGATAATCTTTTGCCTCTTCAATCGGAGAATATTCATATTTATTTAAAGTTAGAGGATGAATTTGTTTAATCAAACACAACGTATCTAACACTTCTTTTACTGTTCTACTAGCTGACATATCATTAATCGTTAAATTAACTGGCAATGTACTACTTTCTAATAATTGCATCGATGAGCCAATAAATATCTCAAATTTTTGTGCCAAATTAGAAAGAATTGTGGCTGTTTTCTTGACTTCTTCTCCATTTCCAATATTTTCAGTATCTGCTTTTAACGTATCATAAAAAATATATTCTACATTTTCACGGTAGTAATAATTCATGATAATTTTTCGAATATCATCATTGGTATGTTCAGTAATATGAATAAAATAAATCGCATTATCAATTTGTTTATTTAGCCATTCTGTAGTTGCAATCGTTTCTCTGAACTCTGTAGAAATCGTATTTAATCTTTCCACATAGTCTTCCATGGACTCGTCTTCCCCACGTAGAATGAATCCTTTGTCATCTAGTTTTACACCTTTTTTCTTATCAGGTCTGAATTTTAACTCTAATAATTCACCTTCTGTTTTGTGCAAATCCTGTCCATGTAAATTTTGATACGCTTTGTTGTTTAAAATTGTTGTAATCAAGCAAAGTCTCATTTTTTCTACAGACATTTCGTTCGAAATAATTAAAACTTTTTTCTTTTCTACAAATGCTAAATAACTTGCCAAATTAATAGTAAATCTACTCTTTCCTGAGTTAGATGGCATTGCATACACAAACGTTTCACCTTTTCGAATTCCTTTGAATACACTCGAAAGAATTGGAAATGGAAGAGCTGCACCAGTTGCTAAAGTACTTTCGTCATTTAATAAAAAGTTGGTTGTATCATCGTTTAATCTTCCTTGACTTAATCCTGCTGTAACGCCAATTTGCTCAATAGCATTTTCTACTTCTTCTACTGTCATTTCATCGTATAATTCATAGTTGATAATGTTTAGAATATTATCTCGAATAATTTTAGTTGGTGCTATTAAATAATTCTTTTTTAAAATAAACAATTTTTTTAGAAGAGTATATACCATTTCAATGTCATAATTTTTTTCGTTAGCCATTTCTTGCAATTGAACTTTTAGCGAATAAGAATCACGTGCTTCTAAAGGAAGTTTAAAACCTTCTTTAGCAATTGCTGGAGCGTATTGTTCGGACTCACGAAATAGAATAATTCGGTACATGTTGTCTAAGGCTTCATCTGAAAAATGACAATCTTCAAATAAGAAATAATAGCGAGATACTGCCTTTGGATTATTTAATAGTAATCCTAAAAAGATATATTCTGCTTTTAAACTTGACAAAGTTTCTAAATCTATTTCTTCAGGCGTTTTTTCAGGTTTTTCTTCTGAATCTCCTTCGTCTGAAGTTTCTTCATCTTCTGCTTTTTCTTCAATATTTTCGTTTTCTCCTATTTCTTCGAATTCTTCGTCTTCCGCTATTTCTTCAAATTCTTCGTCTTCTCCTATTTCTTCAAACTCTTCGTTTTCTGCTATTTCTTCGAATTCTTCGTCTTCTCCTATTTCTTCCAACTCTTCGCCTTCTGCTATTTCTTCGAATTCTTCGTTTTCCGCTATTTCTTCAAACTCTTCGTCTTCTCCTATTTCTTCGAATTCTTCGTCTTCACCTATTTCTTCAAACTCTTCGTCTTCTCCTATTTCTTCGAATTCCTCGTCTTCTCCTATTTCTTCGAATTCCTCGTCTTCCTCTATTTCTTCAAACTCTTCGTCTTCTCCTATTTCTTCGAATTCTTCGTCTTCTCCTATTTCTTCCAACTCTTCGTCTTCCGCTATTTCTTCAAACTCTTCGTCTTCCACTATTTCTTCGAATTCTTCGTCTTCTCCTATTTCTTCGAATTCTTCGTCTTCTCCTATTTCTTCAAATTCTTCGTCTTCCGCTATTTCTTCAAATTCTTCGTCTTCCGCTATTTCTTCAAATTCTTCGTCTTCTCCTATTTCTTCGAATTCTTCGTTTTCTGCTATTTCTTCGAATTCTTCGTCTTCTCCTATTTCTTCGAACTCTTCGTCTTCCGCTATTTCTTCAAACTCTTCGTCTTCCACTATTTCTTCGAATTCTTCGTCTTCTCCTATTTCTTCGAATTCTTCATCTCCTACTAATAAGCCTTCAATTTCGTCAAATTCATCTAATTCGTAAATTTCATCATTCTCTTCTTTTTTATCCATTCTTTTCCTCCCATCTTTTGTAGCATTTTTTAAATTATATCCATGATTATTTTTTTTGTCAATCTTTAATTCTTATTAACTTTTCTAATCGCCAATCCATCTTTTTCTTTATTTACAACAATCTGTATTACCGAACCTTCCACTACATTTTGAGCTACCATTTCTTTTGCAACAACGGTTTCAATTTCTGCTTGAATCGTACGTTTTAAAGGTCTAGCACCAAAATTAATATCATATCCTTTTTCAATGATAAATTCAATTGCCTCTTTTGTAATTTTTAACTCAATTCCTTTTACAAGCAATCGTTTTCGTAAATCATTCAATAATAGTTTAACAATTCCATAAACTTCTGTTTTTGACAAAGCATTAAAATAAATAATTTCATCTAATCGATTTAAAAATTCTGGTCTAAAATGGTTCTTTAAGGCTAAATCTACTATATCTTTTGCTTCTTCCGTTATTTGCTGATGTTCTGAAATGCTATCCAAAATAGCCTGTGAACCTAAATTGGAGGTTAAAATAATAATGGTGTTTTTAAAATCAATCAATCTTCCTTGCGAATCCGTTACTCGCCCATCATCTAGTATTTGTAGAAAAATATTAAATACATCTGGATGTGCTTTTTCCACTTCATCAAACAGCAATACGGAATATGGTTTTCTTCTTACTGCTTCTGTTAATTGACCTCCTTCATCATAACCAACATATCCCGGAGGAGCACCAATTAATCTTGTGACACTAAACTTTTCCATATATTCCGACATATCAAAACGTATCATATTTTTTTCATCGTCAAATAACGTTTTGGCAAGTGTTTTGGCAAGTTCCGTTTTACCAACACCTGTTGGACCCAAGAATAAAAACGAACCAATTGGTCGATTTGGATTAGCAATTCCAGCTCTGGAACGTACAATTGCATCACTTACTTTTTTGACTGCTTCTTCTTGCCCTATTACACTTTCGTGTAATATATGCTCTAAATTTAATATTTTTTCTCGTTCCCCTTCCACCAATTTTGTAACTGGAATCCCTGTCCATTTGGCAACAATTTTTGAAATTTCGTCCTCTGTTACTTTGTTTCTTACTAAAGTTGATTTGCCTTGTGATTTTTCGAATTCTCTTTCTTCTTGTTCTAATACTTTTTGCAAATTGGGCAAAGTCGAATATTTCAATTCTGCTGCCTTATTTAAATCATAAACACGTTCAGCTTGTTCAATTTGGCTATTTACTTCATCAATTTTACTTTTTAAAGTAGTAATTTTTTCGGCACCTTTTTTTTCGGTATCCCATTTGGCTTTCATGTTTTGAAATTTCTCTCTTAATGTCGTTAGTTCATCTCTTACTTTTTTCAAATTTCCTTGTGGTTCTTCTGATTCTTCTCTTTGGAGTGCAGCTTCCTCAATTTCATGTTGCATAATTTTTCGGGAAATTTCATCTAATTCGATTGGCATGGATTCCATTTCAGAACGAATCATAGCACAAGCTTCATCAACTAAATCAATCGCTTTGTCTGGTAAAAATCGATCGGTAATATAACGATTGGATAAAGTTACCGCAGCAATTAGTGCTTGGTCTTGAATTTTGACACCATGAAATATTTCGAATTTTTCCTGAATACCACGTAAAATCGTAATCGCATCTTCCACCGTTGGTTCAGCTACTTGGACAGGTTGAAAACGTCTGGCAAGTGCCGCATCTTTTTCGATGTATTCTCGATATTCATCTAGTGTGGTCGCTCCCATACAGTGAAGTTCTCCACGAGCAAGCATTGGCTTTAGTAAATTACTTGCGTCCATAGCTCCGTCAGAAGCTCCTGCTCCAACAATATTATGAATTTCGTCAATGAATAAAATAATATTGCCATTGCTTTTATCAATTTCGTTTAAAACCGCTTTTAGACGTTCTTCAAATTCACCACGATATTTGGCACCAGCAATTAAGGTTCCTAAATCCAGTGAAAAAATGGTTTTATTTTTTAGACTGGTTGGCACATCGCCTCGTATAATTCTTTGGGCTAATCCTTCTACAATTGCCGTTTTACCAACACCTGGTTCACCAATTAAAACGGGATTATTTTTGGTTTTACGTGTCAAGATTCGGATAACATTTCGAATTTCGTCATCTCGACCAATGACTGGTTCTAATTTGTTTTGTCTCGCATACGCTGTCAAATCACGGCCAAATTTCGATAATGCATCATATGTTTCTTCCGGCGTGTCTGATGTGATTGAAGTATTTCCACGAACGTCTTTTAGCGCTGATAAAAATTTTGACTTAGTGATACCATATAATTTTAGCATTTGTTTAAAATTACTATCTGCTTCTTCAATCATGCCAAGCATGATGTGTTCAACAGAAATAAATTCGTCTTTCATGGATTTAGCTTGTTTTTCAGCATTTTCTAATGCCTTTTCTATATTTTCTGAAAATCTTAATGCAACATTCCCTGTAATTTGTGATAAATTGTCAATTTCAGTTTGGCAAGTATTTCGCAAAGAATTGATGTCGACATCCATTTTTTTGAGTAACAAAGTGACCAATCCATCATTGGTTGAGATTAAAGCAGCTAACATGTGATATTCGGTTATCTCTGCATTTTTATTACTGGTTGCAAGGTTGCTTGCAATGGTTATAGTTTGTTTTGATTTTTCTGTAAAATTCGCAACATTCATCTTTTCCGACCTCCTTTATGTAATTTTATTTATTGTATCATAAAAAGTTTTAATTTGCTATAATTTTGATAATTTTTTAAGACGGAATATTCTTGTCTTTTAGAATATCCCGCCTTGTTTTTATTTTCTCATTTCTTTTATCATCATATCACCAAAAATGGCATAACCAATTTCAGGATTAGAAACAAGCACATTCGTAACAGCTCCTACAAATTTTCCATTTTGTAAAATTGGACTTCCCGATAGTCCTCTCACAATACCACCTGTTTGTTTGATTAATTCTTCATCTGTAATTCGAATTAACATACTTTTATTATCATAACTATTATTTTTATTAATTTTTTCGATTTTTATTTGATATTCTTTGTTTGTTTTTCCATCCAAGCTACATAGTACTTTTGCGTCTCCGATTTGAATTTCATCTCTTAGCGCAACTGGTAATGCTTTACTTGTATCGATATTTAAACTGCTCAAATTGTCTAGTCTTCCATAAATTCCAAATTGCGTATTTTTGCTGACTTCTCCAATTGTTTTTTGATTCACAATCGTTCCTCTGATTTCGCCAGGATGATTAATTTCTGCTTTTGTAATGGATAGAATATCAGAAGTTACAATTTCGCCTGAATCGATATCAATTAACTTGTCTGTGTCAGAATCTACGATGCCATGTCCTAACGCTGCAAAACTCCCTGTATTTTTTTCATAATAGGTAATGGTTCCAACTCCTGTTGCAGCATCTTTTACCCATAAACCAAGTTTATATTCTTCCTCTTCTGTTTGCACAGGTGTGATATTAGAAGTAAGAATTGTGCCATTTCTAATAAGCGTTAATAAAACATTTTCTCCTTTGCTTTCATTGACAACATCTTTTAGATTTTCAATATTTTCGATTTCCTTATCGTTTACTTTTACAATGGTGTCACCTTCTTGGATGTCGCAAGATTTGGAAGGATTAATTAGTTCATTATGAATGTTTTCGATTTCGGACATTCCCACAATTAATACACCATTTGTGTATAATTTCATTCCAATAATTTTTCCAATGGGAACAACTTTAGCATCTTCAATAGTGTCAACTGTAACTTGTTTGACTTTAGCACCAAATAGTGTAACATCGATATTAGTTGTATTTCCATTGTCATTGGATGTGCTCATTGTTTCTATGGTATCAACTCCTAAAAACTTTTTTATGTTGTAAGTTTCATTTTCTAGCAAAATAATGTGACTCGGAATTAAGGTAAGATTTGCAACATAAATGTAGATTATGATTAAAATAAAAATTGTAATTATCATTTTAAAATTCTTCATAAATTTAGGATAACCAGTTTTGAGAAAAATATTGACAAAATTTTAATTTCGTATATAATAGAATTAGTGATTAAATGTTTACCAATCATATAAGAAAAAATTGAAAAGATAGCAACTGTCGGGTTGCTATCTTTTCTTATTTTAGAAATTCAAAATTTCTACTTCTATTTATAAATCGCTTTTATGCTTTTTATTTGATATTGTATATCATGATTTCCAATATCAGAATCTGGAGAAATATTTATATTATTCAAATTTCCTGACCAACCTGACACGTCAATAACTATTGTTTGCTCATTGTTTTGAATTAAGTTAATATCCGATTCTTTCTCATTTGCCCCATTTGATATTTTTAATTTTAATGTTTGTAATTTATTTTCTTGATGATTCTTTGGATCATTTTTAGTAACACTTAATGTAATCTGTAATTTTTTCAAGTCGGTTACATTTATAGTTGATAAATTAGTAATCGTTACATTTCCATTATTTGAATTACTAGACGGCAAATTAAACACTTGATATCCTTCCGACGCTGGCAAAGCATTCATTTTATAAGTACTTTGTCTTTCTTTAGCAAGTCCAATATAGCTTGCTATTCTTTTATTTTCAGCACTTTCCATTGAACTTATTCTATCATAATAAGAAGTATATTTTTTGTTATTATTTAGATACCATTGGTCATTTCTATTTTTAAAGAATCCATTATAATTATTTCCATTAATACAAGTATAACATGCTAAATTTTTATGGTCATATTGATAGGAATCTGAATCATAAATTGGGTCATATTTTACTTCTTTTGATTTGAAGGAAATATATTCATCAGAACTATCCTCTAAATATGGGCAATCAATTCTATGATAACTATCTTGGCTATTATTAAATTTATCTTTTGGCACATAATAAATCTCACTTGGTGTTACCGTTAATTCATTGTTTGTGCTAGAAACCATTTGGTAATTATTATAGATATTTAATCCACAATCCCAACCTTGCATAAAAGCAACAATGGAAATATTGCTCAAAATTTTGTCCCATTCTTCATCTAGTAAAACTGGCATGCTAAAGTCATAAGCTGTATCCTTATTAAATTTACTTTGCATTTTACAGTACGATGAAATGGATAAATTCAAATTGTATTTGATTGAATTTTTGATGACCTCTAGTTTGTGTGTATTAAAATTAGATTCGCTATCTTCTGGGTCTGGATGAGCAGAATCTTTAAAAATTGTTCTTGCGCCCACTGAACCATTATGAAAATCGAAAAATAAATCTGTTGTTTTTGATGTTGTTTCATATTCTGGATAATTCGTTTTGATATCACCATATGTTAAATTTCCTAATTTGTCATATACCCAATTTGAAAAAATCATTGAACTTGTGTAATAAGCAATTGCTTTGTATTTTCCAATTTCGTATTCTAGATTTTGAATGTTTGTTAACTTATTAATATCTGTTTCTTTTTCGTAATCTTTATATGCTTTTTTCAAATAAATTTCTGCTTCGCTAATCGTTCGAATGTTAGCTACACCATTATTTTCTTTATAATATCCTAAATTGTCCAAAGTATTTTTTATGGTACTCCAATTAGCCCTTATTGGAGTTGATTCACCATTAACTTTTACACTTGCATTTTGTGCAGCATCAATTGTTGTTTCATTTGCATTAGTTTGTTTTCCTAGAATTTTTTCTTTAGCATCGTCTTCATTGTAGTTAGATAAATCACCATCAGCATTTGGATCAGATACTAAACCATTTTTTATTAAATAACCAGTTTTTGTGTAATATACACCATCGATTGTTCCAACAATGTTTAAGTAATTATCTAGGGTATAATTAATAGTAATATCAATATTATTTGTTGCATATCTTGCTGAATATTGAACATAGGATTTTAGAACATAGTCTGGTTCTTCCTTTGCTTCTTCTGGATTTGAAGTGAAAGTATAAGTGCTATTTGGCTTAAAGTTATAATCTTGATTTTCTTTTTTATATAAAATATCACCATAAGCAGAATCATCATAAGTTGGAGTTGCTGTAGCACTGCCAGCAGTATCTAATGTATATGTATAATCACTACCACCAGCCTCTTTTACTCCTGTATCTCCTACTGATAAATAGCCGTCTGTTGTAATTAATCCATTGTCTCCCACTTTTACTTTTTCTGCAACTTGTTTGGTTTCGGTTGGAGCGTAAATATAGTAACCATCATACATGGTATATAAAATAGCTGGAATGTATGGCTGTAAGTGCTCCTTGCTGGCATTTGAAATTCCTAAATTGGTAGCTAATGAATTTAAAAATACATTATTCGAAGCAAGTACAATACTTCTCATCGAATCTGCCACAGAGGATAATTCCTCATTTGCTGTGTTACTTTCAAATGCATACATTGCATCATAAGTAGCATCTAACAATTTGGTATTGTATGTATTCTCTTTGGCAATTGTGTCTACTTGTAGCTGAATGTAATAGGTAACAACCAGTATAATTGGCAGTAAAATAATCGCTAATATAATTCCTAATCCATCTACTTTCATTGGTAGTCCTTTCTAAAAAAGAGACTGTAAAAAAGTCTATTTTTTCAAAAAAGTCGAGCGAAAGTTTGGATAATGCCCAAACTTTCTCACGAAATATATTGACCTTTTTACAGCCTCTTCTTCGTTTTTAATTTGTAATCTTTTAATACATTCCTGTTGCAGTAACCATTCCAGAATGTGAAGCGCCTACTTGATAAGAGTCATTCGAAGAAATCGAATAAAATACGCTTCTTAATGTTTGTGAAATTGTTGTGTTATCATTTTTAGCTGTGCATGAAAAATTGTCTCCTTCTTTCATAAGATGATCTTTATTCGCTAATAAATCATCTAAAATTTGAGAAGTATAAATGGAAGAATATTTATTTTCTCCTTTTACATTTTTGTTTGTCCAAGCCGTTTTCTTTCCAACGTTTTCATCTAAGATTTGTCTTTCCATTTCAATCGCATATGAATTTCCTGTTGCATTTAAAGCATTTACTAATTTTTCATAATTAGCAACGGTTACTTTTCCGATTGCTCTTGAATCATCCACAAATTCTGTTACTGCTGTTCCTACTGCTAATTGTGAAATATCATCTGTTCTTTCTGTTACAGATAACATTGGAAACAAGAACATTAATATGACTGCTAAAAAGATAGCAATTACTGTCATTAAACTATCACCCATTTTAAAATCCCCTTTACAACTTTGTTTTAAATTTCTTTATATGTTATAATAATTTTTGAATTTTCTTGTGTATTTCCTGTTATCGTTTCCACTCCATTTTCAGTAGAAATTGTTTCTCCTTCGTATGCATATTCAACAAAGCTTTCTTCAAAAATTCGCTCTGTACCATTATTATTTCTGCAGTATTCAATAAAACCATTTTGGTTTGTTCCACTAAAAGCTGGTCCATCTTTTGAATAATCTACTTCTGTATTATTAATATAACCTTTTTTTCCATTTAGAAAATAGTCAATTCTTGCTCTTGTATGCTCATTTGTATTACCCGTCCATGGTGCTTCAAATAGGTATTCTTTATTACTTGAATTATTATAGTTTGATTTATTTAATGCGGTTAATTGGGCATCATATTTGGGATGTGTTTTGTTAAATACATCATCAGATGCCGCTGCTGCTCTTGCAATATTTCTTTCAACGTTTACATCAAATAATTGCAACAATTCATGATTTCCAGAACCATTTTTTATCATAATTTTTACAGCATAATTTTCTTTATAATAGCGGTAAAGTGTTGGTATGATTGTATCAATTCCAACATTTCTTGTCGTTGTATTGCCTGCTGATACTTTAATGTTATCATAATAATTTGTAGTACCTACCGTTTCTAATAAGGTATTAGAAGTAGTGGTGAGTCGATTGATTAAATACATGGAATACGAAAAAGCTATGACAAATATTAACATACTAAAAGCAATCAAAAGTGCTCTTGTAACATTTTCCATAATTTCTCCTCTTTTACCACGTTATTGTTATTGTCTCAATAATTCCACTATTTCCATATCCGATTGTAATGGTATATGGATGTGTTGAAGTAATTTTATTTCGCATTGCTCCAAGTGTATCTATATAAGTTTGATTTCCAGGATTCCCACCATCTATTGCTTTCATACCACCTTCAGCAGGTCCTCCTGTATAATTACTATCTCCTGACAAAGTAACAGTTGGTAATTTTATTTGGTCATCTTTATTTGTGCTTGCATTGGATATGGCAAATGAAATAAGTGATTTTACTTGTGAGCCGAGTTGTGTATTGTTGTATCTTTCAAATTTTTGATTAAACATATTAATTTCAGTTGTATCTAAACTTGAAGTATCGCCAGCTTTTTGCGCTTTATTAAAAATGGCTACACCCATTGCAATAATTAGAATAGCTACTAAAACCGAACCTGCAATAATCAACGCTTTTGATGCATTTTCCATTTATATCACACTCCTAACTATTAATCTTCATTTGAATATACATGTATATCACAGGCATCAATTATACCATTATCACCTGTATGAAAATTTACATAGTAACTTGTTTTACTTTTTACATTAGATAATGTATTATAAATATCTGCTTTATTTACATCTGAACCAGAATCTGTAATGTTTCCTTTGTGGTTCTTGTAGTCATCAGCTGGTTTAGTAGTAGGACTATAATAAATTGTTACTTGTCTATCCGCATATTCTTTATTATTGCTTTTTATTGCATTTACTAATGCCTTTACAGAAGAACCACTTTGTTTTCCTTCATACGTTGGTGAAAATTTTGAATTATGTGCACGTTGTTCTGTTTCATCTAAATTTGAACTTCCTGTTGCTTTATCTGCACTGTTGAATACTCCCATTCCTAATCCTATAATTAAAATCGATAACAATATAGCTCCTGCTATAATTAACGCTTTTGACGCATTCTCCATATTCTTTTCCTCCTTTGTTTTTTAACAAAATTAAATTTATTTTAATATACTTTTGTATATATTAAACTACTCTTGTGTTGCAGTAAATGTCATCTCTGCAATTTTTCCTGTTGATTCATGATATTTGACATCTGTGCACTTGAATTCTACTTCGCCAAAATAGTTGGTAAAATTCTCTAAACCTGATTTTTTTAGAGCTTCCATTGGATAAGTGGTTTCATTAATGAGCATATGAACATATATTTTTATGCTGTTTTCTTTGTCCGCGATGTATAAACCATTCTCATCTTTTGGAATTTGGAATTTTTCGTTATTATCAATTGCTTTGTTGATTACTGTTGTAACACTTGTCCCTAAAACTGCTTCTTGGTTGTAAAATAGGAATTCTGAATTGAATTTTTGGGCTTGTGTTTGCTTGCTTAAAAGTTCTTTGTAGTTCATGTAAATACACGCAATAATCGCTAAAAACACTAATAATATTACAAAAATTGTCTTTTTCATATTTTTTCCCTTATATATATTTTATCATATTCGATATTTTTTTTCAATATTTTTTTTCAAAAATGTTAATTATTTTCTCTTCTAAATTCCATTAATCGAATTTTTCCTGTTGTTTCTGTATTATATTCCGTTTTAATGCATTCAAATCTGTGCTGAAATTCTTCTTCATTATTAGTTTTTTTGGATGCATATTTCTCAATAATACTGCTTCCAGATGATGTTTTATTTTTATTATAAATATATTCACTACCTGAAGTAACACTATTTCCTTTGAAAAAGTAATCTTTAGCTAGATTTTTGTCTGGTAAAATACTATATTTTACAGTATTTCCTTCGTAAATTTTTATAGTAACAGAATTTTTCGAATCATATCCATTTCTTTTATTGACATCATAAGCTAAGTTGGCAACGGTTAAGATGTCAAAAAATGTGTTATCTGGTTTATCATAAATTTCAAATTGATAGTTAAAATCTACAATTTCTTTGTCTGAGACTTGGCTATCATATTCGCTACTCATCATACCAGCTTTTCGTAGGACAAATATCATAAAACTCGCCACTAATATTCCAATTAATACTCCGACCAGCCATTGTTAAGGCTTTTGATGCATTTTCCATAGCATTCCTTTCTTTTATTTGTATTTTTGTATTGCAAAATTTATTTTTTTGTGTTACTATTATTTTCGTTATTATCTGCTCAATTTCTGAGCAAAATTTCCATAACTTTTTTATTTCATATATCACACTTCACATGAAAGGAGGTGATAAACATGAAATGCAATTATCCTATACCTAAGATAAAGCTTATTGATAAGTTACACAAAAAACTTAAAAATTGGATACATACATTCATAAAATATCTCATGATTTTTCTAACAATATTAGAAAAGTTAAAAAACATCTTTGATTTTTAAGTAAAAAGTAGGTAGCTGCAACTACCTACTTTTTTTGTTTTTTGAAATACAATTATCCTTTTATATAATATATTTCTTAGATTTCATATATCATACTTAAAAGTATTATACATCAAATTTCTATTTTGTCAATAGATTTCGGTAGTTTTTCATTTTTTATATTTCGCTAAAATGTAAGTAATTTACTCTACCAGTTGTTGCATTATATTTTATTTCTTCGCAAGTGAATTTTCTAGTTTTCATATCGTATAATGCTGTTTCCCATGTAGCTTTGGTCCAACCGTCTGTGGCTGAAGATGTTTCTTTGTTTTTATTTTTTACGGTTTGCTTTAATGTATCAGAACAGGTTAACAATGCATCTACTAAATTACTTTTATCGCCTACCAAATTGTAATCTCCACTATCTATTTTAGTAGTCCCATTTTTATAAGTTCCTAAATTTTTTGAAAAATCAATTTTACTGCTTCCACCAGGAATTTGGCTTGCATAACTTCCAGATACTGAAAAGACACTTCCCGAAATACTTACTTTACTACTATTCGGTTGGTCTCCCATACCTTCATAAGGAATTTCTTTTCTATTCCCATTACTCATATGATAAACTGTTATATTTTCTGTTAAAGCACTATTTAACGTAAATTTGACATTAACATGATATGATGTATCATGTTTTTCTCCTGTAACATATCCTTTTTCTTCTATTTGCTTGTTATTGCTTTTGGCTTTGTTTAAACACGAAATGACATCTACGCCATACATTAAATCTTTGTCAAATGCTTCGTATTCTTTGTTAAATTTGTCTTTTTGTTCTGCTAAAATTTTATCGTCTTGCGTGGTTGCCCAATCGCCAGTTCGCCTCATTGTGAAAGTCAGAAACGCTATGACAATCATTGCAAGTAATACACTAGCAACCATAATTAATGCTTTGCTTATTGAATTGTCCATTGTTTCCTCCTTTCTATTTTACATAGAAGACATTGTGTTAAAGGCTTCTGTCATACTCTTCAAACCAATGATACATAATGGTATAATTAAATATCCTACAAATAGTATAACCATTGGTGCAAATCCAAATAATTTGCCTATCATTGATTTTCTAGAAATTAATCTTTCATTGGATTCTTTTCTTTTTTCTTGATAATAATTTCTTTCTGTATCTAATTCATCAAATGCTTCTCGAATCGGAATCGATTCAACTGCTGATTGTAAACCTTCTACCAATTGAATTAATTGTTGAAACGAAATTTCATTTTTTAATTCTTCTAATGCTTCCCAAGCACCACTTTCAAAGTTATTTACGCATCTTGAAATTGGCTCTTTAAAAATATTGGCATATCTTTCTAGCCATTCCAAAATCATTTCAACATTGACTCTTTCGATTTTCATTAACATTAATATAATCGTTTGAAAAGACATCACTTCGTTTTCCATTTCCATTTGTCGCATTTTCTTTTGGAATTGAAGTAAGAAAATTGGTCCATAATAGCCAATTGCGGCAACTGCAAAACTGATTAACAATTCAAACCATTGCAAATATTCTGATTGTACAATCTTTAGTTTTGACATAATTCTTTTTGTGGTTGTATCTAATTCTTCTTCTACTAAATCACCATATTCGTCTGATTCAGCAATTGCTTCTTTTAATTCTTCTTCTGTGATTCCTCGGTCATTTCTAAATTTGTCTAAAAATACGTTGTCACTTTCTGTTTTCTGCATTGCCGTTTTTTCTTCTCTTTCGGACATATTTCCTAATAAATTATAATCACTTGTTGGCTCTGTATAAACATAATTAACTGCATAATGATGCGATTCAAAAATAACAAACATCGAGACAACAAAAGCAATAATTGTGCATGTAACACGGTTAATATATAACCATTCCATTTTCAATTTTGAAGCATTATCTTTTAATAACCCAACTACTTTTTTATATTCTTTTGTGCCATCTTTGGGCATAATATAATCAATAAAAGCCTTAATTGGTTTTTTATCATATAATTTCTTTTGCCAAGGATTTTCAGCATTTCTTGCAGTATTGACACTTCCGTTATCTTTTAAGGAGCGAACAAATATGTAGCATAATATTGTAAGAATAACAATTGCCATTTGCGCTAAAAAGCCACCTGTTCCATTGTAAAATTGCCTCGTAAAAGCAAACTGGCTAATTGCCCAATTTTTCATAACATCTAAAAATAAAATGGGTGCTGCGGCAATCATAGATAAACTTTGAAATACATAATCTAATTTATCTCTTTTTAAAATCTCCAATTGCATTTCTTGTACAATATTATTTAAGTTCTTCAAATATAAAGAGGCACCATCTTTATCTTTTCTATCACCAAATTCCTTTGTCAAGTATGATACACCAGCAAATTCTTTTAAATAACTATTGGGTGCAATATCATAATATTTTTCCAATTCTGTTTCTGGATCATCCGATATTAAAACTTCATGGATTTTTTCAACTTGCCTTGAAACTTCTACTTCATCATTTTGCGCAACATCATATAATGCTTCTTCAATCATGTTGTATTCGTGATAGCTATGTCTCATTTCACCAAACATGTCAATTTGTTGCCTTAATAATTGATTGTCAATTTTGTCAACCATGCCTTCCATAAAAGTTTCTATGAAAAATAATTCAAATAAAAATAGAGTAAACATTAAAATTGGATTATTTCTGGTTAAATAAATCACTAAAATTGTTAATGGAAGTACTACAACAAGCCCTTTAAAAATAATTTGTGCAGTTTGTCTTCTCGTCAAATATTCATCTTCTAAGTTGATAATTTCAATTCTTCTTCGAACTTTTAATACATATCTTCTTAAAAATGGTATTTTAGCACAATAAATGTATACTTTTTGATAAAAGACATCCATATTGAAACCACTGGTTTTTGTACCTTCTACCAGTTGCGCTATGTATTTTGTTTCTTTTGACTTTAACTTATTATTTAGTACGATATAAGCAACCGCAATTAAAAATAATAATCCACCTGCAACAATGATTATAAATTTTAGCATTTGGTCTGTCATATTTTACATTCCACCTCACTTTCTAAAGGCAATTAATTCTCATCCTCTAAATCAATATTTCCTAAGATTGAGGATTGGTTCGTTTTCTTTTTTGTGGCACCATTGCTTTCTGTTTTTTTAATTTTTTGTGTTGGTGTACTTGGATTTTGACCTGTTATTGGTCTTCTTTTTTTGGGCATTTGATTTGCTGTTTTAGCTACTTTTTGCATAGGTTTTCTGGTTGATTTAGTCGTTGGTTCACTTGGAATAGCTGAAACTGGTACTATTTTTTGTTCTTGCAAAACGTTATTGGTAGTATCCATTCCTGCTATTTTCGGTGGTTTGATTCCCCAATTTCTTTCTAAGAATCGGTCAAAAGCTTCCATATCTGTAGATTCCATATTGATTCTCATTTCTTTTATGTTGGTTTCACTAATTGGATTGGTAAGTACATAACTATCATTGACATATTCCATGATGTTACGATATTTGTACAATTCTCGGTTAGTTGTTTTTCCAAAAAATATCGCAGCATTGTCCATGAATTTGTCAAATTTTCCTTCTAGTGTTTTTTCGTTTCTATGGTCAAATGTATATTCATTTTTTTCTTCGACTGGAATACATTCTGTAATTCTTTCAATGTATCTGACACCACGGAAGTCTTTGACTAAGTGAATGTCAAAATTTAAAACTTGTACAACTTGCTCTTCTGCTGTTCTTTCATCTTTAAAAACACCTGCTCTTAACATAGAGTTACGAAGTGCTGTTACTAAATCTGGGAATGTTTTAGCGTGGTGCGTAAATAATGTAAATTTAGAAGCAACCTGTGCAGATTGAATCATCCAAGATGCTACGGGGTCTGTTGCAACCTCTCCGGATGATGTTTACAGAACCGTCAGTTTTCTTTTGAACGTCCAAACAGTCTTGTCCAGAAATCGTTTCTGTTTCACGCATTGATAAAATATTTCTGGTTGGATAAATTTTTCTTAAGTGAAGCTCGAACGCCGTTTCTGTGATACGAAGGTTCATGGTTTCGTAAATATTTTCAATCATTGCCATCAGCATGGTTGTTTTTCCGGCAACCTTGCTCACCAGTTAGTGAAATAATTCTGGCACCTTTAACTAAATATTTCATTAATTCAATTACTTCATCTTGTCCTTCACCACGAATAACTTGCTCTAAAGTAGCACGTTTTACGTCAAACTTTCTGACAAAGAATGCCCATGTTTCAGACATACTTGGTCTAACAACAACGACACGAGAACCGTCTTTCATTTCATTGATTTTATATCCATTTGTATCCGACAATTGTCCTGGATTGTTATATTTGTAAATATTTTGGCAAACTCTTTTTAATTCTGCTTCAGTTCCAAAAGATAGGAATGCTAAACGAATGGATTTACCTTGGAACATAATCCAAATACTGTCACAAGCTCTTGGCACTTTTGCTTCCATGGTTTGTTTTAAATAATCACCATCTAATTGTGCTACTTGGCTTAAAAAACTTTCTGGAAGTCCAGATACACCACCTGAAATACCATCGATATTCATATCACGTACTTCATCAATGCTACTGAATCCTTTGTATTGTTGATAAATTCTTTGTACGATAACATCTAATTTATCGGAAAATTCTAATTCAAAATTTTCTTTTTCGTAAATATCTTCTATTTCTGCTTCTGTAATAACATAAGAAGGTTTTGATTCTCCTTCTATATATTTTAATTCTGCTAAGTGATATTTTTTAATCATTTCGGTTAACGCTTCATAAGCGAATGTTTTTTTGTATTCGTGAATTAAAATATCAAATTTATCTTGTGCTGTTAATAGGGAAGGTGTATCAAAAGGTAACACTCTTGAAATATTCGTTTCGTTGATTCCATATTCTTTGGAAAGTAAATCGTAGATTAATTCTTTCACGTATTTTTTATCATTTACGTCTCCATATGTACAACCTTTCAAGGCTTTCTTTAGTTCATATTTTTTATTTTTTCTTCTTTTTAATTCTTCTTCTGAAAGACCAATATCATAAAGGTTAACCTTCGTAATTTCGTCTAGTCTCTTTTTGATGAATTTGACCATTAATTCCAAAGTATAGGTTTTATCATCAACCACCACTTCTTCATCAACAACTTCTTCCTTATTTTTTTTCAAAAAATGCATAATAGTAACAAACATTAATACTATTACCACAAATATTAATACAACATTTGCAATCATTTAAAAGGCTCCCCTTTCTTCTTTTTAAGAACGTAATACTTTACCGTATTTTATTTCTTCGAATTTATCGATAATCTTTTGTGATGAATCTGCTACTGAAGTTAAAAACTGTGAATTTCTATCCCAAGCTTTTTTGCTAATTCTTGTATTCAAGAAAAAGTCAGATACTTTTGCTTCACTAGCCGATTCTAAAAATGCATTATTATAACTGATATAAGCAAGATTCTTATCTTTTATATAAGTCATTACATTTTTAGGATTATATTTGCAATAAGCATTCATACTTCCAATTAAAGGAATTACATTCTTTTTCTTTAATTCTGGTATTGCCATTTTGTTTTCAATGTAATCATTAATTTGTTTCAAGTTTTGCGACATCGTATACATGATAACATCTGACATTTGTAAGATTTTTCGTGTTGATTCTCTCTCAAGTGTTTTGGATAAATCTATAATCACAAGGTCATAGTATTTATTCGCCGCATTAATTAAATCAGTATATAACATTAATGTTTTTTCATGGTCTGAAATACTTTTGGTTTTCAAACCTAATAATATATCTAATCGATTTTTAAAAACAACTTTGGTATAATTGGAAATAATTTCTGGAGAAGTCTTATTACTTGCAATTGCGCTCATCAAGCCTTCTGTTCCAGAAGCAATATCTAATTTTCCTTTGTTTAATGCTTTTTTTATTTCTCTGTTAGCATCTTGATTCCAGAAACATCGTGGCATTGTATCATCATCAACTGTAGCATCAATGACTAATGTTTTATAACTATGTTCTACCGACATGTAAGTAGCAATTGCTATAATTGACAATGTCTGTCCTGTTTCTTTTTTGTTACCACTCCAAAAACTTAAAATAGCCATTTCGTTATCCTCCCTTAATTATCCATCATTTTGTAGGCTTTTTTTACTTTTCCATTTCCCTCACCTGTTATTTTTTCTACTAAATATAAGAGTGAATCAATGTAAACATTACTTAATCCTTTCATTTGTATTCTTCCTGCTCTTTGATTAATATAAATTGCATTTAAGTCTGCTGTTTCAAATGGGAAAAATACAATATCTTTTTGATTCCATTTTATTTTGTAATCTTTTGACAAATAGTTTAAATAGTCATCTTCTTCTGATAACATATCTTTTGAAAAATATATTTTCTCAATTTTAATGTCTTTTGGAATATAAGCTAAAACCTGCAATCCTCTTTTTAAAGTATAGATATCAAAGGAAGTCACAAAAAAGTGTATATCTTGACTTGTTATACCAAACTTTTGGTAAGCAATGGCTCTGTCGATATCAAATAATGCAATATCGTATTCTTTTTCCTTACCGAAGTTTTGAATTTGATATTTTCTAATTGCCTCAAAATTTTCAAAACCAATGGCAACATCAATATCTTCATAGGATGTAATATATTGTTTTTCTTTTACCATTGTTGGCACAACATATCTACTTTTTTTTAAAATTGTTGTATCAATTAATATTACCTTTTTTTTCATTAAAGTTAATATTTTGGCAGCATAGATTAACATATCTGTTTTATCATAGCTTCCCACAAATACGTATCTTTTCATTCGTACCTCCATAAATCCTTCTATTCTGTCCCTACCATACCTGTTCCTTCTAAGGATTCAACATACTGTTGTCTAGCTTCTTGTCTCTTTGTAATTTCTTCTTGTAAACCTGCTTCTACTGATTCTTTCATATTATCATAATAAGATTCTAATGCTTTATTAATATGATTATTTCTTTGGTCTACTTGTTCTTGTTCGTTATATCTTTTCCATAATCCTTCTTTTGCTTCTTTACGAATGTTTGGATTATTATTAATCAAATTCATAACTGCTAAACTTACTGCATAAGTTGGTGTTGCAGCAGCTTGACGTCCTGGTTCAATATATGGAGTTGCATATAATTTAGAACCTGGAATGGTATAGGCTTCTACAATAGCATTTCCTAAAGTTAAAATTTCATCCTCTGACATCTTTAGCCAAACAGAAGATTCATTTGTGTGAATGACTTCTTTTTTGCTAACAACAATATAATCTTCACCTTCTGGCAATTGAAATCTTACATCAATATATTTTCCATTAGTAAGTAATGTAGGAAGAATTATCATGTTATATTCTTGCAATCTTTGGTCTGCTGTCATTTGATCTTCGGATTCTTCTAGCATATCTTTTGTTATAATTGTTCCTGCTGGTACATTGGTTTTTGCAATCATTTTTTTCTGTTTTGGATTCCCATCCGAATCATATTTTTCAATGATTTCTCCTGATTGTTCATCAATGAACTTAAAATCTTCATCTTCTATCAATTCATTGTCATCTACAGTTGTTTGAACCGTATCATATTTGAAAGAATCAATGGTAACTTCTGCTCCAGATTGTATATAATCACTTGCAACATATACCTTCTTTTGCAATGATTCTAATTTATCAATGTCTCCATTTAATCCTTGAATTTTGTATACTAGTCCAACTACTACTACCGCCATAATAATCAAAGCTAATAAAAAACCTATTAAAAATGAATTTCTAGCTCTTCTTTGCATTGGATTTGTTGCCATAATAAAACCTCCTAAAATTTATTTCAATTTATAATATTACAAAAATATCATTCTATTTAATTTTACTACATTAAAAAATTTTTTTCAACAAATTACGTCAATGTTATATAAATGTAATGCTTTTGTAATACAATTGTAATATTAGCATAATAAAATAGGAATATCCTGCATAATATTCCTATTTCTCACATTTTTATTTCATTATTTTTCATTCTCATTTATATATTCTGTTAAATCTGGTAACGCAACATCTTCGTCTGTTACCTCACCAATTTTGAATTCATATGTATTTTCCATTTCTAAACTCTGTTCTGATTTCATAAATTTTACAGAATAAAATATTGGTAAAAAGTTGTCTCTATCAACAATACATGTATCATTGTTTCCTACAATTTTATAACATTTTTGATTTTGGTATTTTACTGGTATAACATATTTTATTTTTAGAAATTCATAAAAACTAAACTTTTCATCTTTGTAAATATTTAATATTAATCTAGGCAAATTTCTTAAAACACTTTGTTGATTTTCTGCCAAAGTACTTTTCTTGAAACTTTTAGTTTTAAAATCAATCTCATACTTTTCTTTATGATCGAAATTCTTCCACTCACAATATAAATCCGTTCCATTCTTCTGTTCACAACATTTTGTAATATTATCTTTCACAAATGCTATTTCACTTATTGCATTTTTATCGGAATCATTTATTGTAACCGAATAATATTTATTACTTTCTTCATTAAACCTCATCATTGCATTATAAACTTGATTTATCACAATAAAATGATAAATTCTCGTTACCAAAAACAAGATTCCTATTACTGAAATTACACTTATCACTATTTTCTTCATTCTTTTGTTCCTTCTTCCCTTTATTCTACTATAATCTTTATGGCATAGTTAATGGTTTGATTATTTCCATAAGGTATTGTGAATTGATAAATATATTCTCCACTTTCAAAATACTTTATTTTGTTATCCAACACATTAACACTTTTCTCAAATTCCATCGTGCTTAAATTCATAACATTAAAGAAAACAGATCCATTTGGTTTTCCTTCTTTCATTTGCAATTTTACTTCTGACTCTGGTGTCAATCTTACTTCATTAATTTCTTCCGTTAAATTTCCTTGTACTTTTGTTAATTCTAACTTCTCTCCATTTTCTAATTTCCAATATAACTTAGGTTCTAAGTTTCTTCCATATGAAGTTGGATAAAATGCAAAACACAAAAATGTAATTATCATTACAGTAACTGCTAAAATTATTTTTGCATTTTTCTCAAATGTTTGTTGCAAACCAATCATATCAATTCTTTTTTGAATCATCTTTTTACCACCTGATGCCATTCCTAAAATTTCTTCTTTCTTCAAATCTGGTAAAGCTGGCACTGCACTAAATAACAACATCAATCTACAATACACTCTTTGTTCTTCTGAATCTAATTTACTAATTGCAATTTCGTCAGTTGCTAGTTCCATGTCATCTCTCATAATTTCAAATATCGTTTCTACCATTGGATTGAACCAATATACTGATTTTAAAACTAACATGATAAAATTCACAACATTATCTTTTCTTTTGTAATGAATTAATTCATGTATAAATATATTGCTTAATTGCATATCATCTAACTCAAGAGCAACATCTGTCATTAAAATTTTCACATTAAAAATTCCACTTGTTCCAGGTGTCTTCACAAAATGATGCTTAACAATCTTAAATTTCCTCTTTATCTTTAACTTCTCTTTACATCTTTCTAATATCAATTCTACTCTTTCATCGTCAATTACTTCACTTCCAACACTTCCGCCAAGTGCAAAATAGAGAATCATTTTCTTCACCAATTTTAGAACAAAAACAATAAACCAAATAAAAGCAACTACTATAGTTATGTAATTCCTATAAATTTTATAATCTTGTACCCTAAACTGATTCACCACTTTTTCTTCATTAACATCATTTAGTCCCATAATGGTGTTAACATCTTTACTACTTACATATTTCACCTTCTCAATATCAATTAAATTATAAATACTAACTCTACTTGGCAAAGCAACTGGAAATATTAATGCAATTAAGAATACCAAACAAATTAAATAATTCGCATTCGGAGAAAGTTTCTTATCCGTTAGTTTTCTTACCAATAAAATAACACCACCAATCACAGTTGCTACAATTGATAGATATAATATTTGATAAAACAAAGACAGCATAAAATTAATCAAACTCATTTACCACCCTTTCTATTTTATTTTGTCTTCTATTTGTTGAAGCAAGTTTTTCAGTTCACTTTTCGTCATTTCATTGCTATCCACAAAATTAAGTAACATTTCTTTAAAAGAACCATGATGTAATTGTTGAATTAAATTTTTCGTTTTTTTCGCTTTATATTCATTTTCCTTAATCAATGGAACATATGTATAAGTTTTGCCTTCTTTTTTAGCAATTCCAACAGCCTTTTTGGAAATTAATCTCCCAATTAATGTTCGAATTGTATTATTGTTCCAATTATGCCCTTCTAATTCTTGAATAATTTCTAATGAAGTTACCTCTTTTCTTCTCCATATTACCTTCATTACTTCGATTTCTGCATCTGATATCTTTACCATAATTCCCTCCTATTTTCATATTACATTAGTAGTCATAATATTTTATATGACTTGACCCTAAAAGTCAATACCTTTATATCAAAAAAACACTTTTTTGTCAAAAAATGTCGAATTGTTTTTGTTGACTTTATTTAATAAGTATATTATATTATTTACAATTGCAAATGTCAAATTTTGACACTTTTTGTAATTTCATGTTGCTTTTTGGCAAATTTTAAAAATTTTTGTCATTTAGTAATATGAACAAAGATGGAAATATTTTTATTTTTCAAAAAAAACAAATAAGGAGAATACTTTAAAAATGAAAAAGAAAAATATTTTACAAAAGATGGCTGTATTAACTATGCTTTTGGCATTGTTCCTTTCTGTGGCGGTTTCACCAGTTAAGGCTGCTACACCGACAGTTTTGGCGCCGACTTCCGTGAGCCAAGAAACAGCAAACTGGTTCACCAATGCATTAGCCCAAACTCCCGACGAACGTGGGTTCTTTGAACCTTTGCAAACCCGGGTCACTGGACCAACTATTGTGGGAATTTTCAAAGAAAAAAATTTCTACAGCAATACACCAATGGAAGCCTTTGCGTTGCAATTACCGGCTGATACGATAACAGTTCATGGCGTCTGCGAAAATGGCGCAAAAGATACTGTCATCTGTCACATACGCCAGCGAGGTGGAAGCGGATTATATGACGTGGATATTCCATTTACTGCTGATGACAGTGTTGGAACAGTTCCTTGGAATCTGCCTGAGGGCAAATACTGGATATACTTTACCTCTACCGATGCAACAGTTTGTAAATCTGTAGAAGTCTTTTTTGGTCAACATGGCACCGCTTAAAATGATGTAATTCCGCCTGATTTTTAAGTAGTTTGGTAGCCCTTTAATTTATTTACGTAGTTTATCGTCAAAATATTTTCCATCTTTGGGCGGAAACAAATCTCTGGATTTGTTTCCGTTTTTCTATTTTTATTTAAAATAATGGATTTTCTCCCTTTTTTGACATTTTTAGCAAATTTTTTTCATTTTTTTCCAAAAAACGTCTTGACAAATGTAAATTTTTGTTTTAAAGTATTGTTTGTTACGTTTGTAGTATTTTTACTAACTAAAGGGGGAGAAAATTTTATGAATATTTTAAATTTATTTTTAAATACTTTTTTATCAAAAAATTTTATGATTAATTTAGTTATAGAAATTATCTTTATAGAAATATCTCTTACTTTTTTCCAATTTTTTTTTAAAATACAACTTTCAAAAAAGAACAATTTAATTTATTTATTCATTAACACCATTGGTTTTATAACAGGTAACCTATTAGGGAATCGTTTTTATACATATAGTTTTATGCTAATTTTCTCTATTTTATTTATGATTTATGGTTTAAGAATCTCAAGTTTTAAAGCACTTAGCTTTTTTAACTTATTAACTATTTCTTTAATCAATATACAATTTTGTATTTCTAATGCACTATGTATAATAAATTCTTGTGATTTAAATTTACAAATAATTGAATCGCCTATCTGCAGCATTGCTTCAATTATTTTAATGTCGATTGTCGGAATTATTATATATATTTGCACAAAATATTATAAGATAGACAATCTTTTTATTCATTCTTTACATCAATTTTCAAATTTAATCGCAGGTATATCAATTTTAAATTTGTTGATTGTATGTATTATTTCTAGTTATTTTTTTGAAATATTCGGTCAAAATATTTTTTATATTTTAGCATTAGACCTATATTTCTGTCTTTCTTTAACAATAATTATACAATTGTGTTATTCAGCTTATACAAAACAAAAAATCAATAATTTAAAATTATGTAATAAAACAATTTTAAGTATGTATGATAATACTCGTACTTTTAAACATGACTTTCATAATATCATACAAGCTATTGGCGGATATGTTATTACAAATGACATGGACGGCTTAAAAAAATATTATAGTCAAATTTCAAAAGATTGTATTAATTCAAATAATCTTGCTAAATTAAATCCTGAATTAATTAATAATCCTGCTATCTATAATATTTTAGCTGATAAATATTATCTTGCTAATAGTTATAATATTGATATTAATCTTGATGTCATGTTAGATTTGAGCAACCTCAATATGAACATTTATGAACTTACTAGAATTCTTGGTATCTTATTGGATAATGCTATTGAAGCTTCGAAAGAATGTAACGAAAAAAATATTAATATATCCTTTAAAAAAGATCATCAAAAGCAGATGCTTATTATCGAGAATACTTATGCCAATAAGCAAATTTGCATTGATCAGATATTTGATAAAGACTTTACCACAAAACCTCATAATACTGGATTAGGCTTGTGGGAAGTAAAAAGAATCTTGAGTAAAAATAACAATTTGAATTTACACACCACAAAAAATAATGATTATTTTTCTCAACAACTAGAAATTTATTCTGCATAGATTTCTAGTTGTTCCAAAGTTTATTCTATAAAATTATTCTAAAAATTTTCCCCCTTACAATCGTAATAAAAATTAAAACTGAAGTTTTTTCTAAAACAAATGTTACTAGGGAAACTCATGTTTTACAAGACAATAAAAAACTGTAACATGTTTGTTACAGTTTTTTTATGTAGTTCATTTCAATTAATTTATCTTCTAATGTTTCATCCTGTTCGAGAATGATTTTTTTACATTTAAGTAAATCAAATCCCTTCACATATTCCTCAAAATTTTTATCCATATTTTGAATCCATTCTTGGTTTGTTCCTCTATCTAAATATCGTTTCATATAAATAGATTTACATTCTACTTTTGGATAACACAAAATATAATCTAACTTATTTTCTTCTAAATACGATAAAATTTCATCATTTGCCGGAATTAAAATTACATCATATTTTTGCATATTTTCAAATAACTGCGTGATAAAATTTTGTGGCCACTGTGGATTCAAACTTCTCCCTTTTTTGATTCCTTTTAATTCTTCGAATTTTTTTGTTTTCAGTAATTCATCTTCATAGGAAAATTTTAAAAATAAATAATCAAAATCTAGAACATTTTCATGTTTTTTAGCACAATATGTTTTTCCAGTTCCAGCAAATGCAGCTATAATCTTTGTTTTTTGTAAATTATTTTTTTCTCCAAATTGACACACTTCCATCATTACACCTAAATTCTCCATTTCCTTCTTCATCAATTATTATAATATCTTGTATATTTCCTGTACAATCAAAAAATTCGTTTCCTACAAAATCATTCCCCATATTCATTTTGATTGTTCCACCAACAGTATCTGTTGCAATCACTGCCAATCCTGAATCTGGATGCTCAAAATCGCCTTTTCGAACAAATCCAATTACATTTGCATTTTCGAAATAATCTACTTGTTCACCATACGCATATAAATTTCTTGCTTCCAAAATTGGATCCAATATTTCATTTTTGGCTGTTACTTCTTTTTCTGGAATACCATAATAATCTCCATAAAATACACAAGGCATCCCTTCTTTTCGAAGTAAAATAAGGGCATATGCAATTGGCTTAAACCAATCTGGAATCCAAGATTCAAGTGCTTGTCCGAACCTGAGTATCATGATTATCCACAAATGTGACTGCTTTTTCTGGATTAAGACTTACTAAAGTATCATCAAATATGGTTCGCATGTCAAATTCTCCATTGCTATTAGCTGCTCGATAAAAATTATAGTGAAGCGGAACATCAAATAATTTCATGCATCCATTTGATTTTTCTATGTATTGATTTAATGTATCAATATTGGTGCTCCAATATTCTCCTACTACAAATAATTCTTGATTTGCACCTTCTGATATCGCTTCAATCCATTCTGGGAAAAATTCAGAACGTATATGTTTTACGGCATCTAATCGCAAACCATCTGCATTGGTAATTTCTAAATACCATTTTCCCCAATTTTGCAATTCTACCACTACATCATGATTGTTTAAATCAATATCAGCGCCCATCAAATAGTCAAAATTACCTTTTTCTTTATCAACATTTTCGTCCCAATGTTTACCATAAAATTTATAGATAGAAGCAGTTGCAGTATTGTCGTCCCAATCGACTCCATGAAAATGTGTCCAATTCCACTTAAAACTAGAATATGTATCTCCTCGTCCTGGAAAATTATATTTCGTCCAAGCTTTAATTGGCATGGCTTCTGACATACTGATATTTCGATTATCTACGTTTTCTTGAATCGCTAATACTTCTTCTGTTTCATCAGCCCCCATTTTATGATTCAATACAATATCCACAATTACCTTGATATTCTTTTTTCGAAGAACATCAATTGCTGTTAAATATTCGTCTTTCGTTCCATATTTCGTTGGGATAGAACCTTTTTGGTTAAACTCGCCTAAGTCATATAAATCATATACACCATATCCTACATCATTTTGTCCACCAGAACCTTTGTAAGCGGGCGGTAGCCAAACATAATTAATTCCTATTTTTTTTAGATGGTCACTTTCTTCTGCTAATCGGTTCCAATGCTTGGTATCATTTGGTAAATACCATTCAAAATATTGCATCATTGTATTATTTTGTTTTTTCATTTTTGATTCCTTTCTGTGCATTTGATTTTCTTTTTTGAGAATGGTAAGCAATCTCCAAACTTAAAGCTGATGGTGATAATTTATTTCCCATATAAATTAATTTCATCATTTTCCCAGGAATAATCACTTTTTTATTTTGAAGCATTTTATCAATTGCATATTTTGCAACGTATTCACTCGATAAGCCTTTTAAATTAAATTTTACATTTGCGACATTATCAAAATTAGTATTAACTGGACCTGGACATAACACACTAACACTTACTTTGGAATTATCTTTTTTTAATTCTTTATGGATTGCTTTGGAAAGAGAAACCACATAATTTTTCGTGGCATAATATGTCGCCATGAGTGGACCTGCCATAAATCCTGCAATAGAAGCTACATTTAAAATATGACCTTTATTTTTCTTTTTCATTTCTCTCAAATATAATTTAGTTAACATGTGCAGTGATTTAATATTTGTATCAATCATGGATAATTCTTTGTTTAAATCTGTTTCATCAAATTTTCCGAAATCACCAAATCCAGCATTGTTGATTAAAATATCAATATCTTGATTTGATTCAAAAAGATTTTTACAATTTTCTAAATTGGCAATATCTAAGCATTCGATTTTGACATCTGTTGCCAATTCATTTTTTAACGTTTCTAATAAATCCTTTCTGCGAGCAACCACCACTAAATCATACCCCAATTTTGACAAATACCTTGCCATATCTCTTCCTATTCCAGATGAAGCACCTGTTATTAATGCCCTCACGAATCGTCTCCTTTCTGTGGTTCTTTTTCTTGTGCATTTTTTACATATACTGTTTGTGTTGGGTAAGCTAAATCAATATTTTCTCTTTCTACTAATTCTAATATATTACAATAGATTTTCTCTTTTATATTTAAAAATTTTATGTAGTCTTTTTCATTCACATAAAGAAAAATTTTTATGTCTGAGCTATAACTTGAGATTCCATCCAAACTCACTTGGACAGTTTCTGGTAAAACATCTTCGTTATTTTTTAGTATCAATTTTATTTTTTCTACAACATTTTTTATTTTTTCAGAATTTGTATTCATACTTAAATTTAATACAAATTCCAATCTTCTACTTTTTAATTTGTTCCAATTTACAATGCATTCCGTTGTTATGGTAGCATTCGGAATGGTTACAATCGAATTATCGACTGCTTTGATTCGGATACTTTTAAAGGTCATATCAATCACAGTTCCTTTGTAAGAACCAACTTCAATATAATCTCCAATGTCAAATGGTTTATCTGTCAAAATAACAACTCCACTAAGTAAACTTTTTACTGTATCCTGCGCAGCAAGTGATATCACCACACCTCCAATTCCTAAAAGTGCTACTAAATCCGTTAAATCATAACCAATTTCTTTTATGATAATAAAGCCTGAAATAATCCAAATAATTGATTTAATTACTTTACACATAAAATTATTCACAGCATCATTTTTGCGATTATGAAAATAGCGTTTAAACCATTTCGCATCTTTGGTAACAAATGAATTAATCATATTGGTTATAAAAATGATGCAAATAATTTTAAAAATCGTATTTACAATAGATAGTGTTTTCAAACTCATATCAAACATTCTAATCGAACAATATAGTCCTAGAAATATGAAAAAGCGATTTAGAATTTTATATAGTCTACTTTCTTTCACTTTCTTTTTATGTTTTGTTATCGCAAAAACGATTTTTAAAATAATTGTTGTGAATAATCCTCTAAAAATAACAAAAACAAGAAATATTGCAATGGCAATTTGAAAATTAAAAAATTTGATTAAATCCTTTACATTGATTTGACTTAATAAGGCTTGTAAATTGTTCATTCATTCCTCCATTTTTTTCTCATTTTCTATCCTTTGTAAAATGCTTCATATGCTTTATAAGCTTGATAAACATCAAATTTACTTGTGATTTCATAAGGTGAATGCATTGATAAAACTGGCACACCACAATCAATCACATTCATACCACGATTTGCCAAAACAACGGCAATTGTTCCGCCACCTCCCATATCCACTTTTCCAAGTTCGGAAGCTTGATACATCACACCATTTTTCTCAAAAATTCCTCTCACCTCTGCCACAAATTCTGCTGGTGATTCAGAAGCACCTGATTTTCCTCTTGAACCAGTATATTTCACAATGGTTGGACCTCTTCCAATAAAGCAACTATTTGTTTTATCAAAAGCAGATGGGAATGTTGGGTCAAAGGCACCATCAACATCTGCTGAAATTACTTTGGAATGATGAAATACTTTTTCCAAAGCATTTGGTTTATTTTGACCAGCTTTGTTCAATAACTCTGTTATAAAATATTCAAATGTTTTTGATTCCATTCCAGTCACACCGCAAAAACCAATTTCTTCTTTATCAGTCAACACACAAACTGCTGTATTTTTAGGTATTCCAATATCTAAAATTCCCCTTAGAGCTGTATAACAGCATACCTTATCATCTTGCCCATAAGAGGCAATCATACTTCTATCTAAGCCTAAACTTCTCGCTTTATACGCTGGTACAAATTCCACTTCTGAACTCATAAAATCAATTTCTTTGATACCGTATTTTTCATTCAATAATTTCAAAACATTTAGCTTAATCGCATCTGAAACTTTTTCATCGTCAAATGGAATACTTCCAGCCACAATATTTAACTCTTCGCCTTGCACACCTTCTTTCAATTTTCGATCCATTTGTTGCGCTGCTAAATGTGGCAATAAATCTGAAATTGTGAAAATTGGGTCACTTTCTTCTTCCCCAATATTTACTTCAATCTTCTCACCATTTGATTTTACAAAAGTAGCATGCATACTAAGTGGAATATTGGTCCATTGATATTTTTTAATGCCACCATAATAATGAGTTTTAAATAATCCTAAACCGCTATCTTCATAAAGTGGATTTGGTTTTAAATCAATTCTTGGAGAATCACCATGTGCTGCAATCATGCGAATTCCATTTTCCAAAGCTTCTTCCCCAATAATACTTGCAAATATTGTTCTTTCTCGATTCACAAAAAAGACTTTGTCACCTGCTTTTAAATCTGCTTTTTCTTGCAAATCCACAAATCCATTTTTTATCAAAATGTCTTTTGAATTTTTTACAATTTCTTTTTCTGTTTTTGATGAATTCAAATAATCCATATATTCATCTGCAAACTTAAAAACTGCATTTTTAACTTCTTCTGTCATTCCCTCCCAACCAGTTTTTTTCTCATTAAATAACTCCTCTTTTAATTTTTGTCCTTGCGTATTTTCCATACTTTTTTCTCCTCTCTTTTTAATTTATAACAAAATTTCCTCTACCACTTTTTCCTTCATAATCTTATTCGGAACAATTTGGTAAGCAGATTTTAGCTTTTCCACAAAATCATCTATATTTTCGGAACGGCTTGCATGAATATAAGCTAAACATTCACCATTTTCCACAAAATCGCCAATTTTTTTGCATAAAATTATGCCTACTCTTCTGTCAATTTCGTCTTCTTTTCGTTTTCTTCCAGCCCCTAACTCTATACTAATTTTACCCACTTTTTCCGCATTTAATTCTTTTATCCAACCTTTTTCTTCCGCAATAACAGGTATAATAATTGGTGCTTTTTCTAATTTATTCAAATCATACAAGTAGGAAACGTCCGCACCTTGTCTTTGTGCTAATTCTACAAATTTATTAAACGCTTTTCCATTATGAATTACTTCCCATATTTCTTTTTCAAGTTCTTCTTTACTTTCTTTTCTTCCTGCCAATTTCAACATTTGCACACACATTGTCAATACAATCTCTTGCAAATCATCTGCCATTTTGCCTTGCAAAGCCTGCACAGCTTCAATAACTTCCAATGTATTCCCAATCGAATAACCTAACGGTTGATTCATTTTAGAAATCACACAACAAATTTGTTTATCCTTTCTTTTCCAGATTTCTCTCATCGCTTTTGCTAGTCTTTTAGCTTGTATTTTATCTTTCATAAAAGCTCCTGAACCAAAAGTTACATCAATCAAAATTTTATTAGCACCTGCTGCAATTTTTTTGCTCATAATACTAGACGCAATCAGCGGTATACTTCTAACAGCTGCTATACTATCACGTAAAGCATAGATTTTTTTATCCGCTGGAACTAAATCCTCTGTTTGAGAAATTAAACTAATTCCAATTTCTTTCACATTATTTTTAAATTCTTCTATCGAAATATCTGTTCTGTAAGCTGGAATCGATTGTAATTTATCAAGCGTTCCTCCTGTAATGCCAAGTCCTCTACCACTCATTTTTGCAACTGGTATTCCTAAACTTGCAATAATAGGAGAAATAATTAATGTTACTTTATCACCAATTCCTCCTGTGCTGTGTTTATCAATCACTGTATCTGCTATATCACTTAAATCAAGCATTTCACCAGAATTAGCCATCGCATATGTCATAGCTAAAATTTCATCTTCGGTCATTCCATTAATGCAGATTGCCATAATTAATGCAGCAGCTTGATATTCTGGAATTTCTCCTTCTGTATATCCCTTTATAAAATATTGAATTTCCTTTTCTGATAACTCTTTCCCTAACCTTTTTTTATCAATAATTTCAATAATATTCATCTGTTCTCCTTTGTACTTTTAAACAATTTCTACAATCCTAGAAGTGAATGGAACTTTACGTTTTGATATTTGGAAAGCATCTTGCAAATTTTTTGTTGCTCCCATTACTTTGCTTTCATCATTTGTATGAATATAGGCTACAATTTCACCTGAACTAACTGAATCACCTATTTTTTTATTCAAGACAATTCCTGCCGTTCTATCAATTCTATTCTCATCTTTCATTCTTCCTGCTCCTAAATAAACTGCTATGCTACCAACCATGTCGGCATCAATTTTTTCAATATAGCCATCTTCTGAGCTATAAACTGGCATAATATATTCTGCTTTTTCAAACAAATCTGTATTCTCAATATAACTTGTATTTCCACCGCTGTGCAGCAATCATCTGGATGAATTTCTCATAGGCTTTTCCATTCCTTAGAACTTCTTTTATCGTTTCTTCATTTGCTTTTAGATTTTTATTTTTTGTCGTTAACGCTAAAATCATACTTCCAATTGTCACAACTACTTCTCCTAAATCGTGAGACATTTTACCTCTTAATCCTTCAATCGCTTCTATCATTTCTAAATTATGCCCAATCGCATAGCCAAGTGGTTCATCCATATTGGTTATAATACACATCACATCTTTGTTTAATTTTTTTCCAATCACCTTCAAAATTTTAGCAAGCCTTTTTGCTTGGTCCTTTGTTTTAATATACGTACCATTTCCATACGTAATTTCAAATACAATTTTTTGACTTCCCGTTGATAATTTAATACTCATCAAACTTGCCGCAATAATTGGAATACAATCTGTACAAGCAATTTCATTTCGCAATCGATACATTTTATTTTCTGCTGGATTCAAATTTTTCGATTGATTCAAAATTCCAACCCCATATTCTCGAATATTTTCTTTAAACTCCTCAATTGAAATTTCAGTATTATAACCTGGAATTGACTCTAATTTGTCAATCGTTCCACCCGCGATTCCCATTCCTCTACTTGAAATTTTCGCAATCGGAATATTTAAAGCAGATACTATTGGCATTAACATAAGTGTCACTTTATCCCCAACGCCACCAGTACTATGTTTATCTACAACCTCTTTTCCAATATCATCTAAATTAATTTTTTCGCCAGAATTTGCCATCGCAACAGCAAAAGAAATGATTTCGTTTTCTGTCATGCCATCTTTGTAAATATAACTAAGCAAACTACCCGCTTGTGCCTCTGAAATTTCTCCTTTGTTATATTTACTCACAAACAAACAAATCTCTTCTTCCGTAAGCTCTTTTCGCTCTCTTTTTTTCATAATAATCGTTTTGATATCCATATTCTTCTTCCTTTCTTTCGTACTTTAAACAAAATTTTTAATAAACGATTTTCGGTGTAAACTGCAAGGCCCATTCTCTTTTATCATTCGAATATGCTCTGCTGTTCCATATCCTTTATGTTTTGCAAAGCCATAAATAGGATATATTTCATCCCATTGTCTCATAATTCTATCCCTTGTAACTTTAGCAATAATAGAAGCAGCTGCAATACAATAATTTTTAGCATCCCCTTTTATCACTGATATATAAGGAATTCCACAAGTATCGATATTGTTTAAAGCGTCCACCATAATGACATCTGGCTTTGTTTCCAAACCTTCTATTGCGATTTTCAAAGCTAATTTAGTCGCATTTAAAATATTAATTTCATCAATTTTATTTTGGTCCACAATTCCGTACACTATATGAAATCGCTTCTTCTACAATTTGTTCATAAATTTTTTCGCGTTTTTTTTCCGAAATCTTTTTGGAATCATTTACTCCTTCAATAAACGAATCTTGTGGCATAATTACTGCTCCAACCACAACTGGTCCTGCTAAAGGTCCTCTTCCAGCTTCATCAATGCCACAAATAAATTTGATTTTTTCATTTTCATACAATTTATTCTCTTCTGCTTTTAGTATATTTAATCTTTCAATTTCTTTTTCTTTCAATTCTACAAACCATCTTTCATTCTTTAATCATTTTTATAAATTTCATTTAGACCAGATAATGAATAATATTTTTCATTATTATGCGAAGTTCCATTACTATAAATAATTTCATGATGTTCATAATTTATATAGTAATATTCGCCCTTTGCCAATATATTTTTTTCTAATCCTTGTAATTTTAGAGTCTCTGAATCCCAACGATACCAAATCCAAGAATCAAAATCTTCACTTTCGGCATTTTTTTCTATGATTTGTTTTTCCTGTTCTGAAACAAAATTAAGACCAGCCCCCATCTTCTCACCAGCTAAATCCTCTTCATTTTCAGAAAATTCATATTGCTCATCAATCACTTCTACTTTTGCTTTTACTAAAACCATATTGGAAATGATTCGTCCAACTCGAATGTCCTTTGTTATGGAAAAACCTGTATTAATTGAAACTGTCGCCAAAATTCCCAATAACAATATCGTTAATACTAAACTTATCAAAGTTATGCCTTTATTATTTTTTTGCATAATTCCTCCAAAATTAATTTTGAATTTTAAGATTATTTTAATCAATTAAATGTATTATATCTATATAATTAAATTTTTTCAATAGAAACCTAAAATTTTTTAGCATATTTCTATTGTAAATAATTTATTTTTAGAGTATGATATACTTGTATTTTAATATAATGGAGGCGATTAAATCATGGATGATTTTAATCATAATTTTAAACAATCTCAATTTCCAAAAAGCAGAAACTTAAATCAATGGATAGCACCTTTTGTATCTGGTGTTGTTGGTGCTAGTTTAGTGGTTGGCGTTTGCTTTGGGGTACCCAATATCAAAAACAAATTATTAACAGCTAACCAAAATTCGAATCACTTTCAAACCAGTACTTCTTCTTCGGAAATTTCAAAAGAATTAGTAGACCTTGTTGAATATTCTGATACTTCCGTAGCTGTAGCCCAAAAAGTATTACCTTCTATTGTTGGTATCAAAATTAAATATTCCATTAATTCTGTTTTTGGTTCAAGCGAAGCAGAAGCAACTGGTTCAGGAATTATTATTAGTAAAGACGGTTATATTATTACAAATAATCACGTTGTATCAACCGAAAGTTCTTCTTCCTACTATTCCATTCAAGAAGCCAATAAAATGACTGTCAACCTTTACAATGACCCTACCGAATACGAAGCAAAAATCATTGGAACCGATGAATACACTGACTTAGCCGTTATCAAAATTGAAGCATCTGAACTTACACCTGCTACTTTAGGTGATTCTGACCAAGTAAAAGTTGGTGAATTTGCTATGGCAATTGGTTGTCCTCTTGGCTTAGAAAGCACGGTTACTTCTGGCATTGTCAGTGCCATCAATCGAACCGTTTCAGATGGAGCTGGTTCTGAATATACCTGTATTCAAACAGATGCAGCTATCAATTCTGGAAATAGTGGTGGAGCTTTGGTCAATAGCAATGGTGATGTGATTGGAATCAATACGTTAAAACTTTCTGGAGCTGGTGTAGAAGGCATGGGATTTGCCATTCCGATTAATTCTACAACCGATGTTGTGAATCAATTAATCGAATATCAAACTGTAAAAAGACCTTACATCGGAATTTCTCCTGTTACAGTAGATGAAGATACAGCAAAACGTTATAATCTTCCTTCTGGTGTATATGTTTATACGATTGAAAATAATTCTCCAGCTGAAAAAGCAGGTTTGCAAAAAGGCGATGTTATTACTAAAATTGCTGGAACAGAAATAACAACGGTTAACGAATTAAACAAAGAAAAAAATAATCACAAAATTGGGGAAACCATTTCTTTAAATATTTACCGAAATGGAGAAAATATGGAATTATCCCTTACTTTAGAAGAAACTCCAGCCAAAGAAGACACTTCAGCTAACAACTCAGAAATCGAAGATTCTTTATTCAATCGAAACAATAATAGCGAAAATAACAACAATCGAAATAATGGTTCGATATTTGATTTCTTTAATTGGTAAATAGCACAAAAAGTCAATTTTTCATGAAATAATGCCTGTTTGCTAGACTAAAAAGTTTAACAAACAGGCATTATTTTTATTTAGACTATTAAAACTTATCTGTTACAATCTTAGTACTCAATTTGAAAAATTAACTTCAGATAATTTCTACTCTTCACTTGCTATTCGATAAAAACTTGCATTTTTATCGAAAATGTTATATAATTGTTTTACAAAAAAATACAGAAAGGTTGATTACTATGCGGAAAAAAATAACTATTTTTATTGTTACTGCAATTATAGTAGGAATTGCTATTTTCTTACGGATAACATTTTTGTGGAATGGCGAATTCTTCGAAAATGTTGTTTACAAAAGCCAAAATCTAATTATCCAGCAAGTAGCAGAAGGCAATCGTGATTTAATTATCTTAGGCGTGGGTAGTTCTTTGAGCGTTGATGAACAAAATAAAATTGTTCACCACGATCCACTTATGCTGTTACCTGATATAGAATTTCAGGACGAAACTGTGCTATCTATCTTTTATCCTTTTGAAACCGATGGATTAGAAGATGCAGGAAAAGAATTGAGTACTTATATCAATTCTATAACACCCCAATATGATAGCATCACCTTGATTGGACATTCAAAATTCGGCGTTTGTTTTGCCAATGCAGCAAGATGGATAAAGCAAAAAGAAATTTTAACTGTTTTTACAATATCCACTCCATTTTACGGCACTTCTATCGCAGATAAAGATGCTATGTTTGAGAAATTGAATTGGTTTGAATATGGAGCCTACATGATGAATTTTAGCAATCATAAAGTAGACCAAGATTTGATACCTGATTCCGAATTTTTCAAAAATGCTGATTATTCTGGATTGGAGAATTGTAGACACATTAATATTATTTCAAAATGTCCTCCGAAATCCCAAAGTTTCTTAGATTTTTTATTGAAATACTTGGATGAACGGGGCGAAATAAATGGCGATGGAATTGTTCCTGAGGCAAGTCAGAATTTGTCTTATTCTAACACAATTACCGAAAAAATCGAAGCAACGCATGATACTTCTTTGGAAATGGGTGTAGAAATGGCAAAAAAAATGATGTTAGAAAAAAAGAAAAAACGTTGATGTTTCAACGTTTTTTTGCTAACATTACAGTTTTATTTACTCTTCTTTAAAATTATCTAAAAATTCTTGTTTTAAATCTGAAGTAATTTCAATATCAGTATTCATGTCTTCTATTGCCTTATCAAAAATACTCAACTTATCTGCTTTTTCATAGAATAGAACAGCGAGTTCAAATGCTTCCTCTCCAGTGATACTGTCTTCCACTTGTTTAAATGGAGAATTCGTTTTGTTTTTATATAAGTATGTGATAATTTTTCCATTTGAACATACCAATGTTTTTACAGCTCCTAAATTTGTTTCATCATTATAAAACATCATAAATTCACATAATCTTTCATTTAATTCCCAATCAAATATGGTTCCATCATCACCATTCATGTAATATATTTTTCCATTTTCTTCTAAATCTGATAATTTTATTTCTGGTAAAAATTTTTGTAAGTTACTTTTTATGTGTTTAGAAATTTTTATTAAAATATGATTCATTTATTTTATCCTCTCCTTTTTTATTTTTATCATGTTATCATATTTATGCTAACAATGCAAATAAATAAAATTGGGGTTATTAAAGAATTTGATTTGGATTTTTATCAACTAAAAATTTAATCCTATAGTAATTTATAACTCTTTACAAAAAATACAAAACACCAATCTAACAAAATGTAGTTTGGCGTTTTGCTTTTTACTAATTCTTAGAAATTGATTCTTTCATCTCAAACAATAAATTTCTTACTCTTTCATATTGTTCAAGTCCTTTTGGTAAAACCTGTTGTGGTTCACCATTTATAAACCGATTTGCACATTCCAAAAAACTACAACAAAAGCTAGCATCTGTGCAAATGGCTCGGATTTTTTCTACGATTTTGCTTCTAAAACTTCATCTGGCTCAAGATTTGTTGCACATTGTAATAAATATGCATTTTTTTCCTCTCTATATTTGTTCCACCAAATTTCCCTTTGTTTGAAAATACCTTCTATAATTATCTGAAGTACTTTTCTTTTTTTAGCTTCTTCCTGAAGTTGCCCTAATTCTATTGATTTTTCTCGGATTGCACTTAACACATCTTCTATTGGAAAATTAACAATTTCATTAAAAACATAACCAAAAAATATTCCACTTTTATAGTTCTTGTCGTCAAATATTATTTGGAATTCTTTTATCAATTCTTCCCTTTTCTCCCGTAAAATTTGTAAATCAGCCATTGCCATTACTCCTTTCTTCATTAATAAGCAAATTATTTCTTACTAAATTTTTCTTGTTACATTTTTATACAATAATATATATTTTTTATATCATGTTTTTCATTTTTTTCAATATTATTCAAAAATTTTATCGTTTTATACTAACTTTGTCTATGCCCATTTTCTATTGTGTCCAATTTAAAAATTTCCTCGTAGCATAGTACTTTGGTTTTGCCATAAGTCCTAACCTTCTATGAGTTACGACGTACCATCATAACTCGTGGGCTCTGCGAGGCAATAATTTTTTGTAAACAAAAAATCAACCATTTTACTGATTGATTTTCATATCCACCTGTTCTATATAAATTTCGAACAGATACGTCGTTGGAGGCGTTGGGCGGATTCGAACCGCCGAATCAGAGTTTTGCAGACTCGTGCCTTACCACTTGGCTACAACGCCACGTTTTTGCTTATTTATTATAGCTTATATTTCATTATATGTCAAGTGAAATAAAAAAATTACAAAAAGTTTTTACTTTTATATAATTATTTCTTTTTATCAAAAAACTCCTAATCAAGGAAAGATGCACAATATGATTTTATTTTGTGCTCTTTCCATTTTTGATAAGTGTTATATCACCAAATTCAAACTTCCCAAAATCAACCCAATCAAGGCTCCTAAGTTTACAATCGCTCCTAACTCTTTTTTCATAATCGACAACAAAAGTTTTTCCAATTCTAAAACTTCCATCTGATTTACTTTTTCCTCAACAACCTTTGAAATATCTAAGCTTTCTAGTAAACCTTTCACATATTTCAAAATCACATTTTGATAAATATTTCTAACTATCTCTTCCCATTTTTCCTTATCCTTTTCCACCTGTTGACTCAATGCCTTCATAGAAGTAGTTTCTAAACGATTTATTTCATCTTCTACAACAGGCAAGATTTTTTCCTCTCCATGCTCTCTGATATATTTTTCAATTTCATGCCCCATTGGACCAACAATCGAGTCAATCAAACCGTCTGTAACAAACATTTTGAGCATGCTTCCCTTTACTTTATCGCGGATAACTTGTCCTCCTTCTTTGCTAATGATTTCACCAATTTCCGCTTTTAGCAATCCATTTTTTATTTTGGCACTTATGATTTGTTTCAAATTTTCTCTTACCATAAAATATTTTTCTTCATCCACAATTTGCAACAAAACATCTTGCACTTCTATCTCCTGTTGCAAAAAGCCAAAAATTCCTTCTATTACCGTAGATTCTATCTCTTCTGATAACAACATTTTTTCCATATCACTTTTTGTAAACAAATTATTTCCTACCGATTCCCCAATTGCTTTTGCTAATTTATCTTTACGTTTTGGAATAATGCCCGGCGTAAATGGTAATGTAAAATTCCCAATTTTGACTGGTTTTAACGGTCTAAATAACATTTTTATCGCAATCCAATTCGTTCCATATCCAATAACGGCACCAATAATTGGTCCTGCTAATATTGATAAATCCATCTTTTTCTCCTTATATCACAATAAATTTTTCTCTTAAAATTTCATCCTTTAATAGATGAAAATTCAAATTTTCCCTTTGTTTCCTCAATTTATTTATTTTTTCCTCTGTCATCTGTGCCACAATTTTCACATTTTCTTCATATTCTAAATTGGTTAATTGAATCTCATTTTGCTGAAAATAATATTTGATTTTTTCCAAATCTGCATAATTCACAACAAATTCGACTTCTTTTCCCCATTCCATTTCCACAATGCTAGTTTGTGCTAAAGCCTCTGTAGATGCTGTCATATACGCTCTAACTAAACCACCTGTCCCAAGCAAAATTCCACCAAAATAGCGGGTAACAATTACTAATACATTACACAAATTCTGTCCCGTCAAAAGATTCAGCATCGGACTGCCTGCTGTTCCAGAAGGTTCTCCATCATCACTAAAACGATTGACAATTCCATTTTGCGTATATACGCGAAACGCATAGCAATTATGTCTAGCATCAAAATAAGTTTTATTTGCCTGTTTTATCAGCTCTTCTGCTTCTTCAATTGATTCTATATAATACACATTCCCTATAAACTTCGACTTTTTCTCAACAATTTTACTACTTGCATTTTTTGCAATACTTTTAAACATGATTCCCTCCTGCTACAAAACCTGTTGAATAGGCTATTTGCAAATTAAATCCGCCTGTATAACTATCTACATCAATAATTTCTCCTGCAAAATATAACCCCTGTACGATTTTGGATTCCATTGTTTTGGGATTAATTTCTTTTGTTGAAATTCCTCCTGCTGTTACGATTGCTTCTTCAATAGGACGAAATCCTGTTATCGTCACTTCGAAGTTTTTTAGCAATGTTACTAATTTTCTTCTTTCTTCTTTTGTGATTTCGTTTACTTTTTTACTAGGGTTAATTCCTGACATTTCAACGATACTTTCAATCATTTTTTTCGGCAACAATTTTTCTAAACTATTCTTGAATTCTTTGTTTTTGAATTCTTCAAAATCGCGTCTTACTCTAATATCTAATTCTTCTACGGAAAGCGCTGGTTTCAAATCAATGTATAATTTTATGTTGTGATTTTTTAGCAATTCATCTACTTTTTTGACTCTTAGCAAATGCGCAGATGAACTTAAAATTGTAGGCCCACTTACCCCAAAATGCGTAAATAACATCTCTCCAAAATCTTCATATATTTTCTGGTTTGATTGCATATTTTTGAGGATAATTTTTACGTTTTTTAAGGATAGTCCTTGTAAATTTTGACATACTTTTTTATCTGCTTCCAATGGTACAATCGAACCACGTGGAGAAACAATGGTATGTCCTAAATTTTGTGCTAAAGAATAGCCTTTTCCGTCTGAACCTGTTTTAGGATAACTTTTTCCACCAGTTGCTAAAATGATTTTATCGGCATCAATTTTTTCTCCGCTTTTTTAAGGAAACTCCCCTTACTTTTAATCCACTCTCGTCCATTTTTGTATCAATTTTAGTTACTTCTGCATTAGTTCTAACCAAAACATGATTTTTTTCTAATTCCTTTTCAAAACAATCCAGCACACTTTGCGCTTTATCCGTCACCGGAAAAATTCGATTTCCTCTTTCCTGCTTTACCTTCAAACCATTCTCTTTTAATATCTGAATCATATCCTGATTGGTAAATTGCTCAAAAGCACTATATAAAAATCTTCCATTTCCCGGTGTATGATTGATAAATTCATTCATTTCCAAAGAGCTTGTTATATTGCATCTTCCTTTTCCTGTAATCAAAAGTTTGCGCCCTAATGATGCATTTTTTTCTAACAAAACAACTTCATTTTTTTCCCTTATAGCAGATATTGCAGCCATCATTCCCGCTGGTCCTCCGCCAATTATTACAACTTTCATATTTCTCCTTTTGGTGATTATATCATGTATTATAAAACTTTTCAATAGCCCGAATTTATGTGGTTTTCACATAAAAAATAGATTTTATTCATCCTCCCTGTAACTTATCATACTCTAGTTTCTTCTCGACAAATCTACCTTTTCATGCTATAATCATTTTATTAAAATGAGAAAGGACAAAAATATGAATACAAAAGCTTTAGAAAAACTAGAATTTCATAAAATTTGCGAAATCGTTGCTGATTTTGCAATTACTTATCTTGGAAAAAATTGGGCTAAAGAAATTACACCAATGACATCCAAAAAAGATATTACCAAATCACTTACTCAAACAAGCGAAGCTTTAACACTTCTGTATCGTCTTGGCACTGTACCAATTTCTGAAATTGCAGATATTACAATTTCTTTAAAACAATTGGAAAATAGCCATTCTCTCAACCCAAAACAACTCCTTGATTTATCACATATTTTGGAAATTTCGCAAAATCTGAAAAATTATTTGGATGCAAAAATTATTGTACTTTCCGATATTCCTAATTTGAACCCTTTATTCCAAAATTTGTATTCTAATCCTGGAATTGTAAAAGCCATTCATACAGCCATTATTGACGAAAATACAATGGATGATAATGCCTCTCCAGAGCTCAAAAATATTCGTGATAACCTTCGCAAAAAGGAACAGGAAATTCATAGCAAATTAAATTCGCTTTTGCACTCAAAATATGTGCAAGAACCAATTGTAACCATTCGAAATCAGCGTTTTGTTATTCCTGTAAAAAGTGAATATCGTCAAGAAGTAAAAGGATTTGTACATGATGTTTCAACCAGTGGTTCGAGTCTTTTTATTGAACCAATTGCCATTTTTGAGATGAATAATGAGATAAATCATTTGCATAATTTAGAGAATATCGAAATCGAAAAAATTTTGATGAAACTGTCAAGTCTCTTTTTTGAGCATTTGGACGATTTGTCTAATACAATAAATTTGATTGGTTTGTTAGATTTTATTTTTGCAAAAGCTAAATTTTCAAAAGAATTTGAATGCACAGAACCAGCCATTCATGACGAAAAATGGATTTGTTTAAAGGATTGTTATCATCCGCTTATTCCACGTGAAAACGCTGTGAAAAATACGATTGAATTAGGAAAAGACTTCACAAGTTTGATTATTACAGGTCCAAATACAGGCGGAAAAACTGTTGTATTAAAAACAGTTGGTTTGCTTGTTTTAATGGGAATGAGTGGACTTCCTATCCCAGCCAAAAAAGGAAGTAGCATTTTTGTTTTTGACGATATTTTTGCAGATATTGGTGATGAACAAAGTATTAGCGATTCTTTGAGTACGTTTTCTTCACATATGACAAATATTGCTTTGCTTTTAAAAGAAGCAACCAATAACAGTCTTGTTTTAGTCGATGAATTAGGTTCTGGAACTGACCCAATTGAAGGTTCGAGCTTGGCAATTAGTATTTTGGAACATTTGAATCAATCGAATATTTTGACAATCGCTACAACACATTATTCTGAAATTAAAAATTTTGCTTTAGTTACAAAAGGATTTGAAAATGCTAGTGTAGCTTTTGATTTGGATACTTTGTCGCCTACTTATCAATTGTTAATTGGCGTACCTGGCCGAAGTAATGCTTTTGTGATTAGTAAAAATTTAGGCATTCCTGTGCATATTATTGAACGTGCAAAAACATTTATTAATCAGGATACAACAAATGTTGAACAACTTTTAAATCAGATTTACGAAGATAGACGTATCTTAGAAGAAAAGAAATTGAAAATCGAAACGAATTTGACTGAAATTGAAACCGTTAAAAAATCTTATGAAGAAAAATATGAGCGTATCACATCCAATGAACATGAAATTTTGGAAAATGCAAAAATAAAGGCACGTGATATTTTACTTTCTGCAAAAGAAGATGCTAATGAAATTATCAAAGAAATGGAAAGTACTTCGAATCGTAAAAAATCAAATGATTTAAGAAATCAATTGAATCAAAAAATTGACAATTTATCTTGCAAAGAAAAAGTAGAAACGAAAACTACTGCACTTACTAAAAATGATATTAAAATCGGCTTGCCAGTTGAGATTTTATCTTTGCATCAAATTGGACATATTCTTTCGGAAGTAACAAAAAATGATACTGTACAAGTCCAAATTGGTTCTCTTAAAACGTATGTAAAAATTTCGGATTTGGCTTTTACGAAAAATGCACCAAAAAAGCAAACGCTTTCTTCTTCAAAACGCGAATTTAAGGTAACAAAAATCTCCCCAGAGTTAAATGTAATTGGGCAAAATGTAGAAGATGCTTGTTTTATGGTAGATAAATATTTGGATAATTGCGCTTTGAATGGATTAGGAAATGTGCGCATTGTGCATGGAAAAGGAACTGGAATACTAAAAAAAGGAATCCAACAGTTTTTAAAAAATCACCCTCACGTGAAAAGTTTCCGTTTAGGAACTTTTGGTGAAGGTGAAGATGGTGTTACGGTTGTGGAGTTGAAATGATTTTTTATTGATATTGGCTTGTCTCAATTAATTCATATTTCGTCGGAACGGTATAATATTCTTGGTCTTCAATTTTTTTGCCATTACCAGAATAGATTGTATGACTTTGTTCATCGATATAATAATCTAACTTTTGTAGTGATAAATTGTCTAGTTTTGTTAAATCAATTTTATACAAGTTTCCACTATTATTCGGATTAAAATTCACATTTTCTGAATTATAATCTGTTATTAAATTATTTATTCGAATAGAATCGTTTTGGATGATTGGTAGTGCTTTATGTTCTAGATAATACAAAGCGATTTTTTCGTCTAATAATTCAATATCAGAACACATCATGTGATAGGCATTTAATCGATAAGTTGATACAGAATTATAGGAAATTGTACCAGCGATTAAGCCCATCGTTATGATGGTTACAACAAGAATCATTAGCGTTACACCTTTTTGATTTTTCATTTGAATTTCCTCCTTCGAATTTGGAGTTATTGTTTCTGATTTTCGACTCCTTGGTTGATTTGATTATAACATATTGCTAGTGGTAAGTAAATATTTAGGCAACCTTTTCAGTATAATTCATAACTGTAATTTCTGTAATTGCATTTTTTACAGAATTTACTAGCTTTTCTAATTGCTTGGCAACTTCATTACTATAAGAAACTTCTCCGCATTGTCTGCATACTTGTGAAGGTACATTTTTAATAATAATAATGCAATTATTTAATTCAATCATAAAAGTTGTATTTTTATTTTCTAAATCTCCTCTGCACATAAAACAATTCATATTACTTTATCTCCTTTCTCGTTTTTAAATCTTTCTCCCACTTTACATCATCTGGATAATATGCTGTTATAATCCATAGTTCTTCTTTATTTAAACCACATACAATATGTAAAACTTCATGATTTAGATTGACTCCATATACTAAACAACTTGGATATGGGTAATCATTTTGATATTCTTCAATAATTTCCCCATTTAAAAGTGCATTTTCTACATTTATCTGATCAATATTTCTTTGTAATAATCTAATTACTACATGATTCGTCCATCTAACTTTTTTACATTTTACTTTTTGCTTTATCTCATCTATCTGCAATTCTTTCATAAGACTCCTTTTTTCCTTTTATTTTATTCTCTCCAAAATCTCCTCAAATTTTACCTTTTCTTGTGACTTTTCTTTCATATTCTTCAGCATCACACAATTTTCATTCATCTCATTTTCTCCTATAATGCAAACATACGGAATATTCAATTTGTCAGCATATTTTAGTTTTGATTTCATATCTTTATAAAAATTAGAATAGATTTCTGTATTAATTTCATTCTCACGTAATTTTTTGGCAAGTTTTAAAGCAAATCCACTCGCCTTTTCATCCATCGGAATAACGAGTACTTTAGCAATGGAATTCATTGTCGTTTTGATTAAGCCCATTTCTTTTAGTTGTGCATATAATCTTGAAAGTCCAATGGAAATTCCAACACCTTGGAAATTTCGGTCAGTGTAATATTCTGTTAAATTATCATATCTTCCACCTGAGCAAACACTTCCTAAATTTCGATATTCATCAAAAAACGTTTCATAAACAGTTCCTGTATAATAGTCCAAACCTCTTGCAATTTTCAAATCAAGTCGGAAATAATCTTCTGGAATCTCGAATTGTTTCACATAATTTGTAACTTTTTCTAATTCAGCTAATCCTTCTTGAAAAATTTCATTTTGAATTTTCATGTCTTTTAATTTTGTAATTTTCTCATTCGTATTTCCTGAAATTAAAATAAATTCACAAATTGTGTTAATTTTTTCTGAAGCAACACCAATTTTTGCTAACTCTTCACGCATTGCTTCTTCCCCAATTTTATCAATTTTATCAATAATTCTTAAAATTTCTACCTTCTGATTTGAGATTTGCAAATCTTCAAAAAATCCATTTAAAATTTTTCGATTATTAATACAAATCGTGAATTTCGCCAAATCCAACGACTTAAACGTTTCATAAATCACATTCACCATTTCTGCATCATTAATAATATCTAATTTGTCCGAAATGACATCCACATCACATTGATAAAATTCTCTAAATCTACACTTTTGTGGTCTTTCCCCTCGATACACTTTTCCAATTTGATATCTTCGAAATGGAAACGCTAATTCATTTTGATTTATCGATACATATTTTGCAAATGGCACTGTTAAATCAAATCTTAAAGATAAATCATTATCCCCTTTTTGAAAACGATAAATTTGTTTTTCTGTTTCTCCTCCTGCTTTAGCAAGCAAAATTTCAGATAATTCAATAATTGGCGTATCCAATGGCAAAAATCCAAAACTTTCATATGCTTTTCTAATTTTATCAACCATCTGATTAAAAACAATTTGGTCATCTGGCAACAATTCCAAAACACCTGAAATTGTTCTTGGTTTTATTTTATTACTCATATTCTTTTCCTCCTTTTGGTCTTGGTCTTTTATTATATTTTTGTTGTTTTTCTCGTTCTTCTTTTTCTCTTTTTTCTGTTTCAAAAATCTGCAATATGCCTTCATGTTCCTCCTGTGTTAAAAGCTTTTTTTCTAATAGGGATTCTTTCAAAAATTGAAATTTTTCAGAAGTTGCTATTCTCGTTTCTTTTAACAAGTCATAAACCATCTTATTTTTTGCTTTTGTTGTAATGTTTCTCTTTTTTACAGCATCATATTCCTTGATTTTCGCTAAACATAATTTAATAATTGCTAATTTTGAGCTTTCTTCTTTTAAGGTATACGCCATTTCTTTGATATCTAGTTTACTCACATAACCATATTTTACTAACATCCTTAAAATTTGTTCGCTCGCAGTTTTAATTTTTTTATTTTCAATCTTTCTTGCTTTTTTATCTTCTTGACTTTCTTCCACTGTTCCTAAAACTGTAGCCGTCTCTAAAGTTGTTAAATACTCCAGATTTTTTTCGGTTACTTCTAATCTTTTATTTTCATCATTGATTGCTTGCAAAGCAAGTGCTATCTTACCTTGCTCTGTTAATTCTTCTTTGCCTTTTTCTATCACTTCGACTACACTTTCATCTTCTAATTTTCTCAAAGTATCCTTTACTCTATCTTGAATCATAATTTCTGGTAAATTATTTTTCACAACCTCTACCTTATTTTCTGGATTTTTCATTGTTCCTACTACTTTGTGAATATCAATTCTAGAATTGTCTTGCTGTGCTGGAAGAGAATCTACAATTAATTCTTCATCATCTGTTTTAATTAATAATTTTTCTTTACGTTTCATTTCACGATTTTCTTTTGCTGTTTTTAAAAAGTTTTTAATTTTTTGTGAAATTTTCATATAGTCTCCTTTTATAAATTTTCTGCTATTGCTTCTGAAATCGCAGTTACATACTGCTCCATTTGAGTTTTTATCATTTCTAAATCATTTTTGATGTATCCCATTTCAATTTGATAACACTCAATTCCTTGATTAGAATCAAAATACGAATTGGATGAATAACTTTTATTTCGCCCATCGACATATGCATTCGTTGCAATCCCACCAACTTCGCGAATCGTGTATAAATATGGCGTATCTAATGTAATTTCATATGGTTCATATCCTTTATTCTTAGCTGTATTAGTATATTCATTGATAACATTTTGCGTAAAATTTCGTACATAAACACCTTCCCCTTTTTTGAAAGCGTTATTGTTAGAATATTCAATGTCTGTATAAGCTACAATTTTATTTGCGATATCTTGTGCCAAATCTAATTTAGATTTACAAGGCGAATAAATTTCTAGTCCTTTCAAACCAGTATTTCCATTATTGATATGAAACGATATCATAATCTTAGCTTGCGATTTACAAGCAATTGAGATTCTGCCATTTTCATCATACATGTTGGTTGCTGTATAAGTAGCAGAATTCAAATCATCTCTTGTTAACTTTACTTTGAATCCTTGATTTTCTAACTTTTGTTTCAATAATTTAGCATATTCTAACGTAATATTTGCTTCTGTATCTGCTCCCGATTTTTCTCCAACATCTTTTCCACCATGTCCGCTATCGATTACGATATCATAAACATCCGTTGGTTTTTCGGCATTTGAAATCGCTAGTTGCAAATAAGAATAATCTTCATTATTGTAGCTTTCTGATTTAAAATTAATATCAATTTTATGATTCATATTTTCCTTTGTAATCGTATAATATTCTATGTCTTGATATGGTGAAATATTTCTTAAAGAATAATATTTAGGGTTGACACTATTATTTAGTTTTAATCTAATTAAAACAACATATTTTCCTTCTGGTAAATCATCTAATAGCAGTCCATTATTTATTTCATCTGTAGTTGACAAAATTAAATTACCTTCTTCAAATTTTCCATCAATTGAATATGTTTTTTCAAATCCAGAGCCATCTGTTACATATAGTTTTGCACTTTCAAAATTGTCTTTTGAAATGCTCGCTAATTTTCCTGAAAAATTCAGACATTTTCCAAATGTAAAAAATTCATTAACTTCCACTTCTTTTGTTTGAATCATTTCAAAAATAGTTTCATTTATTTCTAGCTGTGTTTGTGTTTTTTTATTCGAAAAAGTAGCAAAATATATGCCCATTCCCAAACCACACAAAACCAATATTAACATGATAAAAGTAACAAATTTTTTAAACATTTTTGGCTCCTTTCATTGGTTAATATATTTTGTATATTATATAAAAATTTCGTCTTTTAGTCAACTGAATTTGTTTAAGTTTCTTCATTTTCCTCCTTCCGTTTTTTATTTTGAAAACCCCTATTTCCAAACAAAAAGACAATCGATAAAAAATTTCATTTTCTATCAATTGCATTTTTCTATATTTTAAACTATTTAATTGTAACTTATCCTTTTATTTCTCCCACCAAATCATATCCATTCACATCTATAATTTCACATTTCACAAATTCTCCAACATGGATTTTTCCATTATTCCTTACATAAATCACACTATCCTCATCTGGAATATCCATATAACTTCTAGCAATCAAATACTTCCCATCTTCCGTAATTCCATCGATGATTGCGGTATAATTATTCCCTATTTTTTCTTTTAATTTACTCTCCGAAATCTCTTTTTGCCTTTTCATGATTAAATTCCAACGTTTCTGTTTTGTTTTATAATGAATTTGCTCTTTCAACTTACTAGCTGGCGTTCCCTCTTCTTTAGAATACGGAAAAGCGCCTAATTTATCAAATTTCGTTCTTTGGATAAAATCATATAATTCTGAAAAATCTTCTTCTGTTTCACCCGGAAATCCAACTATCATTGTGGTTCTGATTATCACATCTGGAATTTCTTGGCGTAATTTCTGAATTAATATTTCAATGGATTTCGCATCACTTTTTCGATTCATTCTTTTAAGAACTTTATCTGAAAAATGTTGCAATGGAATATCAAAATAATGACAAATCTTCTCATTCTTTTTAACAACTTCAATCAATTCCTCTGTGATACTTTCTGGATAAGCATACAAAAATCGAATCCACCTAAAACCAGCTATTTGACAAAGTTTTTCCAACAACTCTGCTAATTTAGGTTCGCTATACAAATCGATTCCATATTTCGTCGTATCTTGTGCAATCACAATAATTTCTTTATAGCCCAATTTTTCAAGACGTTTTGCTTCCTCCAAAATTTCTTCCATTGGTCTACTCACATATGGTCCACGAATACTTGGAATCGCACAATAAGTACAATGATTGCTACAACCTTCCGCAATTTTCAAATACGCTGTTGTCTCACCTGTGGCAAGCACTCTATTCATATAATCTAACGTATTTTTAGATTTTCTGTTCAAGCCTAACAAATCTTCGATTTTGTTCCACATTTCATCATATTCATCCACTGACAAAAACAAATCCACTTCTGGTAATGCTTTTTCCAATTCTTTTTTGTATCGTTTTACCAAACAACCTGTAGCAATTAAAAATTGGCAGTTTCCTTTTTCCTTTAATTCTGCCATTTCCAGAATTGTGTTAATTGCTTCTTCTTTGGCACTTTCAATAAATCCACAAGTATTAATCACAATCAGCTCTGCTTCTTCTGGACGATTCACAATTTCAAATTTTTCCTTTTGAAACAATCCAACAAACATTTCTGTATCAACTAAATTCTTGCTACATCCTAATGATATAAATCCTACTTTCATTTATTTCTCCTAAAAAAATATCGATAATATAACTGCAATAATAACACCAGGTACACCCAAAATTCCAACTAATAACAAACTCCACCATGTAATCATCATGAAAATGCCAACTTTTGCTAAAAACCACAATATTAACCCACCAATCATCGAATTCACTAGAATTTTAAACATGATTCTGATTGGAAATGTTAATATTTTTAAAATCAACATCAAAATCGCAATTGCGACTACATAAATCCAAAATCCCATTTTTCTCTCCTTTTAATTAAATTGATTCATGGCTGAATCGATTCCATTTTTCAACAACTCAACAATCGCATTTTTCGCTTTTTCAATTCCTTGCTGTAATTGTTCTTTTTCCTCTTCTGGAATACTTCCAATAACATATTCAATAATATCTGTATTTTCATCTGGCTTTCCAATTCCAACACGAATTCTTGGGAAATTTTCACTCTTTAAAAAATGCACAACCGATTTCATTCCATTATGACTACCTGGTGAACCATTTTTGCGAATTCTAATATTTCCTGTATCAATATCCACATCGTCATAAACAATGATGATGTTATCCAGTTCTATCTTATAAAAATTAGCAAACTCAATCACTGCTTCTCCACTGGCATTCATAAAGGTTTGTGGTTTCACCAATAAAATCTTTTGCCCTTCTATCACGCTACTCCCATATTCACTATTAAACTTTTTTCGTGAAATTTCAATTTCATATTGTTTTGCAATTTCATTTATAACCTTAAAACCCATGTTATGCCTCGTATTGGCATAATCTGATTCTGGATTTCCTAACCCTACAATTAAATACATTTCTTCCTCCGTTTTTAAAATTCTTCATACTGATATCCACAACTTCTTAGCAATCTGTTCATAATTGCGATGCCTAATCCTTCTTTTTTGACACCTTCTATAAATAATATCTGTCCTCCTAATTCATCTGACTTTCGCAAAGCAGAATAAATATTTTTCGCAATTTCTTCCAAATTATTTTTGCTACCCAAATTAATAAAGCGATTCTTTGAAATCACAATCTTTTCTTTATGCTCATCAAATCCAAGAACAACAACATCACCTTTATATTTTTTAATTGCTCGATTCATTTCAAATATCAAATCTTTTTCATCCTCTGCATACATTAATTTAGCTGGTTTATTTGGTGCATAATGTTTATGTTTTAAGCCAGGACTTTCTACTTCTTCATTTTCATCAATCGGCTTAAATATTCCATTTCCTAACTCTGCAACTCCAACTACTTTTTTTATATCTTCTACGCTAACTTTACCCGGCCTTAAAATGCAAGGAATTTCATCAATTACTTTTACAACCGTTGATTCCAACCCAATATCCGTTTCTCCACCATCAATGATTGCAGAAACTTTTCCTTCCAATTCTTTACGAATATCCTCCACCATTGTTCCACTTGGCTTTCCAGAAATATTTGCACTTGGCGCAGCAATTGGTACACCCGAAAATGTGATGATTCCTCTTGCAATAACATTGTCTGGCATTCTGATTGCAACTGTTTCTAAGCCTGCAGAAACAATATCTGGAATTTTTTCTTTCTTTTTCAAAATCAAAGTAAATGGACCTGGCATGAAATGGTCAATCAGCTTTTGCTCAACTTCTGTAATATCACTTGCAATTTCTTCTATCATTCTTTTATCAGCAATATGTACAATTAACGGATTATCCGATGGTCTGCCTTTTGCCATAAAAATTTTTCCAACTGCTTTTTCATCAAAAGCATTAGCTCCTATTCCATAAACTGTTTCTGTTGGAAATATAACGATTTCACCGTTTTTTATTAAATTACATACTATTTTTAATTCTTCTATATTTGTATTTTCTTTCCAATTATAATACATCTTAAAACCTCGCTTATGCATTATATCATATTTTAGTAAATTATGTCAATTTGTTTTGGTTTTAATTTCACACTTTTCACAATATTTTAATAAAAAATGGGTTTCTGAATAATTCAGAAACCCACTCGTGGATTTACCACACGGTTGGAGAACCAACCATAATCGCCACATTACAGATACTGCCGGTAATTGTTCGGCGTCATCAAAAAAAATGAATGCCTTGATTTCATTGTAAATACATGCATGGTTCTCCCTCCTTTCTTTTCAAAATGATATTACGTAATTATTATATAATAAATTAACATAAATGACAAGAAAAAATCCCGTTCCGAAAGAACTCTTCCGAAACGGGTCTGATACTATTCTTCAATGACTTTTTCTACATTCATATGAATCTTTTTTAGAATTCGCCTTTCCGCATCATCTACAGAAAACTTCTCTGACAACTTCAAAATGATGTCTTCTATTTTGTACCGTTCATTTCCTGAATATTTTTTATACTCAATCGACAAACATTTACGGTTTTCGTCTTTGTCCACCATATTTATCATCAGTCCATTGCTCTTCTGAGAGTAGATAACTTCCACACTGGCACCTGTATAAAACTTTGCCTTCATTCCTGTCAAAGTCCACCAGTCTATTGCTTTTCTTGCCAAGCAATACGTGTGCCATATTTCTATTTTCTCTCCATAAGTCCGTATTGCCACAGTCTTTCCTGAAGTTAAATATACTCCCACTGACTTATAGCCGTCGCTTGCATTAAAACACATCTGTTTTCGGCTCCACTTGTGTACTGATAATTCTATCGGGCTTTTTAACCCAATTTCTTCTAATAGATTAGAAATATCATATGTATCTCCTCCCCATTTTTTTATCTGGCACCGAATGCCTCTTGTCAAAACAAGCGTTGTTGAAAATTCCTGTCTTGCAATTTTTTCATATGGAACAATAATATCTAAAATTCCCATTTTTTCTCCTAATTATATTTGAAAAAACTATAATTACTCAATTTTTCTAGGTAGAGCTCCCTAAATTATTACAATTATACTATCACATTTACATAATTTTGTCAAGAAGATACAACTGTTGTCATACCAACAAAAAAATAGAAAATAATCGCTTATTTCCTATTTTTCAAAATCATTATTTATCTTCTATATTAATTTGCCCTTCAATTTGTTTTTCTTCTTCCATCGCTACATCTGTATCTTCTAACAATCGTTGTTTAAAAAATTCTTTATAGCCCATCGCAATAATCACAATAATAATCAACGCAAAGGATAATGCTTTCCAAATTCCGCTTTCCATTAAGATAATAGCAAACATTCCCAAAGTCGCTGTTAAGCCATACATAATTAAAACGGCTTGCTTTTGGGTAAATCCTTTTTGAAGCATTTTGTGATGTAAATGATTTGCATCAGGTTCAATAATTGCTTTTAAAGATTTGCCATGAATTAACCTTCTGAAAATGGCAAATATCGTATCAAATAATGGCAATGCTAGCACAATTAACGGTGCTACGATTACGATTGCCGTATACGTTTTCGCAATTCCCAAAATGGAAATAATCGATAAACAATATCCTAAAAAATTAGACCCCGTATCTCCGATAAATGTTTTGGCAGGATTAAAATTATATGGTAAAAATCCAACCAATGAACCACATAATGCAGTAATTAGGATAATGGAAATAATAGGCGATCCATTTAAGGAAAATATCATCAAAAGTGAAACACAAGAGATAATGGAAATTCCTGTAGATAAACCATCCAAACCGTCCATTAAATTCATTGCATTGGTAATTCCAATAATCCAACAAACGGTTAATATCTGATAAAATAATTCATTTTCGCTATTGATTTTGGCAAAGAATGGAATATCAATCGAATCAATAAGTAAGCCTGATTTTACCACAACTATAGCAGCAACCGTTTGAGCAATTAATTTAACAATTGCCTTTGTGCCTTTTACATCGTCATAAAAACAAACCAGTGAAATAATCAAACCTCCGCCCAGCAAATCCCAATAATTTGGTATAATAATTGTCTTTAACTAAATTAATATTCCCTTCAATTGTCATCACAATTAGCAAATAGACTATTGATATAATAAAACCTGCAATAACAGCTAAACCACCCAATCGTGGCATGGTTATTTTATTGATGCGTCTTTCGTCTTGTGGTGTATCCACTGCCCCTAATTTTCTAGCAAGTTTAATCGTTTGCGGTGTCATCATAAAAGACGTCATAAACGCTATCATAAAAGCGATTGCTATGTCTCCCCACATTTTAACAACCTTTCTATTTCATGTTTTCTTTTTCAATTTCTTCTATCATTTGTAATCTTTCTGTATATCTTCCAGCCAAAAATTCTGAACCCAGCCAAGCTCTTAAAATAGGAACTGCTTGCGATATATTGATAAATCTTCCTGGCAAAGCAATAACGTTTGCATTATTATGCTCTTTTAAAAGTCTTCCAACATCTTCATTCCAGCAAGAAGCACAATAAATTCCTTTAAATTTATTGGCAAAAATCGTCATTCCAAAGCCTGTCCCACAAATTAAAATTGCTTTTTCACATTCTTTGTTTTGAACCGCCTCAATAGCTGGTTTGGCATGAACTGGATAATCGGTTCTTTCTTCACTATCGGTTCCAAAATCCTTATATTCAATGCCTATTTCTTCTAAATATTTTTTAACTTCCTCTTTTAAAGCGTATCCGCCATGGTCTGCAGCAATTGCTATCATTTTTATCTCCTCTCAAATTTCATTTTATCATAAGTAATATATCATACTTTCATTTCAGATTTATTGTACTTTTGTGAAAATTGTGTGAAAAAATGGTGGTTTCCTGATATTTTTTCTATTTTTGAAACTTTTTTCGGAAAAAGCTTGCATTTTATAAATATTCGTGTTAGAATATTGGGAGAAAATGACTATTCACAATTTAGAGGAGGTGCAAAAATGCCAAATATAAAATCTGCTATCAAAAGAACGAGAGTGATTGACACAAAAACACTTCGTAATAAAAAAATAAGATCAGCTTGCAAAACAGCCATCAGAACTTTTGTTGAAACAGTAGATGCTGGAGATAAAGCAAAAGCAGAAGAAACTTTTAAAGTAGCTGTCAAAAAAATTGACCAAGCTTGTTCAAAAGGTGTTATCAAAGATAATACTGCTTCTAGAAAAAAATCTGCTTTGGCTAAAAAATTAAATACAGTAAAATAAAAAACCTATAAAATAGGTTTTTTATTTTTTATTTCCAAATATTACATTTGCATTTACCTTCCCAAAATGCTAAGATTAACTTAAATAAATCGTTATTTTAAGGAGGCGCTTTATGCAAAAGTTTGTCCAAAAATGTTCTGGTTATTTTGAACCAAAAGCAATCAAAATGATTGAAAAATGTTTGATTGTATCGATGATTACTTGTTTGGTTGGTGTACTTTTATTATCTTTTTACAATACTTACTACATATCTATTTTTCTTTATGAAGCAAGTCTGATTGTTTTTCGTACTGGCTTAATGATTGGCTTGTTTCCAGCAGCCTTTGTGCTTGTGATTGGGAAATGGAAAAAGGAGAATAGCTAAAGGAAAGGGTTCGCACCCTTCCCTTTAAATCCCTTCCCCGCCAAGAAACCATTGTCTGGTTTCCTGGACCTTCCAGACATCTCTGCTGAGTTTTGGTTTGTAGCTTTGCTCGGCTCTTCCCACTGGAACTGTAATGCTCGTTCCTCGCAAACAGTTCTCAGCGGTCCCCACGAGAGCCTCGCTGGTGGAAGTTTTACTTTTTTGAGAATTTTATATTTGCAAATTTTGTTCAAATCTTTCTATAAAGCCTATCCATTCCCCTTTCTCGTTTTTGACTCCCTGCATATAAACTCTTTGATTTTTAGAGTTTACAAACACAAATTTTTCTTTTTCATTTGCTTTAATTTCTTCATAATATTCTTTGATTTTTTGAATAGACTTTTCATTATGACAATCAAATATGCTTTTTCCTATTAGGTCTTTGTGACGACTTTGTGCTTTTTCATTCATAAACTGAATAATATATTCGTTATCAACAAAGACAATAGAATACGGATAGCTGTTTAAAATTCCTTTTAATATTTCTAATTCTTCCATATACAATATATTTCCTTGATTATATTTATAAAACTCTTATTTTTTTAACTCTTCTATAAATAATTCATTTAATAATTTCGGATTGGCTTTTCCCTTGGTTTCTTTCATTGCTTGACCAACTAGAAAGCCTAATGCTCTGTCCTTTCCTGCTTTGAAGTCGCTAATTGATTGTGGATTTGCTTCTAAGATTTTAAGTACAACTTCTTTGATGGCTCCTTCATCAGAAATTTGAATCCAGCCTTTTTCTTCAATAATTTTAGTTGGTGACTTCGGATTTTCGAATAATTCTTCTAAAACTTTTTTCGAAATACTTGAACTAATTGTTCCTTTATCAATTAATTCTACTAACTCACCCAATTCTTTTCCAGTAAATGGAATTTGTTCAGGCTCTTCTTCTCTTTCATTCAAAATTCTAGCAATTTCAGACATCATCAAATTACTTGCTATTTTCGGATTTTTGCAAATTTCAATTGCCTCTTCAAACATCTCGGAATAATATTTTGAACTCGTTACAAAATTGGCTGCTTTTGGTATTAATTGATATTCGTTTAAGTATCTCTTTTTACGGCTTTCTGGCAATTCTGGTAAAGCATTTTTGATTGTTTCAATATATTCTTCTGATAATTGAATTCCTGCTAAATCTGGTTCTGGAAAATAGCGATAATCTTGCGCATCTTCTTTATCTCTCATGGAAAATGTTTTGCCTGAAATATCATCCCAACGAAGTGTTTCTTGTGTGATTTTTCCGCCATTTTCAATCACTTCAATTTGCCTGTTGGATTCGTATTCAATGGCTCTAGAAATGCTTCGGAATGAGTTCATTCCTTTTGTTTCCGTTCTTGTGCCCAATTCTTCTGTTCCTTTTTTTCGAACAGAAATGTTGACATCTGCACGAAGTGAACCTTCTTGTATTTTACAATCTGAAATTTCGATATATTCAAAAATCGATTTTATTTTTTTTAAGTAACTATCTACCTCTTCTTTTGTACGCAAATCTGGCTTAGAAACACATTCTATTAAAGGAACACCCGCTCGATTCAAATCTAACAAACTTCCTCTTCCATAATCATCATGATTTAATTTTCCTGTATCTTCCTCAATATGAATACGCTCTAAACGGATTTTTTTCTCACCTTCCTCAGTTTCAATATTGATATATCCATCATAACAAAGTGGCATATCAAATTGTGAAATTTGGTAAGCTTTTGGCAAATCTGGATAAAAATAATTTTTACGGTCGTTTTTACTATTTCGTGCAATTTGGCAATTCGTTGCTAAACCTGCTTTTACAGCATATTCCACTACTTTTTCATTCAATACTGGAAGCGTTCCTGGCATTGCCATACAAATTGGACAACAATGGGTATTTGGCTCTCCTCCAAATTCGTTGGTACAACTGCAAAATATTTTTGTTTTTGTAGACAATTCGCAGTGAACTTCTAGTCCTATCACAACTTCATAATCTTCTTTTGCCATTACGCTTCACCTCCTCTAAATGTTGGTTTATGTTCTGCTCTAAAATTCGTATTTTGCTCGTAAGTATAAGCTGCACGGAAAATCGTTTCTTCGGCAAATGGCTTTGCAATCAGTTGAAAACCAATTGGTAAACCTTCAGAATCTACATCACATGGCACACTCATTCCTGGCAAACCACCAATATTGACTGGTACTGTGCAAATATCTGCCATATACATTTGAAGCGGATCACTCATTTTTTCGCTCATTTTAAAAGCTGTTGTTGGAGAAACGGGTGTTAATAATAAATCATATTTTTCGAACAATTCTGCATATGCTTTTTTGATTAATGTTCGAACTTGTTGTGCTTTTTTATAATACGCATCGTAATAACCTGAACTTAATACATACGTTCCTAAAATAATTCTTCTTTTTACTTCTGGTCCAAATCCTTCGCTTCTTGAATTTTTATAAATATCTTTCAAATTTTCAAAATTCTCTGTTCGATGCCCATAACGAATTCCGTCAAATCTCCCTAAATTCGAACTTGCTTCTGCACATGCCAAAATATAATAAACCGCTGATGCATACTGACCAATATCCAAAGAACATTCTTCCACAGTTGCTCCCAATTCTTGATATTTTTTAATCACTTTAAACATCGCTTCTTTTACTTCTGCACTCGTTCCTTCTCCTAAATATTCCTTTGGAACCCCAATTTTCATGCCTTTTACATCATTGACTAAACTTGTTGTATAATCTTTTTTTGGCATGTCCATTGAAGTGGTATCTTTTGGGTCGTGTCCTGCAATCAGATTTAATAACAAGCTACTGTCCGTAACATCTTTTGTCAACGGACCAATTTGGTCAAGAGAAGATGCATACGCAATTAAGCCAAATCTTGAAACTAATCCATAGGTTGGTTTTAGTCCAACAACACCACACAAACTGGCTGGCTGACGAATAGAACCTCCTGTATCACTTCCCAAAGCCCATGGTGCCATATCTGCACTAACTGCTGCACTACTGCCTCCTGACGAACCACCTGGCACTCTTGATAAATCCCAAGGATTATGCGTTGGGAAAAAAGCTGAATTTTCGGTTGAACTTCCCATTGCAAATTCGTCCATATTTAATTTTCCAAGATAAATCATATTTTCTGCATTTAATTTTTCAATGACCGTTGCATTATAAGGTGCAACAAAGTTTTCAAGCATTTTAGAGCTACAAGTTGTTCGTGTACCATTGATACACATATTATCTTTGATTCCAATTGGAATTCCAGCAAATTGGCTAAGTTTTTTTCCAGCTTTTCTGTCTTCATCAACTTGCTTTGCTTTTGTCATGGCTTGTTCTTCTAAGGTAGAAACGTAGGCTTTGACTTGTCCATCTTTTTCTTTGATTCTATCAAAATAATTTTTGGTAATTTGCTCTGAGGTTGTTTCTCCTTTTTGCAATTTTTCTATTAATTCATGTACAGTTAATTCATAAAGTTCCATTTAATCTTTTTCCTCCTTTTTGATTCGGTTGTAAATATCTGACCAAGAATAGACTCTGGTTATATTTTCCGCTTCCAATCCTTGATTGGTTCTGGATTGCATAAGATATGTTTTGATACCGACATTGGCAACATCTTGACAATTTTTGAAACTGTCATCGATAAATAAATCTAACTTTTTTTCAAGAGCTACTTTGGCTTTGCCATCTCTGATAATTACAACGTCGTCATAAGGAATGTGATTTTTTTCTAACCATTCTAACGTGACTTGTTCAATGGAAAAATTTTTTGCTTGCCATCTGGCTGTAATTAAGATAATTTCGTTTCCTTCTTCTTTCAATTCCTTAATTGTTTCTACTGCCAAAGTAAATGGTTTTACATCTTTTATTTTTTCATAATACGTATCCCAAAAATTAGCGTCTTCTTCATCGTTCCAATTATGCATGCTTTTCGCATAAAAATGATGATTGTCAACCTGATTTTTGATTTCGCCACTTCTTCCTAAATCATGAATTGTATAGTATTGAGCATAAGCAAATGTAACTTCATAGGTATCTGCTATGGTATCATCGATATCGATTCCGATTCTCATATCTTTCTCCTCCTAATTTATTACGTTTGGAATTTGAAACATGCCTTCTACTTGACTTGGTGCATTTTGAAGTAAATTCTCTCTCGTTTTGGAAGGAATCACTTCGTCTTTTCTGAATTTGTTGAATTGTTCCGTTGTAGCAATGGTTTCGTCTGTATTGGATGTATCAATATTATTGATTATTTCAGCATAATTTAGAATTTCTTGCATGTCTTTTGTATAATTATCAATTTCCTGTTCGGATAAATTAAGCATTGCTAGCTTTTCTATATGGACGATTTCGTCTCTTGTAATCTGTGCCATATTCTTTCCTCCTATTTTTCGTTTCTTATTTGGTTATTATATAACGAATTTTGAGAAATTACAAGATAAAACTTCAAGGAAATCGATTTTTGTAAAAAAATAAAATTGTACTAAAAAAAGGTAATTTAAAATTACCTTTTTCTCATAGTAGTTTTCTTCAAAAATTACTTTTCAATTCTCCCATCACTACAGACAATCATTACATTCTCTAAATTATTATATTGTCCTATCGTTATTTTATTCCATTGTGCTTTGGTTCCTTCATAATTTATTGTTGTTAAACCATCAGACATTAAGGCATGCTGACCAATAATATTTACACTACTTGGAATAGAAATAGTTTTTAAATCATTCATCATCATCATCGCTTTGGCTCCGATTTCAGATATTCCCTCTGAAATAACCACATTTGTTATTCCTACTCCATATAAACCAGATGAATTTTTCTCAAAAATTACAGTAGCATCAGAACCATTTTGTAATTTTTTAACTGAAATTCCATCTACAACATTTGGAATAATAATCGTTCCATTTTCTGGAACTTCTCCTTTATAGCGACTTAATACGCCATCCTCTAAAATCTCCCATTCATCTCTTGTTCCTTCGACAATCGTGATTTTCTCCTCTTCTGTTGTTTCACTCATTATTAAACCGCCTTCTGTGCTGTAACTTCCAATTTCGCTTCCATTAAGGCTTAATTTTCCATTACTATCTAGTATTACTGTTCCTTTTGATGTTTCTAATCCTTTTTGTAATTTTTTGATTATATTATCATCCGCCGAAGTGGCTCCTTGTTCTTTGTCGCCATCATAATAAGCAATTCTTGCTTCTGAAATAGCTATTTCAATTTCCTCCTTTAAGGTTTCTGTGTTGCTCTTGTCTACTGCACTTTCTGCTCGATTCAAAATTCCTTCATTTCCTGCTACAAGTCTTAAAGAAACTCCCGCTAAAATTAATAATACAATAATTGTAATGACTAACGCAATTAGCGTAATACCTGATTGATTTTTCTGTTTTTTCATTTGTTCCTCCTTATATTTATTTTTTATAACTAATTGATTATATTTTTATTTATTTTATAACCAATTAGTTATAATGTCAATAGTTTTTAATAAAATTTAAGGAGATTCAAAATGTATATAAAAAGAATTCGAGATTTACGAGAAGACCATGACTTAAAACAAGTAAATGTCGCTCAAATTCTAAATATGAAACAACCTCAATATGCCAGATACGAAAGTGGGAAAAGGGATTTTCCAATTGATGTTATTATTAAACTAGCAGAATTTTACGATACATCTATTGATTATTTGCTTGGTTTAACGAATGAAATGAATCCTTATCCCAGAATTAAATCTTAGGAAATACACACGCTATGTCATGTGGATTTTTGTTAAAATAAAAACACCCCGCGGTGCAAAACACTTGCACTACGGGGAATTTTGTACTTATTCTATAATTGCATAACATGTATATTATACCATATTTTTAATATTATGTCAAGTTGATAAATTCCAAAACATATGATATAATAAAAGGTTAGGCTATTATCATTTTTTAAAATAAACAACTTACATACAAACAAAATAACAAAATAAAAATCACACCATGATTTTTACTAATTTTTCGTTGATTTCTAAATAAATCAAAAACAAGCAAATACAATGTTATTATTAATAAAAAAATTAAAGAACGATTAAAACTAAGATCATAACGAATCGGTGCAATGATTGCTCCAATAGCTGGTAATAAGCAAATATTAAATATATTAGAACCAATTACATTTCCAATGGCTAAATCACTTTCTTTTTTGAGTGTTGCAATCATGCAAGTTACAATTTCCGGCAAAGATGTTCCTAACGAAACAACTGTTATGCTAATAATACTTTCGCTTACACCAAAAAATTCTGCAATTGCAACTGCACTATCTACTACAAAATCTGCACCAAATTTTAGTCCAATAATGCCCAATATTACATAAATTAATATCCAAGTAAAATTCATTTGTTTCATTTTTTCATTATTGTTTTCTTGTATTTCTTCTTTGCCTTCATATACGGTATAAATAATATATACTATTGCAAAAATTAACAAAATATAGGCTTCTAATTTACTAATTCCATAATGCCCTGTTCCAAAATTGCAAAAAATCGCAAGTAACAAAATGCTAAATACAGAAATTGGCAAATGGATTTGTAAAATTTTATTATCAATTTTTAGGGGATTACAAACACTTGCAACACCAATAACCAAAAGTAAATTACAAATACAACTCCCAATTGAATTTCCTATGATAATATCTGAATTTCCACTCATACTTGATTTTACGGTTACAATAATTTCTGGAAGGGATGTCCCAATTCCCACCATTACAATCCCAATTAGCATTTCTGATAAATGAAATTTTTTGGCAATATTGCTTGCGCCTTTTACTACAAAATCGGCACCTTTGATTAATAAAATAAATCCTATTATCATCATTACAATTTCGTATAACATCTCTTTTTTCCTTTTTCGTTTTTACTTAGTTTTCCTATTATAAAAGTTTTTTATTCTTACTATTTTCCTATATAATAAAAAAAGTTTCTGAATAAAATTCAAAAACTTTTTTATTTTTATTATTCATAGGATTCTTGTAATTTTTGTTTAACAAAATGGTAAATATCTGTGTTATCAATTGTTCCATGATTGGTAAGTTGTTTCGTATCTTTTCCGTAAGCATACACGAATACATTTTCATTGGTATGATTTTGACTTGTAAATAAATCATCTGTTAATTGTTCTTTTGAAGTTATATTTTCTAAATTCAATCCGCCTGTTTCATGATCTGCTGTAACAATTAATATTGTGTTTGGATGCGTATCAACGTAATTCATGGCTACTTTTACAGCATTATCAAAACCATATAATTCGTTTAACATATTGGTCATACTTCTGTCATAGATATGAGAATACGTATCGATATCAGAGCCTTCTATCATAACTAAAAATCCATTGCTGTTTTCTAGTCTTGCAAGAGCTGCTTCTGTCATTTGAACAAGACTTGGATTGGCATTTATTGCATCGCTATTTTCACCTTGTGTCATTCTTCCCCAAGAAAAAGCTCCTATGACTTTTTGATTTTTATTGTATTTTGATAAATCTGAAAAATTGGTAATATAGTTATAGCCACGTTTGGTCATTTCTTGTCTTAAATCTTGTGTTCCACTAAAATATTGTTGTCCGCCTCCTAACATTAAATCAACTTCTTGTTCTGTTACTTGACGTCTTGCAATAAGTGGATAATTACCTCTATCACTTGTATGAGTAGTAAAACCTGCTGGTGTTGCATGATATATAGTTTGTGTAGAAATCGTCCCTGTTTTCATTCCAAGAGAATGAGCATATTCTGTTAAATTTTGAACATTGTTTTGATTTTGGTCTTTTCCTACATAATAATTAATTGTTTTAACACCAGTTGCTAATGCAGTTGCTGCTGCTGCACTGTCGGTTGCGTAATCACCGTATTGACTAACGGAAAGTGAATACGTTGTAACATCTGTGTGATTGGATATGGTTTGCATATGAAGTTTTGAACCCTTGTCAATTTCACCAGCTTTAATATGATTTTGCCCCATTCCATCTCCTATCATATAAATTACATTTAATGGGGATTTGGTATTTTGTAGTGCATAAATATTAGCAATATTACCATCATCTTGTAATTCAATGCATTTTCGCTCTCCTTTGAGATTGGTATAAATTAATTTTTGATTGTCTTCTATCAATGTTCCGCCAGCGCCTGTTGGAAACGGAGTTGAAGAACAGCTTCTTAAAATATAATTTTTTAATGTTTCATTTTTCATGGCTACTGGGTCTTTATAGTAAGCTGTCCATAACTCGGCAATTGCAATTTCTATTTCTTCTTTTTCACTAGCATCATTTGTTTTTGTTACAGCTTCTTCTGCTCTATTTAAAATTCCTTCATTTCCGATTGCTAATTTTAAAGTTACTTGTGCTAATATTAATAGTACAATAACCGTCACCACTAAAGCAATTAGTGTGATACCTTTTTGATATTTATATGATTTTTTCATACAAAATTTCTCCTTTGTATTTTTTATTTATTATAACAATAAATAATTTAATAATCAATCCCTAATTATAAAAGTCAAAATTGCATGACTATCTAAATTATCATGATAAATTTCTCCATTCAAATGAAGATTAAATTCCTGATTAAAATCATTTCGATTCAGCAAAACAACAACTATTGAATCATCTAAATTTTTAAAAGCGGTCATTTCAATATTGGTTGTAAATCGAGAATAAGCAATCTTCTTTGCTCCTGGCTTAATATATTTACTAAAATGACCAATATAATAGTAGGTTAAATTTTTTACATATTCTTTATTATCTTTACTTAGCATGATTGGTGCATTGCAATAGTTGCGTTTATGATTTGGTCCACCTTTGTAATCGAGTATCATATTCCAATCAATAAATCCATTGATTCCTGCCTCTAAATCACCTATCATATCATGACCATAAATTTCTGCATTTTGAATTTCGTCTTCTTTGCGAAAATGGGAATATCCTGTACAACCTTCTGTATGAATCAGCAGTTTATTTGGAAATTGCCTTCTCACCAAACCAATTTCTTCAAAATAATCTCCAGAATACCAATGCATTGCCATTCCTACTATACAATTATCTGCTATTTCAAAAGTTTCCTTTGCTCGTTTATATAATTTTTCTTTATTATGGTCCCAAGCCAGAATTTTTGTTTGAATTCCATTTTGGTCAAATTCTGGACGCAGATAGTCTTTCGCAAATTTTGCTTCTTCCTCCGCAGAATATAAGCATGATTCCCAGACTTGTGTTGCATTTGGCTCATTTTGTAAGGTTAGATAATCAATCTTCATTTTTCTTTTTTGATATTCTAAAATATATTTTGCCAAATATTGCGCATATAATTTATCATATTTTTCAAGTAATTTTCCACCTAATATTAGCATTTTATTACTTTTCATAAAGGCAGGTGGCGACCATGGACTTGCTAGCAATTTTAAATTTGGATTTTTTTCTAAAGCTGTTTTTATCATAGGAATCAAATAATGTTCATCTCTTTCAACTGAAAATGTATTGATATTACTATTTTTTAAATAGCTATATGGCGAAACTGAAAAATCGGAACTTCCAATTGGTGTCCTACAAAAAGAATAATTTAGTCCATTTTCAGAAAAATAATCTTCTAATATGTTATCTGCTATTTTTTCATCAACTTGTTTCAAGCAATAACCAGAAGCTTCTGTAAAGGCTCCTCCCAATCCAATGATTTCTTGGAATTCTATTTCTGGATAAAGATTAATTAATTCTCTTTCCTGATTTTTGAATTTCCCATTGAATTTTTGTTCATGTATTTCCCAAAATAGATTTCGTTTAAAATTCGTCTCAATTTTTAAAATTTTCATATACACCTCTCTTATATAAAAATATCCTATTTAAAGAATAAATAGGATATTTTCATTTTATTTGTACAAATCCCTCGACAAAAATTCTCTTTTGACTTCCACGCCATTTTGTCGATATACTTTATAAGCATTATAAACCGTATATGCGCCTGCAACTCCTATACGTTGTGATTCAATGTTGATTTCATATTCTTCAGCACTTTTAATTCCTAAAATTGTAGCATTTGCTACACCATTTTGTACCGTCATTTCAATTTTAACGGGATATTCTCGATTATTTACAAATTGAAAATCATATCTTCCCCAAACTACTGTAGCATCTTTTCCACCAGGCAAATATGACGTAAGTTTTGAATGATTATGCCTTTCTGTAATCTTCAGATTTGCACCGATAACAGCATCATACAAAGTCGAAGAAATCTGACAAATTCCACCAGCCAAGCCATCTTCTACTTCACCATTTACAAAAATGGCAGCATTCTTATATCCACCTGCAATTGTTCTTTCTCCAACTACTTGATTAAACGAAAATGTTTCTCCTGGCATTAAAACTGTGCCATTTATTTTGTTAGAAGCAAGTATTAAGTTGGTAGTACGATTCGCGTTATTCACATAATTTGTACTAAATGTGGATAATACATCTGGATATACATTTAAGTCTTTTACCAGAATATTGGGATTACTCAATATTAAATCAATCGTATATTGCTCCGAATCAGGTGAATTATGTATGATTTGTTCTGCATTTGCCACATCAAAATCAATTCCAATTTTTTCTGCATAAATTGTCATTGGATTTTCAGTAAAATAGGCATCTTGTGGTTTTGCATAAACGGCTTCATGAATTGTTTGTAAATCAATTGGCTTTGGCAATGTTTCGTTGGTCGAAATTGGAATAATTTCATCATATTTTCTAGCTCGTAAATTAGATAAAATATCATGTTTTAGTGCTTCATGATTTAGCGTAACTCCGCTTTTTCCTTTGTCAATCAATAATTTATCATTTTCAATATGATAAGAATATTCCTGTACTTTATCTGGCAATTGCTCTGCAATCTTCATTAAATATTCATCTAAAACTGGTTCATTATATTGTAATTCTGAATCAATGTCTATTGCTTCATTCATTACTTTCATATATTCTTTTAAATCTCTGACTACATTTTTTGTTCGCCCAATTGAATAAGCTTCTTTTACAGCTGTTTCCACATCAAATTGAATGCCTAAATCTTTCAAATTTAAAGGATATGTTGTATCTTTATACTGTAAAACAATACATTCTGGAATCTTATCATTTAACAACGAATTTACATTTTGGAAAGCATCCTCACTTGTTAGTGTGGCAACACTAATTCCATTAATATGAACTCCTTTTTGGATGAGTCCATTTTTTAGATGAGAAATATAAAAAATACTGGTAATCGCAATGACTATCATCGAAACACATGCAATTGACATTGTTCCAATGATTGCTAAACTTACTTTTTTTACCACTTCTTGAATAATTTCTTTTCTGAAAATTTTGGCTAGTTTTAATTTTTCCTTTTCTACAAGAACAAGTGCTTTTTCTTCTTTTACGGAATGTGACTTAATTTTTTTCTTCTCTTTTAGCTTCTTCTTTGATTTTGACATTGTCTTTTCGTTCCTTTTTATTTGCTCTAAAATTTCCCATCTTTTGTTTCTCAATTTTATTTCTTTGTATTTTATTATCCTATTCAACTATTTCGAAATTGGTGACACATTTTACTTAAAAAAAGTCCTAATTTCTCCTTTTCCATTCTGACAAGTAATTTCTAAAATAGAGCCATTCACAATTGGCATTTGTGGCGGAATATGTCCTATATCTGCCTCCAAAATAATTGGGATTTTTAAATTTCCAATTGCCTCTTTGATAACATCTGAAAAAGATTTTCCGTAATCTTCACGAATGATGCAAGGTCTCCCAAAAATAATTCCTTTGCAATGTTCAAAATATCCTGCATTTTTGCATTGCCACAAATCACAAAACAGTTGTGGAGTTGACCTTTCATATACGTCCCAAAACCATACAATTCCATCATTTTTATATTTTTCAATATATTCTTTTACCTTATCATACTTTGTCCCAATTAAATTCATCATAACATCAAAACTTCCGCCAACACATCTTCCAGAAAAATGAATTTTAGGTTCATTATATAAGTTTTTCCATTCTGTTTTTTTCGTTAAATGATACGATTCAAAAATTTCTCTTTCATCTTCCATTGGCTCACATGCCCCAAAACTTTTCTGAATAACTTCTTCGCCTTGCATTATTTTTATGGAATTCATCAAGTTTTCAAAAGGCTCTTTCATGCCATAATCTCGGATATTTTCGCTGTAAATTGTTGCTATATCTAAGTTTGTTGTAAACACAAATCCTAAATTGCCAATATCAGAATATCCTTGTATCCATTTTGGTTTTGCATTTTTTAGTGTATCAAAATCTAAATAATCTAGCATTTCACAAGCAAAATCTCCACCTTTTGCACAAATAATACTTGCTACATTTTCATCCTTCCAAACTTGCATAAATTGTTTTGCACGTTCCTTTGCAGAAGAACTCCTACCTTGTTCATAGGTTCGAACATTATCAGTTTCTAAAAATCCAAATCCCATTTTTTTTAAGTTTTGGATCGCATTTTCATATTCTTTTATCTGCTCTTTTTTATAAAATCCCATAGAAGGTGCTGTAACAGCAATTATATCACCTTTTTTGATGCATTCAGGATATTTCACTTTTCCCTCCGATTTGTTTTTTCTTATTATATCACGATATTCGAATTTAGCAAGAGTCATTTTGCAATAAATGAAAAAAGTTGTCTTTTGTTTTAAGACAACTTTTCTCTATTATTCGATTCCTAAATTTTTCAGGAATTGTTCTGATTCCTTCGCCATAGCACTTGCTCCAAAGGCAAAGGCTTCACGTACTTTTCTTGGTCCGCCCAGCATTCCAAATTTCGCATTATACGGATGAAAAACGGCTGTAGCTTTTGCTTCCTGTGGCCATCTTGCCTTTTTGTTCCAGCTGTTAGCCTTTAAGCTGGAATCATTTTTATAGGAAAATAATGCGTTTTTAGCATCTGGATTGAGCGGAGGATTAAATGTTAAACCTCCATCATATACTTTAGATTTTTTGCCATCAATTTTTAAAATAGCTGGTAAATATAAACCCGGCACTGAAGCAGATGCTGCTACAACTTCACCGACTGTCATGTCTCCTGCATTTTCCCGTGTTATGACATTAGGAAAATCCTTTCGTTTTGGAGTAATTGATACAAAACACTCTTTGGGTAAGTCTTTAAATTTCATGTTTCCAAGAAACTCATTGACTTTTTTCCGCATGATTCTTGTGCCAATAAATGGTATACAAAACAAAGGCGAATTTTTAGCCAGAAATTGCATGACTTCTATTGGCGTTTTACCTGCAGCTAAACATACTATTATTAATGCGCCTAAGCTGGCACCTGAGTAAGTATCTACTTGCAATATGCCATAAACTACATGGTAACCTCCTAAAGCAATAAGGGTTGCGAGTCCACCGCCGATCATTGCTAAATTAATCTTTACTTTTTCCATGCCTTTTCCTCCTATAAGAACCCTTCCAATTTTCTGATTCTCTGTGGATGCCTTAGCTTTCTTAAAGCTTTAGCCTCGATTTGTCGAATCCTCTCACGTGTTACGCCAAATTCCTTTCCAACTTCTTCCAATGTACGTGCTCGACCATCTTCTAAGCCGAAACGCAATTTCATAACTTTCTCTTCACGAGAAGTTAAATCTGTTAGAAGTTGCTTTAGTTGTTCTCGCAATAGAGCATTCATAGCGGAATCTTCTGTTCCTAAGGATTCATCTGGGACAAAATCTCCCAATTGACTTCCTGTTTCTTCACCAATTGGTTCTTCTAAAGAAACAGGTTCTTCCATAAAAATCAGAATTTCCCGAACTCTTTCAACTTCAATTTCCATTTCCTCGGCAATCTCTTCTGGTTTTGGGTCTCTTCCTAACTCATGCCTCAGTTTTGTAAACACCTTCTTTAATTTGTTCACCGTTTCAACCATGTGAACTGGCATTCGTATCGTTCTTCCAGTATCGGCAATTGCCCTTGTAACAGCTTGCCGTATCCACCAAGTGGCATACGTGCTAAATCTGTAACCTTTTCGGTAATCAAATTTTTCAACTGCCTTTAAGAGTCCTAAATTTCCATCCTGAATTAAATCCAAAAGTTCTACACCTTTGCCGATATATCTTTTAGCAATTTTTACAACTAAGCGTAAATTTGCTTTAGACAATTTTTTCTTGGATTCTTCGTCGCCCTCCCAAGTTTTCTTGGCCAATTCGAATTCTTCTTCAGGAGATAGTAATGGAATTTTGCCAATCTCTTTTAGATATAGTCTAACAGGATCCTCCAATGAACATGTGGACTTCTCCTTTTTTGTATCCAATACTTCTGCGGATATATCTTCCTGTTCTCCTTCTTCTTCCCATTCTGATTCTAACTGCTTCAATTGCTCATCTGATGGCTCGTGAAAATCTTCATCTTTTAATTTCCGTTTTTTTTCTGCCATTGTATCCTTCCTTTCTTTTCTAATTACTGATTATTCAGTATATATATCCTATTATATCATAGTTTCCATAATATGTCAATTAAAGTTTTCTTCCTGTGATTTCTCTCTAGTCTAATTACACTCTGGTTTTTAGCGTAAAAAAAGCGGAAATAATTTCAAATTATTTCCATAAATACTCTCTAACTTTAATTATATTATATTTATGTAAATTTCTCAATTTTCTGAGACTGTTAAACTTAATGGCTTTTCCATTGTAAAAAAAGTAAAGACTCGTACTAATACGAGTCTGCATAATTTAATTCATATAATCTTTTAATCTCTTACTTCTACTTGGATGTCTTAATTTTCGCAAAGCTTTTGCTTCGATTTGTCTAATTCTTTCACGGGTTACTTCAAATTGTCTTCCAACTTCTTCAAGTGTTCTGGCTTTTCCGTCTTCTAGTCCAAATCTTAGTTTTAGAACTTTGGCTTCACGTGGAGTAAGTGTGCTCATAACCTCTTCTAGTTGCTCTTTTAATAATGTATAAGCTGCTGCATCGTGTGGTGCTGGTGAATCATCATCTTCTATAAAATCGCCTAAATGACTGTCATCTTCTTCACCGATTGGTGTTTCAAGTGAAACTGGATCTTGAGCTATTTTTTGAATTTCCATTACTTTTTCGACAGAAATATCCATTTCTTTGGCAATTTCTTCTGGTGTCGGTTCTCTTCCTAATATTTGAAGAAGATGCCTTGATGTTCTAATTAATTTGTTAATTGTTTCTACCATGTGAACTGGAATTCTGATGGTCCTTGCCTGGTCAGCAATTGCTCTTGTAATGGCTTGTCTTATCCACCAAGTGGCATACGTACTAAATTTATAACCTTTGGTATAATCAAACTTTTCAACCGCTTTAATTAATCCCATGTTTCCTTCTTGAATTAAATCTAAAAATAGCATTCCTCGACCAACATATTTTTTAGCAATACTAACAACTAACCTTAAATTAGATTCTGCTAGTTTTTGTTTTGCTTCTTCATCATCTTCTAAAACTTTTTTGGCAAGCTCTAATTCGTCATCAAAGGAAAGTAAACGAATTTTCCCAATTTCTCTTAAATACATTCTAACTGGGTCATCAACATTGACGCCTTCGATGTTATTTAAATCAACTTCTTCTAGTTTTACTTCTTCTACATCTTTTAAATCATCTTCATCTGGTTCTAATAAATCATCGTCTTTGGAAATGCTGACTCCTAATTCTTCGAATGTATCAAAAACTCTGTCAATTTCTTCTGGATTGACTTCACCAAGTTCTGCAGCAAGTTCTCCATACGTAATATTTCCTTTTTCTTTTGCACGATTTACAATATTTAATATTTTTTCTTTTTCTTTGTTATTTATTTCTTCATTCTCTTTTGGGGAAACTTGTTCTAAATTTGCCTCTTTTTCTTCTTTTATTTTATTTTTCTTTTCTTCTATTACCTTTTTGGTTGTGTTTTCTTTTTTATTTGATTTACTTGTTTTCTTTTCTGTTTTACTTGTTTCTTTCTTTTTTTCTACTTTCTTTGGAGCTTTTTCTTTTTTATCTGCTTTAGATGTTTCTTTTTTTGCATTAGTTTTTTTGATTTTAGTTGTTGTTGTTGATTTTTTGACTTTTTCTTCTTTCTTGATTTCATCTTTATCAGATTTTTTCATGATTATCCCCCTTTTATTTTATTTTCGCCATTTTTATAATGATGTCACTTAATTCCATTTCTAGTTCTGCCATTTTTTCTTTTACTAAATCTGGATTTTCTAGTTCTTTTACAATTTGCAATTTTCTATTTTGCAATCTTTCTTTATTATAAATTAAAATTACATCCTCTATGCATTTTGAAACAGATGTTATTTCATAATCTGTAACCATTATTTCGCTGATGTGGGTTTGTATGTTGTCATCTTCTATATTGGCAATCAGCTGTGTTAATTTTTCTGTATCTTTTTCTTCGGATGAGATTATTTTTTCGAATATAATTTTATTTTGCTCGATTTTTAAATCTGTCAAATCAATATTTGATTTTATAATTTCTTTTGTTTCTTGCGGATAATTGATTAGCAAATAAAGCACCATATTTTCTCTTTTTTTAATTACATCATCAATTTCTGTTGATGATTCAGTTTCTATTTTTATAGTAGGTTTCACTAATATTTTTTCTGGTTTACCTTTATAGAGTGCCTTGTTTACTTCCGCATAAATTGCTTGTTTGGATATGTCATATTGTTCTGCTATTTTATCAATATAAATCTCTCTTTCAATTTTATTTTCTACACTTGACAAAATATCCGTTATTTTTTTTAAGAAAGCAATTTTGTCTTTTGCATTATCTAGATTATATCCATCTTTTAGCATTTTTATTTTGAATTCGACAAGAGATATTGCATGGTCAACTAATAATTTGAATCTTCCACTTCCATATTTGATGATAAATTCATCTGGATCTTTTGCACCTTCCATTTGCAATACTCGAGCATCACAATTTTGTTTTTCCAAAACTTCAATTCCTCTTTTAATGGCATTTTGACCTGCGCCATCTGAATCATAAGAAAAGATAACTTGCTGACTATGTTTTCTGAGCAAACGCGCTTGTTCTTCGGTAAGTGCTGTACCAAGCGAAGCAACGACATTGTCAATACCACGTTGGTATAGTGAAATAGCATCCATATAGCCTTCTACAAGAATAATTTTCTTTTCTTCTGATTGTTTTGCAAGATTTAAAGCAAATAAATGCTTTTTTTTGGAATAGACTAAATTCTCATTGGAATTTATGTATTTTGCAATTTTGTCATTATCTTCTAATCTTCTACCACCAAAAGCTACTGGCTTTCCTGAAACAGAGATAATTGGAAACATTAAACGTTTTCGAAATCGGTCAATAAATTCTCCTCTGTCATTTTTATTAACTAATCCTGTTGCTAAAATTTCATGTTCTTGAAATCCTTTTGCTTTTAAAAAAGTATATAATTCATTATATTCTCCAGAATATCCAATTTTAAACGCTTTTAAGGTATTATTATCCAATTTTCTTTGTTTTACGTAATCCTGTGCAATTTTTGCAACAGGTGTATATAGCCTTTCGTGATAGAACATTGTCGTTTCAAGGTTTATTTTGTTCATGCGGTCTATCATGTATTGTTTTTTGTTGAATTCTTCATCATTTATTTCTGGTAACTTGATGTGTCCTCTTTCTGCCAAAAACTGAAGCGCTTCTCGAAAAGATAATCGCTCAATTTCCATGATGAAATTGTAAACATCGCCACCTTTTCCGCATCCAAAACAATGATAATATTGCCTATCTGGTGAAACAGAAAAAGAAGGTGATTTTTCTTTATGAAATGGGCATAAACCCATAAAATTCTTACCACTTCTTTTCAATATAACATATTGTGATATAACATCGACTATATCATTTGCATTTCTTATCTCCTGTTTTAAATCATCATTATATTGCATATGCTAAAAACCTTTCTTTTATAATATTCGACGAATATCTTTCAAATCCTTCTTATTTTGTCAAAAAGTATACATAATTTTAAAAATGTTGTAGATTGGTGGATTTTCCATTTAGGTTAAATATGCAAATTTTCTTGACAATAATAAAAAAGTAGGAAAGCTCCCATAATAACTTTCCCACTTGCACTATTTATGACACTTTAGTTTTTACTCTTAAAGTTGCTTTTTAGTATACAACAATTTTTGAATAAACACACGTAAATAGTTAATTTAAATAAAAAATTACTCTAGATTTCTCCAGAGCACTTTTTATTTTTATGTTTGAATAAACGTTTTTACAATTCCATCTGTATCATCATCACTATTTCCACCGTTGTCTCCCATATTGCTGTTATGTAGTTCATAGGAAATATTGATTTTATCATCAATTAAAGATTCGATTTCGTCTTTTTGTTTGCTTTCTGCAAGCATTAATTCACTGACTAATATTTGCTTTGCATTTAACAACATTTTCTTTTCCGTTGTTGATAAACCTTTATCTTTTTGTTTGAAACTCAAGTTTCTAACAATATCTGCTACTTCAAATACATTACCTGATTTCATTTTTTCAACATTATCGCGATATCTTTTGTTCCATTTCATTGACATTTCAGTGCAATCTTCTTCTAGTACATGAATTACTTTTCCAGCTGTTTCTTTATCTATAATGTTTCTTACACCGATTTCTTCCGCTTTTGCAGTAGGTACCATGACTTTTACTTCACCTGGCATCTTAATTATATAATAAGCTTGTTTTTCGTCTAAAACAGCTCTTTCTTCTATTGTTTCAATTACTCCAGCGCCATGCATTGGATATACAATCTTGTCTCCTACTTTAAACATATTACCTTCGTCACTCCTTCCAAGTAATGTAAAATTACTACATTTCTATTATAACACAAATTTTACCAAAAGTCAAAACTTTTTTCCTAAATTATCCATTTTTTTATTTATTGGTTGAACCAAATCCTCCAACTCTTGCTCCGTCAGCAGAATCGTCATCTGTTACCAAATATTTTTGGAAGATTCCCTGACCAATAACATCCCCTTTTTTTATTTCCACTGGTTCTGGTTTTAGATTGTAAAAAGCAAACATAACATGTCCGTCATTGTCTGGATTTCCATAGTAATCTTTATCAATTACACCAACGCTATTGGCTAAAATTAGTCCTTTTTTTCCTGGATTAGAACTTCTGTTATAAAGCATAAAAACTTCATCTTCTTGCATATAAACTTTTAAACCTGTTTTGATTAAAGTTGGTTTTTGACCTGCTTCAAATACTGGAATAATGCAATCTTCAGCTGCTTCGATATCATATCCAGCTGAAAATTTTGTTTTTCGAATTGGTAAGTTAATTCCTTTCTCTTCAAATCCTTTGGCAATTTCAAATCCTCTATTTTTCATTTTTTATTCTCCGTTTCTTATTAATTTTGTTTGATTATATCATGAAAGGAACTTTTTAGCAAGAAAAAATAAGGATAAAAATACTCTTTCTAAATGTATTTTTATCCTTATTTATTAATATTTGCAAAATATAGCTTTTATTCTATTAATTAATTTCTTAAAAATTGATTCTTTATATTGTATCATAGCTGTCTCATTTTCAATTATTTCTTCTGCAACTTGCTCTAGATTATTCTTTTTAAAAATGTTATCCGGATTATACTTTTCTCTTATCTCAGCTTGGTATCTTTCTTCATTATTTTTAAATAACAATCTTAATTGTTCTTTTTCTTCATCTGAGTCACACCAATAATTTAGATGAAGTAATGCAATTAGTGCAATGGTTTCTCTTTTTATATTCTGTTTTTCTAAGCTTATTGTTGCTTCATATTGGGGATTATATGTATCTAATTTTGTTTCTTTTATGATGTTTAGTAAACTAATTGGTAATCTACTTACATAATTATCTCCTAGCAAGTTTAGTATACTATAAACCTCCGAATATATCTCTTGTGTTTTTACATTCATTTTTCTACCTACCTTCAAATTCATTTTTTTTGGCATTGGTTTGTTCTTTTTCCTCTTTTGTATTTTCCATTGTTTTATAAGCCTTATTTATATCTTCTTGATTAATCTCTGCACTTTGATATGTTTGCAATAAATCAGCAGTTGAATAGGTATAGGTGTCTACAGCTTTAGCTTCCATTCTATTTTCATTTTCTCGGAATATCTCATTAAATTCTAATTTACCATTTTTATCTCTTGATATAGAATACCTATGACCACTTTTTGTTTCAAACTCTTTTAGTGATTCTCTTTTAGCAGCTAATTCCATTCCTCCTGCCAATTTTGTTCCATCTTTAACAAACATGTCTTTTCCATTTTTCTCTGATGCTTCAATTCCTTCATAATGTTCATAAACTGAATTAAGATCATTTCCTAGATACCTCATAACTATATCAAAGTCTTCTTCCCCTTTTTCATTAATTGTTGATATGATATATACATCTCGAGGGACTCCATAGTTTTCAGGCAAATTACATTGTTTTGCAAAATCATTTAGAAAAGTGCTATCTGTTATTTCTGCAACTTGTGTTACTTTTCCACTTTTCATAGAATGTTCAATTGCATTTTTCATCAGTCTATCATCCATTTCTCGATTTGTTACTTTTTCTAAACATTTGCCTTGCTCTATTTCCTCTGAATCTATTTTAAATTCCATATCATCTAGTAGAAAAGTTGCCTTTGAATCTTCTTCTAGACCAATTATAACCATCTCTCCATTTTCATCTTTTATATAATATTCTTTTAATGGTTTCATTACCTCTCTTTGTCTTTTGTCATCCCAGCATTTCGTTTCATAGGTTGCTACATAGACATCTTGATGTAATTCAGAGGTATCCAATCCTATTATTTCTTCAATTTCTGGTATATTTAATCCATCTACTTTCTTTAATTCTAATATTGCTTTTGTAGCATTTGTTCCAGTTTCTAATTCTTCTGCTGCTTCTTTTCCTTGCCATATTCCAAATTGCCTTGCTAATTCTGCTTTTTCTCCTTCTAATCCTCTAGCATAATTTTCACCTAATTTATTACCCATATATTCTTCTATATCTTTATAGGTCTCTACACTATCTGGCATTTTAAAAACATCAGTTACTCTACAATATTCTGCTGTTCGTCGTCGCATTGGTTGGTCATGTATTTTATCAATATCCTGATTTTGGACTTCTTCCATCCAAGCCGATTCAGAAAAATTTTTAACATCTTTATCTCCACTACTTACTTCTCTTTCATGTACTTGTTCTTGTTCATTTTTTTCTAAATATTCAATACACAATTGTTCAAAATTAGTAGTTAATTCTTCATATGTAGGCACTTGAACAGATTTGTTTTTTAATTCACTCACTTTTTGTTGCAATTCTTCTGCTGATATTTCTCCTCTACTTTTTTGACGATGTAATTCTTTCTTTTCTTCTTGTTTTTGTTGTTCTACTAAATCTACTTCTAAATCTGATATTTGTTCTTCATTACTTGCTAATTCCTCTCGCAAATCTGCTATGTTTCTGCTTGCTTCCTCTTTTGAAATAACTCCTGCATTCCTTTTTTTAAATTCTAATTCTATTTTCATTTGAATTATTGCATTTTGCGCTTCATAATAATCAATATCTTTGTACATACTAATCATTGAAGTACATTCTTTTATCTTGCTCATATTATGACGACATTTTTCCATTGATATTTCCTTATTTCTAGCTTGGCTTTGTTGTTTGTTTGTCATTTCTTTTTCATATAACCCTTGTATGGCTTCTTTTTGCGAAGTAGTTTCTACTTCTATTTCCTCAATTTCTATCTGCTTTTCTAATATTGCCATACTCTTTTCAATGGCACTCATTCCTTTGCTTTTTCTTATGTTTCGTATTTCTTCGTATAATTCTTTGGATTGTTCTTCATATTGAGCAATTTTTTCTTCCAATTTTCCTTTTTGAATCATATTTGTTTCTGATAATTGATATTCCATTTTCTCCTCCTTCGTTTTTTTATATTCTAACGTATTTTACGTTAAAAGTCAATAACGTATTTTAAGTTATTTTACAATATTGTTTAGAGGTGAATTTTATGTATAATAGAATTAGAGAATTAAGAGAAGACCATGATTTAACGCAAAAACAAGTTGCTCAAATTCTGAACATGTCTCAAACTGGATATAACCAATATGAAATCGGTCGAAACGATTTGCCCACAAGAGTTCTAATTGAACTTGCCAACTATTATCACACTTCTGTTGATTATTTATTAGGGCTAACAGATGAGATAAAACCCTATAAAAGAAAAAATGCAAAAAAGGGAAACTTCTTCCCTTAATTTGCATAATTCTTATTTTAAGTTAATCGTATTATCCTTGTTGCCACATTTTCAACAAATGTTTCATCATGTTCTACGAAAACAATTGTTGGTTTATATTTTAAAATTGCTTCTTCAATTTGTATTCTTGTTAAGATATCGATATAATTCAACGGTTCGTCCCAAATATAAAGATTGGCTGATTCAGAAATGCTTTTGGCAATTAGAATTTTTTTCTTTTGCCCTTCGCTCATTTCTTTGATATCTTTTTCAAATTCCAAAGTTGAAAGTCCCATTTTGGAAAGCATTGCTTTAAAAATGCTTTCTTCTATTTTATTTTGTTTTGCAAAATCTTTTAAACTTCCACTTAAATTTTCTGTACTTTGTGGCACATACGATATTTTTAAATCCTTTGCTATCTTAAAATCTCCGTTATAAGCCATTTCATTTCCTATCATCAATTTTAAAATGCTTGATTTTCCTACACCATTTTTGCCAGTAATGGCAATTCTGTCTCCTTTTTTTATTTCGAACGATACTTCATTGAATATTGATTTATTATTATATTTTATTTGAAAATGATGCGCAATAATTAACGGATTTTGTTTTACTTCTGCTGGTACAATTTTAAGTGTATCGTTTCGGTCAATATTTTTGAGTAAAGTAGATTTTTCCTCGATTGCTTTTCCTATTCTTTTTTCCATTACTTTTGACTTTTTCATCATTTTAGCTGATTGATGTCCAACATAGCCTCGATCAATGCTTGAACCAGAATTGGTTGTATTATATTTGGACTTTTCTATTTTATCTGACCAATTTGCTGTATTGTGAGAAGCAATTTCCAAACGGTGAATATCCTTTTTTAGTTTTTCATTTTGCATTAATTCAAAATTATTTTGTGCATCTTTATTTTTCTGCCATGAAGAAAAATTACCTTTTTGAATTTCAATATTTGTATTGTTGATTGCAATAATATGGTCAACAATTTCGTCTAAAAAATTTCTGTCATGCGAAACAACAATGAATCCTTTTTTCTTTTTTAAATATTGGATTAAATGATTTCTTGTTTCAGAATCTAGATGATTGGTTGGTTCATCAATTAGTAAAAAATGATTGTCTTTTAAAAATAAACTGATTAAAAGAATTTTTACTTGTTCGCCACCACTCAATAAATTAAAATTTCGATAAAGAATTTCTGGTTCTGCCTGAAGTAAACTAAGTTCTTTCATAATTTCCCAATCTTCCACATTTGGCACCATTTCATTTACAATTTCAATCGCCATTTTTTCCTTGTTTTTTACTTCAAATGGAAAATAATCAAACTCTACATTTTTTGAAATCGTACCTTGATATTCATATTTTCCTAATAACAATTTCAAAAAAGTTGTTTTTCCTTTTCCATTTCTACCAATTAAACCTAATTTCCAATCTGTATCAATATGAAAGGACACATTTTCGAACACATTTTCTAGAGCTCCTTCATAAGAAAAAGTTACGTTATTTACGTTGATTAAAGACATTTCTCCTCCTAAAATTAAATCCCATACACTACCTATAACAACCGAGCAAAAGTCCCATTTTTTTCACTTTTGTTTCTTTTTTGTATAGTGATAATTTTAGAATTAATTATAACACTACTTTAATATAAAATCAATTAAAAAAGAAAGTGATTATTCACTTTCTTCCGTAACTTCTTCCGTTGGATCGATTTCCAAATACTGAATTACTTCATTCAAAATTTTACCTGCAACTGGTGCCGCAACACCACCTGCTTGGGTCATTATAACAACACTTTTTAAACTCATCCTCAAACTTAAACTTTATCGTAATATCCCCATTTTCATGCACATAAATGCAATCAATTAATTCCAACATAACATCTCTTGATAACTCACTGATTCCATTTTGCTCCTTAAATTTTTTTATCCATTCATTATATGCTCCACTTTGATTTTCGTATTTTTGTTTTTCATTTTGCAATCGCTTAATATTCTGATTTAATCTCTCAATGTCATTTTCATATTTTTGTTTATATTCTAAATATTCTTCTCGAGTAATGTCTTCGTTTTTCCAATCTTCGTATAAAGTTCTTTTGAAATTTGAAATTTTAGAAATTTCGGTTTGCTTTGCAATTATCATATTTTCTATATTCTCATTTTTAATATTCTGAAAACAGCTTTCATCAATTTCTTTTACAATTTCATCCGTATCAACAAACAAATCAATATGAAAATTGATTGCTTGCAAAACTGCTTTCTCTAGCTTTCCCACTTTTATCGTATGTTTTGTGCATAACTGATTCGATTTTTTTCGATATGTACTGCAAATATAATACTCATTTTTATTCCCACTTTTATTCGTGCTACTTTTCTTATTCATAGCTCGACCACAATCTTTGCATTTTAAAAGTCCCGCCCAAATAGATAACTCTCCTGTTCTTTGCGAAACTTTCATATCTTTTTTACTCAAATTTTGGGCTTTTTCAAAAGTCTCTCTATCAACAATTGGCTCATGTGTATTTTCCACCCTGACCCATTCTTCTTGTGGAACATTTTCCACCTTATGCACTTTGTAACTTTTTGTTCGTCTTTTGCCTTGCACTGTATTTCCAATGTAGACTTCATTGTTTAGAATATTTCTCACAGTGGAAGGTGTCCATGTGTACAAATTATCTTTGCTTGCATAATTATTATAATTTTGCCCCAATTCTAACTTTTTGTGTCCAGTTGGATTTAGAATACCTAACTCATTTAATTTATGACAAATCGCTACTTTTCCGAGTCCTTCATTCACATTCCAATCAAAAATTTTTCTTACAACTTCGGCTGCCACTTTATCAATTACAAGTTTATGTTTATCCTTTGGATTTTTAATATAACCATAAGAAGGAAAAGCCCCAATAAATTCACCTTTTTTCTTTTTTCCATTTAACGCCGACCTAATTTTAATAGATGTATCTCTACAATATTCATCATTGATTAAATTTTTGAATGGCACTAAAATTGTATTTGTGCTAGCTGGATTTTTGAAACTATCGACGTTATCATTAATGGCAATAAATCTTATATTAAACAATGGAAAAACCTGCTCAATATAGTTGCCGACTTCAATGTAATTTCTCCCAAGCCTAGACAAATCTTTTACAATCACGCAGTTGATATTTCCGTTTCTCATGTCTTCTAGAAGTCTTTGAAAAGATGGGCGATTGAAATCCGTTCCAGTAAATCCATCATCTATATAAGTATCGTAAACTAGCAAATCATCATGCTCTTCTACAAATTCGTTTAGTAATGTTTTTTGACTTGTTACACTATTGCTTTCTTGTTTTTCTTGTCCATTATCAGCATCTTCTTGAGAAAGTCTTATATACTGTGCAACAGACCAAATTTTTTCGTGCATAATATTTTTAGTAGAAGAATATTTTGATTTCCTTCCTGCCATTCTTTTTCTCCTTTCTGATTTTTAATTTAAAAAAAGTTAGAAATTTTTGGTTTTTACTTGTATAATTTTTAAAATACAGTCATCTAGATTTCTATTGTTTTGAGAATATTGAACATTTATATTCATATTATTAAATTTCAACTGATATGGAGTTTTGGTACTTTCTAAATATTCTATAATTTTCTGTTTCCTTTTCAAATATTGTCATCCTTTCAAAAAGTATTAAGCATATTTATTTAAGTTTATTAAGTTTAAATTTTTTTATTACTAATTATTTTTAAAATATCTTGCACCAAAAACAAAGAACTAGTTTCTTTATAAAACTAGTTCTTTATTAAATATGTTAGATTTAATTTTTATTTAAATGTTACTCTAAATTTATTAAACCTATTATTATTAATTTTAATTGAGCTAAATCAGTTACTGTAATACTCTCGCTTTGATTTACATCTGCTGCTTTTAAATCATTTCCAGTTAATAATTCTTTTCCTATATAATGTAATTTCAATCTTGCAAAATCAGTTACAGTAATAGCTCCGTTGCCATCAATGTCGCCTTTTACTATCAAAGTATATTCTTGTTTGCCTCCTACAATTACCTTTGAGCCTGTTGTAATAAGATCATCATTTTTCATTGCAACTCCATCTTTATTGACAACTTCTATGGTTTGATTTGTATTTATATTTGTTTTAAATTCTTTTACAGTTGTTCCTTCTATATCATTTACTTTTGGTCTTATATTTAAAATATAGCCATCTTTTATTTGATATTTATCAGAATCAAATGTAGACTCTATATCTTGACTTTTATCAATCCAAGTAACATTTGCTACTGCACTACCTGTATTTCCTGCTCTGTCCATAAATTCAAAGGTAAATGTTCCATTTTCTGTAAATGTATATGTTGTATTTCCATTATTATTGGTTACTGTTACTTCTTCATTTAGAATTAATGTTGCAACAACATCTTGGTTTGTTAGAGAATTTATATTATATTCAATCGTTCCTGTTGGAGCTTCTTTATCAATCCAATCCACACTAATTGGTATAACTCCTCTAATACCATTTTCATTTACATACTCAAAACTGTCTTCGCCATTTTCAGTAAAAGTATAAACATTTGCACCATTGTTACTTACTATAGTATAGCCTTCTTCTATATCTAATGTTACTGTAACATCTTGATTCGTCCATTCTGTAGTAGAATAGGTTAATGTATAATTTGGCATTTTTTGAATCCAGTTCACACTAGCTGTTGCCGTTCCTTTATTTCCAACTCTATCAACAAATTCAAAAGTAAATGTTCCATTTTCTGCAAACGTGTATTCTGTGCTACCATTGTTATTTGTTACTGTTACTTCTTCACTTGGTTCCATTGTTACAGTAACTGGCTTATCTGTAAGATTCATCGTACTATAAGTAATTTCTGCTGTTGGCGCCTCTTTATCAATCCAATCAACTGCAATTGTTTTTGTTCCTACATTACCTAATTCATCTGCAAATTCTAATTCATATGATGCATTATTTTCAAAGGTAATCGTTTTACTTCCATCTACTGGATTTTCAGCAATTTGCACATCTTTTGAAAGTACTGTTATATTTTCTTTACTAAATGCAATTGTTGCTACTACGTCTTCATTGGTTAATTCAGTTGTACTAAAAGTAACTTCTGCTTCAGGTGCTATTTTATCTATCCAATCTACATTGGCTGTTGCACTACCTTTATTTCCTTCATTATCAACAAATTCAAATGTAAATGTTCCATTTTCTGTAAATGTATGAGTTTTGCTTCCATCATTATTTGTAACAGTAATTGGTCTATTTTCATCTACTAACTCTGCTATAACATCTTTATTAGTTTTATTAGTAATATTATAACTAATCTCAGCAGTAGGTATTTCACTAGCTGATGGATTTTCATATAAATTAATAACAGCTATTGAAAAATAATGTTGAAGCCCTGATTGATAAACCGATGGGCAATGAATTTTTACATACTTTGCCTGTTTTGCTTCTTCAAAAGTTATCTTTTTCAAATTATTGTTATTTGCTAAATTATTACCAACTGCTGCAAGCTCCCAATTTGTACTATCCATACTTACATAAATTTCTAGTTTACTCGCTTTTCCAGTTGGATATCCTCCTGTTCCTGTTGCCTTTGCATCAGGAACATAATCTACTTCTGCTACATATCTAGGTTTATCTAGTTCTATTACTACATATGAAGGCTTATATGCTCCTCCCAAACCAGAACTAGTTGCTCCATGCCATGATGTATTTATATCTCCATCAAGTATATTATCTTTATTTCCTCCACTTGTAGCTGATACTTCTGTAACCTTTAAACCTGTTCTAGAAATATATCGATGTGATTCCGAAGATGTATTAGTAGTAAATGTATAATGCACGGGATCACTTGTTGTATTTGTTCCTGATGCTATTAATCTAAGGTATACAACTACATCTCCTCTTAAATTTGGTTTTCCATCTGCAAATGATGTCCACTCTCCAGAATTAGGATCTAATGTCCATTCCATTTGATCAGTTGTACCATTAATACAATTTTCTAAATCGTCTATTGAAACAGTATTGCTTGGGAATACTCCCTTGTTAATATTAATAGTGAAAATATTTGCATCAGTTAATGGTAATCCTGATATATGAATTTTAATGTCATCATTAGCATTTATTGATGCAATTTCTTCATTAGTAAGTTGTATAGAATGTTCATAAACTTCTTTCCAATTATTACCACCATCTAAACTATAACTCCAAGTTACTTGCGCACTTTGAAATTGCTTAGATAATACTATTTTCCCAGCATTTGCACCTGAAAAAGAGAAAGTAGCAACTCTAGAATCAATTACACCTAAAATTGCATTTGCAACTACTGGTACTTCTTTATGATATAAAGTATTTGCACTTGTTGCTTTTGTAGCCTTACGTAAAGTTTGTTCTTGTAACATCATCATTTTACCTAAGTATTCTGATGATGTAATTTTAGTGGCAACAAGTTTTGTTAAATCATACATTGGTAATGGATGATAAGCCATTACTTCAGCAATTTCTTCTGCTAAAGCAACTCTTTCTTCTTGTGTCCTAGAGTCATCTGCATTATATACACTTATTACACCAACCCAAGCATCAAAGTTGATAATTTCTTCTGCTAAAGCATCACGATAAATTTGCTCTAGTTTTTCTTTATCATTTTTAAAAGTATCTGCTTGTAATAATATTAACTCAGCTTTTTCATATTTATCATATTCATTTTGAGCTTGTTGAGATAAGAAATGATAGGAACCTCTACTTGCAGCACCGCTAGACCATCCATTTCCCCAACCATTTGGCATACGTCCACCACCATCACTAGCAGCCCAAGCCGTAGATGCAACGTTGTATGATAATTGCCATGCATTGTTTCCACCACCTGCATTATATAAATATGTATAAGCAGCATGCCCTGGTTGCCCTAAAACTTTAGCTGGAGTACCCCATACACCATAAAGGTTAGCCGCTGTTTTAGAAAGTCCACCACAAACAGCTCCTTCTTCAAATACTATCCATAATTTTGGAGCTCCTGATTGATAAGTAATATTATATTTAGATAGTTCATATTTAGCATCCCATTTTGCATAATTCTCTTGCGTATAATATTGTGGTCTATAGTAACTATAACCTAATGTATAATTAATATATTTAAATGGGTTAAAACGATCTACTAGATTTGAAAATTTCTTTTCAGAATAATCACGTAACCATAATATTTCTTCATCATCTATGTTTGTAATCATAACTCCACGCATTTCTTCAATTGTATAACTCTCAAACATTGAATTTGATGCTAATTTATTGTCTAAATGCATTTGTTTATATATTTCATATCTTGTAACAGCATCTGACACCTTGCTTGCTCCACCAATCCATAACCCAACATTCGTTGAATGAGTTAAAGATAATGATAACATCATTTTTAAATATAAATCTTTATATTTTGTACCATTTGCTGTTAATTCCTCATTTGTTAAATCTTCCCCATGAGTATGGTATAGTTTGCTTAATACTTGTAAAGCTCGTAAATAGGTACCATTTGGCGTACCACCAACTGTCCATAAACGTAGTGCTTCTTCATTATTTAAAAACCATTCTAAAGTTTCTTTATTTTTAGGATCTTCTTCTAGAAAATTTCTAAGTTGATATTGACCAACTCTTTTTATAAAGTCTCTTTGTAAAAGAGTAAGCTTTAATTCATCCTTAACTGCTCCACGCTCATAAGATGCTCTTATAATTTCATCATATTCTTCTACTGTTGTCATAACGTTTTCATTATAATCTTCCGTTACAAGTTTTGCATCTCCCCATACAGCATGATCATTTGCATTAGAACCATTATCATTAGCATATAATCTAATGTAATTAGCATTTCTAATATCAATTTTAACAGCTACCGCATTATTTGAACTTTTGATTGCAGTAGGATTTTCCTCTGTACGTAAAGTCCATGTTACACCATCTTCAGAAGTGTAAATATAGAATTTTACACCATTTCCTTTATTCCCTGATGTTGTATTTATACCATAATAAGTTGTAAAATATGCATAATCTTTATAATTACTAATATCATATTCTAAAGTAGAAGTAGCATGTGCCCAAATTCCTTTTTTTATCACGGTAGTTGAACCATTTAATAACATCGTAAGTTGCCCATTATCTGTTGTTTTATCTAATGTAATATTTCCCCATGCCGTTTGACCTTTGCTATAAGGGATATCAGATAAATACACTACTTGATTTGCACTGTCAACATTATCAAATGAAAGGTTCTTTTGATTTGCATTATTACTGCTATTATAGGTATGTAAGTTAGATTGTACTTCTCTATGAGTAGTTTTTACACTTCCAAAGTAAACTACTAGGCATATTAAAAGTACACAAAAAGATATAGAAAAAATACTTTTTATTTTTAAAGATTTTTTCATTTCTAATTCCTCCTTATTAATTTAATATTGAATATATTTATATATATATTCTTTTATATAAATTTGTTTCTATTATATCATATTTTTTTTATTTAATCAATGTTTTTACTGTAAAATATTAGAAATTTTTCATAATTTTGTTGTGTTGTCAAAATACCCCACGCACCTCCTTGATGCCCCCCCTCACCAGTCGGATTATATAGCGTTACCAAAATCGTAACCTGTGGATTATCTGTTGGTGCAACACCAATAAACGATGTTACATACTTATTGGTATTTACACCATCCTCTGAAGTACCTGTTTTTCCACCAACATTGTAACCTAGCACTTTTGCATTTTTTCCTGTTCCTTCACCAACCACAGAAGTCATCATACTAAGTACATTCCCTGCTGTTTCCTCCGAAATAACTTGTTCTCCAAATATTGGTTCAATCTCTTTCATTTCACCCGTTTCCGAATTCTTGATTTGTCTTACCAAACGTGGCTGCACATACATTCCTTTATTTGCTATTGTAGATACCATCGTAATCATCTGAATTGGCGTTACCTCAAAACGTTGCCCAAAGCTAATGGTCGCAAGTTCTACTGGTCCAACCTTTTCTTCTGTTAAAAATATACTTTTTGCCTCCCCATACAAATCAATTCCTGTTTTTTTCAAAAAGCCAAATTTCTCCAAATAATCATAATATTTTTCCACTCCAATTTTCTGTCCCAATCCAATAAATACTGGATTACACGAATTCATTAAAGCTTCCCTCAAAGATTCCGAACCATGTGGTCGATAATAACGCCAACACTTAATGCGAACACCCGCAATTTCAATTCCTCCTGTACAGCAATACGCTCCCGCTCTATCCGTTTCCGCAATTCCTTCTTCCAAAGATGCCGCCGTTGTTACCAATTTAAACGTAGAACCTGGCTCATAGGTATCTGCAATTGCCTTATTTCGCCACATTCCTTGCAAACTCTCCGACTTTTGTGCCTGATCCAACAAATCCCAAACCTGTTTTAATTCTGGATTAGTCACTTCATACGGATGATTCAAATCATAAAATGGATAAGTCGCCATTGCTAAAATATCTCCATTTCGTGGATCCATCATAATCACATTTCCGCCATCTGTACACACATTATCAATACAAGCATCCTCTAAATATTTTTCTACAATGGCTTGAATATTTTTATCAATTGTTAAAACCAAATCATTTCCTGTAGTTGGTTCTTGATAATTTTCGCCTTCCTCTCCAAAATTATTGCCTTTGGCATCAATCATTTTAGAAATGGAACCATTTTGCCCTGTTAAAATATCATTATATTTTGCTTCAATTCCATCTAAACCTTGATTATCACTTCCACAAAATCCAATTATATGAGATGCTAAACTTGCTTCTGGATAAAATCGCTTGGTATCTTCATCAATATTGATTCCGCTATAAATATTATTAGCTTGCATCCATTTTCTAAGTTCATCTGTTTTTTCTTTTTCTACCCTTTTAACAATGGTTTCAATAGAGCTATTTTTGCTCACTCGTTTTAAAATTTTGTCATAATCGAGTTCAAAAACATCCGCTAAAATTCTTGCAACTTTTTCCTTATTTTCCACCGCGATATTGACTGGATTTACTGTTACGGTTTCAACAGTACTACTTTGTGCCAAAATATTTTCTCCGCTTCGGTCATAAATTGTCCCTCGACTTGCTGTAACCGTTCTTTCGGAGCTTTGTTGTCCGTATGCCTTCATTTGCAATTCCTCACCTTGCACAAATTGAATATACGCCGTATGCCCAATCAAAATCACACTTGCCACTACTACACCAATTAAAATAATTAACATTCTTCTTTTTAACTTCAAAATATTATTTTGCATGAAAAAACCTCCCCTTTTCCTTAAATTTATGCGGAAAAAGAGAGGCATATACTTATTTTTTCATTTATAAAATTCCTAAATGCTCCAACAAAATTTTCATTCCCATGATGACCAAAATACAGCCGACCAACCAATTCTGCCTTATTTTCATACTTGCTACCAAATCGGTTTCCGATTTTTACACCTAGCACAGACAATCCAAATGTAATCACACCAATAAAACTAACCGACAAAACCACATTCACTTTCAAAAAAGCAAACGTAATTCCTACTGCCAAAGCATCGATACTTGTAGCAATTGCAAGCATTACCATTGTTTTGAAACGCATATCATCATTGCAGTTTTCGTCACTTGTTTCAAAAGATTCTTTTATCATATTTCCACCAATTATGGATAATAAAATAAATGCAATCCAATGGTCGATGCTTGTTACAACGGTTTCAAATTTACTTCCTAGAAAAAAACCAATCATTGGCATCATAGCTTGAAATCCACCAAAATATAAGCCAATTTTGATTGCTTTTTTCCAATTCATTTTATGCATCGATAAACCTTTACAAATGGAAACAGCAAATGCGTCCATAGCAAGTGCTATGCTTATTAAAATGATTTCTATTAATTTCATATTTTCCTCCAAATATGTATTATATATATTCTAGCAAAGTAAAAAAAGACTATATTAAATATCATTTATACGATTTTCTTAATGGTTCTTTGCAAAAATTAAGAAGAGTTTTTGCATTTCCTTTGTAAAAACTCCTCTACCTTTTATTATACCATATTTTCACAAATTTGTCAATTGACAAACTGTTCAAAATCTGCTCTCACTTGATTTTGCTAGATTGGTTGACCATACATCTGTAATTGATTGATATTAAGATAAATTCCTGAACTTTCATAAATATATAATCTAAATTTTTTACCCCCTACATCACTTTTGAAGTAATTGGTAACAGTATGCCAAATATTTGCCTCTGAAAAATTCGTTACTAATTTACCTTCTTTGGTTACGTCAGAAATCTCGAATGTTGGACTACAATCAGTCCAATTAGATGGGTCATTATCATCTCCATCGTTCATTTTGCATTGCAAAACATATTTCTTTGGGAAAAACCATCTACTTGGAGTATTGATTTCAGCATATGTATTAAATGTTAATTTATATAAACTAATGTTACTTTCTATATTAAATTCATAAGCAATCCATGAGCCATTTCCTGAACCTGTAGGACACCATATATTAGCTCCTGAATTTGTGTTTGGTTGCCCACCAGTAAAAGCATAATATGGTTGATAGGCACTACTGTATAAAGAAGAAACGGTAACAATTCCATTGGATGTGTCATTTGTTAATATTGGAACTTTAATTGCATTTTCATCAAAGGCATTGGCATATTCTGAATTTTGTAAATTATTAAACCAGATTTCGTTTTTTATTACTTGTGATGCTACATATGGATTTTTTCCAATTTCTCTAATTGCTTCTTCACTTTTCATAATTTCTGGCATAAGTTTATTGGTACTGTTTATCATGTAGTCGACACTTTCTTTATTGCTCATAAGCTTAGTAAGCTCTTCATTTGTTAACTCAGTAACTGAATTAGCATTCGTTTCTAAACCTGCAGAAGAAGTCCAGTTTTCAAAATTATCATAACTACCATCATTCATGTATTTTTTGATTGTTTTTCCATATTCATCTAATGTAGCATTTTCCAATGCTTGTGCTTCATCTGATTTTTGTTTTGCATTCTCTGCTTTTTTTAAGATTCCTTCATTTCCTGTTACTAATCTTAACGAAACTCCAGCCAAAATTAACAATACAATAATTGTAATAACAAGTGCAATTAGAGTAATTCCTTCTTCATTTTCATTTCTAACTTTCATTTTTATCCCCCACGTTCTTTTACTTCATTTTACCATATTAAAACTTTGTATGCAATACTTTTGTATTCCTTTTTGTGTGGTAATATTTTGAAAGTGCCGTTATGATACCTTTCTTTTTTATTGCAATTTTTTAATCTTTAAGTTTATTTTAATATTTTTACTATATACTGAATTTGAAATTAGATAAAATGATTTTATTTAATTTCACCCCCTTTTAATTTTATATATACGTTAACAAAAAATAGAGTTCTAGCATAGAACTCTATTTTTTTATTCCGATAATTCCATTTTTCTTTTGTATTTTTTATTATGAATTCGCATAAATTTATTATCAATTTTATTAATAATTTTAGCGTATAATACTAAATCTCTTGAAATTTTTGCACTAATTCCACCTTTAGATTTATATTTTATTTCATGCTCTAATGTTGCCCAAAAGTCCATTGCTAAAGTACGAATTTGAATTTCAACTTTAGCATATAATCTTGTTTCGTCTAATTCAACAGGGACTTCTATGATGATATGATAACTTGAATATCCTGTCTTTTTAGGGTTTGTGATATAGTCTTTTTCTCTTATAATTCTACAATCCTCAAACTCTCTAATAATATCAACTACCTCAAAAACATTAACTTTAAATGGACATATAATTCTCACACCTGCAATATCATTAATATTTTCAATTAGATTTTGGTAAGTTAATTCATAATTTTTTCGCATCATTTTTTTGATGATACTCTCTGGCGTTTTAATTCTACACACAATATGATTAATCAAATCTTTTTCATAAATTTCCTTATAATCTCGATTGATGGCATCTACTTTTTCTTCTATTGTTCTCATTGCTAATGAATATAAATGCATCAATTGTGCAAATTTGTTATCTTTTGTATTTAATTTATTTTCATTTTTATTCTTTTTTACTAATGATGTATCTATCTTGATAATCATCTCCTCTCTCGTTTTATGTTATCATTTTATATTGGAAATATAAAAATAATATTAAAAATATGTGACTTTTGTGTGAAAAATTTCCCGCTTGAAAATTATAACACATTCCTAAATATTTATCTAGATTTTTCATCTATCAAATTATTACATTTTTCGACAAAAACACAAAAAAGTCCGTATCGCTACAAACTTTTTTGTGTTGAAACAAACTCTTTTTACGTAAGTCTTTTGCCTAAATTTTGCCAGAGCCCATTTCGTATAACAAATTTTTGCCCATTGGGGTTTATCATAATTTCGTCCCCTAGCGCACACAATCCGTGGAGATATTCTCTTTCATACCTCCGTTTGGCAATTGTTATGCTGATTCGCTTTGCCACTATTAGCGAAAAAACAATCGCAATTGCTGTTACAAAAATTACTGCTGTGTTGTTCATAGGTCTCGCCTCCTTTTTGTATTTTTAGAGATGTTTATATTACTATTATTATAGCATATTTTACATAAAATGTCAATATTTTATCAAAAAAATGCTAAATCATGATTAGAATTAATCTATAAATCGAATGAATATATGGTAATACTACAAAAAGGAATTATATTTTAATCTAGAACCTAAAACAAATATAGAGAATTGTATGGGAACTTTAAAATTAACTTTTGTATCTAGTGTAAAAGATTTTGATGTGGAAAAAGCAATGCATCAAATGCAAAGCAACGAAACACATACTGTGAGTGTAACTTTTATGCTTCATAATGAAGGCAATAATTGGGATACAGAGAGATATAATTATACTTTATGGAAAAATGCTAAATAATATATAAATTAACACAATATTAGGTGTCTTTTTTATTTTCATAGAAAAAAGGAATGGTAATCCCATTCCTTTTTCTTTCTATTTATTCATAATTTCTTCAAATTCTTCGCCATCAATTTTTTCTCTTTCCATTAAAATATTAGCAACATCATGCAATTTGTTCATATTTTGATTTAGAATATCAACAGCTCTTCTGTAAGCGGTATCAATGATATTTTTCACTTCAGCATCAATTACTGCTGCTGTTTGTTCACTGACATCTTTGTGTTGTGCAAAATCTCTTCCTAAGAAAACTTCTTCTTGTCCAGAACCAAACATAATGGCTCCTACCACATCACTCATACCATATTTTGTAACCATGCCTCTTGCAATTTTAGAAGCTCTTTCAATATCGTTGCTTGCTCCTGTTGAAATATCGCCTAATACAAGTTGTTCTGCTACTCTACCACCAAGTAAAGAAACGATATTTTCTTCCATTTCTGATTTACTCATAAAAGATTTATCTTCTGCTGGACGATACATTGTATAACCACCAGCCATTCCTCTTGGTACAATTGAAATTTGATGAACGTTATCTTGTGTTGGTAAAAATCTACTAACAACTGCATGACCTGCCTCATGAAAAGCAACCAATTTCTTTTCTTTTTCACTAATCACTCTTGACTTTTTCTCAGGTCCCATTGTTACTTTTACCATTGCTTCTTCGATTTCTTGCATTCCGATTTCTTGTTTATCTCTTCTTGCTGTAAGAAGTGCAGCTTCATTTAATACATTTTCCAAGTCTGCTCCAGCAAATCCTGCTGTATTTTTAGCAACAATACTTAAATCAACATCGGGTGCCATTTTTTTCTTTCTGGCATGAACTTCTAAGATTTCTTCTCTTGCTTTTACGTCTGGTGCACCAACTACAATTTGTCTGTCAAAACGTCCCGCTCTTAATAATGCTTTATCTAATACGTCTGGTCTGTTTGTTGCAGCTAATACAATAACACCTTCATTTGGACTAAATCCGTCCATTTCAACTAATAATTGATTTAGGGTTTGTTCCCTCTCATCATGTCCTCCACCAAGTCCTGCACCTCTTTGACGTCCAACTGCATCGATTTCGTCGATAAATATAATACAAGGCGCATTTTTCTTTGCTTGGTCAAACAAATCTCTGACTCTTGATGCACCAACACCAACAAACATTTCCACAAAGTCAGAACCACTAATAATAAAGAAAGGAACACCAGCTTCACCTGCAACTGCTTTGGCAAGTAAGGTTTTACCAGTTCCTGGTTGTCCTACTAATAAAACACCTTTTGGAATTCTAGCTCCCATGTCTGTGAATTTTTTTGGTGATTTTAAGAATTCTACAATTTCTTGTAATTCTTCTTTTTCTTCATCCACACCAGCAACATCTTTAAATAACACTTTGTTTTTGTCAGTTGCATTTATCATTCTAGCTTTACTTTTTCCAAATGTCATCGATGTTTTGTTTCCACCTTGTCCTGGATTCATTAATAATAGCCAGAAAATTAAGAAAATAATTAAAATCACAAATGGTGAAAATACACTTAAAATTGCAACAAAAGCAGATTCTTCATCTTGTGTTACGACGATTTGTCCTTCTGCAATATTGCTGGAAATTTCTTCTATGAAAGTATCTAAACTTGGTATTGTAACTTCTTTTACTTTGTTTACCGTTTCAGCATTCTTTTTGGTTGCATATACGGTTTGTTTGTCAGATGATATTTCTATTTCTGAAATTTCTCCTTGATTAATTTCTTGAATTAATTCTGAATAATTCATTTTTCTGTCTGAACTATTTAATAATCCACTTAATATTCCGACAGAAGCGATGATAATAATTAACCAAATGGCTAATGTTTTAATTCCGTTTTTCAAATTTTTTTCCTCCTTAAAATCTTTCTTGGTTTTACTTGTGATTAATCATAGCACACCAAAAATCCTTTTGCAATACTTTTCTTAAAATGTCATATTCTTGTAATATTTCCATTTTTAGGTTTCTTACGGATTAGCAATTTACAGCTGTTATTTTCAATTGTTTCTTTTGTGTTACAATTTTAATATGCTTGTTTGGTGTTAAATATTTGTTACCAATATTATTGTTACATAGTTTAATGATGTCATCAATATGTACTTTTTCGATTCCTTTTGCCCATCCAAATAATTTTTGAATGGAATAAAAAATCATTCTTTTTTGTACTACTTTTTCTAACTCATTAAATTTTCTTAAATCCAAAATAATTTCTTTTTCAGAATAGCTAATACAGATTTCTTCATAAATTTGAGCAATTTCTTTTTGCCAATAATCCTCTTCTTCTTTTATAATATCAGATAATCGTTGTAAAGTCGTTATAATATTGGGATTGAATTCTTTTTCGAGATAAGGCAAAACAAGGTTTCTAATTTTATTTCTTGTATATGAATTATCGTCATTGGATTCATCATGCCTTGCTATGATATTGTTTTGCTTTAGGTATTCTTCAATTTCCTGCCTTTGGATTTCGAGTAATGGTCTAATATATTTTCTGTTCTTCTTTTCAATTCCAATTAAGCCTTTCATTCCTGTTCCTCTAAAAAGATTCATTAGAATGGTTTCTGCATTGTCATTGCAATTATGGGCTGTCGCAATTTTGTTGCTACCTGTTTTTTCGAATATTTCATCGAAAAAATCGTATCTTACGATTCTTCCCATCTCTTCGATTCCCTTTTTTTGCATTGTTGCTAATTCTTTTAATTGAACATGTTTTACAAAAAAAGGAATCTCTCGTTTCTTACAAAAATCTTCAACAAATTTTTCATCTTTTTCAGCATTTTCTCTTAATCCATGATTTATATGTGCTACGAAAATTTGAAAATCAATTTGTTCTTTTTCAACCATTTTACACAAGATATCAAGCATACAAATGGAGTCTGGACCACCTGAAATACCTAAAACAATTTTATCTCCATTTTCTATTAATTGATGCTTTTTTACAAATTCATAAATTTTTTGCTCTAACATAATTCTTCCCTTTTTTGCTTTATAATAAACCTATTTTTTAAAATCCTTCATCATAACGACGTTCTAAATTAGCAAATTTTGTATAACTTGGCATCCAAGCAAGTTTTACGGTTCCTGTTGAACCGCCTCTATGCTTTGCCATAATGACTTCTGCTACATTTTTTTCTTCACTATCTTCATTGTAATAATCGTCTCTATATAGGAAAATAACAATATCCGCATCTTGCTCAATCGCACCAGATTCTCTCAAGTCAGAAAGCATTGGTCTTTTATCATCACGTTTTTCAGCGCCACGAGACAATTGTGATAAGGCAATTACTGGCACGTCCAATTCTTTTGCAAGAATTTTTAGAGAACGACTGATTTCTGAAATTTCTTGTTCACGACTACTATTTCTTTTTCCACTTCCTTGAATTAATTGCAAATAATCAATCACAATCAATCCAATATCTTTTTCCATTTTTAACTTTCTGCATTTTGCTCGAATTTCCATGACTGAAATTCCTGGTGTATCATCAATATAGATTGGCGCATCCGATAAAATACCTAGTGTAGACGCTAATTTCATCCAATCATTGTCTTCAATTTGACCTGTTTTGATTTTGTTGCTATCTACCATTGCTTCACTGCATAAAATTCTGTTACCAATTTGTTCTTTTGACATTTCTAAGTTGAAAATCGCAACTGGAATTTTGTTTTGTACCGCAGCATTGGTGGCAATATTAATGGCAAATGCCGATTTTCCCATAGCAGGACGTGCTGCTAGAATAATCAATTCTGAGCCATGAAATCCAGATGTTTTATAATCCAAATCTGAAAATCCTGTTGAAACTCCTGTTATATGTCCTTTTTGATTATACAGTTTTTCCAATTCGGCAAACGATTCTACTAATACATCTTTAATGGAGGAATAACCGGTTGTATTCTTTTTTTGTGTTAAATCAAAAATCTTTTTTTCCGCCATGTCTAATACACTATCTACTTCTTCTGTTTCATTATAGCCAAGTGAAATTAATTCATTGGCAGATTGTATTAGATTTCTTAGCATATATTTTTCGTCTACGATTTTGATATATCTTTCAACATTAGCAGTAGTTGGAACTTTGTCTGGCAAAGAAGCTAAATATTCAATGCCGTCCAACTCTTTCAAAATTACCTGCTTCGACTAATTCTGCTTTTACAGTTATAATGTCGATTGGTTCGTTTTTTGCATATAAATTTAGAATAGCTGAATAAATTGCCTTGTTATCTTCTCGATAAAAAGCATCTTCTTTTAGCATTTCAATACTACTAATGACAGCATCTTTGTCTGTTAACATTGAACCAATGATGGCTTGTTCTGCTTCAATATCATGTGGTGGAATTTTTCCTATATCCATTGCTTTTCTCCTATTTTATAATGTTGTAACTGTTACAGTTAACTTAGCTGTAACACCTTCATTTAACTTAATTTCAATCTTGGTTGTACCTGCTACTTTGATTCCTTCTGGTAGTAAAATCTTCTTTTTATCAACTAGAATATTGTAATCTTTTTTTAATGTTTCTGCAATTTCTTTTGCTGTAATAGCCCCAAATAAACGTCCATTTTCACCTGCTTTAACTTTAAATACGAGTGTTATGTTTTTCATTCTTTCTGCTAATTCTTCGGATGCTTTTCGGTCTTCTCCTTTTCTAAAGTTTTCAGAATCTTTTTTTGCTTTTAAATTATTCATATTTCCTGTATCTGCTGGAACTGCTAAATTTCTAGGAAATAAATAATTTTTGGCATAACCATCTGCTGCATTGATGATTTGGTCTTTTTTACCAACTCCTTTGATATCTTGTTTTAATATAACTTTCATGTTTTCTCCTTTCGTGATTATCAATTTACTATTGTTTATTATACAACAGCTTGGGGGATTTTTCAAGTCTTTTCATAAAATAAGCAATCATCATTTTTTCTTCATATAAAAAAGGGGAAACTTATCGTCCCCCTACTTTTATTCAATTTCCGTTAGATATTCATTGATGCGAATGACTAATTCATCTCTTGCTTCTTCTAATGTTAATCCTTCGATTTGTGCTCCAGCAAGTGTGATGTGTCCGCCACCACCTAATTTTTCTAAAATGATTTGAACGTTAATATCTCCAATCGAACGTCCACTGATGAATACTTTTTCGTTCATTTTTCCAATGACAAAAGAGGCTGTAATATTACTGATGGTAAGCAATTCATCTGCTGCTTTTGCACAAATGAGATTCGCATTTTCATCTTCTTCATTATCATAAACAGCAATGGCAATTGTATCATTTGTTATCTCTACACTTCTGATAATCTCAGCGATGGCATTATAACTTTCTAAATCTGCTTGGAACCACTTCTTTACCTTTATAATATCCACACCAAATTTTCTCAAATAAGCAGCTGCTTCAAAAGTTCTAACCCCTGTTTTGAAAGTAAAGTTTTTGGTATCTACCATGATTCCACCATATAAACTTTCTGCTTCAAGTAATGTAAGTTTTACATCATCAGCTGCATATTGAATAATTTCTGTCACAAGTTCTGCTGCAGAGGAAGCATATACTTCATGAAAAGATACTAGAACGTCTGTTATTGCTTCTGGTGCCTTTCTGTGATGGTCGATTACAATTTTCTTTTCGATCTTCTTTAATAAGTCTGGAAATTCTACAAAATCGGTTTTGTGTGTATCTACAATAATTAATAAAGTCTCTGAATTGATGATATCTTCTGCTTCTTCTTCTGTTATCATGACATTATTATATTCTTCATTATCACGAAATACTTCTAAAAATTTACCTAGTGATTTGCCTTTTGGTTCTGTTACAAGATAGGCATCTTTTTCTAATGTTTTGGCTAAACGATACATACCCAGTCCTGAACCAATCGCATCAATATCAATATGGTTGTGTCCCATAATCATAACATTTGAAGAATTTCGAATAACATCTGCAATGGAGGCAGCTACGGTTCTAGCTTTTACTTTGGTCCTTTTTTCTTGTTCTACGGTATTACCACCATAAAATTTATATTTTCCTTCTTTTCGAATGACAGCTTGGTCTCCACCACGTCCTAATACAATATCCATGCCAGCTAAAGCCGATTTATATTTTTGAAAATTGCTGTCGCCTTCATTTGAAATAGCAATACTTAATGTGACTCTGATATTAGAGTTTTCTGTTAAATTCTTTACTTTATCTAAAACATTTACTTTTTCTTTTTCAATATTGGCTAAATATTGTTGCTCGAAGATATACAAGAATCTATCTCTTTCTGTTTTTACAATCAGTCCACCTGTTTCTTTGGCCCAATCTAAAATTACTTTTTCAACATTTGTAACCAATTCAGCTCTTTCTTCTGGAATGGCTCGTTGCATTAGTTCTTCATAGTTGTCAATCATGGCAATACCAACACAAGTTTTAGAATTGTTGTATTGGTCAAATAATTCATTGTATTTTGTGTCATCGATAAAATATAAGGTTAATTGATATTCTCTTTGTTTCCTTTTATCTTTTTTCTTACTTCTTGAAACTCCGCAATAGATTTTATAGAATTTTCCTTCTATATTAAACTGCTTTGTAATATATTTATTTTTGTCAAAATCTTTTCCGTTTTCTTGTTCTTTTTCAATATTTAATTTAATTTCTTTGATGATTGGATTTAAGTAGGTAATAACATCAATTCCTTGAAAGGTATCAATAAAACTTTTGCTTTTCCAAATAATAGCTCCATCTGTTTCAATTAATAATAATGGAATTGGAGAGCTAATTAAATTATTTCTTGTTGCAACATTTACATCAGTAGTCAGTTCTTGTATATGATTGACAATTTCTATTTTTCTTTTATCACTCATCCAAATTGTGTAAACTATGAGAAAAACACATAACAATATGGATGGTATAATAAATCTTGAATCATAAATACATAATAATATGCATAACACAATGATAATTAAAATGTATAAATTAAATTTCAGGTTTATTTTATCTAAGTTTTCTTTGCTTTTTTCGAACATATTTTCTCCTCAATAACAATTTCGCAAATTGTATTATAGCATATTTGGGGCAGATTGTCAAATTCCTCGTTTTTCTGAATACAGTTCTTAATTTAGGAAATACTATTTTTAATCAAAGAAAGGAATGGTGATAACAATGACAAGCAAAGAGCTTTTATACGTCGAAGATGCATTAGGACATGAAAAATTTATGAAATGCTGTGCTGGAAAAACTTCAGCAAAATTAACAGACCCAGCACTTTCTGCTTATATAGCAGAATTAGAAAAAACGCATACGGATTTATTAAACAAGTTTAAAAATTTATTATAAGGAGGAAATAATGGAAGATAGAGATTTAATGGAAAATGAATTATTAATCATTAAAGGAGTTTGCGATTTATATCTTCATGGAACAATTGAATCAACAACCGCAGAATTTCATCAAGCTTTTAAAGAAGCTTTGAATATTTCGTTGGATATTCAAAATAAGCTTTATAATTTAATGGCTGAAAAAGGTTGGTACAAAACAGACACAGCAGAGCAAACAAAAATTGATGCTGCAAAAACAAAATATGCAAATGCATAAAAAATAAGAGAATGTGAAATATCCACATTCTCTTGTTTTTATTTTTCTTCTTTCTTATCCATCACACTTCTTAATTTTTGCAATCCAAAAATCACAGCTCCACCGATGATAAAAAATAAGATGCTAAATGTTTGCAAAGTCATTGCTTCTTGTGGTACATCCAATGTGGTTGGTCCTTGCACAATTGAAAATAAGGAACCAATCATTAATCCTATAATTGCATAAATCGTTTGACTTCTATATTTTTTCAAACACATTCGAATCAATTTTATTACTGAAATAATCCCCACCAAAATTCCCAAACCAAATACACATAATACTGGAAAATAAGCTAAATTTAGATGTAAAAATTCTTTTACCGCTGATACAATTGGCAAATACAAACCAAAAATCAATAATAAAGTTGAGCCCGAAATTCCTGGCAATACCATCGCTGTAATTGCAATTGCGCCAGCCACAAAAATATAAATGGCAGAGCCAAATGTCAAATGAGCAACATTTACGTCAGCTGCTGGATTAAAAACAGAAATTAAAACAACTAGCGCGGTTCCAATAATGGTAAATATAATATTTTTATATTTTCCCTTTATCACTTCTTTTTCTTCCATAATTACCAATGGAATCGAAAATAAAACAAATCCCAAAAACATCGAACTAACCGCATAAATATGACTTTCAAAAATATTGGCAAGAACAAGCATTGCTAAGACAAATCCGGACTGCCCAACCAATCCCAATTTTAATCAAAAAAACAATCGCTTCTTTTCTTTCTTCTTTCGTTCCCGAAATTAAATTATCTAGCGAACTGATGAATTTATCATAAAATCCAAGCAAAAATGCTATCGTCCCGCCAGAAACACCTGGCACACTATCGGCTAACGCCATGCAAAATCCTCTAATAAAATTTAATACATTACTCATGATTTTTCTCCTTTTTACTTTCTTTGGCAAACTTTTTCTTATAAATAATCGCAATCGTTCCTGAAATAATATATGTAATCAAATAAATCATTATGATTGCTTTAATATCTCCCATCAATATTTTGCTTCCCACCAAAACAGAAGAAAATACTGCTGGAAATCTTCCGACACTAGATATCACTAATATTTTACTTTTGCTCATTGGAAGCAAACTTGCTATGTATGTGATAAAATCTTTGGGAAGTACTGGCAGAAAATATAATACAAATAATGTGATTTCACTTTTGTCGGGATGACGATTTATCATCTCTTCTACTTTCTGCATTTTTTCTTCTGGAACCACATCTTTTACCAGCTTCGTTCCATATTTTTTTACCGCAAAAATAATCAAAATATTGCTAACAATAACACCAGCATAGATTGTCAAAAGTCCGAAAAAAGGACCATAACACATACCAGCTACTAATTCAATCGGTTCTCCTGGCAAAAAGATTAAAATAATTTTGCAAATTTCCAATGAAATAATTGATATAACACCTTTTGCACCAAGATTTTCAATTTGATTTTCAAATTCAGCTCTTCCTTCTTCTGTTACAAGATTCATAAAAGTCGGAAGAATCTTAACAAAGCCAATGATAAGCAATATCATAATGATGAATGCTATTATTTTTCTAATTTGGTTGATTTTCTTTTCCTTCATTTATTACCTCGATTTGGGTTATTGTATCATATAAATTTTTAAAAGTCTAGCCTAGAAAACAAAAACTTATAACTAGCTAGTTACAAGTCTTTTATCTCATTCATTATTGAATTGTAGCAACAATAAATGCCTGCTCCGAATTCAATGTTTCATCGGTGATTTCTCCATTGTACATCACCCAATACAAGTGGTTTTTCGATGAATATTCTGCTATATTCTCAAATTGCTTTAATTCAATTTTTCTATCTTCTTCAGCTGAAAACTCATCTCTTGTGTTATCCATTACTAAATATAATTGGTTGACTCTTTCATCATACAAAATATCTTGCAATATCAAATCGCCTTCTACTGTGTTTTGAGCAACGCGGATAAAAGCTGATTTTTGGTTTTTGTAGTTTTGCATAAACTCATGATATAAATTATCATTATGAACCATAGCACCAATCACAAAACAATTATCTTTTTGAGCATCAAAAGAACTATAATTTTTTCCTAGATTTCGTATGTCTTTATCTTGTGTTAATTTCATTTGGTAGAAATCATTCAAACTTTGAATTTCCTTCACTTCTTGTTTGCGATTCTCACTATCTATTGGCAATTCATATTTCATGAACCAACTTCCCATTTTTACACCAATATTGTTTTGATATAATTCCTCTGGCGAAACATCAATATAACGAACTACTTTATAACCCAAGCCCCAATACGTCACTTTATTTCCAGTAGAATTTACTATTTTGATACAATATTTGGGTTCATGCCCTGTTGTGACTCTACCACTATCTACATAATTCGTTATAATACCAATAATAATTACAATCACAAAAAAAGCAATCAAAATTTTCTTTTTCATTTACTTTTCTCCTTTATTCTTCTGTATCATCATCTAAAAATAATGCTTGTTTTGGGCAAAAATTAGAACATTTTCCGCATCTTATACATTTTTCATAATCAATTTTAGGTGCTTCAAATTCCTTCTGTGACAACGCTCCCACTGGACAAACATTTACCGCTGGGCATTTATGATTTTGCGGACAATTTTCTATTCTGATTTTTAATTTCTTTCCCATATTTTTTCCTCCTTATTTATAAATATTCATATTAAGCCATGACCATACTTTTCCACAATTGATTCACCAAAAGTGGATAACCTCACTCTTCTACAAAAATTCTTGGCACACGATTTGTAATGGTACTCATAATTTCATAATTAATTGTATCACATTTTTTGGCAACTTCTTCTAAGGTTATTTTTTCATTATCCCAAATCCAAACATCATCGCCAATTTTGATATTTTCTATTTCTGTTACATCTGCCATAAATCCATCCATGCAAACTTTCCCAATAATTGGTACTTTCTGCCCATCAATTAGCACTTCTCCACCATTTGACAAATCTCTTCGTAAACCATCTGCATAGCCAATTGGAATGGTTGCTACTTTGGTTTCTTTGTGTGTTATATAACTTCTGGCATATCCAATGCTTGTTCCAGCTTTTACGGTTTTCAAAAAAGTAACTTTTGATTTTAATTTACAAACTGGTTTTAAATCGATTTTGTCTAATATTCCTTCGCCAGATTCATAACCATATAAAATCATGCCTGGACGAACTAAATTATAATGAGCCTCTGGAAAATTAATGAATCCATTCGAGGCAGCACTATGAATATATTTTAAGTTCGAGATTTTGGTTTTGGCAATTTCCATTGCTTTCTCAAATGAGGCAATCTGCTTTTTGGTATATTCATAATCAGTGTCTGCACAAGACATGTGGGTATAAATTCCCTCTATAATTATATTTTTATAATTCTGAACCAAATCAATAAATTCCGCAATTCTATCTGGATGAATTCCCGTTCTTCCCATTCCAGTTCCGATTTCAATATGAACTTTGAATGTTTCTTTTCGTTCTCCTAATTTTTTGACAAACACACTACTACTTACGCCAATACTCAAATTGCTTGCCACAATATCTTCTATTTCATCCGTATCTGGCTGATTTAGCACAAAAATTTCCTTTTCATAGCCAATTTTTCTCAAAAAAGCTCCTTCTTGCACAAGTGCAACTGCCACAATTTCAAATTCATTAATGGCATCCAACCTTGTATTAATATAAGTTCCATAAGCATTTGCTTTAATGACTGGCATCATTTTCGTTCCACTTGACAATTTCGATTTTATGGCTTCAACATTCGCTTTAAAATTTTGCAAATTCACTTCCATTACAGTCGGTCTCATGAAAATCCTCCTTTGTTATATATATTATATATTTAGTGATATAATGTCAAGTTTTTATTTTGAAACAGATTTTCCCACTTTAAAATTGACAAATTGTCAATTTTATGTTAATATATTATCGATACCTTGTACATACGTACAATCCACTTTCACTCGGACAAAACAATGGAGGTGCAATTATATGAGTGTAAAGTCTATACCAGCGGTTCTTAAATTTTATCAGGCATTTAGTATTTTTACTGATAACCGCCATGAAGCTACTGGAATATTCCAGAAACTTCCTGTTTTAAGTTCTACTACAGAACTGGATGAGAAAATCTCGTCAAATGCAACTGAACTTTTTTCAATTTCTGCAGAAACATTAGATGATTTCCTGAAAGGAAAATTTGATGGAAATGGTATCGCAGAACTAATGCAAATTTATACCGAAAAACACCTTGGGGAAGCACTCTGTTTTCCTGTTGTTACTCCCAACGTAAGTAGTCTTTTCAGTAGCTTTGATAATCCTCGTATTCTTTCTCAATTACTTGCAAATTATCAATCTTCTGTTAAAGACTCACTTTTGGGAGACACATTTCTTGATTTGCATACGGATTCTTTGTATAAATTTACGCTAATCCGTGCAAATTTTAATCTGGAAGAAAATCAAAAGCTATTTTCTTTTGGATATCATCACAAAACTGAGCATTTTCGTTTGTTTCTTAAATCATCTGTTCAATTTGATTTGACAGTCGTTTTTGAAGAATTGTAAAAAAGTCCAATTACAAAACAGAAAACCGCAAAGAAGTGCAAACTCCTTTACGGTCTTTTTGTTTAAAATTTTGATTAATAATTCTCAGCTTTAATTTCAAAAAAAGCTTTTGGATGACTACAAACTGGGCAAACTTCTGGTGCTTCTTTTCCAACGCAAATATGTCCACAATTTCTACATTTCCAAATTTTATCTCCATCTTTGCTAAATACTAATCCATTTTCCACATTTTCCAATAATTTTTTATATCTTTCTTCATGTTCCTTTTCAATTTTTCCTACGGCTTCAAATAAATAAGCAATTCTTTCAAATCCTTCTTCTTTTGCTTCTTTTGCAAATTGTTCATACATATCGGTCCATTCAAAATTTTCTCCTTCTGCAGCTGCTTTTAGATTCTCTGCTGTGGAAGGAATATCGTTATCATGAAGCAATTTGAACCATAATTTTGCATGTTCTTTTTCATTTTCAGCTGTTTCTAAAAAGATACTAGCAATTTGTTCATATCCTTCCTTTTTTGCTTTACTTGCAAAATACGTATACTTATTTCTTGCTTGTGATTCTCCTGCAAATGCTTCCATTAAATTTTTTTCTGTTTTTGTCCCTTTTAAATCCGCCATTTTATTACCTCCTAATATGATTTTTAAGCTTCTTTACACGAATTACAAATCCCTTTTATTACAATTCCATCTTCTGAAATCTCAATTCCAGTTTGCTTTTCTATTCTATTTTTGAGTTCCGTTGTATCAAAATTATATTGAAAATCACATATCTTTCCGCACTTCGTACAAACCACATGACCATGTTCTTCTCGATTTTCTCGATAATCATATCGGTCTGGACCATTGGATACTGCAATTTGCGTTACCATTCCTTGTTCCACAAGAACATTCAAATTACGATAAACTGTGCTTCTACTCACTGCCGAATCTTTTTGTTTTGTCAAAAAATAAATTTCTTCAGCTGTGGGATGATTATACAGATTCTTTATCATTTCAATAATTTCTTCTCTTTGCTTAGAATAGTTTTTCATGTCAAAGCTCCTTTTAAAATAGGATTAATTCCTATTTTTTAATTATTATACCACATAAAAAATTTTTTGCAAGTATTTTTTTAATTTTTTAAACATTTAAGGACAGATGCGTTTTTACTAAAAAACGTTTCCGTCCTTATTGTTTTGATTAAAAAATATTTTTTATCCAATTTACAATTTTATCAAATATATTTTCATTTTGTATTTTTTCCTCATTCGTGGAAGATTCAATATAATCTGATGTTTCCAAATTAATTAAGGTCGCAGATTTCGTTTGCATTCCGTACTCAGAAGCTGCCATTCTAATATCACTATTTACCTCATTTTCCATATTCGTACTTGCTACTAATTTATTGTATTCCTGTTTTACCTTTTCTTTTTCTTTATATCTTTGTTCTACTAAAGCTTGACAAGCAATTATCGCAAATATAATAGAAAAAAATAACATGCTATTGATGAAAAATTTCATCTCAAATGACATTTTAAATTTTTTCTTTGTTTTCTTTTTGTTTACTTTTTTATGTGTTGGATTTGCTTTTTTCTGTGTTGTTTTTCTTTTTTTGGTTTGCTTGTAGTCTGGCTCTAATTTTCTTGGGCTTGTTTCATATTGGTATCCGTATCCTCTATTTGCCATAATTGCCTCCTTTCTTTTGTATTTTATCTATTTTTATATTTTTTCAAATATTCTTAATTTCGCACTTCTACTTCTCGAATTTTGCTCCATTTCTTCTTTGGTTGGCAAAATTGGTTTTTTCGTTATGATTTTTCCTAAATGCTTACAACCACAACTACAATATGGTAATCCTGGTGGGCAAATGCATCTTCCTTCTGCCTTGACAAACGCATTTTTTACTGCACGGTCTTCTAATGAATGAAAAGTTATCACACATAATCTTCCTTGCGATTTTAAAGCATCAATTGAATCTAAAATTGTGTTATACAATGGTTTTATTTCATCATTTACTTCAATTCGGATTGCCTGAAATGTTCTTTTGGCCGGGTGACCTTCTATCTTTTTTCGAGGCACTGATTTTTCAATAATGTGAACTAATTCAAAAGTCGTTTTTATTTCTTTTGTTTTTCGATATTCACAAATATTTTTGGCAATTTTTCGAGAAAATCTTTCTTCCCCATATTCATAAATGATATTTGCCAAATGTTCTTCAGAATATTGATTAACAACATCTTTTGCGGTCAATTTTGCTTGTTTGTCCATTCGCATGTCTAATTGACTGTCAACCATATAACTAAAGCCACGTGTTTTCTCATCGATTTGATAAGAAGAAACACCTAAATCTAGCAAAATGCCATCTACTTTCGGGATTGCAATTTCTTCTAAAATTTGCTTGATATGGTCATGATTATCTTGTACAAATTGAACATTGGGAAACTCTTTTAATTTTTCTTTGGCAACACAAATAGCCTCTTCGTCTCGATCGATTCCTAAAAGAAGCCCCTTTTTTGATATTCTTTTCGCAATTTGACTACTATGCCCTGCTCCTCCGAATCGTTCCATCCACATAAATCCCATCTGGATTAACGTTTAGTCCATTCAAAGTTTCTTCTAATAAAACAGGTACATGATTAAAATTTGAAATTGCCATATTTCCTCATCTCGCTATTTAATTAATTTTATAGGTCGTCAAAATTTGGCGACCTATAAGTTTCAAAATTCTTTTGTAATTTGTGTTCTTTTGTAAATTCCAAATTTATCATTTGTAACGAAATATATTTTTCTTTTGTAGTTACAATCCTTTGTAAACTTACAATTTTTGTCTGCAAATGGGACTATAAAAATAGTCCGCAGTTAATTTTAAAAATCTTTTGTACCTTAAATTTTTTATCTTTTGTATTTTTAACATCTTTTGTATCTTGAATTTTTGTCTTGTGTATATTTATATAAACTTTTGCAAGTTATATACTATATTCCAAGCATCTCCATTTTAGCTGCGATTTCATCAGCAGAGATGTCTTCATCACATTTTTGCCATTTGTCTTTACTCCAAATTTCAATTCTAGCATCCATTCCGACAATGACAACATCTTTTTGAAGTTCCGCAAATTCTCGCAAATTACTTGAAATCAAGAATCTGCCTTGTTTATCAATTTCACAATCGATTGCTCCTGCAAAGAAAAATCTAGTAAAGCTTCTTGCATCTTTATTGGAAATAGGAAGTGCACGGAGTTTTTGTTCAAAATTAGTCCACTCTGTGATTGAAAAAGCAAACAAGCATCCATCTAACCCTTTTGTTACGATGAATTTTTCGCCAATATCTTCTCTTAGCTTTGCTGGCATAATTAGTCTGCCTTTGGCATCTAGAGAATGCTCATATTCACCAATTAACATTCAGATTTTCCTCCTTCCTTTTTCTACCACTTTGTGACACTTCTCTCCACTTCAATTAAATTTTAATATATAATTTTTTTTTTTGCAATAGTTTTTTGAAAATTTTTTAAAAAATTATTGATTTTTTTTATTTTTATTTATATAAATTGAATCAATAGGTGATTTTATGGAAAATTTAAAGAAAAAAAATAATTTATTTGTGTTGTTAATTTCAGAAATGATTTGTTTTTTTATTGTAAAAATAACTTTATTTTTAGGTGAAAATAATAGTATCTATTCTTTTGGCATTAATATTGTAGAATTATTGTACTTTTTCCCAGTATTTGTGTTTGGTTTGTATCTTTTTTATAGTAAACATTCTAATCGCCTTAAATTAATTCTTTCAAGCATTGGTTTCATTTTATATTCTATTTTTTTGCATTTTTTTATAAGACAAATCATTGAGTTGTTTATATCTTCTCTTGGAACAATAAATTTTGTAGTATATGCTTCCAAAATTTATTTTATTTGCTTACCTCTCGTTGGTTTTAGAATACTAGCAACCAAAAAAGAAAATATACAAAATGTATATTTCCTAGTATTTATAAGAATTATTTTATTATTATTCTTTTCTCTTTTATTAAAAAAATTTTTTGCTTTAAAAGGTATTTTATATAGTTGGCCTTTGCATGAATTTATTTTGTTTTTATGGTCATTTGTAAAATTAATGAAACAGTAAAACCACCTTTCAAAAAATACCTTGAAAGGTGGTAATTCTACTTAACTCAGAACCATTTTGCAATGGAAACTTCATACGTTTCCTTCATTTCTATTTCGCCTGAAGAATTTATTTTTGGATACTTTCTTGATTGTGCTCTACCCCAAAATTCAATCTCATCTCCCATCTTCAATTGCCTTGCATATTCTGCATATCCTGCCCAAGCAATACATGGAATATAAGATGTCATCTTCGCCTCATTAACAGCAATAAACAAATCTGTTATTGGCATGCCCTTGAAAGTCTTCCTGTAAATCGGATCCTTGCATAGAAAACCTTTCAAATAAATATAGTTTACTGTTTCTTCCGAATTACAAACTGAAAGATATTTTGCAAAAATATGCGTTCTTAAATGACTTCCATCTTCTCTTTTATACATATATGAACGCAATGCTCCAATTACTTTGACTTTTTTATTTTCACAAATTTCAGAAGAAAGCAATTTTTCTGAAACAATAATCGGAATATGATATTCTGTCCCATCTTTTTTCGACATATTAATTCTCGATTTGAAAAACTTCTTTCCTTGCTCATCATGTGAAAACTCAAAATCCTGTGACATAGTTCCAATAACACCTGCCTTGTTTGTGTCAGATAGAAAAATTTCTTTGCTTTCTGGAAACCTCTCTAAAAAGCGCCGGTTTGCTTGATCTAATAAATTCATATTTTCCTCCTATAGTTTTATTTTCTGATGTAAATTTAAAGTAGAAATACTTTCAAATAACCTAAATCATTTTGCATTTTATCATACTTCACATAAAATGTCAATTTGCATTTTTTACTACTGTTTTTATAATAATCAAAAAATTCTTATAATTCAAAAAAACTGAAACTCTCAGGTTCCAGTTTCTTTTATATAATTAATCTTGTGAATATGGTATAATTGCAATATGTCTTGCTCTTTTTACTGTGTTTGTAATCACTCTTTGATGTTTGCTACATGCTCCTGTTGCTCTTCTAGGTAATATCTTACCTTTTTCGTTAATAAATTTCTTAATTTGTTCTGCATTTTTATAATCCAATATCAAATTTTTGTCTGCACATAATGGGCAAACTTTCTTTTTTATTTTTCTGAATTTTGGGTTATAATCATCATCTTGATTATTATTTCTATTAAATTTTTTATTATGTTGTCTTTTATCTGCCATTTTACTTTACCTCCAATTCTATTAAACCTTTACATCATTAGAATGGTAAATCATCATCAGAACCAGCTGTTACTTGGAATTCGCCTGAATTTGCTATATTTTCTCCGAATGTATTTTCAATATTTGCTCCACCTGCTTCTCCATCTCTTCTTGAATCTGCAAAGTATGCTTCTTCAGCCACTACTTCAGTAACATAATGTTTTTGACCTTGATCATCATCCCAAGTTCTTGTTTGTATTCTTCCAATTACTCCGACTTGTTGTCCTTTCTTGAAATACTTACTACAAAATTCGCCTGTTTTACTCCAAGCTACGATGTTGATAAAATCAGCCTGTCTTTCTTCTCCTTGTTTTGCAAATCTTCTATTTACAGCTAGTGAGAAGGAAGCGACTAATGTGTTGTTCGTTTGTGTATATCGAACTTCTGGATCTCTTGTTAATCGACCCATTAAAATTACTTTGTTCATATGTTTTCACCTTCTATTCTTCGTCTTTTCTTACAACGATAAATTTGATTACTTCGTCAGTAATTCTGTAAATTCTCTCAAGTTCTTTAATTAGTTCTGGATTAGCTTCAAAATTAATAACAACATAATTTCCTTCTTTGTGTTTTTTGATTTCATAAGCCAATTTTTGCATTCCTAATTCTTCAACTTTTTCAACTTTACCTTCACTATTAATCAAATTAGAAAACTTTTCAATAAGCGCTTTTACGCCTGTATCTTCTACATTTGGATTAATAATGAATACGGTTTCATATCTATTCATTATTTTTCACCTCCTTTTGGCTATTAAACCCACACTCTTGGTGTGAGTAAGGACTAAATTTTTTTATAGTCATTTAAATACTGGTATATTTTAACATAGTTTTTGGGAAATTGCAAGGGGTTTTTTGAGGAAAATGTTTAGTTTTTGCAAAAAGCGAGATGAAATTTTCAATTTCATCTCGCTTTATAAAGGATTTCATCTTATTCATTTGTTATTGCAGTATAGAGTAATGAACTTTCATTCCTTTCCATTCTATTATTAATTCTCACATTAAATCCTATTTCTGTATTTTCTTTATAGGTTATATATAAGATTGTTTCTGTACATTGATTAGAAACTTTTATGTTTTCTTTATCTATTCTAAATGAATCTAATGTTAGAGTATCGGAGCTTAGACATTGTATGCTTACTACTAAATTTTGAAAGTCTTGTTCATTCTCTATTCCTGTATTTTTAGCTATTATTTCTGAGTTAGCATTATAATAAGAAGATATTTTATCTTTTGTCGCATCTTTTAATTGCTTATAATATTCTGGAACAAATTCTGTTGTAAAATAATAAATAGATTTTCCCATAGTTTGAGCAGTCAATTTTCCTTTGTACATTCTGAACAATTGTGGCATACCTCTTGGATATACTTCGTCATTCCATTCATCACTATTTATATATTCTAATTTCTCCTCAACCTTACTTTTTTTATTATTTTCTATTTGCAAAAATATTAGAAACACTATTAATATTATTAAAAATATAACCAAAAAAATCATTACTTTTTTTACTTTATCACACATACTAGCTCCTTATTTTATCATCCTTTATCTTTTATTCCTATAGAATTGCCTTGATAGTTTTTAACGCATTTTGAGCAAAACTTTTTCTTTCTGTTAAGTTTTGGTATTTGCTTCCTGTTTTATACCATACTGGCTCATCAGCTCCACCTGTACATCTTTCATCATAAACAGCAAATAGCTCTGCTGCTTTTTCAACATCAGTTAATTTTTTCAATTCTTCCCACCTATTAGGGGGCATTTGATTATATTCACATTCATATATTGCTTTTATTTGTCCAGAAAAGTCATTTTCATCATATCCCATACTTACCATCCAAGTTTTTACTGCTGGCCATCTGCCATCTTTATCCCATTGTACTAATCCACGATATCCAGAACTTGACACAGCTGCTGGGTCTAAACCACTTTCTTGTATTAAATTTCCTATAATTCCACAAGCAGCTTCAACCGTAAATCCTTGTGAAACAAAATATGTAACAGCAGCTTTCACTTTCTCGTCAGCAGTAGCATCTGGTCCTAAATCATCCAAAACACCACATATTGTCTCTTGTGTTGGTTTTTCCAATTCCATATAATTTTCAACATTCTCAACAACTTGGTCATCGGCATCTCTGAATATGATTCTCATATAATTTCCGACTTTATAGGATGATGTCGTTTCAGCTTGATTTTCATCATAAGTTTTTACTTCTTTATCTACTGTTTTAGCTTTATCTTGTGTATAAGTGTGTCCAATGACAGCACCTTCTTTGATGTAGATTTTCCCTTCTTTATCTTTTATCACATATAAAGCATCTTTTTTGGCATCCTCTTTTTTCTGTAACTCCTCTTCTTGCGTTTTATCTACTATTTTAGGAACTTCATATTCTGTTGTATAAAAATCAGATTCATCTTTTTCAATATATTCTTTTAATTTGTTAATATTCTTACCTTTTGTACTACTATTAGAGTCAATATCATTTTTTAATATCTCGGTAACATCAAATCCTTCTATATACAATACATGATTTGTTATCCCAGCATCCGCATACTCTTCCCAAAAATAATTATATCCTTCAGCACCCTCTATTTTACTAAAATAATCACATACATCACCAGGTTTACATTCTTTGTCTCCTAAAACTCTTATTTTAATAAATCCAACTGTATCTTTTGCATCTTCTTTCGCTACACCAGCATTCACTAATTCCATATTAGTTCTTTCAACTGTTCCGTACTTGATAACTTCACCAGTTACTGGTGAAATAACTTCTTCTCCACCTTTATAACCAGAAAATTCCTCTGAGGATACTGTATAAGTAGAACCATCTGGTGCATTAGCAGGAACTACAATTCCTCTATTTGGTCTTGTATTACTATGAGTCATATAATTTTTGACAAATTCTTCTAAAGAAGTATAAGATTGTTTTTCAGATAATTTGCCTGGATTGGATATTATTAATGTCCCATCTTCTGTAATTCCAAGTAGAACCATAAAATGTCCTCCACCTGTAAAATACCCATCCGAACCATTTCCAACTAAACAAATTACTGGCTTTCCTTGATTGAATGCTTCTAAAATATCATTAATACAATTTTGAGCATCACTACCTGTTTTTCCATAACTTCTATAATATCCTACTGGAACTCCATGTCTTTCCAAACTAGTTGCTACCTTTTCTAAAGTTGTATCACTTACCATTTCATCAGCAATCACATCTGGTGTAACATTCATTCCATATCCTGATAACACTATCGCTGTAGAAGTAGGCCCACAACCAGCATCAGCCATTGTTGAACCCCAATAACTTTTGCTTGCCCACTCACTTCCAGAACCTTGCTTATAATCATAAAATTCAATTCCGTTAACAACACTTTTGGTTTGACATTTATCTATACTGTTATTAGCTGGTATACTTTCGTAAGTAATATGTCCTGTTAATGTTTGTTTCGTTGTTTGGCTACCATCCGATCTATCATTTTGTTCTGTCGTTTCCTCTTCGTTTGGTTGCGTAATATCAATATTAATTCCAGATTGATTTAACTCTGCTATTGTTTGTAATTTTAATGCCTTATAGTCATCTGCTGAATGAAGCAATGTTCCATAAAATTCTTCACTTTTATCATATCTTGCCATTGGCCAGCCTGCTGATGATAGTCCTGCTATTGGAAACATCATAACTTCTCGTTCTGCATCAGTTAAATCTTCTTTGTCAAAATAATCTAATTCTACAATTAATTCTTTAAAATCATGATATATGTATTCTGCATCTAATGTATGCATATTTTTCAATATGCTAAATGCTGTTAGTGAATTATGAAGGATGTTAATTGGTCCGGAAATTTCGTCAATTGTTGCAGTCTGTGTTTTACCTTCATAAGTTGCTGTTATTTTTTGATTGCCTAGTATTTTTCTATAAGTATCTGGATCGTCAATATCAATATCTTCTAATCCTTTAATTTCAGGTATATAAGCAGCATTATGTAAGTCAATTAAGGTTTGTAGTCCAGTTCTGCCACCTTGTAATATAATTTTTTTGTCTTCGTTTATTGCTTGAGAATTATTAGCAGTACCATCAGGATTTTGCCCATAATTTGATCCAGTCGTGGTAGAATTTGTACCACTTGCATAGTTTGACGCATAAGTTGGTTTTTTAGAAAGTGTAATTTCTTGTCCTTGTTGATATCCATTATCTTTCATAATTTTATTAGCAACAGCATCCTTGGCAGCTTCGATTTTAGCTGCAGTTGGTCCTGAACCATTGTATAAATAATAGTCATCTAAAAACATTTTTTTCGTTTCGGGATGTGTTTCACCTCTGACACCATCTTCTGTTTGTGTAATTTTACCACTTGTACTTTCTAAATTATAAACTAGCGTTGCACCTTCTATATCTTCCATAGCCTTAATCGCTGTTTTTGAATCATCCTTTATTTCAAATGGCGTCCAGCCTGATTCTGATGGAGTACTATCTAGTTTGTAAACATTCCAATCTGCTTCTTTTGTTTCTGTTACTGCTTTTTTTCCTACTCTAAATTCTTTAATATTTTTATCTTCATATTTTTCATATTTCTTATCTTTATCTTCCGCATTTGCATCTTTTAATAAATATAGATTATATTTTCCATTTGCATCTTTTTCATATAAGTTACCAGCTTTTTCTGAAATTTTATAAGCTCCTTTTCCATTCTTTTCTTTTCGGCAAACTAAGTATTTATCATCGGATTGTTCAAAGGAAGATTTATAATTTCCAGTATCGTCTTTTAGATATACATATAATTCATATTCACCATCTGCATCTTTTTCATACTCAGTCCACATTTCGCCAGTTGATTGATAATAATTTTCATCTGTTTTGACTACGTTTGTAACTCCAGCCTCATTCATTGCTCCTGCTGTGAAATATACATCTCTGAACCAATGGTCTGTTACTTTATTTAAGTATGGAACATAGGTAGAAAACTTACTTTCATTTACAGCAACTGTAGCATTTTTTAGTATTGTTAAATAATCTTGACAAATTTTACAAAATACCTCTATAGTTTGTGTCTGTGTTGTAGTACTTCCACTTTCTGTAGTGCTTTCATTCTCTGTAGAAATTACTGTTCCACATGTACAACCTGCTGGCTCTGGAATCCCTAATTCTACTAATGGGCATGTGTCTGATTTTGCAGTAGGTCCTACTTGATTTTCAATCTTTCCCGGATCTTGATTGGCTGCACCACTAGGACTACTTGTATTTGTATTATTTCCTCCCTCTAGGTAATGGGAAGCCTTTTCCCCTCCTATAAAATAGGTATTTAATTGTTCAGATTTTATTATATTTCCCCCTACTTGAATTCCACCTTGAACCGTGTTGCCTTCTGACTTCCATAACAAGATTTCTACATCTGTGTTAAATGTAGTTGCTAATTTATAGCTCAAGTCTGGTGCCATTGTTGCAATGTGGGTTGCTAATAAAAATTCTAATGGCATAGAATATCTGCCTGTCCAACCATCTAAACTGTAAGATAGTATTTTATTGTGAAAAGCACCTATTGAAGTAATTTCTAATGTTTTGCTTCCTCGGTTTACTTCTATAGAACTTGTTGCTTCATCATAGTTTTTTATAACATTAATTAACTCTCCTACTCCAGCTCCTATTACTGAACCTATACCTGGTATTGGTATAATTGCACCAGCAGCAGCTCCTAAGCCGGCAAAAGCTGTATGCTCTCCCATCGAAATACCATATGGATCCCCTTTAATTCCTGTAATTTCATCATTTTCTCCCTCTTGTTCATAAATACTAATAAGTCCTGAACCCCATGCTGTATTATTAAATATTCCACCAAAAAAATATTTTGAACCAGAAAACATCGACCTAAAATTAAAATTACTATTTTTCACATAATATGCATAATTGTCTGAAATTAGATAAGCTACCAAGTTTCTGTATGCATCAATATCTTCAAGTGGTTCAATTAGTTCTCCTTTACCTTCTTCATCTTGGGTATAGTAAACATGGTTTCTGTTATCATCTACATTGTCTGCCCCAACAAAACCATAGCCATATAAATCGTATCCCATTTCTTCAATGTTTTTCATTAGATTTACAATATCGTCGTCTTTAACATTGTTTTCGCCACCATTCATGATAGCAAAACAGGTATCATAAAATTTTTCTGCTATAGCTTTAAATCCACTTAGTAACATGCCCCAGCCACTAATGATAAAAACAAGCAAACCAATGATAATGAGAAGAATTAATATGAAAACACCAAAAAATGTTATAATTTTTCCAATTTTAGCTGCAATTTTAGCAAATTTTTCGGCTTTCTGTTGTACTTTCTTTGCTTTTTCTGCTGCCTTTTTTATTTTTTCCGATTTTTGCTCTAATTTTTTAGCTTTAGTTGTTGCTTTTACTCCTGTTCTGGTTCCTGCATTGCTTTTAGCAATTGCCTTTTGTGCATTGGCTTTGTTTTGAAATTTTTCGGCTTTGCTTCCTAATTTGTCCCCAACTTTTCCAGCATTTTTAGCAACTCCTTTTGCCGCATCTGCTGCTCTATGTCCTACGTTGGTACCTCCACTACCGTTTTGATTACTTTGTTGATTTTGTGCTGTATCTTGGCTTTCTTGCTCTTCAAAACTATTTTCATCCATGGCTGTCACCTCCTTTACTTCTCCCTTAATTATGATTGATAATTGGTATCGTTACACTAAATTTTGCTATTGCATTTTGTATTTCTGCTTGTTTGATGGTATTTTCTACTTCTGTTCCAGAATATTGCTCCATGACTCTTACTGAACCAAATGTTAAGTTTACAGCATCATTGTCATTATCATAGAATTTGGCAAATTCTAACGTTACTGTTTGACTTTGATTTGGTTTTAATACAAGATTCGTTTTTGTGGTTGTTGTTCTTGTGTCTTTTGAATCGAGTGTTAAAATTACTTCATTCGATTCTTCACCATCAGCAATTACAATGGTATAGTCTGAACGATTGGTAAGAACTACTTTGTATCTTTCTACACTATAATATTTTTGAACATATTTTACATCTACTTTTAAGTATTCATTTTCTGATATATTTTTGATATCTTCATAATCAATAAAGTTTCCTACTGACATTTCAATTGTGCCGTTTTTCTGCTTTTTAAAGACAATTTTCTCTTCGGTATATTGATAAGTCGTATTAGTAAGTCCTGTTGCTAGCATATCTCCTGAATATTTTACTTGATAAATATAGGTATTTCCCTCGTTTGAATAATTTTGAATGGCATAACGTTTGGCTGAACCTATTTTATTTGTGATATAGGATGTAAAATTATCAATTTCATTAGCGAAACTGCATTCTTTGCAAGTATCAGAAAGCATGTTATACGCTGATTCTACATTTCCTTCTAGGCAATATCCCATATATTTTTCCAACATTTCTTCTACACTATTGCTTACTTTTTCTGGCACAGAATCGGTTGAATCCATGACTGCTTTATGTGGTTCATAGGTTGTTTGTAAATTTACTGGAGCTTGATAATTTTTTAGAAACATATTAATAAAAAATACAATAGCCCAAATACATACTACTATAAAAATTAATTTTGCGTTCTTTTTCAAAAAATGACGTATTTTTAATCTGAAATCAGTAAACATATCTTTCTCCTTTATATCGCACTAAATGATAAAACAAAGTCATTATAATCATTTTCCTTAATGACAATATTCATGTTTCTTTGTTCTCCTGGTTTGCCATTGACAGCATCCGTAATTTTAATCCATAAAACATACACATCACCATTTCTTTCGATATTTTCATGTTTTATATCTGTCATTTCAGAAAACACAGTTGGGATATATTTTTCAAAAGATTCTAATGTTGGGAAATATGTTTTTTTAAAATCTTCATATAGTAAATGATAAGCATCTTCATATTCTCCACTTTCTATGTATCCTAAAAATATCCCAACATAATATTCCATTCTGTCTCTTTCTTCCATTCCTTGCAAAGTTTTCGTAATATTTTGCTCAATATATTCTTCTACTTCTTCTTCGCTTTGTGGACTTGACAACTCATCTTTTGTAAGTCTAGAATTCAAGTTTCCGATTAATATCGTTATTAAAATAATAAGGATGATTAAAATATATAACTTTTTGTAACCTATTTGATTCTTCTTTTTTGAATTTGACATTTTACTCTCCTTAACCTAAGTATTCGTTTGAGTTCCTCTTCTTCTAGCTTCACTTTGATTAACTTCAAACTTATTTTCATATCTATTTTCTTCATAATTATAAATATAATCAGTTTTACTCTCTGTAACATTATAATTGTTGGTTACTTTTCTACCAAATGAATCAACATCCATTCCACCAGCTTTAACAACGTTAAATTGTGCAGCAATTTGAGATTTAATCAATAAATCACTAAAGTCTTTTACAATGCTTTCTGCATTTGTTTTTTCATCATCACTTAAATTACGTGTACTATATTGGTCGATTAAAGCAGAAATATCGTACTCTTCTCCTACTTTGGTTTTTCCTATCATTTTTGCCATAACTTCATTTGCACTGTCTCCTAATATTTTCTTTAATTCTTCTGTTGCTTTTACTTGGTCATCATGAATCTTCTTAAACATTCCAGCAAAATCCATAGAATGACATTCGTTTACAAGCTCTTGAATCATTTTTTTCATATCTTCTGGACTTAAATTATTATTGTGTGCATATTGTTGAACAAGTCCTTTTGTATCCTCTGTTGCTGTTTTAGTTGTTCCTTCTAGTGCGCCATATGCCATACCATAACCTAATTGACCAAATAAAGTAGCATCTGTTAGATTTCCTGTTACACCATAAGCATAGGCACCTAAAGCAAGTGCTGATGCAACTTTGGCACTATCTTTCATGTAAGCGCCCAATGCTTTTCCGCCCTCACTGTTTACCAAATTACCTGCTACGGTTTTTGCTCCATTAATTGTTTTTCTTATTCCTGTACTTCCTATAATAGAACTGTTTTTAGCTTCTTTCGTTTTAGCTCTTTGATTATCGATTGTTTGTTGCGCCATTTTAGCCTCTTCTGTTGGTCGACCAGATGCGTCTCTTTCTCTTGCTTTCTTTTTCATTTTTTCATAAGCACCTGCTTCATGCTTTTCATCATAAGCTTTTCTAGCTTCATCTTCAATCATTTGGTCATAACTTTTTCCAGGATTTTGTTTCTCATAGATTTTTCTAGCTTTTTCCGTTCTTCTAGAATTCTTTCTAGACTTCATTTCTCTAGCTGTCTTTTTCTTATCTAATTCTTTCGCATATTCATCTGTTTTCTTAAATTGTTCAAATGTTTTAGCATCTGTTTTTATTTCTCCAGAGTTAAAAGCAGCTTTTACATCTTTCTTTGCTCCTATATTTCTAAATCCGCCTGTAAATGCTTTAACTCCTCCAGCAGCCTTAAAGTTTGAAAATGCTCCAACACCTTTCATACCAATTTGAGCAAATTTTCCTGAGGCAGCAGCAAATCCTTTCGCTGGTTCACTGATTCCTGGCATAGAATTCGCTTCAAAGTGGAATATCTTTCTTAAAATTCCTTCTGCTTCTTTCATGAACTTCAAAATAATATAAGCTAAAATATAAGCACTAATATTTCCATAAGATGAATCCCCGATTATATCAGACATCGCACCAAAAAATGCTAAATAAATGATACAATGAAATGGTTGAATTAATATATTGTATGTTAATTCTTTTAACCATGCATTTAAAGCTTGGGCTTTTCCATCTCCGATTTTGTCAATTGAATAAGTAATGGTTATAAGTGGTGCAATAATAATTAAAAATCCTACTGTTATCATACGTTTTAAATAGAATAGAAAAAATCCAAATGCAGAACCTGCTATCATCGCATACATAAGTGCTGCAAATATTCCATTGACACCATCTGACCAAATATCACCAACAAGTTGACTATTTAAACGACTTCCTACTGTCTGTCCACTTTTTAAATTTAGCATTCCTCCTAATGCGGAAACTAATGAATTGTTTACTTGAATAACAAATATAATAATATAATGTAACAAAAACAATAAAGCTAAACTGGTTATCCAATCAGTCAACATTTGTTTATATTTTGCTTGTTCTGAAGCAATTGTCGATAACGCCATTCTGATTCCTACATAAATTAGAATAACTAATAATATCGCTGCTGAAATTAATCTCATAACATAATACCATTTTGCAACAGCTGTTCTAAAAGAGAGAATTGTTCCTGAACCAGTTAAATCAAAAAAGTTAACATCTGTAAATTCAAGCCCACTGAATTTTGTACCACTATATCCAGAGAAAAATACATGCTCAAAAGTAACATCTGTAATACTAGCAGTTCCCAGACTAACACAAGCATTCATTATGATTTTTATGAAAAATCCAATTAACAGTAAAAATAGTCTAGGAATAATAGTAAGAATATAAACAAGTCCACTCATAAATCCTTCAAGCCCAATAATCATATTCTTACTAGCCTCATCTTTAGCAGCAGCATCAAGTGCTGTTGTCTTTGTTTCTCCATTTTTTGTTTCTTCGATTTGTGTTTTTAAATTTTCTCTATCAGTACTATCAAGAGCAGTAGCAAATCCTACATTACTTTCAAAAATAATTGAAAAACAATTACATAGCACAATCACTAACATTACAATAAACAATAACTTTTTTTGTAATTTTTTCTTTACTTTCATCTTCTTCATTTACACCACCATTCATCTATACATTATTAATTAAATCAATTACATTTTGCGATGGACCGAAAAGCCTTTTTTCTAAAGCTTCTTTTTTGCTTTCCATAAAATATTCTTCAGCCAATCTTCTACTTCCATCTTTTGTTTCATCAAACTTTCGACTTCCATCTTTGTTTTTGTCAAGTTTTCGGCTTCCATCTTGATAAAATTCTAATGTTTCTAATTGTGCTTTCTTGGTTTGTTTTCGTTTTTTTCCAAGCACTTCTACTGCCTCACGATTATTTTCACCAATTCTAGATAAAGCAAATAGCATCTCTAATGTAGAATTATCTTCGATATTTTCAACAGTATCAGCACATAACGCTTCTTCTAGCTTGTTTTTTGTTTGATTCATTTTTCGATTTGTTTCATGTTCTACTAAAGTTTCTTTATCTTTTGACTTATCTGCTAAATCTACTTTCTTAACTTTTTTGATATCTGTTTCAACTGCTTCTTTCATATAATCTGATAACTGAACCACTTGCTTTTTCTTATCTTGACCTGAAATCTTTTTGATAACATCTGCTGATTTTTTCGAATCATTTGTCATAATCTTTTCTTTTACTAAATTATATATCTCATCTGTTTTTTGTAATAAGTCATTTTTATTAGTAGTTCCCGTTTGTTTCATATATTCCAAAACAGCATCTGTAGCAACTCTTTGCTCTAAGGATTGATTGGTCTTATTTTTATTTGATTGCAATTTTGCATGAATACTTGTAACATTTTCATTACTAATAAAATTATCCTCAAGTTTTATTTCTCCTTTTTTGATAATCCCCTTTTCTTCTAAAACACCTAAAACATTTTGTTTAATTTGTGTTTTATCACTCTCAGACATTTCCATGTTACTAATATCAATAATTCCTCTTCTAGCATAGTACTTTTCAATTTGATTTTGAATTAATGTATCTTTATTCGCTGTTATATGTTTTTTAAGTGAATTGATTCTTTGTTCTCTTGTTTGACCTGATGCTTTATCCATTTTTTTCTCGGCATTTTCAATAAATTTTTCTTCTGCTTGTTCTACTGTATTATCCATTTTTACTTCAAATAATGAATTTCCTACTGCAATTACACCTTCCTGATTTGCACATTCTTTAAATAATAATTGTTTCTCTGACATTTTTTCTGCCTTCTCTTGCTGATTTCTTTCCTCTTCTGAAAATCTTTCAGTAAATTCCGCTTTATTTAAAGAGGTTTCTAATTCGTTTAAATCTTTTAAAGCTGTTTTAAATTGCTTTGTATATTTTATATAAGCCAATTCTGATAATTCTTCTGATGTAATTGGGTCAAGGTCAGGAATTGTAGTAGCTTTAACCATATTATTCAATAGCTTTCTAACAAACTTTTGATGTTTTCCTGCAAATCTTTGCGTTCTTTCCGCTTCTAATTCCCTAGCTTGTCTTACAGCTTCTACTTTCATCGTATATTGTGCTCCCTTGTTGAAAGCAACAAAATTATAGCGTTTATTTTTTTTGTAACTAGGTCTATTTTTAATTTGTCTCATTCTAGTTGCCATTCGTAACCCAGAATAACCTGCTTGTCCAAGCAAAGCAACTCCTAATGTAGGATTAATCACTAAAGTAGGGAATCCAAAGGCAGCAGAGAAAAATCCAACTACTGTTGATTTCGAAAAGTTAAATTGTTCTTTTAAGCGCTTTACTTCATCGTTTGACAAATTAAATAGATTTTTTAATTTTGCATTTTCCATAAATCGCATTCCAATACCATCCACTTTTTTGCGCCAAAATGCATATTTAGCACCACCTTTTCTTCTTGCTCTCATGCGACGATATTTTCCTGTTTTCTTATCTTTTTCTGTGTAATTAAATGGGTCAAATAAATTATCGATAGCACCTCCAAAAGTTCCTGCATAAAATTCTTTTTCTAATGCTTCAATTCTATTTAATTCATTCCTATATTCTAAATTATCATTTGCTTCTTCAAGTTTTTCTTCATATTCACGCAATTGTTTTTCAACTTCTGTTTTTTGCAACCTCAAATTTTGAAGTTCCTGTGTCTTTTGTCCTAGTTTTGTTTCTTCTCCTTCTGCTCTATACCATGCTTGCCATCTTTCCGCATCAAACTCTTTATCTTTTATATTATTTTGTCTTTGTTTTAATGTTGCAATACTTTCTTCTAAATCATTTTTCTTTTCTTCTAATTTTTCTTTTTCTTCTTGTTTGTTCTTTTCTTCTTGTTCTTTTTGATTTGCTTTTTTTGCCATATGATTTCCAAATGCAGTTTCAACAAGTGCTCTTCCTGGTTTTGTTGCAATTCCATAAGTTGCTTTCATAGCAGCCATACCAATTTTTCCTCCAACCATCGTAGCTCCTAGTCCTTTTATTCCACTCTTAATATCATTAAGATTTGTTTTTTCCATTGTTCCAGATAAACTGCCTTTGCCTCCAGACATTTTGAATAATGTTCTTAGCAATTTATCTGCCTCAAGCATAAAATGTAACATAACAAAAGCTAGAATAATTCCTGGCAATGACTCTAAAGATAATTCTAAAGCAATTGCTACAAATGAAACATAAATAATTACATGGAATAATCGAATAATAACATTAATAATATATTCATTCAGCCAACTTGAAAATATCTTTGATTTTCCTGTTAATACTTTATTTACTGCATAAGATGCTGCAATCACTGGTGCTATTAAAGTAAGTATCATAATATTAAATACTCTCATTAAATACATAACCGCAAATCGCCAAGCATAATAAACTAATACACCATAAATAACCATTCCTGTAAAACCATCTACCAAATTTAAACTATAGGCTCTTGTTCTAGCTGATTCATATAAAGTTGTTTCGCGGTCACCAAAAGTCTCAATTTCTTCAGGTTCTATACCGTATTGATATTCTTCTAATTCTAATGTACTATTATTATTTAGTAACGGTTCTAATCCATTAATAACAGAATCATTAATTGTAAAAATAAGAACCATAATATAATGAATCATAAATACAATAATCATTCCTACAATCCAATCAGTTAGCATTTGCTTATAGACTGCCTTTTCCGAAGCAACTGTAGAAATGGCCATTTTTATTCCCACAAAAATTAGTAGAATTAACATAAGTGCAATAACCATTAATCTTAAAACATAATACCATTTTGCAACTGCACTTTTAATGGCTGTAACAATTTTATTTTCTTTTTTTTCTTTCTTTTCTGCTGCTTTTTCTTCTTTTGTTTTCGATTCTTCTTTTTTCTCATCTTTCTTCTCATTTTCAGCATTAAGACTTTTGAAGATGTTAGCTTCTAATATTGGAACTCTGTTAAATAATATACTTTCTACATTTACTATATTTTCTGTATAAACATCCATTGCATCATCATTTATTTTGCCTAGGTCACCATCAATATCTAAAATCATCGTCAGTAACATTTCAGCAATTTCTATCCATCCAATGAAAACACCTCGAATTCCTAATCCTATCAACCCTAACAAATACGTTGCAATACTTGATAAAAGGTTGACAAGCTTTGCAAAAAATCCATCTTTTTCAGAAAGCGTAGATTCTTGGGTTCCATTATAATAGATTCCATCATCATTAACTAATTCACTAAATTTATTGGCATGAGAACATGAAGTCACAACAAAGAAAGACAATATTACTGTTATCATTGTTGTTACTAACATTTTATATGAAATTCTGCTAATAATTGACTTCATGCATTCAACCTCCTAATATTTTATTTGTAATTCACTATCATCATATTTTAAAATATCCTCCTGATAAGATTTTATTTCAAAATTCTCATTTCCTGTAATAATCGTTCCTTTCTTCTGTGTTTTTAAATCGTAATAATAGATTCCTTTATTTACAACACTATATACAAAGCAATCTTCATTCACCCAAATATAAGAATTTATATTTTCACTTAATTCGCAATTTGGATATTGTGGATTTTTTGCTATAAAATAGGTGCAAATAATTCCTCCATTATTGCCCATTTTCATATAATAATCGTAATTTTTTCCTCGATTTCTATTGTCTTTTTCCTCATACTGTATTTGATATTCTTCACACTTTTTAGCAAATTCTAATTGCTTATTCACTCGTCTTATCTCAGCATTATACACATTATCAATTTGCAATAAAGCAATAAATTCTGTATAATTAAAATACTTATTTATCTCATTTTGCGTTACTCCTATGTTATTATAAATCACAATTCCGTTGGTATGGTCATAATTCATTTTAATATCAATTCCTTTATTCGGATACGATAAAAACACAGTTTCTGCATCATATGTATATTCTTCATAATCAGGCCATAAATAAGTTAGCTCATTCATAAATTCTAAAAGAGAATATTCTTCTTCTAAAAATTTATCTACTAATGTAAAAAATTCGTCAAATCCAGTTTCTGTTATGTTTCTGTAAATGGAAATCTGATTTTCTTCAAAAAAAACATAAATATCTTTCGTTTTATATCCTATGATACTTTTATTTTCATTTTCAAAAGTTGGATTTCCTAGTTCTCTTATTATTATATCACGTTTTTCTCCAACAGTAAAGCCATTTACAACTGGTTTTACATAATTTTTTGTAAAAACTACATTGTAAATTTTTCCACTAATTTTTCGTACTTCTATTCCTTCATCAAAATAAATATAATAATTCTGAAAAATCGTTTCTCTTGTACCAAAATTCACATTAGCATTCCAATTATTTTGAATGCAACTGATTAATTCAGGCGATTGAATCGAAGCTTCTGTTGTTGGAATTTCCTTGTATTTGCTTAAATTAATCTGCGAATCCATATAAATAAAATAATCTTCAATTCCATTAATCAAAATTTTTTGTATTTTATTTTTGCCACAAATTACTTGTATTTCTATTTTTTCTTCTTTTTGTTCATCCACCATTCTGAAATTTCGATAATTTAAAAATTTAGCAATTTGATTGATTATTTTGTTATAAAATTCTTCATTGCTCTTTTCATCTTCATATAATTCATATTTGAATGTTGTATATATATCAACCAAAAAATTGCCTTCTGTGTTATTTTTGATTTTTATCACTTGGCATCCATAATATTCCAAAATATCTTCAACAGAAGTAAAATTTCCATTTGCCATTTGCAACTCTTTTTCCTGATTTTCATTTTGGATATTTTTTAACATTGCTTCTAAAACTAACAAAACAAAAATCAAACTTACCACAGCAATTAAAATTATTACTTTTTTCCTAACTTGATTCTGATTGATATATTTTCCTTTTTGCATTTAGTCCTCCATTATTTTTTCCTTTGCTCATCAACAGGTTTCAAACTTACAACATTTCTCAAATTAAACAATTGTAAAATAATTTTCTCAAATTTCGTTAATCCCAATAAAAATGCCAAAGCAACCCACATTGATATTTTCGCAATTTCTCCTGCTGTATACATGAAAACAAGATATATCAATGCTTGAATTGGTTGTATCAATACATTTAAAATCAATTCATGACTCCATATTGTAAAACCTTGCGCCTTTCCATCACCAACCTTATCAATTGGGTAAGTAATGGTTATAATCGGAGAGATTAAAATTAAAAAGCCAACAGTAATTACTCTTTTAAAATACATCAGGAAAAATTTAGTTTGCACATAAATTAAAAACCAAAAAGCAATCGAATATCCAACATAACTCCAACCAGTATATTGCAATAATCCTACGTCCATCATTGCTAAAATTTCTGTTTCAAAGCTAAGTTCTCCACTAGCATCCATAATGCATCTAAGTGAATACATTAAATCACCAAATAGCTTTCCAGCACTTATTATAAAAGATATAATATACTGCATCGCAAATAATAATACAATACTTTCTATCCAAGCAATCAGCATTCCTTTATACTTAGCTTTATCGGAAGAAATCGTCGACAACGCCATTCTAATTCCAACATAGATTAAAATCACTAAACTAAGCGCCATTGCTATCAATCTTAAAATATAATAATATTTCGCAACACTTTTTCGAATCGAAATTTCGACTGTATTACCAGATTTTATCTTTTTTTTATAATTATTATCACCAATTTTATTTCCTATGGTATACTCATATGGTTCTTTAAAATTGAAATAATCTATATTAAAGATTGATATTTCATTAAACACTGCCTTCTGAATCGTAAACTCTTCTACCACACAAAGTAGCATAATCAGTCTGATTAACTGTGGAAAAATATTAAAAAATCTAGCTAATATTCCTCCAATTGTTCCAAATATTCCAGTTCCCAATGAACTAAAATCTACTTTGGTTTCGCTGTCCACATAATTTGCTTTTGACTCACTAATAAGTCCTTCCAAATCTTTACCTGATATCGAATCTGTTGTCACATCATCCTTAAATTCTACATTTTCAGTTGCATAACCACTATTGCAAAATATGAAATTAAATAAAATCACCGCCACTACCAGCGTGCTTATTATTTTTTTCATTGATAACCTCATTTTTTAATATTATTGTTGCTGTCTTGCTTTTTCCATTTCAATTTGTTTATTTAAGTTTGTTTCCACAAATTCAAACTCTTTGTTTGTTGGCTGAATAGATAAAATCGCAGAATCACCACCAACTCTAAGCAAACCTTCACCTCTTCCACAAGTAATCAAAAATCCAGCTTCACCTTCACTTAATTTAAATACTTCCTTTAAATATTCAATTTCTGATTTATCCTGTGCCAAAAACAACTTCGTTTCTGACGAAGTCAAAATTGCTTGCGCTTCTGGTTTTTCATAAAAATCTTGGAATTTTTGTGAAATAACAGCTAATGAAACATTTCTCTTTCTAGCACGTCTTGCCATAGTATTCAAGAAATCAACTGCCTCTGGAAGTGGAAGCATCATCCATGCTTCGTCAACAAGAACTCTTTTTTTGGCAGCTTTGGTTTTATCCTCACTATTTTTCTTAACATACTTTTCCCAAACCCAAGAAAGCAAAATTTGCTGAGCAAGTGGTCTTGCAAATCTTTCCTCCAATTGAGAAATATCCAAATTAATAAATGGCACACCATCTAACAATTCAAATGTCGATTGCCCATCAAAATACGCCATTTGTCCATGTAATTCTCTAACATATTGCTTCATAACTTTTACCAAATAACTATAATGGAAACGATAATCTGGATTTTCATTTTCCTGTGCCTTTCGGCAAATTCTTTTATACCAAGAACCAATCGTAGGCATTTCCTTTTTTACTTTTCCCAAATAATCTTGCGACATATTAATACGTCCATCGTTTGATTTTTCATACAAACTTTCCACTGTACTATTAATTCCACGACTCACATATTCTTCCAAAACTGATTCTGAAATAATTTGTTTCGTAAGCTCGTTTACTTCCTTACTTCCTGTACTTCCGTCTTGCCATCGTAAGCAAACCTTGCGTAACATCTTCTACTTTATTTTCAACGCTTACAACCGTTCTTTCTTTTCCTGTTATTTCATCTTTAATTACCTCAGGTTCAATGTCAAAAACATTAATAACTGTTTTCGAAGTTGGGCTAATAACAACATTAACACCACCTAAAGATTCTGCAACAGAACCATATTCACCTTCTGCATCTAAAGCCAAACTCTCGATTCCCATTAAAATCGAAGAACGTGCAGAAAGTGTTTTTATCGTAACTGATTTACCAGCACCAGATTTTCCAAATACAATCATATTATAATTCGTTAATTTCGAACTAAAATTATTATACAAAATTGGAAGTCCTGTCTGCTTGTTAAATCCAAGTGGAATTCCATCATCATGACCAACTTCTGAATTAAAGAACGGAAATACCGTTGACATTGCTCTTCTATCAAAAGTATGCGATTTATTTAATTTATTTTCACAAAATGGCATATTCGAACGAAAAGCAGCATCTTGCATCGCCCAAGCTGGTTTCATATCAATCAAATTTTTAGACATCTCATTGCTTAGTAATTCTGTATATTTATCCAATTCATCCATACTATAAGCAAAAATTGTGGAAATGATTGTAGCATCAAATAATTTATTAAAACCTGCTGCAATGGCATCTCTTAATTCTTCTGCTTCAGCCCTTTTCTGTGCAATAATTCTTTCCCTGTTAATATCACCTCTATCTTGCGCAACTACCCTTTCAGATTCCAACTCATTAATCGTTCGGTTCAAATCTGTTTGAGAAGTAGACTCACTTACTGGATTAATAAAAACAGACACATTAATATCACCAAACGTATACATTCCTCTCAAAAATTCTGGGAACGTACACATTCTAGGCAAAGCTGCCACAATCATACTTCTAGCATATCTTGTTCGACCAGAAGCAATTTCAATATGATTGGTATAACTCGCATCAATTCCTCCTGGAGCAATCAAATGCTTCAAATCCTTCTCCTCTTTTTTGAAAATGCTTTTCACTTCTTTTTCTTTTTTGACTTCTAATTCAAACTCATTTGTAGATTCTTGTTTTTTTGTTCCAAACATGTTATTTCCTCCATTTTTCTTTAGTCTTCTGGTGTTGTATTATTCCTTTTTACAACTTTTCTTCTTGGAGCTTCCGTCCCTGTTGTTCGTGCTCTTGTTTGAGGTTCTGCTTGGGTTCCCTGAGCTTTTGGAACTCTTCTTACCGTTGTTTGTCTTGTCCCAGTTTTTTGAGGAATCTTTTGAGATTCCTTCTTTTCTTCTGGTTCTGGACTTTTTCGAACATTCTCCTTCGCCAATTCAAAAACTCTTGGATTCAATTGGTCTTCATATTGGTCTAACAACTCAGATGCTTTATCTTTAATCGCTCTTGTCTTATCTTTTTCTCTTTCTAAATCTTCCTTTTGCTTTTGTTTATCTGCTCTTAGAATGCTATCTGTTGCCATATCGATGGCTGCAATATTAATCTCTTTGTCCAATTTTTCTTGTTTCTTTTGCAACACATCTTTTCCTGTACTATACAATGCATCATATTGTGCATCCAATGCTTTTTGTAATTGATATAATTCCGATTCATCTCTGTTATAAGCAATATACAATAATTCCATCAACTCTTCTGATTCCAAAATTCGGCTACTAACTTGTGACCCCATAAGACTGCTTGAAACATTTTGACATCTCGTATAAAGCTCTGAAAAACACATATTATCAATTTCTTCTTTCGAATAATTTTCCATGCTTCCACCAAGCTCATTGATAAAAAAGGAAACAATCACATAAGTTCTTTGTTGCAAAATATTTTGATTAGAATTCAATCGGTCCACATAATTTGTAATATCAATTCCGTATTCCAAAACATTTTGTTTTCTTCTTTTCTCAAAATAAAGTTTTTCTAGTAAAGCTTTATTATTAGCTCTTTGTGCTTGTTCAATCTTCATGTCAATTTTACTAATATCATTGCTAACAACATTCACTCTTTCCTTATAGCCAGCCACAATATCTTTCAAATTTAATGTTCTACTTTGCACATATAATTGGATTGGAAATCTAAGCGTATTCAAAAATTGTACAAATCCTTCCTCAACCGCAATTTTTTCTTGTTCAGACATCAAATCATAATTCACACCATTACATTGTAAAACCATGATATATTGTGTCTTGTTCTTACGAACAATCATATTGTCAATTACTTCGTCAAATTCCATAAAATCAAAAATGGATTCTTGTGTCAATTCTCCTTGGAATCGTCCATAATTTTCTATTTTCTTTTCTTTTCCTGTTTCCTGTGCATATCCAATTTGAGTTGACTCTTCTTCTTTCTTCTGTTTTTTGGGTTTAATTAAATATAAATAAAATAAAACCAACAAAAACATGATAAAAATAATAAAGCCAATCATGATTTGCAACAATGTAATAATATCCATCTAATTTTCCTCCTTAGTATCTTTGTTTTGGCAATAAGTATATATTTTACGTGTTTTCTTAAATTTCACATAACGAATAATAATTTCACTAATTGGCTCTCCACCAATTTTCTTTGTAACTGGAATACTGACAATCGTCGGAATTTTAACTGCTCCCACAATATATCCAACCACAGCAAAAATCGCCATGATAATAATGCCTACTTTCTTCAATGCCATCATCGAAAACAGCCAAAGAAATATGGCCCCTATTCCAGCGCCAATCGCTGTTGTTAGTAATGATTTTACTGAAAAAATATATAATATTCTTGATTCTCCCTTATAATTACGTGGTATATAATACGTTCCCATAATTTTTCCTCCTTTGTTTTCTTAAAAATTCGATACAACTCCTAAAACCGCTTTCCAAATTCCATAAGCTCCAAATATAACAATTCCTGCCACAACAACACCAATCAATTGTTGCTTTAAAGCTGCTTGCTTATCTGGTGGAGCCATAATATATTGAATTCCCATATACGACACAACTGCAACCATAACACCAGCACCAACCATCGTCAAAAGTTGACCTAGCCCTGAAAAGTTATCAGTAATGGCTTTTGTAACATTTCCCATTTTCTTTTTATTTGCTTCCGTTTCTCCTGATGAAATAAAACTTGAAGCATCCTTTTCCATTTTCGTTATAAAATCTGTTGCACTCACTTCAAACTTATTAAAACAAATCCAGCCTACTAATAGATTAACTACTACAAACATTAACAAGAGTTTTTTATATAATTTCATTTTTATTTTTAATTAGTTTTAACAACTAATTTCTCCCTTCCTTTTAATCTAAAACAATCGTGTATTTCTAAGTTGACCCATTTTTACTTTTTATATTATCTCAATATTATTATACTTTAAAACAAATCATTTTTCAACATTTTTCACGCAAATTTTGCATTTGTAACACAAATGTAATAAAAACGACAAAAAATGGAAAAGCAATTTGCTTTTCCATTTTTTGTTTATTATTTCTTCTTTTAAAGATTAACTCCAATATCTGCAATAATACCAACTAAATTAACGGCTGCAAATAATAATACACAACCAATAATAATTGGCATTGCCGTCTTTTTTATTTCAGCTTTTTCAGTCGAACTTGATAGCATATATTTAATTCCAAGCATCGTTACCATAATGACAGATACAGCTGTCCCCGCTAATTGTATCAATTTTATAACAGTATTTAATACTTTTTGTATCCTGCCACCAGTAGTTGCTTTACCAACATCCTTCATTTTTGGATTCTCGACAATATTCTTAAGATTTCCATCTGTAATTGTTGTTGCCAATGTTTTTTTGGGTATTAAACAAATAAAAATCATACATAAAACTAATAAAATGATTACTTTTTTCAATCTCATAATTATTCTCCCTTATATTATTATAGATTTGTTACAGCTGTATATATCATTTGTAATATAGTTGTTGCTGATACAACAACAGCCAATCCAACTGCAAATGCAATTAATTGATTTTTTATACTTGCTTTTTCTGTAGGTGCTGCTGACATATATTTAATTCCTAAAAACGTTATCATAATCATACCAATTCCAATTGCAACAATTCTCATTACTGATAAAATTGGACCAGCAATTTTATCAATTAATCCCCCTCCTTCTGTAGTATCAATCACATTTGTGCCAGTACCACTAAAGGAATTTACCAAACTTTTTCCCTTTTGAGCTACTGCAAACACTTCATTATTTATAAAAAATACTCCAACAATCAACAACGCTACTATTAAAATTATTCTCAACTTTTGGCTCACATTTATTCCTCCTCAAATTTATTTTCCTCTTAAACTTATTATAACTGAATTTCTTATTTTTTTCAACATTTTTTGAAATTATTTTTATATAACAAAAAGCTACAAAATGTAGCTTCTTTTGTTTTATCAAATTCTAATTAAAAGTTAAATTACTTAACATTTGAAGCAGCAAAGTTAGAAATAACTGTCAATATATTTGTAGCAGCAAATAATACAATTGCTCCTACTATCATTGCTGTTGCTGATTTCTTGAATTCTGCTTTTTCAGTTGGTGCTGCTGACATATATTTAATTGCTACATAAGTTAGCATGATAATTGCAATTCCTGTGCCTACTATTCTAATCACATTAATTGCTGTTCCTACTATTCTTTTTGTCGTATTGCCTATACCACCATCATTTATATCCTGGCTCCAACCCTTATCAGCATTAGTTATTTCAGTTGTTGCAGACCAGCCTGTTGCAAATGATGTGTTTTGTAAAAAAAGTATTAAACTTATAAAAAATAATGTTATAAAAATTTGTTTTATTTTCTTTTTCATTTTTTTCCTCCTATGAACCTATATTAGCTGTAGCAAAATTTGCAATAATCTTTAATATATTTGTAGCAGCAAACAATACAATTGCTCCTACAATCATAGCTGTTGCAGATTTCTTGAATTCTGCCTTTTCACTTGGTGCTGCTGACATATATTTAATCGCCACATATGTCAACATAATAATTGCAATTCCTGTTCCTACAACTCTTATTACATTAATCCCCGTCGAGATTACTTTTTGTGTTGTATTAGTTACACCTTTTGTAGTATCTGCATCATTCCAAGTCGTATTTCCAACTTTAACTTCACCTAAAAGCGAATCTACTGAACTTATTGTTGCCGCCAATGACACATTTACTAATAAGAATATTATATTTAAAAAAATTAATATTGCACAAATCACCCTTATATTCCTTTTCATAATTTCCTCCTTATACATTTTTCTACGTTACTATATTACTTGGTTACTATGTTACTTGTTGCAAAATTGACTATAATCGTTAAAATATTTCCTGCTGCAAATATTAATATTGCACCTAAAACATAAATTGTAGCACTTTTTTTAAATTCTGCTTTTTGATCTGGTGCTGCCATCATATATTTAATTCCAATATAGCTTAGCATAATAACTGCAACTCCTGTTGCAACAACTCTTATAATATTAATTCCCATTCCCATTACCTTTTTAGCAGTACTGTTAGCTACTGCATTACTTGCAGGATTATCATAAGAAGAAAAATTAAAGTTATTTCCTGTTGCACGCACAAATGACACCGGAAAAATGCAAGAAACACACATAAGAATTAATATGATAGCAAATATTTGCTTAAATCTTGGTCTATTCATTCTTTCCTCCAATAATTACTATTTTCATTTTACAATATGTTTCATTTTTTTTCAATACTTTTTTTGAAAATGTAATCAAAATGTAATATAATTTTAAAGTTATCCAAAAAAAGCCACGCTTTTAAAACGTGGCTCCATTTATATTTTATTAAATTCTATCCTAAATATGTATCATCAATCATCTCTACAACAGCAACATCCTCATCCTTTGTTTCTGGAGTAATATTTGCACTTGCAAAGTTTTTAATAACTTGTAAAATTCCTGCAGCAGCAAATAATACAATAGCCCCTACGATATACACAGTAGCACTTTTCTTGATTTCAGCTTTTTCACTTGGAGCAGCAGAGATGTATTTAATTGCCATTACAACAAGCATAATAATTGCAACTGCCATACCAACAACTTGAACTAAGTTAATTGCTGTTGCAATAAATCCTTGAAAAACGCCTGCTGTTTCAGCATCTGTTGATTTGTTGTTAAATTGATTTAAGTTTGTAAACTGATCACTATTTACTACTTCCTTATCAGCAGCAAATACGGAACATGATAACATACTAACTACCATTAACACCATCAACAATATGGATACAATTCTTATTACCTTTCTATTCATAGTTTTTTCCTCCTTTTCTTATATTTATAAATTTATAAACATATCTCTATATTATATATTATAGCATACGTTTTATTTGTTGTAAATACTTTTTTGTAAAAATTTGTATATTTTTTGAAACTGCCACATTTCTTTTTATTTATTGTAGCAGTTTTTTGCCGATAATACAATCGTTTTCGTTCGACATTTTTGGACATTTATAAATTCTTTTATCTTCAAAAAACTCTTGCCATTTTTTACTCAATTATGTTACTATGAATTATATATTTTTGTAAACACAATAAATAATGGAGAAAAATATGAAAAAAATAAAATCTAACTTATTCATTATATTATTTTTTATAGTACTTTTTTTATTCCTTATAGTCAGCATTAATTTTACCGAATTTTCATGTACTGATAATATTTGGAACTTCCAAAGTATTTTTAAAATGTATCAGGGTAATTTAATTTATAGGGATTTTAATGTGATTATTACACCTTTCTTTTTCTTTCTTGGAAATCTTATGTTTCATGTATTTGGTGCTAATTTAGTTACCTTTAATATGTATGGTGTTATCGTTTACTTTTTGAAATTTTTATTGCTTTTTTATTTGTTTAGAAATTTGAGAGCAGAAAAATTTATGGCTATGCTCTATACTTCTATTTGGCTTATTGTAGAATGCCCTTGTCTTCTAAATAGTGCAAACTATAATCAATTAGCTTTGCTATTTTGTTTAGGTGGAATTTTATGGCATATTACAAATAATACTTCTAAATATTACCATTTTGTGCAAGGATTTTTTCTGTTCTTAATCTTTATTACCAAACAAACCACTGGCATTTACTATGGTTTGGGGCTTGTGCTTTACGAATCCATTCAGTTTAGATTCCATAAGGCATTTTTCAAAAATCAATTTCTAAAACTTTCTGCATTTTTACCTTGTATTTTGGTTACTTGCTTTCTTTTTTATAAGGAAAATAATTTGTGGAATTTTATTAATTTATGTTTTGGCAGTATTTTGGAATTTGGTTCATCTAATTGTATTTTTATGTGGTATAACTTGAAATATATCTTTATTATAGCGATTATTATTCTATTTTCACTTTTTGCTTTATCACAAAAAAATACACAAAATGAAATCAAACACCAAATTATATTTTTATTAGGTCTTAGTTTCGGAATGTCTTTTAATATGTTTCCTTTAATGAATGAATACCATATTAATATGACAATGTTATTTTATTACATTTTGTTTATTTATGGTATTGATCGATTATTGATTTGTGAAATATTGGATACTGATTTATATAAAAAATTGTCTATTGTTATTAGCTTTTGCATTTTGGTTTGCGTTTTGGTTCGTCAGGGGATGTATTATTCTAAAGTTTATATTTCTTTAGAATTCTTTGATAAACATCATCCTTTTTATCCAATTGGCATTTCTTCTGAAAATAAAGAAAAACTTGAAACAATTAGCCACTATATCCAAACGAAGAAAACTAATGGTGTGCAAGTTATCGTGTTATCTTCTGAGGCTGCTACTTATATGGTTCCATTAAAGATAAATAATGGTGCATTTGATTTACCTTTCTTGGGAAACTTAGGATATTATGGGATTCAAAATATGATTGACAAAATTTCAAAAATGAAGGCAACTGAATTTCTTATTTTTACTAGCGAGGAAGATTGCTTTTATCAAGAATCAAAAGAACTTCGAACATATATTTTAAATCACTTTGAGAAAAAACGGTGAATTATATGAATATTCTATTTACACAACAGAATAATTTTGATATAATAAAAGTGTGGTAATTTTTAAATAGGAGTGTATGTTATGAAATTGGGAAGCAAAAAACAAAACAAAAAACAAGAAGATAAACCAAAAAACAATGAAATTGAAATCGTTATTGGGGACAATTCTGATTTAGAAATATCTGACGTTGGTGATTGTATGAATGATTTAAGACCAAAAAACAATGAAAAAAAGAAAAATGGAATTGTAATTCCAAAAACAAAAAAATAAAGAATGGACAGATTTTTCTGTCCTTGTTTTATATTTTATTCTAAAGTTTAGTAACTTTGTTAATTTTTTTTATAAATTCCTTGACAAATGGGAATAATACGTTTATAATATTATTTGTTAATTTCAAATGGCGAAGTAGCTCAGTTGGCTAGAGCACTTGGTTCATACCCAAGGTGTCGAGAGTTCGAATCTCCCCTTCGCTACCAATTCTTATATAGTGAATTCTAAAATATTAGAATTCACTATTTTTTTATGTGTATTATAGTTTATATTCCAATATTTTGCATTAGCAGATTTTAATTAAGAAAAATAAAATTTAATCATATTATCATTGACTACATTTGTATCCTATGATATAATTTTGGCGTTGTACTAAAGAAATAAAACGGTATTATCTTATTTTATAAAATAGGACCTAGCCGTTAATCTACGAACGAGAAAGGTGGTGATTTGTTTGCCGAATAATTCATTATCTGAAGACGAAGAAAAAGCATTATCTGTCATTTATGAGCATTACCTTTTACAAAAATCTACGAATTTTTCGGATTCTTATTATTATAAGATTTATGAAGTTAAGTCGTTGTTTCCCGATTTGAATAACAATGATATTATGCCGACTCTAATTAAACTAAGTATCAAAAGAATTATAAGGCTCTTTAGTGACAAACGTTTAATGCTCAACGAGAAATCAATTTCTTACATAAAAAAATGTTTGAAAAAAGGCACTGCTAGTAAAACATAACAAATGCTAAGCAAATCGCTTAGCATTTCTATTCTATTTTTTATTCTTCTAATCCAAAACTTATGCCAATTGCATTATTCACTTTATTCATTAATTTATTATCATGAATATGTCCTATTTTTTCCTTTAACCTACTTTTATCAATCGTGCGAATTTGTTCTGCTAAAACGACAGAATCTGCCTTTAATCCATTTTCTTCTGATGCAATTTTGATATGCGTAGGTAGTCTAGTTTTCCCTGTTTGCGAAGTAATTGCCGCAGCAATAACGGTTGGACTATATTTATTTCCAGTATCATTTTGTATAATTAAAACTGGCCTAACTCCGCCTTGCTCCGAGCCTACAACTGGGCTTAAATCAGCATAAAACATATCTCCTCTTCTTACTACCATAATCTTCACTCCTATTAAACTTACGTATAGAATAGAATTTTAAGTTACATTTCTTAGTCTATTTTTTTATTATTTAAATTCTATATTATTATATACTATGCAGATTGTCTCTTTTTTGGTATTATCTTGTACTTCTAGTTTTTGTGGTTTTCCCGTTTTGGTATCCAAATATAACTTTTTATACTGAATATATGTATTTTGATTTTTATTTAATTTTACTTCCATTATTACTTGTTCGTCTTGCTGTTCGCACTTTGTTTCATTTTCTGCTTCTTTATAATCTGCTACAAAAGTATTTAAAAATAAGCTGTTGTTTAACAAATCATGATAATTCTCATATACCTTTTCGAGATTCAATTTCGAATTAGAAACTTTCAAATTACCTTCGCTTATTTCAATTTTTACCCCTTCTATCGATTCTCCTTTTATTACTTCTTGCATACTGTAATTACTACTTACTTCTTGTTTCACCACATATGAATTTTGTGTTTTGTTACTTGTAACCGTTATATTTGCCTCTGCTGTATAATTTTCTAGATGGTACAAAACATCTTCGTTTTTATTGCTACTTCTATTCTTAATTATATTATTTCCAAATAAAAAATTTTTATAATACAAAATCGCAAAAATTATGAAAAATAGTATTACAAAAATCACGATTTTTTTTAATTTAATCGCTTTTATCATTTTCTTTACCTCCTTGTTTATTTTCCCAACAAAAAAAATAGGCTAGAACCTATTTTCTTTCTAAACTATATTCTATAAACTTTTAAAATATTCGCTCAATATCTTTTCAAACGCTTCCTTCGTTTCTACTTTATTAATCGCCTCTCGCATGACTGTCGCATGTTTCATTCCTTTAATATACCAAGCCACGTGTTTTCGAATTTCTCGTGTTGCTGTGTACTCTCCTTTTTCCGCCAATAATAAATTAAAGTGTTCTTGAATGACTTTTTGCTTTTCTTGATTGGTAATTTCATCTAACTTTTCATTGTTTGCCAAATAATGATTGATTTGTTGAAATATCCAAGGATTTCCTAAAGTTGCTCTTCCAATCATTAATCCATCGCATCCAGTTTGTTCTAGCATTTGCTTGGCATCTTCCTCTGACCCAATATCGCCATTACCAATAACTGGAATATGTACAGAGTCCTTTACTTGTTTAATAATATGCCAATCTGCTTTTCCCGCATAAAATTCATCTCTTGTTCTACCATGCACAGCAATCGCACTAATACCACATTCTTCTGCAATTTTAGCCAATTCCACAGCAACAATATGCTCTTTGTCCCAACCTTTTCGAATTTTTAAAGTAACGGGTTTTGTAGCATTTTTAACAACTTCACAAATAATCTCTTTCGCTAAATCTAAATCTAGTAGAAGTTTACTTCCATCACCATTTTTGACAACTTTTGGTGCAGGACATCCCATATTAATATCTACAATATCCGCCAATTCAGAAATCACTTTGCTAGCTTGTCCCATAATTTCTGGTTCACTTCCAAACAGTTGCATAGAAATTGGTCTTTTTTCGTTCTGACAATTTAGCATTTTATATGTTTTTTCATCATGAAATGTAATGGCTTTGCTACTGACCATTTCATTGCAAACCAATCCTGGATTTCCATATTTTTTGGTAATGATACGAAAAGGCAAATCAGTTACTCCCGCCATGGGAGCCAATATTAAATTATTTTGTAATTCTACATTTCCTATTTTTAATTTTTTTAAGTACATTTCTTTATTTCCTTTTTCTATTTTATAGCATATTTTGCCTTGAATTGCAAGCATTAAAAAATTCAGGGTGAAGATGCAAAAGTTCACATCTCCACCCTAAATTTTAGTACATCACTTCGACAAATCCCTCTATCCCCTCAAGACCTTCTTCTTTTGACTTATTCAAAAATTCGTCTGCATGTTTCGAAGACGTTGTTATTGCTAACAGTGTCATAATAGCAGACGCTCTGTCACTTTGCAATTCTTTTACAGTTATGATTTCATTCATCATAGAAACCATCTTTTCAAATGGGCTTCCTTCACAAATCACATACTGCTCAACATGCTTGTCAACAGCTTCTTTCAGTCCTTCAATATCACTTCTAAAAAAGTACTGAAATACTGGAATTTCCATCTGCAGTAAATCCACAAATAATCGAATTAAATGATAACTACTTTCATCATTTTCTTCCTTCATCTCTGGATGTCTGTTTACAATATATCGTCTTGCCAAAGCATCAACAACGGCTTCATTCAGATACCAACCGCAATATCTCTCCTGCTCATACATAGCAAAAGTTTCATCTCCATTATTTAAATGATACAAATAATGAATCAACTCATGTGCTATTATGTATTGTGCTTGGTTATCTAAACCTTTTGCTAAAAAAGCTTCATCCACGAATATTTTATATTCATAGTAGCAAGCACCGTATGTAAGCGTTGTTGTCTGCTGTTCAAGAGCATTTGTTACGTTTGTAACATAAGTCTCTATCGGCTCAACTTTCCAGTCCGCATCCAAATCGTTGTTTAAAAAGTTACATAAGTCTTCAGCAATTTCGTTTACTTCTGCTTGGACTTTATCCTCCACCTTTTTAGCATTCTGCGTCCATTGCATGTTAGCATCATAATGAGCTAAATATTGTGGTTGATAGGTATCATCAGAAAAACGATACACCGTTTGTAGGTTCATTTCATTCATTTCTGTAACTTGTGTGTCATCTGACATTTCTGTCTGTACTTCTCTTCCACAGCCAGCCAGAAGCATTACTGCACAGCATAGCATGGCGATTGTCCGTTTCATCATACTCAATATTTCTCCTTAGCTAAGGAAAATTATCTCCTTAACCGCTCAATTATTTTGGCTAGAGCTTGCCATATTATATATTAATTATACCGTAATTTACATAAAATGTCAATGTAGAAGGAGTAACACGAGTTACTCCTTTGCTTTATAATATTTCATTTATAAATACGACTTCTGTCTTCTGCTACTTATATTTAGCAATAATCCAATGCAAATGAAATTCGTAATTAATGAGCTTCCGCCATAACTTACAAATGGTAACGGTACTCCTGTGATTGGTAATAGTCCAATTGTCATTCCGATGTTTTCTATCATGTGGAAAAAGAAAATTCCACCAATACCAACTGCAATATAGGACCCCACATTATCTTTGGCTGTTTTTGCAATATAAATTATTTTTGTAATTAATACGACATACAATACTAGAATTGCAGCTGTCGCAATGAACCCTAATTCTTCACCAATGACAGAAAAAATGAAGTCAGTTGTTTTAGGATGCAAAAATCCTAATTGCGTTTGATTCCCTTGTAATAATCCCATTCCTAATAATTGTCCTGCACCAATTGCTAATTTAGATTGAATGATATTATATCCTTTCCCTCTTGGGTCTGATTCTGGATTCAAAAATACTTCGATTCTTTCCAAAGCATGGGCTGGCAAATTTTTGTACACTACTGGTACTAAAATAGCAACAATAATGCAAGCTGTTATAATATATTTTTTGTCGATTCCTGCAACAAATAAAATAAATAACATAGCTGTAACATATGCCATAGCCGTTCCATAGTCTGGTTGAATAATAATTAAACCAATTGGAATTGCCATAAAAAATAAGGCAATCATCAGCTTCCAAATTTTGTTAATTTCTTTTCTTCCTCTGATTTGTAATTTATTGATAATAAACGAAACAAACAGAATCACTACAATCTTTGCTAGCTCTGATGGTTGTATCGATACTGCATCTCCAAAATTATACCAACTTGTTGCCCCATTGATTGGTTCTGTAAATAAAACACCAATGAGCAAACCAATCATTACGATATAAATCACCGTTGAAAATCTAACAATAATATTGTAATCAATACAATAAGCTAAAACTAAAAATGGAATGCTAACTAAAAACCACTGTATTTGTTTTTTGAATTCACCATATTCGGTACTTTGGGTTGAAGAGAATAAAGCAATTAATCCAATGGTTAATAATAATAAACTTACAATTAAAACCGTCCATTCTGTATTCTTCAGTAACTTTTTTTTCACTTTGAAATTCTACCCCTCGCTTACTTTTTTGTTATCTTCTTCCTCTGCTGCTTTTAATAAATCATCAAATGTCACATCATCATCGTCATCTTCCTTTTCCTCTTGGATTTCTCCTTTTTTATTTTCTTCCTGCTCTTTTACACCTGATTCTTTTTTCTTAGTTTCTTTCTTGTTCTTCTTTTCCTTTTTGTTTTCTTTTTCAGTTTCTGTGCCATCAATCATTTCTGTCATTGTTTCTTCTATTTTTTCTTGTTTTTCTTCTTCTTTTTTCACTTCTTCTAATTTCTTTGAGAAATTAACACCGTCAAATTCTTTTACTTTTTCTGCCTTCATATCATTTTTGATATTCACAATTGGAATATTGGCATATAAGGCTGGAGCTCCGATTGGTTCCATCTTCATTGGATTGATTGGTAAGTCTTACATCAATGGAACCTTCATCAACTACAATGTATTTTTTGATTACTTCAATGATTTCTTGTTTCATTAATTCTAAAAAGTCTGCTGAAACGTTTGCTCTATCTTGCATTAAAACTAGGTGTAATCTCTCTTTGGCGCTGTCTTTTGAGCCAATTTCTTTATCTTCTGGTTTGATTATTTTCTTAAAAAAGTTTCCTATACCTTCAAACATCTTTTTCCTCCCAATTTCTTTATGCCTTGCCAAACAAACGCTTAATTTTTGCGATTAAACCTTTCTCTGTTCCAGGAATTGTTACTTCTATATTTTCTCCTAATAAACGTCTTGATATTTCAATATATGCTTTACCAGAAGGCGCTCTTTTGTTAGAAACAACTGGTTCTCCTTTATTGGTTTGTGTAATAATATTTTCATCATCTGGTACAACACCAACTAGGTCAATGGATAATAAATCAACAATGTCATCTACATCCATCATTTCACCTTTTCTAACCATAGACGTACGCAATCGGTTGACAATTAGTTCTGGATTTTTGATATCAGAAGATTCTAATAATCCAATAATTCTATCGGCATCTCGGATTGCCGAAATTTCTGCTGTTGTAACAACTAATGCTCGATTAGCACCTGCAATTGCGTTTTTAAATCCTTGTTCAATTCCTGCTGGGCAATCGATTAATATGTAATCAAAATCTTGTTTTAGATTGTCAGTTAATTTTCTCATTTGCTCTTCATTAATTGCATTTTTATCTTTGGTTTGAGCTGCTGGAAGCAAGAAAAGCTCCTGAAATCTTTTGTCTTTGATTAAGGCTTGTCTTAATTTACATTTTTCTTCAATAACATCTACCAAATCATAAACAATTCTATTTTCAAGTCCCATTACGACATCTAAATTTCTAAGACCAATATCGGTGTCGATTAAAACTACTTTTTTCCCAGCCATTGCTAATGCAGAACCTAAATTGGCTGTTGTCGTCGTTTTACCAACTCCACCTTTTCCTGACGTTATAACAATAACTTCTCCCATCATTTTCCTCCTAAATAGCTTTTTCATTTTTTACTTTAATATCTTATCCGTTTTTTCAAAAAAAGTCAATGAAATTTTTACAATTTTGTAATATTTTTGTAACGATTTTGTAATATTTGCCAAAAATAAACCAAAAAGTTTTACGCATGACTCTGTAAAACTTTTTGATTTTCATTTAAAATATTTTTTACAATACTTATTTAGCTTTTTCCTGCCAATTTAACTTCTAAGGTATTTTCTTTTCCGTTTCTTTGAATTATTAATTTTACTGTATCTTCTGGCTTTTTGTTGTAAATATATTTTTTTAAATCGTTCATTTTATTTAAAGTTGTTTCATCAATTTGGGTAATAATATCGCCTTCTTTTATGTCTAAATTGACAAGTGGTCCATCTTTGGCTATTTGAGCTACGTAAATTCCATTTTCAATTTTGAGATTAGAATCTAAATATTTGATTGCTTCTTTATCATATCCATAAATACCAAGCCACGCTTCGTCAAATTTGCCTTCGCTAATTAGTTTGTTAATAATTGGTTTTACAATATTAATTGGAACCGCAAATCCAATTCCTTCTGCATTACTAATTTTTACAGAATTGATACCAATTAATTTACCGTTTTCATCAATTAATGCTCCGCCACTATTGCCTTCGTTTATGGTGGCATCTGTTTGGATTAAATCTTCCATATAGACATTTTGATTTTCAGCTTCGATTTTAATTGTTCTATCTAGACTACTTATAATTCCTTTGGTAACTGTTTTTTGAAATTCTAATCCTAATGGATTTCCAATGGCATAGACATCTTGTGCTAAATGAATGGTATCAGAATCGCCTAATTCTAAGTAGTCAAGATTTGATTTGTTGATTTTCACAATGGCTAAATCAATGTTTTCATCGGCCCACACAACATTTGCATCATACGTATTTCCGTCGTCTAATGTGACGTAACAACTACTATATTTATTTCCTGCAACATGTTGATTGGTAAGAATATAGCCATTATCTGTAATGACGACACCACTTCCTAAGCCTAATTTTTCTTCTGCATTACTTACAAATATGGAACTTCCACTTTGTTTTAGTTTAGAAATTCCTACAATGGCTTTTACGGAATCTTCTATTGTTTTATTCGTTTTGGGAAATTCTGCTTTTTTCTCTTGTTCTTCTTCGATATTTTCATCAAAGTTTACTTTTTGTGCATTATATTCTGTTACAGTAGGAGCTTGACCAATTCCTGTTCGCAAAATTAATATTAATAATAAAGCAATAATAACTACCATTAAACAGTACATTATTACTTTTTCTTTATTTCTCTTTTTATCTTCATAATACATACTTTTGGCCCCTTTCTTCTGTGGTTATTTTTTCCAGATTTTTGGATTTCATACTTGTTGGAATATTTTTTTTACATAATTATTGATTTTTTATTTGTTTTTGTATAATATAGTGTTAAATTTATGATTGTAGAGGAATTTAAAATGGAAAATAAAAAAATAAAATGTTATGACTTAACAATCCCTCAGGAAAATATCTGGTTAATTGAACAAGTCAATGAAAATACTAATATCAATCAAATTTATGGAACTCTTTTTATTAACCAGAAAATGGATTTAGAATTATTAAAACTAGCTATCAATCGAATGATTGAAAATAATGATGCTTTGCGTATTCGCATTACAAAAGAAAATTCAATTCCAAAGCAATTCATTTCTGAATATGAATATGATGATATTCCTGTCTATTTCGTGGATGATGATAACAACGAAAAAATTCAAGAAATTATTCGTACAATTGGTTTAGAACATATTAACATTTTAAATCACAAATTATATGATTTTCGAATTATCTATTGTCCAAATTGTGTATATTTGTGTGTAAAAATGCATCATATTATTGCAGATGCCTGGTCTATGGCACAATTATTTGTGGAGCATTTTGGACTTTTTTATGAACAAGTTCAAAATAATCTGCTTTCCGAAAAGAAGCCTTCTTATTTGAATTATATTGAAAAAAATGAAGCTTACAAAAATTCAGAAAAATACTTAAAAGATCAAAAATTCTGGGAAAAATATGTTCAAAATTTAGATTGTAAAAATGAATTTGAAATTCCGAAAGATAAAAAATGTAAGCGAATTGCAAAAAATATTGATACCTCTTTGTATACTAAAATAGAAAACTTTTGTAAAGAAAATAATATAACAGAATATTCTTTTTTCTTAGGAATTTTATCTACTTATTTTTCAAAATTATTTTCGAACGAAAATTTAGTGATTGGAACTCCTTTTTTGAACCGAAAAAAAGCGGATAAAGAATTGGATATAATGGGGATGTTTGTTGCAACTTTACCACTTCATATCAAAGTTTCGTCAGATTTAAACTTTGTAGATTTATGTAAACAAGTCAGTAGCACAAACATGTCTTGCTTCAAACATTCTAGTTTTCCTTATCACGAAATTCAAAAAGAATATACAAATGTTTCTGGTAATCACACAAATTTGTATGAAATTGTTTTTTCTTATCAAATGAATAATTTAGAAGAAGACTTTGATAATGCAATTTATAAAAATACTTGGTATGCAAATGATACACAAGTCAACCCGCTTTTTATTAGCTATATGAATCATTTTGGAGAACATCAATTGTGTTATGATTATATGGTAAATATTTTTCAAGAACAAGATATTACTTTACTTCATGAAAGATTAATAACTGTTATTAAACAAGTTCTTAAAAATAATAATTCTACTTTAAGCAATATTACCATACTTTCTGATAGTGATATTACATTATTAAAGGAATTTAATAACACAGGAGATTTTATTTCGACAAATGATACAATTATTAGTAGATTTGAAAAAATAGTAAATAAAAACAAATCAAAAATTGCACTAAAATATAATGATATTGAAATAACTTATAACGAATTAAACAAAAAAGCTAATTCTGTTGCAAACACTATTATTAAGAAAAAAATCAAAAAAGGCTCTGCTGTTTCTATTATCTTTAATAAAAGTCCTGAAATGCTTATTAGTATGCTAGGAATTATGAAAGCTGGTTGTTATTATATTGCAATTTTACCAGAAGAAGAACAAAGTCGTGCCGAATATATTATTAAAGATAGTGAATCTGTTCTTTTAATTACAGAGAAAAAATATTCTACACAAATCAGCACAAATATCCTACAAGAACAAATATTATTTGATGATTTATTGGGAGAATCTTGTCTCAGTCCAGAAGTCAATATCAAACCAAATGATTTGTGCTATCTAATTTATACTTCTGGCTCAACTGGAGTACCAAAAGGAGTAAAATTAAAACATGAAAATGTCATCTCTTTTATGGATTGTATGAATCTGCATGAAGATATGAAATTTTTACCAGATGATATTCATTTTTCAATTTTGAAATGTTCTTTTGACGCTTTTTCTTATGACATTTACTCTACATTTTTAAACGGCGCAAAATTAGTTCTTCTTCCAAAGCAATTAGAACTTAATCCTGAAGCTGTTGTAAAACTTATCGAAAAAGAAAAAGTAACAAAATTCCTTGCAGTTCCAACTTGGCTTTATCAAATATCTTACGCTGCTGAAATGTATCAAGCAGATGTAAGCTCTATCAGATTTATCCCTATGGGTGGAGAAGCTGCAAAACCACAAAAATTAAAATATTTGAATGAGAAATTTCCAAATACAGTTATTCACAATGTATGTGGTCCTACTGAAGTCACTATTTATGTTACATCTCATAAAATCAATCATCTTGATGTAGAAAATAATTATGCTCCTATTGGAAAATTAATCCCTTGTGCTCGTGCAGTCATTATGGATTATAATAGTCAAGAAGTATTACCAATTGGTGCAAAAGGTGAATTGGTTATCTATGAAGATGATACTTCTATTAAAAATATCTCAAATGGATATTTAAATTTAGAAGATAAAACAAAAGAACGATATATTAAATTCTATAATCCACTTATCAAAAAAATGGTTAAAGGATATCGAACTGGTGATACTGTTAGAATAAATGAAAACTTGGAACTAGATTATTTAGGAAGAATCGATGACTTTAAAAAAGTAAATGGTGGATATTTGGTATCCTTGACAGAAGTAGAAAAAAGAATTGAAAAAATATTAGGCTCATCTGTAAATGTTGCTGTTGTTTCTATACCAATCCGCAATATTAACTCTATTGTTCTCTTTATTTCAAAAAAATCTGATTCTACTAATATAACCATTTCAGATATTAAAGAAGAACTAGATAGTCATCTTACCTTCTTCATGAAACCAAAACAAATTATTGAACTAGATAAATTTCCAGTCAATACAAATGGTAAAATTAATAAGAGATTACTTGCTTCTATGGCCACTGATTATATTGAAGAAAAAAATGATTATACACAACCAACTAATACAACTGAGAAAAAAATATATGATATAATAAAAGAAATCACAAATTGCGATTTTTCTATTACAGATGATTTCGAAGATGATTTAGGAATTGATTCCTTAAATATGGCTACTCTTTATTCAAAATTAAATAATTCAAAAATTTCTGTACAAGATTTATACAATTATCCTACCGTAAAGGATTTAGCCTATTTGCTAAAAAAGGAGTTTTCAGAAGATGAATCGAATTCAAGCTCTAACATTCAAATCCAGAATGCATCTTCTAACATGAACTTAAATAAAATCTTGCTTACAGGAACAACAGGATTTGTAGGAAGTCATCTATTGAAAGAATTAACTGAAAACAACGAAGTTCAAAAAATCTATTGTATTGTAAGACAAAAGCTAAACCTTAGTAGTGAAGAGAGGTTTGATAAAATAATCCATGATTATTTTGACGAAGATACGTGTAGAAGAATTAAAAAGAAAACTATTGTTTTAAATGGTGATTTAAGAAAAGATAATTTAGGTTTATCAGAAAATACTTACAACAAAATTTTTAAAGAAATACAAACTATTATTAACACTGCAGCGAATGTAAAACATATTGGTAAATATTCTACTTTTTATATGGATAATGTTGAAACAGTAAATAATTTAATAAGAATATGTTTAAAATTTAATATTAGTTTAGCACATATATCCACTTTATCTTTAAATGGATATAACAATAAACATGTAAACAGAACATTTACAGAAAACACATTAAATATCAACCAAATATTCCATAAAAATCCATATTTAATCTCTAAATATGAAGCTGAAACAAGTATTTTAAAAAGTATTTCAGAAAATAATTTAAATGCTAAAATTTTTAGAATCGGAAATATTATGCCTAGAACATCAGATGGTACATTTCAATTAAATTATAATCAAAATGGATTCTTACTTGCATTAAATGCACTAAGCAATTTACGAACTATTACAAATAAAATACTAAATTTTAAAACTTATTTAACACCTGTAGATGAATGTTGTAATGCCATTAGTACAATTTTAAGTCATGATTATTGCAACACAATATATCATATAGAGTCTAATAAAAGCATAAAATTATCTTCTATCATTAATGTTTTTAAAGAACGAAATATCGATTTTTCAATTGTTACTGATGATGCTTTTTATAAAAAATTATCTACTGATTATTCTATTGGTGTAGAATATATAAAATCTGTTTTTTATACAGACTTTAATAAATATGAAAAAAATATTACTTTAGAAATTTTAAATGATTTAGGCTTTGATTGGACAAAAATATCAAAAGATTACTTTGAAAATATTACTAATATTGCTTTAAAAATGAAACCATAATTTTATAAATGAAAGGATAAATTATGAAACACACTACTGCAAAAAAATTAAAATTAAAAACCTTCTTTTTCTTATCATTAATTGATATTATTATGATAATAACTTCCTATATAATATTACCAATTATTATGAATTATCCACCTTATACTGAAGGTAATCTTCAATTTCAAAATGAAGTTGAATCTTTAAATCATGTTCAACAATATGCTTTTGTATTCGTATTTGCTACATTAATATGTTATATTATCATTAGCCTTTTAATGAGAAATATCTATGCCTTTTTAAAAAAATATGATGCAAATAAAAATATTTCTTTCGAGGAAATTAAACTAATTAGAAAAGACTGTGCCAATATTCCATATGTTTTTTACATTTCAGAAATAATAATATGCTTGGGATTAGCATTTTTACTTGTAATATTTCTAAATATTACTAATATATTTTTATTAAAGTATACTTTAGCATTACTTGCTATCATTGTGCTTATTGCTTTATTACAGTTTATATTTTTACAAGCAAATTTAAAACAAATCTCTCTATTGACTTACGATAAAACATCTAATTTTGAAAAAAATACTGGAATTAGAATTAAATTCTCTTCTAATCTAATTCTACAAATCATTCCATTTTTACTCGTTTCAATCATTATCATTTCTTTATTTGGATATGCAAAAACTTCAAACGAGAAAGCAAATTGTATTGCAACTTATTACAAATCATATTTTAATAATAAAACTTTTTCAGATATCTCACTTGAAAGTTTACAATCCGAATTAGATAGTATTCCACTATATTCCGATTCTGATTATTACATAATACTATCACCCAATAATAATATTTCTTACACATCAGATACTAGTAAAGAAATATCAAAATTCTTCTTAGCTTATTTAAGAAATTTCTTTGACCAAACAAATGGTATTATTTATGAATATTATGGTTATGAACAGCAGGCTTATATGATTGATTTATTAGATGAAAATGGAAATATTTGGTATATTGGATTTGAGTATAGCTTTACGGATTATTCTTTAATGTACTCTTATATTGCTATTATGATTGCAGTATCAATATTATATGGTTTCTTCATTTACATCTGGTCACGTAACACATCTTCTAATATATCAAGCATTTCTGAAGCTTTAGAACACGTTGTTCAAGAAAATGACTATACTTCCAAGTCATTTCTCCCAATTCTCTCCAATGATGAATTCGGAGACCTAGCTTACTCATACAATAAAATCGAGGAACTAACCAATCTTCACTTAAAAGAAATCCAAACTAACCAAGATATACTTGTCGAACAAGAACGTCTTGCTTCACTTGGACAAATGATTGGAGGAATTGCTCACAATTTAAAAACGCCTATTTTCTCCATAGCAGGTGGTCTTGAAGGTTTATCTGATTTAATCAACGAATACGATGCCTCAATTGAAAATTCTTCTGTTACGAATGAAGATATGCATGAAATTGCCAAAGACATGCGTGAATGGATTGAAAAATTAAAAGGACACATTTCTTACATGTCTGATGTCATCACTACTGTAAAAGGTCAAACCACCACTTTAGCAGATAACGCAACCGTTGAATTTTCTGTTGCTGAATTATTCAAACGTATTGACATTCTAATGAAACACGAAATCAAAAATGCTTTAGCAACATTAGAAATTCAAAATCAAGTTGGTGACGCTGATTTACTTTCTGGAAATATTAATAGTTTAGTACAAATTATTAATAATATTATTTCTAACTCAATTGAGGCCTATGGCAATCAGTATACTAACAAAAAAATCGAATTAACTGCAACTCAAAACAATCGTCATATTATCATTTCTGTTAAAGACTATGGTCCTGGTATATCACCTACGGCGCAAGAAAAATTATTCAAAGAAATGATTACAACCAAGGGAAAAAACGGAACTGGACTTGGTATGTTTATGTCCTACTCCAATATCAAAGCTCATTTTAATGGAGACATGCATTATGAAACAGAATTAGGGAAAGGAACGACTTTCTATATTACACTTCCTATTAAAAATTAAATTTTCGAATAAGAGATTTATAAAAATCTCTTATTTTTTTACGACGTTCTTAAACTATTCATCTACGATTATAACGTTCTTTCTCTTAACTTTTTGACAAATTTCTCTAAATTATATTGACTAAATGTCGTAAAATAATGTACAATAAAGAAAAATCATAAAGGAGGTTAACTTCATGAGACTTTCTGAACAAAACAACACTTCTGAAAAAAATAATTATAAAATTATCGCAGTAGACGACGAAGGTGGAATCATTGATTCTTTATCTGTATTTTTGCGTCGTTCTGGTTATACTCTAGTTGGTTGTACCAATCCTTTAGAAGCCATTGAACGTGTCAAAAACGAACATTTTGATTTAATGCTTCTAGACTTTATCATGACACCAATTCATGGTGACCAAGTGGTAGAAGAAATCCGAAAATTCAATCAAGAATTATACATTATTTTATTAACAGGTCACAAAGATTTAGCGCCACCATTAGAAACCATCAAACGTTTATCTATTCAAGGCTATTGTGAAAAAAGTGATAAATTTGACCAATTATTATTATTAATCGAATCAGCCATAAAATCTATTAAACAAATGCAAATGATTCAAGAAATTAATGAAGAATTAAAAGAATCACGTGAAAACTTAGAGAAAGCTTATTTGGAAAGTATTGAAATCATTCGCCACACCGTTGAAGCAAAAGATACCTATACTAGAGGTCATTCTGACAGAGTTTCCGCTTTTTCTGTTTTGATTGGAAAATATATGGGATTATCAGAAGATGATTTACATACCCTAAAAATTGGTGGACTTTTCCATGACATTGGAAAAATTGGAATTCCAGACAGTATTTTATTAAAAGAAGCAAAATTGACAGACGAGGAATATTCACAAATCAAAAATCATCCTGCCATTGGAAAACATATTCTTGCCAATGCGACTATTTTTCAAGATATTGTACCAATCGTTTTTCATCATCATGAAAAATTTGATGGACGAGGTTATCCTTTAGGTTTATCTGGAGAAAATATTCCATTATTTGCCAGAATTGCAGCCGTAGCTGATACATTTGATGCCATGACATCCAAACGTTCTTACCGAAATGCGTTACCACTTGAAGTCGTAACCGAAGAAATCGAAAAATGTTCTGGTACACAATTTGACCCTAAAATTGCTAAAGTATTTTTAGAAATTTTGAGAAATCATTATGAGGAGATTGAAGAAATACAAAGAAAATATGATACAAACAATCCTTCTTAAAATAAAGTGAACGCCCTTTGTTAGATAAAAATTTTAACAATAAGCGTTCTTTTTTTCCAGAAATCCGATTAAAGCAAAAAAATACCACACTTCTCCAAAAAACCTTCTTTCTAAAATTCTATAAAAGGACATTCGCAAAACGAATGTCCTTTGTCTATTCTTTTTTAAATTTTCTCTAATTCCTCCAATTTCTATCATCATTATAACAGTTATATCCCCTTGACAATTTTATGTAAACATAATATAATAATTATAATATATAAAATTTTAGGAGGAGACAACAATGAATAATACAACTGCAAAAAAAGATAGTAAGATTGGTAGTTTACCACCATTCCCCACATTCTTAGACTTTTACGCTTTTCTTGCAAGAGAAAGAAAAAGAGACAAAGAAAAAACTGAGAAATAATTTTCTTTGGTGGGAGCTGTAAAAAAATTCTACTTTTTACAGCTCCTTTTCCTATTTCATACTTAAACTTACTTTATGTTTCTCTTGGTCAATTCCAATAACTTTAACTTTCACAATATCTCCAACAGACACAACTTCTGACGGATTTTTAATATATTTATCCGACATTTCTGAAATATGCACCAATCCATCATATTTCACCCCAATATCCACAAACGCTCCAAAATCAATAACATTTCTTACCGTTCCTGTCAGTTCCATTCCTTGCTGTAAATCTTCAAATTTTAGAACGTCACTACGTAAAATCGGCTTTGGCAAATCCTCTCTTGGGTCCCTGCCTGGTCTTGACAATTCATCTATAATATCTCGCAATGTCAAACTTCCTACACCCAATTCTTGTGCTGTCTTTTCCACATTTATTTTCTTAAAATCTGATTTCATCGTCTCCAACTTTTCTTTATCCGATAAGTTTTCCACAGAATATCCAAAATTTGTTAATAACTTTTCTGCGATTTCATAACTTTCTGGATGCACACTGGTAACCTCCAACGGATTTTTTCCACCAAAAATTCGGATGAATCCTGCACATTGCTTAAATGCTGCTGGACCTAATTTCGGCACTTTTAGCAACTCTTTTCTTTGTTTCAATTCCCCATTTTCATCACGATATTTTACAATATTTTTTGCAACGCTTTCATTAATTCCCGAAACATAAGAAAGCAACGAAGGAGTCGCTGTATTCACATCCACACCAACTGAATTTACGGCATCTTCCACAACGCCACTCAAACTTTCATTCAATCTCTTTTGATTCACATCATGCTGATATTGACCAACACCAATTGATTTTGGATCAATTTTTACCAATTCAGAAAGTGGATCTTGTAACCTACGTGCAATCGAAATCGCACCACGAAGGGAAACATTAATATCTGGATATTCCTCTGTTGCCAATTTTGAAGCAGAATACACAGATGCTCCTGCTTCGCTCACAATGGCATAATAAATTTCGCCTTCGATTTCTTTTATCATATCAGAAACAAACATTTCTGATTCACGTGAAGCGGTGCCATTTCCAATGGCAACCATATTGATATGATGTTTTTTGATTAAATCTTTTAAAACCTTTTTTGCTCCTTCTACGTCATTTTGTGGTTCGGTTGGATAAACGGTTGTGGTTGCTAGCACTTTTCCTGTTTTGTCAATCACTGCAATTTTGCAACCAGTTCTGTAAGCTGGGTCAAATCCCATAACGGTCATATTTTTGATTGGTGGTTGCAATAAAAGTTGTTTTGCATTTTTTCCAAATACTTTAATGGCTTGTTCTTCTGCTTTTTCTGTTAAATCAGAACGAATTTCTCGCTCAATTGAAGGTTCGATTAATCTTTTATACGAATCCACAATCGCTCTTTCCAAAACCTCAGCAAACTGACTTTTATAATCTTGTATAATTTGTTTCTTCAAATAATCAATAATTTTCTCTTCTGGCTTTTCCAATTTTACTTTCAAAAATTCTTCTTTTTCTCCACGATTAATAGCCAAAATTCGATGACTCGGCATCTTCAAAATGGCTTCACTATAATCATAATACATTTCATAAGGTGATTTTTCCTCTTTTGCTACTTTAGAAGAAATTACGGCTTCACGGAAACAAAACGACTTAATTCTTTTTCTAAAATCCGCATTATCTGCAATATTTTCTGCAATAATATCCAATGCCCCATCAATTGCCTCTTCTTCTGAATTGACACCTTTTTCCTCGTCAATATATTCTTTAGCAACCTCAAATAAATCCTTTTTCTCACTTTGCAAATAAATAATATTGCTAAGTGGCTCCAAACCTTTCTCTTTTGCAATGGTTGCACGTGTTCTTTTCTTCGGTTTAAACGGCCTATAAATATCTTCTAATTCTGATAAAATCATTGTGCTAGCAATTTTTACAGTCAATTCATCCGTTAATTTTCCTTGCTCATCGATTAGACGAATAATTTCTTCTTTTCTTGCTTCCAAATTACGCAAATATTTTAGACGTTCGTCTAATTCACGCAAAAGTTCATCACTTAAATTCCCTGTTGCTTCCTTTCTATAACGTGCAATAAACGGAATCGTATTTCCATCATCGATTAGTTTTACCGTACTTTCCACTTGCGATTCGCGAATTTGTAATTCCTCTGCTATTTTTTGATAGATTTTGTTTGTCATGCTTTTTATCTCCTATTCCAAAATTTTTTGATAAAATTCCATAGTTTTCTGAAAAATGGTTTTTTGTATTCCACTAATGAAATTTGCTCTATCTTTATCCTCTATTTTACCTTTCTTTATTTTATTTCATAAATCAAAAAAAGTAAAGATAGTTAACCAATAAAAATAAAGCAATTGTAAAAAATGTTTTAATTTTACAATTGCTTTATTTTCTATTCATTAACTTTTATTGGAATCCTTGAGTTTTTAGTCGTTCCATTGCCAAATTGCCCATTCAAATTCATTCCCCATGCCCACAAAGTTCCATTTTCATCAATTGCTAAACAAAAATCATAACCTGCTGAAACAGATTTGAATTTTGCATCAACTTGTACTTTAGTTGGTATATTTGAATCTTTTGTCGTTCCATTACCCAATTGTCCTTGATTATTATATCCCCACGACCATAAGTTTCCTTCTTCATCAATTGCAACAGAATAATAATATCCTGTTGATACTGTTTTAAATTTCGTTCCTTCTGCTATTTTCGTTGGAATATTTGCATAATTTTCTGTCGTTCCAATTCCCAACTGTCCATATGCATTATATCCCCATGCCCATAGGTTTCCTTCTTCATCAATTGCAAATGTGCATTGTGCTTCTTCTGCTGTCGATATTTCTTTGAATTTAATTCCTTGACTTATTTTTACGGGTACTTTAGAATTCTGCATTGTTCCATTTCCTAATTCACAAAAGCTATTGTTTCCCCACGTCCATAAATCACCATTTTCATCAATTGCAACACTATGATTCCAATAATTATTTATAAGTCCACCGACTTTAATCTTCCTAAATTTTGTGCTTTCTTGTATTTTTAGAGGTAGTTTTGCAGTTTTATTCGTTCCATCACCCAAATAACATGCTCCCCAGCTAAATAGATTGCCCTCTTGGTCTATTCCTTTGCTTAAACCTTGTATTACTGCTATTTCTTTAAATTTCATTCCTTCTTGTATCTTCTGAATTGGAAATACTGCATTTTGGCTACTTCCATTTCCTAACTCGCCATACGTATTTCTTCCCCAGGCCCATAAATTATCCTCTTTGTCAATTGCTAAATATTGGTCATCACTTGGTGCTAATTCTTTAAATTCCATCCCTTCAAACAACTGTATTGGTTTGTTAGTATTTAAATATCCATTTTCTAATTCAATTGTATTTGCCATTCCCCAACCGAACAATCTTCCTTCTTTATCCAATCCAAATCCTGCATATTTTCCTGCAAAGATTTTATCAAAACGAATGGCAACTTTCTTTTCAATTGTTTCTGATTGCACACTATTTCCAGCCTTATCATAAACCACAACATATACTTGATAACTTCCAATTGGCAACCCAGTTATTTCTTTGGTAGCATATTGAGTCGTTTTTTTATTAGCATCTGTTATATAATATTCAATATAATCAATTCCACTTTGGGCATATTCTTCGGTTGCATCAGCATCATTTGCTTCTACTTCTATAGCAAAACCTGAATCTATATTTATTATGTTCAAACTTGTTACGATTGGTTGCAATTTGTCAATATTCAAAATAGTTACTGTTTTAGTTTGTTGTTTTCCAGTTGTATCCTCTATCTTAAAAGTATAATTTGTGTTGTTGTTTACATCTTTATATTCTACAATAACCTCTTTATCTCCCCCGATACTTCACCAAATTTCCTTCTGGATATTCAATGCTCCTAATCCCAACATTACTTTTTATCGATATTTTACAATTTACAGTTTGGTTAGTATACCCCATTGGATTGATTTCTGCATTTATTCTTATCCCTGTTGCCTTTTGTTGTAGATGAGCCATTTTATTTTTGTCAATATAAAAGTCATATCCTTTATAAATTCCCTTTGGTTCCTCTGCTGTTTGTGTGGAATCCCATTCGTAATGATTGGTATTTTGTGAAGTTTGGATATAAATTGGTATTTTCTCTATTATTTTTTGCATTGCCAAATTTCCTAATTCGTCAGTCAGGATTTCCATAATACACAAATTTAATTCTTCTTCATATTGCGCCTTTTCTGCCTTTTCCTTTGCCATTATTGCCCTTGACAAAATACCATTTTCACCTATAACAATTTTAATTGCCACACCAACTAAAATTATTAACACAATAACCGTAACAATAAGTGCTATTAAGGTAATTCCTATTTCCTGACCTCTTAGTTTAAACATATTATTTATTTCTCCTCTAAATACTCATCATACGTACATTCTCTTACAATAACACGATTTTCTGTAATATCCACAATTTTATTCGCTACCGTTTGCGTTAATTGATGGTCATGTGAAGTAAACAGCATAATTCCTTTATATTTTTGCATTCCTTCATTTAATGCAGTAATGGATTCCATATCTAAATGGTTAGTGGGTTCATCAAAAATCAAGAAATTCGCTCCAGAAAGCATTAACTTTGAAAGTACACAACGCACTTTTTCGCCTCCAGACATAACGTTTACCTTTTTCAAGGCTTCTTCCCCCGAAAATAACATACGACCTAGAAAACCTCTAACATATGTCTCATCTGGATCTTTAGAATACCTACGTAACCAATCTACAATTGTTAAATCATCTTCAAACAAATAATTATTATCTTTTGGAAAATAATCTTTTGTAATCGTAGTTCCCCAAATAATCTCTCCTGAATCTGGCTCCATTTCTCCAGCTAATATTTGAAATAACACAGTTTTGGCAATTTCATTGTCAGAAAGAAGGGCAATTTTATCTTCTCTTTTTACAGTAAAGCTAATATTGTCTAGAATTTTCTCTCCGTTAATTGTTTTGCACAAATTCTTAATTTCCAAAACTTCTTTTCCTTGTTCTCGATCTGGCTTAAAATCTACGTATGGATATTTTCTATTCGATGGTCTGATTTCATCCAATTCAATTTTTTCCAAAGATTTTTTTCTAGATGTCGCTTGTTTTGATTTTGAAGCATTTGCACTAAAACGCGCAATAAATTCTTGCAATTCTTTGATACGCTCTTCTTTTTTCTTATTGGCTTCTTTCATCTGCTTTAATGCCAACTGACTAGACTCATACCAGAAATCATAATTTCCTGGATAAACTTTAATTTTGCCAAAGTCCACATCTGCAATATGCGTACAAACTTTGTTTAGAAAATAACGGTCATGGGATACAACAATAACTGTATTTTCAAAGTCAATTAGAAAATCTTGTAACCAATTAATTGTTTTAATATCTAAATCGTTCGTAGGTTCGTCTAGCAAAAGCACATCTGGATTTCCAAATAAAGCTTGCGCTAACAAAACTTTAACCTTATCCCTTGCTTCAATTTCGCTCATATATTTGTAATGCATTTCGCTCTCAATTCCTAAATCATTTAGCATTTTTGCGGCATCAGATTCAGCATTCCAGCCATCTAATTCTGCAAAACGTTCTTCTAATTTGGCTGCTTTCATACCATCGGCTTCTGAGAAATCTGGTTTGGCATAAATTTCATCTTTTTCCTTCATGATTCTGTATAATTCACTATTTCCCATCATGACTGTATCCAAAACAGTATAGCCTTCAAAAGCATAATGGTCCTGCTTTAGCATAGATAATCTTTCACCTTTGTCAAGAATAATCTCACCTTTGTTTGGCTCGATTTCTCCTGATAAAATCTTCAAAAAAGTAGATTTTCCTGCACCATTTGCACCAATTAGGCCATAACAATTTCCCTTTGTAAATTTTATATTAACATCCTCAAATAAAACTCTTTTTCCAAATCTAAGTGTAACACCACTTGAAATTAGCATTTTAAAACCTCCTTGTATGTGATTTTTATATTATAACTTATTTTGAAGGATTTTGCAAATGTTTTTGAAAAAAGCGAAAACCGCCTCTGCCCCAGAGAGCAAAAACGGTTTTCATTTTTAAAGTTTGTTGGTGTCCTGTAACACATATTTTGCACGATGGATATACAAAGTTTTTCCGTCAATGGTCAATTTTGTTGTTTTCGGAATGTCTTCACATATCTTAAAATTAACATCGTTTCCACTATAGGCACAAATCGGTGTGCCAAAATCAGTTTGAATCACAACTACTCTTGGTTTTCCAAAGTAGTTCTTGTACTTATTGACAAGCCGCGCAACCGATGTAGCGTCTGATATTTTGCCGTCGGAGTGCGTTTCGATGTCTTCTAAGGAAAAGTCGACATCTTTCTCAAGGCCCTTTTCAGCAAAAATTGCCGTATTACCGCAGTTCTCGATTTCATTGCCATCCATAGTAATTGTAATAACAGATGACAATTCGTAGCCTTTGATTGCATTTCCTTCGCTATCCACTCCAGTAATGGTCTGGATAATGTTGCCCGTCAGACTGACATTGTCGCCACTCGCCGTCATAGTTAAGTTACCAAAATTGTCATACATTTCGATATTGTGTGACTCGCCGATCAGTTTTTCTTTCATCGTTTTAACTTCACTGATAAAGCCAGCGATATCTGAAAAACCACACCCTGAAAACAACCCCGCCATTAATGCCACCACAAGTGTTACTGCTAAAAATTTTTTTGTCTTCATACCTAAGACCCTCCTAATAAAAATTATTGTATTTTACTTTGTTGTCTTCCCAAGGTGAAAATATTAGGTTAACTAAAAGTAGGTTAATGATATTGTATCATAATTTACATAAAATGTCAAATCGAATTACCTACAAAAGGTTAGACACTTCTTAAAAGCAAAAAAGAGCCAGTCGTATCACTACAACTGACCCTTTCTTTTAATTCCGTATCCTTTGTTCTTCATCCAATTTTATTTCAATGGAATTCAATTCCTTTGAGAAATTCAAATCGTGGGTAATGGCAATCACAATTGCCTGCTGATTTTTTTGGTAATTTTTTAAAATTTGTGCAATCTTTCGCATGTTTTCGCTATCCAATGCAGAAGTGGGTTCATCTAACAACCATATTTTTGGTTGTAATGCCAATCCAACAGCAAAACTTAATCTCTGACTTTGTCCGCCTGAAATCTCGCTATTGAATTCTCCTACTTTTTTATTGGCATGTTCTTTTAATCCTAACATTTCCAATATCTGCATTGCCTCTTCCTTTTCTTTAGCGGTAATACGAACTTTTTTTGCTTTATACGCCATTAGCACATTTTTATAAACGCTACACCAAGGAAAATCTGCATAATGTTGATGTAACATATACACCTCTGGATTCGCTCTTCTCAACAATTTTCCATCTAATAAAATCGTTCCTGTTTCATACTCTTTCAAACCTGCAATGGTCCGCATCAAAGTTGTCTTCCCACAGCCAGACTCGCCTAATAAGGCATAGATACCAGATTCAAATTCTTTTGAAAAGTTTTTGTAAATAATATTTTCTGTTTCATCTGGTTGTTTGTATGAAATCGTTAAATTTTCTAACTTTAATTTACTCATCTTTTTTGTACCTCCACGAAAACTTCTTTTTAATGATAAACTTTCCAATCTTATCAAAGGCAATATTGATAAAGATGATTGTGATTAAAGCTGCAAAAACCATTTTTGTGTTTCCGCGTGCACTTCCTATATACATTAAATGCCCCAGTCCTAAATTGGCATTAGTAACCTCTGCGATAATAACATAGGTCCAACCAACTCCATATAAAGAAATAAAATTTCTCAATAACTCAGGCATCGTATATGGAATAACAATATGCCATATACTTCTAAAATCGCTAAATCCCATTGTTGTCGCACTTTCCATGATTCTCTTATCCACATCTTCAAATTCGTGTACCACAATTGGTAAATATTGCAAAAATACTGCAATAAAAATAAGAGAAATTTTCATATCCTCGCCAATGCCAATAAATAACATGAGCAATGGCGAAAATGCTGTAATAGGAATGTATCTTAAGAAGTTAATAATTGGGCTCACTAAGTAATTAATTACCATTACTTTGGCAATTACCAAACCAAGTGGTATGGATATTATTCCTGCAATAAATACTGCAACTGTAATTCTCCTAAACGAAGCCCAAATGTGTGATAATAAACTTCCCTTTAATAAAGTCATAAGCATTTGCATTGTTTCCATTGGTGTAGGAATAAATAAAGAATTATCCACAGCAACACTTAGCAAATACCAAATCATAATCAAAGAGATAAATACTAAAACTGAAATAATCCGTTTTATGATTTTTTCCATATTTTCTCCTTTTTAATAGAGCGGTCCTATTTCTAGGACCGCCATTAGATTATTGCCCGCTTTTAAAGAAAATATCTGTTCTGCGGTTAAGGACGCGACCTTCTTCTGTGTCATTTGTTGCCACAGGATTGCTGGCCCCGTTTCCAATTACGATGAATCTTTCAGGATTGATTCCTTGTGCTTCTAAGTACAGAGCAATTGCTCTTGCTCTTTCTTCTGAAAGGGATTTTCCACTTTCTGGTCCTCCGCCAATGTCAGCTGTATTCCCTTCTACCTGAATGTAGATACCATTCAAATTTTTTGCTATCTCAGCAAATTCATTCAATGGCTTATAACTATCCGGTTGGATAACAGCCGAATCTCCGCCAAAATTGATGGTTAAAGATTTGGTAAGGAGCGCTGTTGTATTTGGTTTTTCTTCTACAACCTTCCTTTCCTCTTCTGTAAAAACAACCACTTCTTCTTCCGGCAAGTCTGCATATTTTTCGCCTAATGCTTCCATATACTTACTTTCAAAAGCCGTTTGAGAATCATTCGGATTTGCCTTTTCTCCGATTGAAAGCCAGATGCTACTCATATCTGAGAACATTGTAATGGCTTCATCTGTCAATAAAGACATATTTTGATTCCATGTTGCCAATTTTGCACCAGCTGCCATACCTACAATGTTTTCTTCTGTTTCTTCCGCAAATAGAGGCATTCCTCTTACTGCTTCAAATTCAGTAGTATACATTTCGGCAGCCTGAAGTGCTCCGTCGATCAGATTTTGAATTTCTGTTTGGTGCGTTGATAAGAAATCTTCTCTGAATACCAAACCATCCAAAATCAAGTTGGTTGCTTCTGCTGTGCTGAAAAATATTCTTGCATCAGCAGTCGTCTGTGCCTGCGTTAAATACGGTTCCCATGTTGCCGCTGCATCCGCTTCGCCTGAGAAAAATACTCTTGCAGCATCATCCGGTGTTTCTACTAAAACGTAATTACTGCGAATTTCTTTTTTCTGATCTTCGGTTAAGTCACTGGCTTCAATAAGCCATTCCACTAATGTTTGTGCTTCTGAAAACTCTGGAATAGCAATTTTCTTTCCGATTAAATCGGTCACATTAGCCATTGAAGCTTTGGAAATAATGCCATCCCCGCCGTTGCTGAAATTGGTGATGTAAACCATTTTTACTGGTATTTTGGAATCTTTGAATTTCTGGTTTAAGAATGCATACCGGTTAACCGTATAACCAGCACCTGCCGTATCTCCTTTAATGAGCATGTTGGAGCTTGCCGTTGCATCGTTGGAAATGATGAACTCTACGTTTAAGCCCATTTTGTCATATATGGATCCTGGCTGAGTGGTTAAACCGCCGTTTGCATCGAGTAAGCTTTTCCATCCGATCCACTCATCCAATGTAATGGCGATGGTTTCTTTGGCTTCAGCCGTATCTTTGTCTTTCTTTTCTGCCTGCTGATCTGTTTTTTCTTCTTCCGAATTTGTTTCTTCCTGAACTGTTGCCGTCTTTTCGTCTTTCTGATCTTTTACCTTACTTACAACTTCGTTACCTATCAGGTAAAGACCTGCACCTGCAATAAAAAGAATCAAGGCCAACATAATTCCTACAACCATTTTTCCTGCTTTGTTTAATTTCCGTCTTTTCATTTTCTCTTCTCCTTTTCTCATGCTACTTGTTTTCTGACATAGAATCTATCAAACTTGAGATATAATCATCCGCCTGATATTCCCTTGCCTTCTTTTCCGCCGAAATCTGTTTAGCTTCATAAGAAGTTTCCCATGAAGCTCTTGCCCCCATTCCCATTTTTTCCTGCTCATCAGCATAATCGCTGAATTGATTTAAGACGCGATCGATATCACTCGATATTCTGCTCTCGTCAAACTGAGAATAGATTTCTTGCGCCGCCTTGCCAGCCTCAGCTTTAGCAATATCTGATTTTTTTCGAATCTCCACTTGCTGAATCGCCGTTTTAGCTCTTTCTCTTAAATCACCCGCCGATTTCATTGCATCTTCAAAAACAGGAATATTGGCTTTTTTTGCCTCCAATTCACTTTGAATTCCCATAGCCTCCTGTGCATACATTCTTGCATCTTGCATGTCGCCGTGTTTCTTTGCATCGATGATGTATTTGTTGGTCTGCTTCAGTTGTTTTTCCAGCTCTTTTATCTTTTTGTCGTTTGCTAATTTTTCTCCTGAAGCTTTCCGGTATGCATCATCTGCTTTGGTATAGTTCTTTTGCAGTTCTGCAATTTTTTCATCAAAATACTCCGCCACAATTTTAGGATTCTTGTTTGCTTCCGTAAAAAGCGAATCAATTGCCGCTTTGACAAACATTCTCCCCTTTTTGGTAACAAATAAAACGATAAGAATTAACAGCAATATAGCGACTGCAATCCTTAACAAAGAAGTAACAATTACAACACTCATCTGTTTTCCTCCTAAAAATTATTCAATGGTTGTTAAAATGCTTTTGACCTCATCGGTCGTTTTGGATTTCAGCATTTGAAACTCACGTAATAATGATTCCGCGTCAGCTTTCTTTTTTCGATTTTCTTCAATCTGATTTTCTGCGTCTTTTATTTCCGCTTCAAATTTTGAAATATCGGCAGCTACTTTTTCCTGTAATTTTTTCTCTACAGATTCCAAGATTGAAATTCTCTCCTGAGCATCTCTTTGAATTTCCTCAACAGAAATTTTTGTAACAGCCAAGACTCCCAAAATAGAATCTTTTTTTACGCCGGTTGGTAAGGTGGAAACCAAATTTTGCAATGTATAAACTGTTGTTTCTCTGCCTTCCAATGCTGCTAACGCATTTTTCATGATGTCTTCTGCTGCACTTCCTGAAATATTCAATTTTTCATCATAATTTGGTACATTCTGTTGTACCGTTGGACCTTCCCGTGCACCTCCTTTCACTTCTTCTGGGAATTCTTCTTCTGCTTCAAATAATTTGTCCCATAATTTCATCCCATTTTTCGCCTCCTTTTGGGTTGTATCTTTTATTTTTAAAGATACGAATAATTTAAGTTGCAAATATAGTATACAACATTTACATAATTTTGTCAACCAATGTTTTTTATGTTACCAATTTTTATGTTTATTTTCATATCATATATTTCCCTTCATATTCTTTATTTTGCGTTTTTCTTGCCTTTTTTTATTTTTTATGATATTGATAAAATAGATTAATCATTTTATTATAAGGAGTAATTTATATGAAACAAACTATGCTCAACACTATGTGGCCTATTGCAAATAAAAATTTAGTTAATTTAAGCAATTCTATTTTGCAGGAAATGGGAATTTCACCTTATACATCTACTTTGAAAGAACTAGATAAAATCTTTCAGAAAAAAAATTATAAGAATATTGTACTACTTTTATATGATGGTATGGGAAGCTCGATTTTAAATCGATATTTAGAAAACAATGCTTTTTTGCTAAGCCATAAACTATGTGATATTTCTTCTGTATTTCCAGCAACAACTGTGGCTGCCACAAATAGTGTTCTAACTGGATTAGAACCAAGTGAACATGGTTGGCTTGGTTGGGATATGTATTTTAAAGATGATGATGAAACTGTTTCTGTTTTCAAAAATACTCTAAAAGATTCTGACATTCCATCTAAACATAATTCCAAAAATAGACCTGAAATGTATTATAAAACCATCCTTGACAGAATTAATACAGAAACTGAATACGATGCTTATTGGGCTTGGCCTTTTGACGATGAGAATCCATGTCATACTTTGGAGGAAATCCGTGCAAGGATTCTTTCATTGTGTGATAAGTCAAATAAGAAATTTATTTATGCTTACTATCATAATCCCGACCATTTAATGCATGAAAATGGTTTGAAAAGTCAAATTGTTGAAGATGAAATGTTGAAAATAAATTCTATGACTGAAGAATTGTATCAGGAAATTCCAGAAAACTCAATTATAGTTGTTGTAGCAGATCACGGTCATATTGCTTGTGAATATAAAACCTTGAGTGATTATCCTGAATTATATGATATGCTTGCTAGAACAACAGCCATTGAGACAAGAGCTTGTGCAATTAAGTTAAAAGAACATGTTGATAAGAGGACTTTCAAGAAATTATTTTTGCAGGAATTTGAAAACGATTTTATTTTATATTCGAAAGAAGAGATTATTGAACATCATTTATTTGGGAAAAATATTAAGAATGAAATTGTAATGGATAACTTTGCTGATTATATTGCTATTGCTATTCATAATGTGTGTCTTCGTTATGATGAAAATGGAAAAATCTTTAAAACAGCACATGCAGGAATTACTGTGGATGAAATGATGGTTCCTTTGATTGTAATTGAAAAATAGATTGTTAAAACAACAAATTTTATATTTGTTGTTTTTTGTTACACAAATGTAATGAAAATTTAATAGAATTGTATTTGAATTTTTCTTTGTATAAGGTTAGAATGTTATTATGTTATGGTGACAGTATTGTATTTTACTTTAATTTATGCAAAGGAGGAATGAAATGAAGATAGAAGATTATTGTGCTCAAAAAGCATATGATGTTTATCGTGAGAATTATCTAAAAGATAACAAAGATAATCTTTCGGACATCGAAAAATTAAACTATCAAAGACAAGAAGATTTCGTTCCAAATTTTGCACAGGATTTACGAAAACATATTTTGACTTTTTTAGATGACTATGTAGCAACTGACCGTGATGCTGTTCGAAGTGGTTTGACAAAAATTTTGAAAAGTAAATTTGATGATTTAAAAGGAAACCATATTGTTGATACTACTGGAAAAATTGATATTCAATTGATGAATTCTGATTTAAGTGAAAGCGTTAAAAAAGATTTAAGTATATATCCTAAAATTACTTCACAAGAAATAAGTGAGACTGTTTCACAAAATAATATATCGAATAAGGAAAAAGTTGATTTTAGTAATCCGAAGGCAAAGGCGGAGTATTTTGAAAATATTTTTACAGAGTATCGTAGTTTAGAAACGGAAGAGGAAAAAGAACAATTTAAAAGAAATCACTTCCATGATTATGATAAAAATAAAGAAACCATTGACTTAGGTTGTGAATGTGAAATTGAAAAATTAAAAATAAAAGAGGATAATATCAATATAAGCGATGAAGAATGTCAAAAGCAAATGTGCAAAACTATGAGTGAAAAAACTGGAAAAAGTGAAGATGAGATTGATATTATTGATAAGCTTACAAGAAACGCTTCAATCTTAACTGAATTATACGAACAATTAAAAGTTTCTCCTAATTCTCAAGATATAGAAGCAGAAATTAAAAAAATAGAAACTGAAAATATGCAATTAAACCAACAACTTGAACAAGAAAAAAATAATTCACAAAATATATCTGATTTAGAGAATATTTTAGATTTAAATACTGATACTGAACAAAAGGAAAATATTCTGAACGGAGAACCTTATACACAAAATGAAACGGATGATTTAGAAGATATTTTAAATGCAGATTTTCAAGAAGAAAGTCTTGATGAATTTTCCATACTGCTTGATGTAGAATCAGCATTTCAATCTGATGAACAAATTAAAACTTCAACTTACAGCTCAAATGATATTTTAATTCCTAATGAACTAAAAGATAATGGAAAAAATTCTATTTTGACTGGTACAGATGAAAAAGACTTTGCGGATATAGGAGAAAATCTTCCTGCAATTATCAACCAAAATATATTTTCAAAAATAAAACAAACATTATCAAATATTCCACAAAAGATAATTAAAGCAAAAGAAAACTTGTTAAAATTTATAAATGACAAGCTAAATAAGCCTCAAAAATTAAATTCTGGTAACAATAATGATGAAAAGTATAATAAGACATCAATTTCCAGTACTTTACAACATATTGATGGGATTGAAATAAAAACTAACCCAAATACAAATAAATCTTTATTAGAGGCAAAAACAGAGAAATCAGAAATTACTGTTAGTGAAGTAACTACAGATAGAAATTAAAAAATAAACCATTCATTCTTGAACGGTTTATTTTTAATTTATCTTCCTTTATATTTTTCACTATCTGCTTTTTTATAATTTGTCTGAATTGGTTCATGTAATTCAAAAACATATTTTTCTTCCCCTGTTGCTAAATCTTTATATTTTTTACGGAAACCGTATAAGTCCTGCAGCTTGAGAAATTTGAAAAAATCTATTAATTGTTAACTTTTGTTTCACTTTTTCTTCTTCTGTACATGGTTTGTCAGATAATAATGTATCCATACTTACACCTGTTCGTTTAATATTTCCGTTCGATAATGCTACTAAATTATCTCTTGGAAGAATTGCAAAACATTTTTTAATAAAATCATGAAAGCTCATTGCTTTATATCTATCGTAATATTCTAACTTTCCTTTATCTTTTCCAAATGGTATTTCTTCTGAAAACATAGCAGTTTTTATTTCACCCTCATAGTGTTCTGGGTCTTTTACCATACAGCCTTTTTCATTAGCAAGTTTGTCTGTTATCTGTTGTATTTTTAGATATAAACCATGTTCCATATTTTTTTCTCCTTTTCTCCATATTATGTTAATATTATACCACACATATTTACATTTGTCAAATATTTCCCAAAAATAACTCATCTATTTTTTAATCAATAATTTCCAATCCTGCAAATTTTGCCATTAATCGCTTGTGTCCAGCTTTCTCGAATTGAATGTCGACTTTTAAATCATCTCCTTCTGGTTCAACGGAATTGATGAATCCTTCCCCAAATTTTTTATGAAATACTTTGACTCCTGATTTATAAGCTCCTAAATCAATATTTGCATTTTTAGGCTTATTTAAATTAGCCAAAAAACTTTCTGCACTTTTGAATCCATAGCTTGAAGCAACTGCCTTTTTCGGAATCGGATTGCTTTTATAGGTTGAGGAACTACTAAATAAATCGCTCTCACTTTTATTTCCGTAACTCCATTCATATTGACTATCACTAAATCTGTCATATGTACTTTGTTCTAATTCTTCCATTCCATCTAACATGTTGGCTGGAATTTCTTTGATAAACCTTGAAATACTATTAAAACTTGTTGAACCAAAAACTGTTCTTTGTTTTGCACATGTCATGTATAGCTTTTCTTTTGCACGAGTGATACCAACATAACACAATCTACGTTCCTCTTCTAATTCTTTTGGCTCTCCAATCGACTTGTATCCTGGAAAAATTCCTTCTTCCATTCCTACTAAAAATACCGTTGGAAATTCAAGACCTTTGGCACTATGCAATGTCATCAAGGTAACGGATTCTTCTGCTTCTTCCATTCCATCTAAATCAGAACTTAGTGTGATTCCTTCTAAAAATTCTGTTAAAGAATTATCCGCAGATTGTTCTTCAAACTCAATCGCTACTGTTAAAAATTCGTTTAAATTTTCGATTCTATTTTCTGCTTCCACTGTATTTTCTTCTTCTAAAGCTTTTGTATAACCTGTTTTTTTCAAAACATCTTTAATTAATTCTGAAATGACTTTTGTATCTTTTATGTCACGTAATTCCTCTATTGTCGTAATAAACTCTCTTGTATTTCCAAATACTCTATTTAAGCCGAATTCGTCTGCACGTTTTATAACTTCATACATTGAAATTCCATTGCTCGTAGCCATTTGTTCCACATTATCTAAACTCGTTTTTCCTACACCACGTTTTGGTTCATTGATAATTCTTGTTAAACTCAAATTGTCTGCTGTATTATGAATCAATCTTAGATACGCAATAATGTCTTTAATTTCTTTTCTTTCATAGAATTTAAGTCCGCCAATAATTTTATAAGGAATATTTTCTCTACGCAAAATATCTTCTATGCTACGAGATTGCGTATTCATTCTGTATAAAACAGCAAAATCTGAATATTTGTAATATTCATTTCTACGCAAAGAATTGATTTCACCAACAATATAATTGGCTTCATCGTATTCGTTGTCTCCACGATATACTTTTGGTAAACTGCCTGCTTCATTACTTGTCCATAGCTTTTTCTCGTATTTCGTCTCATTATTTTTGATAACTTCATTAGCAGCATTTAAAACATTTTGTGTACATCTGTAGTTTTGTTCTAACTTTATAATTTTCGTGCCAGGAAAATCCTTTTCGAAATTTAGAATATTGGAAATATCTGCACCACGAAAAGAGTAAATTCCTTGGTCGTTATCTCCTACTACCGTAATATTTCCAAATTTACTTGCTAATAGTGTAATTAATGTGAATTGGGCTTTATTTGTATCTTGGTATTCGTCTACTAAAACGTATTTGAATTTGTCTGAGTAATATTCTAAGATATCTGGATTATCCAGCAAAATTTCTATTGTGAAATTGATGATATCATCAAAATCAATGGCGTTATTTTCTTTCAATCTTTTTTGATATAATTTATACATTTCAGCAATATTTTCTTTTCGAAAATCTCCATTACTACGTACTGCATATTGCTCAGGTGTAAGCATTTCGTTTTTGGCATTGCTGATTTCATATAATACAGATTTGTCTGTGAAAATTTTGTCGTCTAAATTTTGTTCTTTTAGAATTTTTTTAATCATGGTTTTTTGGTCAGATGTATCAAAAATAATGAAAGAACTGTCAAAGCCAATTCTATCAATTGTTTTTCTTAAAATTCGTACACAAATGGAATGGAAGGTTCCCATCCAAATATCATCTGCACTAGCACCTACAAGGTTTCTGACTCTTTCTTTCATTTCATTTGCTGCTTTATTGGTAAAAGTAATCGCTAAAATATTCCATGGTTTTATCCCTTTTTCGCCAATTAAATAAGCAATTTTATGTGTTAATACTTTTGTTTTTCCACTTCCAGCACCAGCAATCACTAAGCTTGGTCCTTCAGTTGTGGTTACTGCTTCATATTGTTTATCATTTAATTCTTCTAATAATCCCATTTTTGCTCCTTTATTTATAAAACTTCTGTTTGCTAGATTATTATATCATTTTTTGGAGAATTGTCAATCAATTTTAAAAGATATTTTTAAAGGAAGAATATAAAATTCTTCCCTTTATCCTATTTCAAATTTTCCAAAGCCTCTACTCTCTCTTCGATAGATGGATGCGTTGAAAACAAATTACTTGCTTGTTTTGCTCTTTTTTTCGGAAATGGATTCGAAATATACATATAAGCATTACTATTACTAGCAACGTCTAGTTTTGAATCATCGCCTGATATTTTCTTTAGGGCTGAAATCAGTCCTTCTGGATTTCTCGTAAATTGTATAGCTGTTGCATCGGCTAAAAATTCTCTTCGACGAGAAACTGCTAGTTGGATTAAATTGGAAATAATGGGTGATAAAATTAGAAATATCAAACCAATTAACATTAAAATTGTATTTCCTTTATTATCGTTATCATCGTTGTCTCTTCTGCTTGGTCTAAATAGGCTTCTTGTAAATATATCAGATAACATTACTACAAATCCAACCATAACACTAATAACCGCAGAAAGTAAGATATCATAATTTTTAATATGAGATAATTCATGCGCTACAACACCTTCTAATTCATAGTAATCTAACTTTCGCAAAAGTCCTGTTGTAACACAAATAACTGCATGTTCTGGATTTCGACCAGTTGCAAATGCATTGGGCTGATTGGATTCCATAACATATAATCGTGGTTTATGTTCTAAACCTGAAGCTACCATTAAAGCATCTAAAATATTGGTCAATTGTAAATCTTCTTCACGTGTTGCTTCTCTTGCGTGAACACTTGCTAATACGATTTTATCACAATTATAATAAGTTGCAATCGTAGAAATAATTGAAAATGCCAAAGCAATCGTAATTGCTGCATAACTGCTTATATCAAATAAATAACAAATATAATACAATATTAACGTTATCATTAATAAAAAGGTAAAAACAATGATTCCTGTTTTCATTTTATTTTTCTTTATATCTTCGTACATTTTATTCTCCCTTCTAAAACATAAGGGTGCAATTTAAACTGCACCCTCTGCTTTTCGTCTTAATTATTGAAATCAACTCTAACATTTTTTCTAGCTTCTTCTGATTCTGCCTTAAATAGTTGCTCAGGCTTGAAATTGAATATACCAGCAATAATGTTTGTTGGAATTACTTCTAATTTTGTATTGTACATTGTAACACTATCATTATAAAATTGTCTTGAATAAGAAATTTTATTTTCTGTGTTTCTTAATTCTTCTTGTAATTCACTAAAATTTTGATTTGCTTTTAAGTCAGGATAATTTTCTGAAACTGCCATAATTGTTTTTAAAGCGCCTGATAATTGATTATCTAAGTCTGCTTTTTCTGCAACTGTTGTTGCATTTGCCCAAGATGTTCTAAGTTCTGTTACTTTGGTCAAAACGCCTTCTTCATGCTTCATGTATCCTTTTACAGAATCTACTAAATTAGGAATTAAATCAAATCTTCTTTGTAATTGGACATCAATTTGGCTCCAAGCATTTTTAACTTTATTTCTAGATGTAACCAATCCATTATACATTCCTGCAATTATAATTAATAAAACAATAATAATTACAACTATTACTAATCCCATAAATTTTAACCTCCTATGATAGATTAATGTCATTATATCATATTAAAAAATATATACAAGAGTTTTTTTAAATTTTATAGATATGTTTTGCATTTTCATATGTAATTTTTGAGATTTCCTCTAATGCTATTCCTTTTATTTCAGCTATTTTTTGAGCTACTAATTTTACATTTCGCGAATCATTTCTGGTTCCTCTGAAAGGCTCTGGTGTTAGATAAGGACTATCTGTTTCGATTAAAATTTTGTCAATTGGCACTTCCTTTACGCTATCTTGTGGCTTGGCATTTTTGAATGTTATATTTCCACTAAATGATATATAAAATCCAAGTTTTACCGCTTCTTTTATCAATTCTTTATTGAGCATGCAGCAATGAAAAATTCCTCTTTTTTTTGGATTTATAACGTGTTTTAAAATCTCTAATGTGTCCATAACAGCATCTCTGCAATGGATGACAATTGGTAAATCCAAACTATCTGCTAATTCTATTTGTTTGATAAAAAATTGTTTCTGCATTTCTTTATTTTCTTTGTTCCAATAATAATCCAATCCAATTTCGCCAATGGCAACTACTTTTTTATTTTGAGCAATTTCACCAATTTCGTTAATATCTGATAACTTTGTATTCTCAATATCATTTGGCGATATGCCAGCTGTTGCATACATAAAATCATATTTATCACTTAATTCTACTGCAAATTTGCTAGACTGAATATTATATCCTGCGCAAGTAATTTTGGTTACATTTTCATGATATATTTTTTTTAAAATTTCATCCCTATCCTGCTCAAATCTTTCATCATTATAATGAGCATGCGAATCAAAAAATTCCATTTTTTCCTCCTTATTCAAATATGGCAACAACATTAGCTGTAGCATATTGCTTGCAATGTGAAATGCTGATATCCAGACTTTGTAAACTTTCAATTGATTCGTTTACTTTCAAAATTGGTTTTCCCTTTTCCGATTTAGTCACTTCAAACTTTTTCCAATTCATTTCACGATGATTCATTCTATCTCCAATCGCTTTAAAAGCTGCTTCTTTAACTGCAAATCTAGCTGCATAATGTTGATATTTTTGAAGCTTTTTTGATTCACAATATTTTATTTCCTGCTCTGTAAAAATTGTTTGCAAAAACTTCTCTCCCATATGTTCAATTGCTTTTTGGATTCTTTCAATTTCTATAATATCTGTTCCACATTTTATTTCCACTTTTCTCTCCTTTGAAAAAGGCACAGTCTCCTGCGCCTTCCTATTATTTAGTATATACATTCAAATTTAAATCTTTGTTTAAATACCAGTTATTGATAAAATCAATATACAAGTATTCATCTAAATTAACACTTGGTGACATGACAACTGTGCCATCTGATTTTAGCGCCCCCCAAAGTCCATCTTTTTTTACAGCACAATAGCCATATTGGTTTTGCTCTTTGGCATCATCATAAATGCAATCTACAATTCTTTCACCACGTTTGTTTTCATAACCATACTTGCCATTTTCTTTCACCAAAAATAATGTACTTGTTGTCAAAACTTCTTGACTTGTTTTTTTCTCAAATTGGAAATTATAATATTCATATTCGTCATTTTGTCTTACTCGAATATAGCCATTTTCCAAATTTAATTCCGATATAATGACATCTGCTAAGGCAACTTTAAACTCTCGATTGATTAAATCTGTTTTGTAGTTTTCTTTTTCCGCTTGAATAAAATCGGCTGTTTTGATGTATTCCATAGAAGTATATGTAAAATCAATAATCGTATCACCTGTTACGCAAATAATTCCATAATTTCCAGATTTTTTTGCAATATAATAATCGCCATAAACATATTTTAAATCCTCATATTCGTTTGCAATAACAGTGGTTCCATCTGTTTTCATTACGCCATATAAATCATTCTGTTTGATGATTATATTTTCTCCGTTAATCTGTTCTATTGTGTCAAATCCTGTTGTTAAAACGTCTTCTCCATTACTATTAATTAATCTGTCTTTTCCATTTTGAACAACAACATAATATTCATTCGAAGCGACTTTTTTTATGTCATCGTATTTCGGCTCAAATATCATTTTTGCATCTGCACTAATGATTCCATATTTTCCATTTTGTTCAATTTTATAACCATTCTCATAAGTATGGGTTAAAGTAGAAATATGATTATATTCTGGTTTAATAATAACTTCTCCCATGCTAGTATTAACTAAACCTTTTAAACCATCTTTTTCAATCATAATATTTTTTTGACTACCTTGCAAAGCATAAATATCATCATATTCTGCATCCAAAATTAATTTTCCTTTAAAATCAATTAATCCATATTTTCCATTCTGCTCAAATTTTAGAATATTATTTTCATACCAAATATCAGTATCATCTGAATTCTCGATTGCTTGTACATTTTGGTAATTCGTCAAAATTGTTTCTCCATTTTTATTGACTACTTTGGTGTGATAAGTTTCATTTTCATAATCAACATCGGTGATACAAATAAATAAATCTGTTTTTGGATCAGGTACAATTATCATTTCATCATAGGTTGTATCAATGATAAGTTTTCCATTATTATCAATAACACCCCATTTTGTATTTGTATAAACTGGAAAATAAGTTTCTGCTATGCTCACTTCTTTGGTTGTTGGTGAACTAGATAATAAATTTTTGATAGAAATAATAAACATAATCAGCACAATGATTGCAACAACTGTCGCAATTACTTTTTTTATATTCAGTTTGGGCTCATCATCATATCTTCTTCCTCTCCCCATAATACCTCCTCACCATTATTTTTTCTTCGCTACTTTTGCTATCATAACTGTTATATCGTCTCTGGCAATTCCAAAGCTATTGTCGATTGCTTCTGCAACTATTAAATCTGCCACTTTTTGAACATTTGTTGTATTAATATTTTTTAAATATTCTTCAATCCAATCCTTTTTTATATCATTTTGCGACTCTAATAGTCCATCACTACACATTACAATAATATCACCATCTTGAACAGCAACTGTTTGAACATCTAATTCTGTTTTTTCAACAATTCCAACAGGCATCGTTTGTGACTTTATTGTTCTGACATTTTTTCTATTTTTAATATATGTATTACAAGCACCGCTTTTGGCAATTTTTACAGTTCCTGTAAACATATCTAAAATCGCAAAATCTAATGTAGCATACATTTCTGAATCCGTATTAAAATTAACTTTATCATTAATAAAAGTAATTAATTCATCTTTGTCAAATCCATTTGTCAACATTTCCTCAAGCATTTTGATGGTTAATTTACTACTTTCTCTTGCCTTTTTTCCACTTCCCATTCCATCGCTAATGGCTAGTAAATATTTTCCATCTTTCAATTTCATTTGCAAATTACAATCTCCAGAAACAGTGTTTCCTTCTTTGGTTACTTTACTACTTCCAATTTGCAAAACAAATTTATCTTCACTTGTATAGGTTTGTACATAATTTTTCTTTTTACTGTCTTGCATAAATATTAGTTTTGTAGCAAGCGCTTTGCTTATAATGTTAGAAATATTGGCAATATATTGCTTGTCTTTTACTTTATCATTAGAAAAACTTAAATCAACCATATATTTTCCATTTTTGGCTTGTTTTATTTTGCTTGAAATTATACTAGGATATTTACTTTGCAATAAAACTAATAATTCTTTTTCTTTGGCTACAAATTTTCCTTTTGCCACATCTTCATTTGTTTTTACACTATTTTTAATGGCCTTTGAAATATCTTCCAATCCCTTTTTCATGCTTTTCATATTTTTGGCTTTTTCTTGTTTTTTGGTAACTTCAATCTGCAACATTTTATAGGAACGATTAATGATTTTTATCATTTCTTGTAAGTCTTTTTTTATATTAGCATCTTGTATGATAACATAATTATTATGATTTTTTAAAATCTGGATTAAATCATTTTCTAAAACCATATCTTGTGTTTGTAAACTTGTATATAATTCATCTGCAATGTGATTATCTTCATTTATAATATCTTCATAAAAAATATTATTTTCTATTTCTTCTAAATTTCCAAATAAAATATCTTTGAAATCTTCTTCTAAATTCATCATTTCTTCTGGTTTATCTACAACCATTTCAGAAATTGTATTTGAGATTATATTTAGTTTATTCAACATTTCCTCATTTTGCGTTAATCTGTTTTCCCCTATATCAGTTAATAATTTATTTTTGCCAACCAAATCTTCAATTTCAATTTTTAGTTTGTTTGGTACAAAAAGCAAACCAACAGAAGCGATAAATATTTCTCGAAAATAAATGATTTGTATCGTATCACCATTGGTTAAATAAATCAATAAACTATTTCCCAAAATAAATCCTATCATTACACCAATTTTGCCAAATCGATTTAAGATTCCTGCTAAAATACCTGAAACTGCAAATACTGCTATTTGTAAACCATTTTGCATTTCTATCATAGAAATAACAAGTCCCATACTCAATCCTGCTGTACAGCCCACTAACATTCCATTTTTCCAGCCAAGTAACATCACAAAAAATACCATGATAATATTGCTTAAATGTAACTGAAATATCATAACTTGATTAAATGAAACGCTTGCAATCGCCATCATAATGGAGGCTCCTATTAATTCTTCTAATGTAAAAGCCTTTTTAATTCTCCAATCTTTAATGACAACTAAGCCATTTACAAATATTTTATAAAACACATATGTTAACGTTGCTGTAACAATTGCCATAAACACATCATATGTAAGTACAATTCCTTTTACGTTTTGAAAAAAACTAACAATAAAACATGCGATAAATAATCGTTTTCCTGTTTTAAATAATTCATTTCTTTCCTCAACAGCAATTTTAGGTTTAAAAATAAGCACTAATGCGAAATATATTATAACACTTAATATAAAATTCAAAAACGCATTGACACCATTTCCTACTAAAGTCCCAATAGCTGCTGAAACTAGAACACCAAAAACGGGTATCCCACTACTTAAAGTAGCCGCTATCATAGCTAGTCCAAATGGAAATATTTCGTCCTCAATGGACAACATGGACATGCAAAATGTTAAAATAAATAGAATTATATTTTGTACTTTTAATAATTCCCTTATCAATAAATTTACTTTACTAACTTGATTTTCTTGCTCTTCAGCACTTTCTGTTATATTTTGAAACATCCTTAACCACCTCTACTTTTCAAATATTTCTTCTTTTCTTTGTATTAAATCACTAAGTAAACTATTTTTTTGTCGTTTTATTACCATAAATATTGAAAAGTTTTTTACATTTTGTGATAATTTTTTTATATTTTATTACATTTATACGAAAAATACAAGTATTAATTAAAAAAATGACAAAAAATATTGTCGAATCAGACAATTTACAATTTTAGATTTGACATAATGTGGAAAATGTGGTATAATTTAATTATGGAACCTGTTGAAATAAAGTGAAAGGAGGGGAGATTAGTGACAGTAAAAGATATAAAAACTATGCTGCAGGACGACTACTTCGTCGCATATAATCGCGAATTTCGAAAAAACAAAACTGTCTCTTTAGAAACCCTAAAAATAACACGGGACACTTTTATCCTACTGTTGTTGTCAGAAACAATAGTAGGAGTCGATTTTAACGATGAAGAATTGATGGGCATTTATATTGAAATTACACATTTAGTTGCCCAAAAAACAACGATTTCATCGACGGAATTACCTTATCATCGCAAAAAAAAGCGGCCTGTTCAGGAAAGAAAATTTATTCTGGATAAGGTCAACTGTTGCTGTAAGATACAGTGACAAAAAAGCCTGGCAACGAGCGTTGCCAGACTTTTTTTATCCAACTTCCATTCCTTTATCTTCTACAGCTTTAATATTTGAAATTTTTCCTTTTGTTTGTTGTTGTGCCTGCTCTTTTTGATACTCTTCTAATTCTCGCAAAAAGCGTGGCGATGGTCTGTTATGTAAGTTTCTAAATTTTTTCTCTTCCGCTTCTTGCTCTTTATTCCACTGTTCTATTTCATTTAAGTATCGTTCAATTGATTCTTTTACACTTTCTCTATTTTGACTACATGGTGTATATTCCTCATATTTTTTATAAAAAGCATCAATTACATACAGTTGCGGTTCTTTTCTTTTGACTAACAAACAGTTCTCTGCTATTGGCGGTTTTCCTTTTGGCTCGATTCCACCAAAACTCGCTAAATCTCTTTCTGCTTCACCTGGATTAATTTCCAATGCACCTGCTGTAAGGAGAACACTTTTATCTGCGTTGGCACGTTGATACATACCAATTATTTCTTTTTGGTTAAAATTCTCAACTCTTGCCTCACCTTTTTGTAACATTTCTTCTGTAATATCATATCGCTTTTTTACATTTTCTCTATCTTTCCCTGCTTGTACTTCAGATATAGCTTTATACAGTCCATAACCTTCTATTACTGCAACAAAATCTAAATCAGCGGGAATTACTTCTTTTCCTTTTTTTTGTGTTTGATTAATAATATCACTAATAACTGCTCTACTTTTTTGTGAGGTAATATCATTTATGTCTACTCCTGGATTTTCTGACTTCGCTTGTTCAACAGCCTTTCTTAAAGCTCTATAATCTGCATCGATATTGGGTTCGTTATTTAATCCCTCATCTGCATATAATTTATCTAAAATAAGAGCTGGATCCGCTACTTTTAATAAATTTGTAAAGTTTTTAGTATGTTGATATCTATTATATACATTCATTAACTTTTTGAATCGTTGATATTTTTGATAGGTAAGCAATTTCCCTAACCTAACTCTCTTTTTAGCTTCTTCAAGTTGTTGTTCACTTAAATTTTGCATTTGTTCTTTTGTTACTTCTCCTTTTTCTTTCAAAAAAGCTTTTGCCTCTTGGTCATTAATTTTCATTGATAATATGCTAAATTCTGGGTCTTTTATTGATTTCATATGTACTCACATCCTTTATCCTTTTGTGTTTTATGTTATCCTATTATTATTAAACCATACTTTTAGTAAAAAATCAAGTATTTTCTATATTTTAAATCATTAGTTTATACAAATAGTAAATTTAAAATAGATTAATATAAGTAAAAAAATAGCCACAATATCGTGACTATTTATATCCTTTTATATTATTCTGCTGATTCTACAGTTTCAGCATCTGGAGCATCATAAGCTTCCAAGATTGCTTTTTGAACTTTTTCTCTTGTTTCAGCATTGATTGGATGAGCTATATCTTTAAATTCTCCGTTTGGAGTTTTTCTACTTGGCATAGCTATAAATAATCCATTTGCACTTTCGATAACTTTGATATCATGAATTACGAATTCATTATCGAATGTTACAGAAGCAACAGCTTTCATTCTGTTCTCTGAATT